>JAZKJE010000015.1:74525-89465 GCA_040384525.1 Pseudomonadota bacterium
CGTGCGCCATGCCTCACGGTCGGCACTCCACCGTGCCTTGTACCCCGGCCAGCCGAATGCGTACGCGGCACTCCCCGCATTCAGGATGCGAAAAGTCAGCGTCCGCCCCTTCGCGCCGCTCACGCGGAAGTGGAACCATTGATAGAAATCGGACTCGTGATCGATCACGATCTCTAGGTCGGCGCTGTCATTATGGATGCCCAGGACGCGGATATTCCCGCCGTCGAAAGCGCTGTTGATCTGGATGCTCATCTCACCGTGATAGTCACGCCTGACTCGCCGGGGAAGCCCTTGAACAACGCCCGGGCCAGTCTTGCGGCCGTCTCGGCGGGTTGGTCGCCAACCGATTCGGTCAGCGCCTTGCCTTCCCAGATGGTGCTGTTGTCGCTGCGCCGACGCAATTGCACCGAGAGTTCGGAAACATAGATTTCGCGCGTGTTACCGCCGATCCCGAACGAAACGCCACCGCCGACACCCACGCCGCCGCCGCGCCGCCCGCCACCATAGCTGCCGCCGCCCAGGCCGATCGAGACTGGCGGCTGCTCGCGATAGGTGCCGCGCGACATGCGCTTGAAGCCCACTGCGGCGATATAAGATCGGAAACTGAATCCAAAACAAAAGAAGCAGGTAGCTCTCCAGCTCAAGGCGCACGGCATCGGCATAGAGTTGATATTCGGGGCTGATGGTCGCGCCCGCGCCGTTCGGCTCGATCGCCACCGTGGTGCGTTCGGTGATCGGCTGGCCGAGATGGTAGCGCGTCACATCGATCGGCCCATTACGCGTCGTGGCGGTGCAGCCGCTGAGAACAGCGGCACCGGCGAGCAGAGCGAGAGTGAAGGGCTTGGTCACGAGATTCCTCCATAGTTTCGCGAGCGCAACGGCCCGTCTCCCATGTAACAAGAGTCACCGCGAGTCGGTTCCCGGTCTTTCTGCGCCTTGACTTGTGCAGGCACGGCCTCTAGGCGACCCCCTCTTTTCCAGACACCAATATTCGAGAAGCGAATCGGTCATGAAGATCGTGAATTCATTGAAGTCGCTCAAGGGCCGTCATCGCGATAACCGCGTGATTCGTCGTCGTGGGCGCATCTACGTCATCAACAAGACGAATCGCCGGTTCAAGGCCCGCCAGGGCTGATTCAGGTGGGAACGCCGTCGGTCGTCATTTTTGACGTCGGCAACGTTCTCTTCCCCTGGAATCCGCGGCGTCTGTACGAGCGCTTGATCGGTGACGATCAGGCGCTCGACGCGTTTCTGGCAAATGTGCTGACCACCGAATGGCATTTCCAGCACGATGCCGGGCGTCCCTTTGTGGAGACGTCTGAGGAGCTGATTGCCCAATTCCCCGAGCACGAATCGCTGATTCGCGCATGGGGGCCGCGGTTCAACGAGACCATCGGCGACGCTATTCCCGGAATGCCAGAGATTGTCGCCGCTCTGGATGCGGCGGGCGTGCCGCTGTTCGGCATCACCAATTTCTCGGGCGAGTTCTGGCGCGCATGGGCGCCGGAGCATCAGGATATTTTCGGACGCTTCCGCGACATTGTCGTCTCGGGCGACGAGAAGCTCGTAAAGCCCGACCCCACGATTTACCGTCTCGCGCTCGCCCGATTCGGGCTGGAGCCGGGCGATGCCGTATTCGTCGATGATAATTCGGCCAATATTGATGCTGCAAACGCACTCGGCATTCACGGTGTGCTGTTCACCAGCGCCGCGAGCTTTCGTGCAGAACTGGTGAAGTCAGGGCTGCTTCCGGCCTGAGCCGACCTCAGCCGGCTTCGTTATCGCCCTTATAGCTCTTGAGTTCGTCGCCCACGAGCGTGACGACATGCAGCACATTGGTCGATCCCGGCGTCTTGAAGGGCACGCCCGCGCACAGGATCAGCCGGTCGCCTGCCGCAGCGATATGGTGCCGCATCGCCATGCGCTTGGCTTTGGCGACCATCTCCTCGAACGAATCCACGTCGCGCGTGTGAACCGCGTGCACGCCCCACAGCAGTCCGAGCCGCCGCGCGGTCTCGATCTTGGGGGTCAGCACCATGATCGGCACTGAAGGCCGCTCGCGCGCGATGCGTCGTGCTGTCGATCCCGAAGTGGTGAAGCACAGGATGGCGGTGGCCGAGACGGTGCTTGCGATGTTCTTCGCGGCTTCGGAAAGCGCGTCGGCGGTGGTGGGATCGGGCCGCAGCACAGTGAAGTGGACGCGGTCGCCATGGGTCGGGTCGCGCTCAACCGCATCGGCGATCGAGTTCATCATCGCGACCGATTCGACCGGCCATTTGCCCGCGGCGCTCTCGGCCGAAAGCATGATCGCGTCGGCGCCGTCATAGACTGCGGTGGCGACGTCGGAGACTTCGGCGCGGGTCGGCGAGGGGCTCTCGATCATCGATTCGAGCATCTGAGTCGCGACGATCACCGGGCGGCCTAGGCGGCGGGCGGTTTCGACGATCCGCTTCTGCAAGGGTGGGACGGTTTCGGGCGGCAGTTCGACGCCAAGGTCGCCGCGTGCAACCATCACGCCATCGCACTGCTCGACGATCTCATCCAGCCGGGCGATGGCCGAGGGCTTTTCGATCTTGGCAAGCAAAGCCGCTTTGCCGCCGATCAGTCGGCGGGCTTCCATCAGATCCTCAGGCCGCTGCACGAAGCTGAGCGCGATCCAGTCCGCACCCATCTCAACCGCGAAGGCGAGGTCGCTGCGATCCTTCTCGGTCAGCGCCGCCATCGGCAACACCATATCGGGGACGTTCAGCCCCTTATTGTTCGAAAGCGCCCCGCCGACTTCGACACGGCAGGTCAGCCGATCAGGCTGGGCGGTGACGACGCGCAGTACGAGCTTGCCATCGTCGAGCAGCAGGCGCGCATCGGCATGGGCGGCTTCAAAAATCTCGCGGTGTGGCAGCTGGACGCGGGTGACGTCGCCCGGCGTATCGTCGCGGTCGAGGATGAACTCGTGGCCCGCCTGCAGCATCACCTTGCCCTCGGCAAACTTGCCGACGCGCAATTTGGGGCCCTGAAGATCGGCGAGGATCGTACTGGGCCGGCCGAGCTTCTTCTCCAGGCCCCGAATGGCTTCGAACACCGCAACCTTCGATTGCTGGTCGCCATGACTCATATTGATGCGAAACGCGTCGGCTCCGGCATCGAACAGCCGCTCGATCATTTCGGGGGTCGAACTTGCAGGGCCCAGGGTCGCAAGAATCCGAACCTTGCGCGAGCGCGGGCTGATGGCCTTGGTCATCGTTGTCATCCTCGCCCGAGAGCATCAAACTTGTACGGCTCTGCCTCTAACCCCAAATATTATCATATCAACCACGGAGCGTATGATGGACGATCTGGACAAGCTCGACGACGCGACCGCAGCCAAGGCTTTTCGGCGCCTTGTCCGTCATTTGCGCCACCGCAAGGATGCCGAAAATATCGAGCTGATGGGTCTGGCGGGCTTCTGCCGCAATTGCCTGGCGGATTGGGTTGCGGAGGCGGACGGCCAGCTTTCGAAAGATGAAGCGCGGCAGATCATCTACGACATGCCGTTCAGCGAGTGGAAGGCGAAGCATCAGGGCGAGGCGAGCGAAGAGCAACTCGCGCGCATGGGAGCAAGCATGCGCAAGAACGATGCGGCTTTGGACGAAGCGCTTGATGAGAGTTTTCCGGCCAGCGATCCGCCTTCGATGATCCAACCCAATCGGTGATGTAAAACGGATTAGGGTTGAGGCGGGCCGCGCGCTTCTCTATCGCCCCCGCTTCATCCCATCAGGAGCCCTTGCATGTCCGACTCTGTTTCCGCCGATCAATTGCGCCTGTTCATCGAGCGCATCGAGCGGCTCGAAGAAGAGAAGAAGGGCATCGCCGACGACATCAAGGATGTTTACACCGAAGCCAAGTCGACCGGCTTCGACGGCAAAACTATGCGCGCAATCGTGCGGCTCCGTAAGATGGAGAAGCATCACCGCGACGAGGCCGAAGCGATGATGGATCTCTATCTTCATGCGCTCGGCATGAAATAAGGCTAGCTGCGTTCGAGTAGGGCGGCCTGGTATTCGGCAAGCGCGTCGGGGTCACCTGATTTAAGCCGGTCGATCACGTCACGCAGCGCGTCATTGTATCGGATCAACGCTAAATTTGTGCTGGCCATCACGTAATTGCCGGTTGCGACCAACCACGACAATCCCGACGCGACGGCCGCAAGGTCGTCGTCGGTAATTGTCAGATCCTCGGCGAGCTTCGGATGCGTTATCCGGTTTCTGATGATCACCGCGTTGCGAAGGTAAGCCCATCCAGCGGCGGAAAAATCGATCTCTGCCTCGATTTCGGGGCTGATCAACCTAGCTTGCGAGACGGCGAGGCGAATAGCTGTAGATAACGGTTGACCGCGAGGGTGTTCGACAATTTGACCGTCGGTTGTCACGTTGTAGGAGGCTTCGCGAAGTGCCAAAGCTGCCATCGGCGTTAGCGCTTCGAGGTCGGCCAATGACGAGGCGATATGCTCTCGCATTTCCCATACATAGCCTTCCATCGCGGCCAAGCAGGCGCGGACTACGTCTCGTCGCGATGATTGGGTATCGACGCTTGCCAATCGCCCCCGCGCGGCAATGACGTCATCGATCAACAGTGCGAGGAGAGTGGCGGACCGATGCCGGTCGTCGGTATTTGAAACCATTGAGTAGATGTCGCGCAAAACGCTTGACCCACGCAAGGGTTGATGGCGGTTGCCGATACCGCCTAAAGGCGCGTGGTAACTGTTTGAGGCACCCATGGCAGGCCATTCCAAATTCAAGAACATCATGCACCGCAAGGGCGCGCAGGATAAAAAGCGCTCGGGCATGTTTTCGAAGCTCAGCCGCGAAATCACGGTCGCGGCCAAGATGGGCATGCCGGATCCCGACATGAACCCGCGCCTGCGCGCGGCGGTCAATGCCGCCAAGGCGCAGTCGATGCCCAAGGACAACATCACGCGGGCGATCGACAAGGCCAGCCGCAACGATGGCGAGAATTACGAGGAAATCCGCTACGAGGGCTTCGGCCCCGGCGGCGTCTCGCTGATCATCGAAACGCTCACCGACAATCGCAACCGCACCGTCACCAACGTGCGCACCGGCATGGCCAAAAATGGCGGCAATCTCGGCGCGCCGGGCTCTGTCAGCCACGGTTTCGACCGGGTCGGCCTGATCAATTATCCGGCCAAGGCTGGCGATGCCGACAAAATATTCGAAGCGGCACTAGACGCGGGCGCGGAGGACGTGACTTCGTCCGAAGACGGCCATGAGATCTGGACCGATCAGGGCAGTTTGCACGAAGTCGCCAAGGCGCTTGAGAGCGTGCTCGGCGAGGCCGAAGGCGCCAAGCTCGCCTGGAAGCCGCAGACCATGGTGGAAGTTGACGAAGGCGATGCCAGCACCTTGCTCAAGCTGCTCGACGTGCTCGACGATGATGACGATGTGCAAACCGTCTGGGGCAATTACGAAATTGCCGACGACGTGATGGAAAAGCTGGGCTAGACTTGCTCGCGCGATGCCCGGCATCGCGGGCATCATCGGCGGGGGCACATCATGCGGCATTTCATTCTGGCGACTGCTTGCGTGCTGATCGCCGCACCGAGCCTGCCTCCAGTGCTCGCCGCACCCGCGCCCAAGCCGGTCAGCCAGTGCAAGAATGGCGAGACGGCGCTTTATTCGTGCCGCTTCGGCAAATCGGTCGGCAGTGTCTGCGCCTCGTCGGGCGCGGTGCATTATCGCTTCGGCCCGGCCGGCAAGCCAAATCTCGACATCGCCAGCAATAGCGACTGGAGCAACGTACATCTTGGCGGGGTGATCGGCGGCGGCGGCGGTTCGGAGCAGCATCTGCGCTTCACCAATGGCGATCACGACTATGTCGTCTTCTGGGGCGTGCAGGGCTCGCTGCACGATAATCCGGGCAAGAAATGGTCGGGCATCCATGTCGCCCAGGGTGCCAAGCAGGTCAGCCAGCTTGCCTGCAAGAGCAACACGTATCCTTCTTCGGAATGGCGCGAACTGCTCGAAGCCAGCCTGCCCGAGAATGTCAGCGAAGTCCCGGAAGACAAGGATCCGCGCTTCGATATGTGGCTCTGATGCGATGATCCTGCTGGGCCTGGATCCCGGCCTTGGCACTACGGGCTGGGGCCTGATTCGCGCCGAGGGCAATCGCCTCAGCCATATCGCCAATGGTCGCCTGAAGACCGACACCGCCGCGCCGCTGCCGCGCCGCCTCGCGCATCTGGATGCAATGCTGAGCGCGTTGATCGCCGATCACGGCCCGCAAGCCGCGGCGTGCGAGGAAGTCTTCGTCAATTCGAACCCGCAATCGACGCTCAAGCTCGGTCAGGCGCGCGGCGTGGTGATCTGTGCCGCCGCCCGCGCGGGGATGGATGTCGGCGAATATAGCCCGACGCTCGTCAAAAAGTCCGTGGTCGGCACCGGCAAGGCCGAAAAGGCGCAGGTCCATGCAATGGTCGCGCGGCTGCTCCCCGGCGTGAAGATCGACGGGCCCGACGCCGCCGATGCGCTTGCGGTGGCGATCTGCCATGCGCATCATTTGGCGAGCGCGCGGCGCATCCCCTGATTTTCGCTTTTCAGCGACGGCCCTGATTTCCGCTTCCCTCAGGCAGCGCGTTCCGCTTATGTACCGCCCATGATCGCCCACCTCAAAGGCCGGCTCGCCGCCATCGGCGCGGATCACGCGGTGATCGATGTCGGCGGTGTCGGCTATCTCGTGGGTGCATCGGCGCGCACGCTCGATGCGCTGGGTGCGATCGACAATCTGGTGACGATCCACACCGAGATGCTGGTGTCCGAAGATTCTATGCGATTGATGGGCTTCGCCTCGGCGGTCGAGCGCGACTGGTTCCGGCTGCTGACATCGGTGCAGGGCGTGGGCGCCAAGGTCGCGCTGGCGATCCTCTCGATCCTCTCGCCCGAAGAAGTGCAGACCGCCGTTGCGCGTGCAGACAGTGCGATGATCGCGCGGGCAAACGGCGTGGGACCAAAGCTTGCCCAGCGCATCGTCAATGAATTGAAGGACAAGGCCGGCGGCGTGGCGCTCGGCGGCGCGGGTGTTGCCGCGCCCAAGGGTGGCGCTGCGGCGGACGCGGTTTCGGCACTGCTCAATCTGGGGTTCAAGCCTGCCGAAGCATCGAGCGCAGTCGCGGCGGCGAATGACGAGCTTGGCGCGGCGGCAACGCTCGACGCGCTGGTGCGGCTCGCATTGCGCAAGGCGGCGAAGTGACGGCCTCAGGCCGCGCGCTTCTCCGGCGCGAGCAATGCTTCGATGCCACTGCGCTCGCGCAGGATGTGGCGGTGGAGCATCGCGATCATGCCGGCCGCATCGCGGCGATATTCGGCCTCGCGGCCCTCAATCCCGCTAGCGGTCCAGCGCGCGAGATAGATGCGGAAATTCTCGCCCATCGCGACACAGTCGATCTTCATCTGGCAAGCGACGCGCGCGTCCTCGACGCTGCCTCCGCGGATGAGCGGATCGAAGATGCGCTGGTGCTTGAACATCTGATATCCGGTCAGCAGCCGGGTAAGCTTCCAGCGCGCATTGGCGGCTGCAAACATATCGATCGGTTCCGCCGTGAACAGCGCCTGGGTCTCGGCCATCGCGGCCTTCACGTCGGTCTGGTGGGCGTAGAGCTGCGAGAGGATGCCGGTGTTCATGGCATTCTTTTGCCGCGCGCAAGGTATCCGGCTGTTTACCGACCCCATCCGTGCGAACCCGCATCCGGGTCTTCCCGCATAAGGGGGAGTGCGTATGCTGGACGACGGACGCAGGCCGTAGTTAGGGAGCGGGCGTGACCGACGAAGACCGTATCCTGACCCCCGCGCGCAAGCCCGAAGATGTGGACGCCGCGTTGCGTCCCAAATCCCTCGACGAGTTTGTCGGTCAGAAGGGCGCGCGCGAGAATCTGCGCGTGTTTATCCAGGCGGCCAGGTCGCGCGACGAAGCACTCGATCACGTGCTGTTCTTCGGGCCTCCGGGGCTCGGCAAGACCACGCTGGCACAGATCGTTGCGCGCGAGATGGGCGTCGGCTTCCGCGCGACCTCCGGCCCGGTGATTGCCAAAGCGGGCGACCTTGCAGCGTTGCTCACCAATCTCGAGGATGGCGACGTCCTGTTCATCGACGAGATTCATCGGCTCAATCCCGCGGTCGAGGAAGTGCTCTACCCGGCGATGGAGGATCGCGCGCTCGATCTGATGATCGGGGAGGGTCCGTCGGCCCGCTCGGTGCGGATCGATCTGCCGCGCTTCACGCTGGTGGGCGCGACCACGCGGCAGGGGTTGCTCACCCAGCCTTTGCGCGACCGCTTCGGCATCCCCGTTCGCCTGCAATTCTACACCGTCGATGAGCTGGAAAGAGTCGTCACTCGCGCCGCGCAATTGCTCGATCTCCATGTTGCCGCCGATGGCGCGCATGAGATCGCCAAACGCTCGCGCGGAACGCCGCGTATCGCCGGCCGCCTGCTGCGCCGTGTTCGCGACTTCGCCACCGTTGCGGGCGAAGAAACCGTGCATGCCAAGGTGGCGGATGCCGCGCTCACCCGGCTGGAAGTCGACCGGCTCGGCCTAGACAGCATGGATCGCCGCTACCTCACGATGATCGCCGATATCTACAAAGGCGGGCCCGTAGGCGTGGAAACGCTCGCGGCGGGCCTCAGCGAGCCGCGTGACACGATCGAGGAAGTGATCGAGCCCTATCTGATCCAGATCGGCATGATCGCGCGTACCGCCCGTGGACGCTGCCTCAACGCTGCCGGCTGGAAGCATCTCGGCATCGAGCCGCCATCCACCGCGCAGGAAGGGCTGTTCGACTGAGCGGGTAGGGGGCTTGGGGGTTCCGCTGAGGGAATCGCTGGGTTAGGGCCTTGGCTATGGATGCTTTGCCACCCGTCGGCCGTTTCTTGGGCCAGGAGCATCATTTCGTCCTGCGTGTCTATTTCGAGGACACCGATCTTACCGGCGTGGTCTATCACGCCAATTATCTTCGCTACATGGAGCGCGGTCGCTCCGATATGCTGCTCGCCGCCGGGATAGACCAGCGGCGGGTTCAGGAGGCGGGCGAAGGTGCCTACGCGATTAGCAATCTGGGTATCCGGTATCGGGCTCCGGCAAGGCTCGGCGATGAATTGACTGTGGTCAGCCGACTATTGCAGCTTCGTGCAGCTTCAGTCGATATTCATCAACGAGTAATGCGCGGGCATGACATATTGACTGAAGCGGACGTAACGGCCGCGTTTGTCACGCCTGAGGGCCGGCCCCGCCGCCAGCCCCGCGATTGGGCGTCGGCGTTCGAGCCGTTGATCTGGAAGGGGAACGAGTAAAAGTGGAATTTCTGAGCACCGATCCCGCGACCATGTCTCCGGTGGGCCTGTTCCTCCAGGCGGACTGGGTTGTCCGCGCCGTCATGGCCGGCCTGCTTTTGGCCAGCCTGTGGACCTGGGCGATCATCCTGAGCTTCGGCTTCAAGATTGGCGGCGTGCGAAAGGCTATCGACAAGTTCGAGGCGGAGTATCGCGAAGCCGACGATATCGACGAGTTCCACCGCCGCGTGGCGGGCCGCGACCAGCCGATCAGCCGCGTCTTCTCGGCGGGCGTCACCGAATGGCGGCGCTCGACTGCGGGCAAGGCCATCGACCGCGAAGGCACCCGTGAGCGTCTCGGCACCGCGATGGGCGCTACGATTGCGCAGGAGATCGATCGTCTGGCGGATCGCCTGAACTTCCTCGCCACCGTGGCTTCGTCGGCGCCGTTTGTCGGCCTGTTCGGCACGGTGTGGGGCATCATGCGCAGCTTCACTAACATCGCCAAGGAGCAGAGCTCGTCGCTTGCGGTGGTCGCCCCCGGCATCGCCGAGGCGCTCTTCGCCACCGCAATCGGCCTGTTCGCGGCTATCCCCGCGCTGATCGCGTACAATCGCTATTCGCACGGCATCAACCGCGTCGAGCAGCGGCTTAACCGCTTCGCCGATGGCTTCCACGCAACCCTCAGCCGCCGCCTGGAGGCGGAGTCCTAAGCCATGGCCATGCATCTTCCTTCGGGCAAAGGCCGTGGCCGCCGCGCGCCGATGGCGGATATCAACGTCACGCCATTGGTGGACGTGATGCTGGTGCTGCTGATCATCTTCATGGTCACCGCGCCGCTGCTGACTGCCGGTGTGCCGGTGAATTTGCCCGAAAGCCGGGCCAAGGCACTGGAGCAGGATCAGAAGCCGGTCCAGATCTCGATCGACGAGGCAGGCAAGGTCTTCATCGACAATGAGGAGACTGCCGATTCGGCTCTGGGCACCAAGCTCGAAGCTATTGCCGCGCTTCCGGTGGGTGCCGATGGCAAGCCCGCGCAGATATTCCTGCGGGCCGATCAGGCGCTGGGTTATGGCAAGGTCATGAAGGTGATGGGCGAACTCAACCGCGTCGGCCTCAACCGCGTCTCGCTGCTAACCAATTCCAGTGGCGCGACGCCCGCTAACCCAAGCGCGGGGGCCAATCCCTGATGGATCGTCTTGAAGGAACCGGGCTGACTGTCGCCGTGCTGGGCCATGCTGCCCTGCTCGGCTTCCTGTCGGCCAGTTTCCTGGACAAGGACGAACCTCCGAAGATTGAAATCGCGCCGATCGAAGTCTCGCTTTCCGACGAGATTGGGCTCGAGACCACGGCACCCGAGATCAGCCAGGAAGAAATGGCCGCGAAGCTCTCGCCGATCGACGCTCCTGTCGAGCCGGATACCGCGCCACCTGAGCCCGATCCCAAGCCTGAAGTCGCCAAGCCAGAGCCGACACCGCCCAAGCCAGCACCGGTACCGGATGCGAAGCCGCAAAAGCCGCAAAAGCCCACGCCGGCCAAGCCCGCAGCGCAGCCATCGCGCCAGCCGGCCAAGCCCAGCGGTGGCCTGCCTGACTATGCCAAGGAACTGGGGCAGGGGAATAAGCCAAGCGAGAGCAATTCTACCAAGCCCCCAGCGTCCGCCACGGGTGCCGATGTCGCGAGCTACACCGCCGCAATCCTTCGCCAGGTTCAGCCCTGCGCCAATCGTCAGGTGACGCCGGGGCCGGGCGCCGAGCGCATTCGCGTGACCGTGACGCTGAAGCTCAATCGCGACGGATCGCTTGCCAGCGATCCGCAGATCACTGCCGTCGACGGCGATGATGCGGATAATAGCCGTTATGTACCGCGCGTTCGCGATCTCGCGCGTGCGGTGTTCAAGGGCTGCTCGCCGATCACCGGATTGCCTGCGGCGCTCTACGACGTGCCCCGTGGTTGGAATACGGTTCGCTTGCGATACAAATTGCCTGGATGAGGACGCCGATGAAGATTCTTAGAACCCTTGCCATCGCTGTGAGCGTCGCCAGCAGCGCGGCATATGCGCAAGTCACCCCGCCGCCGATTTCGGTGCCGCCGCAGGTGGCCGAAGAGGATCCGGTGATCGATGTGGTCGGCGGTATCTCGGCGCCGATGCCGATCGCCATCCCGGTAATGCCAACCTCTACGGTGACCTCGACGCCCGCGGGCTCGACCGATGTGCTCGGCCGGCAAATGTCTGAAATCATCACCAATGACCTGCGCAATTCGGGGCTGTTCACGCCGCTCGCGCAGGATCGCCTGTTGCCCGTCGCATATTCGGAGGTCACTGCGCCGGCCTATGACGGCTGGGGCGCAACCGGTGCGCAGGCGTTGGTGCAGGGCTATGTCCGCGCCAACGGCAATGGCAGCATCACGGTTGGCTGCTATCTTTACGACGTGGCATCGCGCGCTGAGTTGATCCGCGAAGGCTTTGTCGTTTCGCCAAGCGACTGGCGCCGTGCCGCGCATAAATGCGCCGATGCGATCTACACGCGCCTGACGGGCGAAGGCCCCTATTTCGACAGCCAGCTGGTCTATGTCGCCGAGCAGGGGCCCAAGAATCGCCGCCGCAAACAGCTGGCGATCATGGATCAGGATGGCGCGAACCATCGCTTCATTACCAATGGCCAGTCGATCGTTCTGACCCCCCGGCTCTCGCCGAAGCAGAACCAGATCGTCTATATGAGCTATGAGAATAAGAAGCCGTCGATCCGCATTTATGATCTCGGCTCGCGCTCTACCCGGCTGCTCGTCGACAATGCCAGCCTGACCTTTGCGCCGCGCTTCTCGCCCGATGGCCGCAACGTGCTCTTCTCGATGGCGGTGGCGGGGAATACCGATATGTACCGCGTGCCCGCGGCGGGCGGCACGCCGCAGCGGCTGACCAATTCGCCCGGCATCGATACCGGCGGCAGCTATTCGCCCGATGGCAGCAAGATCGTCTTCGAAAGCGATCGTGGCGGCACCCAGCAGCTATATGTGATGAACGCCGATGGCAGTGACCAGAAGCGGATCAGCTTTGGCGGCGGGCGCTATGCCACGCCAAGCTGGAGCCCGCGTGGCGATCTCATCGCATTTACCCGCACAGGCGGCGGCGCGTTCCGGATTGGCGTGATGTCCCCCGGCGGCGGCGGCGAGAAATTGCTGACCAACAGCTGGGGCGATGAGGGCCCGACCTGGTCGCCCAACGGCCGCGTGCTGATGTTCTTCCGCGCAGCCCAGGGTTCGGGCCGCCCGGACCTGTGGTCGGTAGATCTGACGGGGGTCAATGCCCGCAAGATTCCGACGCCGCTCGACGGGTCGGATCCCAGTTGGGGACCCATTCGTCCGTAGTTCGTTACGGTGGTGCGTGATTTTTTGCCCCGGACGGGGTAGTGTTCGTGAAAATGGAGGAAAGAACGATGGCAAAAGTGATGACCAGCGTGGTGCTGGGTCTGGCGCTTGTCGCAACGGCAGGTTGCACCAAGAAGCGCATCACCGACGTGCCCCCGGGCCCGATCACCGATACCAACGTGCCGGACAATGGCTCGGGCGAGGAAGCTTCGAGCGCACTCAACGAGCAGTTCAAGCGCGAAGTTTCGAGCAACACCGTGCACTTCTCGCTGGATCAATATGATATCGATCCCGAAGCCCGCGCGATCCTTGACAGCCAGGCCCGTTGGCTTGCTTCGCACCCCGGCGTGCGCATCACCATCGAAGGCCATTGCGACGAGCGCGGCACCCGCGAGTATAACCTCGCCCTGGGTGACCGCCGCGCCAATGCGGCCAAGAACTATCTCGCCGCACGCGGCGTCCCGGCCAGCCAGATCAACACGATCAGCTATGGCAAGGAACGCCCGGTCGCGATGGGTTCGGATGATTCGAGCTGGGCGATGAACCGCCGCGCGGTGACCATCGTTATCAGCTGAGACGTCCTTAGCTAAGGATTCGCCAAGCAATAGCGGAAAGGCCGCCGGAGCACCTGCTTCGGCGGCCTTTCTTGTGTGTCCGCAAATGCTTCGCGAAACTCCACATCAAGCACTGCATCGTCCCGTATGGGTCATTCCGATTCCGCTTGCGGCACCCCCCGAATCGATATAAATACGATATCATAATTATCGGGAGGAAATGATGACCGACGCTCGTTCGACATCCAATGCACTGACGCAGAGTCGGGAAACATCTGCGAGTACCGCCAGTGGCTATGGCATGCTGGTTCTGTTGCTGCTTTCGGTGGCTGTCGGCCTATCCGCGTTCAGCCAGATCGATCGGCTGCCCGACCTCGCCGTCGTCGCGTGGTTCTGCGCCGCTATCATTGTCTTCCTGTTCGTAGCGTGCGGCTTCTATCTGCTCCAGCCCAACCAGGCGGTCGTGATCACCCTGTTCGGCGATTATAAGGGCACCGATCGCACCACCGGTCTGCGCTGGACTTGGCCCTGGATGATCAAAAGGAAGGTTTCGGCGCGCGCCAACAACATCATTTCCGAGCGGATCAAGGTCAACGATCTGCGCGGCAACCCGATCGAGATGGCGGCGCAGGTGGTGTGGCGCGTGACCGATACCGCGCAGGCGCTGTTCGATGTGGACGATTACAAAGCGTTCGTGAATGTCCAGATCGAGGCTGCGGTGCGCACCATCGGCTCGCGCTATCCCTATGACGATTTCGAGCATCAGGAGATCACGCTGCGCGGCAATCACGATCAGGTGGGCAGCGAATTGCGCGCCGAGCTGATCGCGCGGCTGACCGTGGCGGGCATCACCGTGGATGAATGCGGCTTCACGCACCTCGCTTATGCCCAGGAAATCGCCGGGGCGATGCTTCGCCGCCAGCAGGCGCAGGCCGTGGTTGCTGCACGCCAGACGCTGGTCGAAGGCGCGGTGGGCATGGTCGAGATGGCGCTGTCGATGCTGTCGGAGAAGAACGTGGTCGAGCTCGATGATGAGCGCCGCGCGGCGATGGTATCGAACCTGATGGTGGTCTTGTGCGGTGAGCGCGACACCCAGCCGGTCGTCAACGCAGGCTCGCTGTACCAGTAAGGCGGGCCCGGTGGCTGCTCCCCCCAAAAAGGCGTTTCCGCTGCGCCTCGATCCCGCGCTCTACGCGGCGATCGAGCGCGTGGCGGCAGCCGATCTTCGGAGCGTCAACGCGCAGGTCGAATGCCTGTTGCGCGAGGCGCTCGGCAAGCGCGGGGTGAAGCTCAGCGATCCGGTCCGCGCCAAGCGCGGCCGGCCACCCAAGAACGAAGGAGACGAATCATGATGATGTTGCATCGCCTGCTGAAGCGGGGCAGCGCTCGTCCCGGTTACTGGTTCGTGCCCAAGGCCTATGGCTATGGCGCGGTGCCAGTGACCTGGCAGGGCTGGCTGGCGACATCTGCGCTGGTGCTGGCCGCCGGGCTGATCGCCAATGTCGCGCAGCATCGCTCCGACGCGTGGCTTGGCCTGCTCGTGCCTTTGATCTTCGGCTTTATATGGCTTTGCTGGGCGAAGACCGACGGCGATTGGCGCTGGCGCTGGGGCGCTGACTGAAGCGCCGATCAGCTTAGGGCCTCATTCAGCAACCGCGCCAGCCTGAGCCCGGATGGTTCAACAACTTTACCAGCCGGAAGATGC
>JAZKJE010000015.1:89475-105175 GCA_040384525.1 Pseudomonadota bacterium
GCGCGGGCTCGACGAGTTTGTCGATCGTCTCGGGCGTCAGCGTGCCGCGTGCAGGTGCATTGGGCGAGCAGGCGTCCCCGCCAAAGGCGCTGGCATAAGCAACATCACGGGCGATCTGCCAGCTGTCGCGGCTCCAATCTTCAGACGTGCCGCCCCACATGCTTTCACGCTCTTCGGTCGAATAGAGGCGCACCATCGAGGGCGGCGATGAAATCGCGCGCTCGGCAAGATGCCCGTCCCAGATCGTGTGGAGGTTGAGCTTCTCGGTCGAATAGGCGCCATAGTTCGAGCGGGCACGGTTGCCGCCCAGATCTGCATGATCGCCCGCGTGCAATGGCTGGTGCAGATCGCCGACAAAATGGACCAGGAAAGCGAGTGCCATGATCCGCTCGCGGGTCGGCACGCCATGATCCTTGAGCAGTGTCACATCGCGATCGATCTGGGCCGAGACGCAATTGCCGTCCGGGCAGTTCGATTTGATATCGAACGGTTTGCAGATGTTCACGTTCTGATAGTGCCAGTTGTACGCGTAGCTGAAGCGCGGGCCCAGGGTCTTGATGCAATCCGCCCAGACGCTGGCTTGCTCGATCGTCTTCGCTGGGCACCCTGCGGTTTCCAGCAGTGCCGAATTCTTGAGCAGCCGATCAATCGAAGCGCGCACGTCTGGCGTGACGTTGCGATAGGCGATGGCGGCGACAGTCTCATGGCCCCATTCCCAATAGGCCTGGGCAGGGTTCGCAAAGCCGATCAGCGCGGCGAGGAGGATAAGGATGCGCTTCACTTGTCGTCTCCATAAAAAGCCACGATGCGCTCGCCGTTCGACGATGTGCGCCCGCGATACATGCCTGGCGTGTTGAAACTCCAGGCCATTTCTCCGCTGGGGCCAGTGACGATCACGCCCCCCGAACCTCCCAGCGCCAATGTCTCTGCCATCACCGTATCGGCGGCGGCTTTCAGGCTTTCGCCCTTGAAGCGCACCCGCGCACAGATTTCGTGCGCCACGCCTTCGCGGATGAAATATTCGCCGGCCCCCGTGGCGGAGACTGCACAAGCGCGGTCGTCCGCATAGGTGCCGGCGCCAATGATCGGTGCGTCGCCGATCCGGCCCCAGCGCTTGCCGGTGAGCCCGCCGGTGGAAGTTGCAGCGGCGACATGGCCCTTGGTGTCCATCGCGACTGCGCCAACTGTGCCGTATTTCAGATCGACGTCGAGCCAGCTAAGCTTCGGGTTGGCTTTCAACTTGTCGAGCTGCTGGCGACGCATCGGCGTGGCGAACCAGCTGTTATCGACCTGCTCCAGTCCCTGCTCGCGTGCGAACTGATCGGCGCCGGCGCCTGAAAGCAAAACATGCTGGCTCTTCTCCATCACCGCACGGGCGGCAGCGACCGGGTGGCGGGTGGTCGTAGTTCCCGCCACCGATCCGGCGGCGCGCGTCCGCCCGTCCATGATCGCCGAGTCCAGTTCGTTGCGCCCCTCCCAGGTGAACACCGCGCCGCGCCCGGCATTGAAGTGCGGATCGTCCTCCAGCACCTGCACCGCGGCTTGCACCGCATCGAGCGAATCGCCGCCTGCCTCCAGCACCTTCGACCCCGCCGCGAGCGCGGCTTCGAGGCCAGCGCGCACGCCGGCTTCCTGCTCGGGAGTGATCTTGTCCTTCTGAATCGTGCCCGCGCCGCCATGGATCACCAGCGTCCAGCGCGGCTTCTCTTGCGCCGAGCTTTGCTGGGCCTGCGCGGAAAGCGGGGCCAGCAGGGCCGCCAGCAAAAAGGGAATGAGGCGCATGCATGCACTCCGAAAGGGGCGATGCACGTCACTAGCAGATGGTTGCCGCCTTGCCAGCGGCGAGGTGTGTCAGGGTTCCCGGCGGTAAGCGACGCGCCACATGACGAGGCCGATAGCGGCCGCGATCACTGCAAGCACTGCGCTGGAGGCGACTGCGCTCAGCCAGCGATAAATCCACGCGCCATTGTCCATCGGCGGCATCGTGAACAGCCCAAAGCCATAGGTTTGCGCGCCAACGAAAATCGCCATCGCGGTGACGGCACCGACCAAGGCCGCATGGCGCGGCTTGCGCAGCCCGGCGACGTGCATGACCAGCCAGAGCGGGCCGCCAACAGCGGTGATCGCAATGCCGGCAAAGACGCTGCCGATCATCCAGCCGCTGGCGAGTGTCATCGGATCGCGCTTGCCGCCGAGCAGCAACAGCCCGAGCACGATCCCGCCCGCAAGCATGCTGCCCGCCGCGAGCGCGAGCCCGGCACGGTCGATCGACATTTCATAGCGGCGCGGTGCGCGCATAGCGCGTTCGTTCACTTGCTTCAGGCTCCCCAACCCCAAGCGGGAAATATATGCCTAACAATAGTTTACCGCAACGGAGCGAATCGGCGGTTTTTGCCGTTTTGGCACGGCCGCTCGCGGGTCACTCGATCGTAAAACCGGGAATCGGCCGGCTTTCGTCCTTGGCGTGGTACATATCCATATAGACGTCGACTGCATCCTTGCCCGTGCAGGCGACCGGATAAAGATCGAGGATGTTGCCGAAGGGGCCGATCCCCATGCTGCCGGCACGCTCGAAGCTTGGCCGCGATCCGTCGGCGCAGCGCAGGCGGGCAAGATAATTGCGTTCGCCGCCGGGCATATTCACGCGCACCGGGTTCTTCTCCGATCCCAGCGGCTCCACCTCGGCCTTCTGGATCGCCGCTTCCAACTTCTTGCCCTTGAGCCCGCCAAAAATACCCTGTGCCTGTGCGGTCGGTGCCATGGTCAGCGCCGCGGCGACAATCGCCGCGAGCCGCAAGATCCTCATGCTGCGCATTCTATCCCTCCCCTCCGATTGTTGCGGGCAGAATAGAGGGTGCGAGGATCAGCGCAACGGTTTGAAAACACCCTGTTTGTCGCAAACCTCGATGCCGGCGAGATCGGGCGGCGGGGGCGGTGCGCCCAGCGCCGGAATCTCGATCATCTGCCCAATTCGAGTCGCGGCGAAGCGACCGGTATCGGCGCGAGCGCAGCCGAGCATGGTCTTCAGCATTTCAGGCGGCGTGGAAAAGCCCTCCCAGGACAGGCGGAACGTGCCCCAATGGATCGGGATCGCCTTAGGTCGGCCAAGCCCATCCCACACGCGAATCGCTTCGCGCGGGCCGATATGGCTGCCGCTCGCCATCTGGCCGGGCTCGAAGCGGAATGCGCCGATCGGGATTGCCGCCAGCCGGATCGGTCCCAAAGCTGCGGCTTCGGCAGGCCATTTGCCGTCGCCGTAACCAGTGTCGCCCGCGAAGAAGAAATTGCCGTGTGGCAGTTTGACTACGAAGCTCGACCAGAGCGCGCGGTTCCGGTCGGTGAACCATCGGCTGTCCCAATGGTGGCTGCGGGTGATTGTCACGGTTACGCCGGGGCGGACGTCCACATGCTGGCCCCAGTCGAACGCGCGGCTGGGTATGCCTGCGTTCGCGATCACTGCGTCATTGCCGAGCGAAGTGACGATCAGCGGCCGGTCGCGCTCCCAAAGCCGCTTGAGCGTCGCCAGATCCATATGGTCATAGTGATTATGGCTGACGAGAATCACATCGATCTTCGGCAAATCGTCGAATGCGATGCCCGGTTCCGCGACACGCCGCGGCCCTATGCCCAAAGGCCCGGCATGGTTGCTCCAGACAGGATCGGTGAGAATGTTCACGCCATCCGCCTGCACCAAAGTCGTTGCATGCCCGACCCAGGTGACGAGCATCCGTTCGCCCTCGACGCGGGCAGGGGGCTTGACGCGGGTGACCGCAACCTTCTCCGGCCAGACGGGCCGTTCGGGATCGCCGAATGCCTGGCGCCACAAAAATCCCGCCCGGCTACCCGGACCGCTGACCTTCAGCCGATCGTCATCGCCATCGGGATTGAAGAAATAGGCGCCATCGAAATGGCTGCTTGCCGGACCGCGATAATAAATCCGGTCCAGGAAATGGGGTATTGCCGTTGCGGCGAGGCAGAAGGCAATCACCGCCCAGAGCAGAATGGCCGCGCCGGCCCGGATGAAACGCATTGCGCCTTCTCGCGGGCTGCGGCGTTGCGATCAAGCCGCTTGATCATTAGTCCCGCGGCATGACCGCGCCGCTGCCCGATACGCCCGAAACCGCCGCCGCCGAGCTTGAGGCGCTGGCCGCCAGGATCGCACATCACAACCGGCTTTATCACGCCGACGATGCGCCCGAGATCAGCGACGCGGAATATGACGCGCTGATGCGGCGAAACAGCGCAATCGAGGCGGCATTTCCCGATCTGGTCCGCACGGATTCGCCTTCGAAGCTGATCGGCGCCGCGCCCGCCGGGCATCTCGCCAAGGTTGCGCATGCGCGGCAGATGTTCAGCCTCGACAACGCTTTTGCCGATGAGGACGTCACCGACTTTCTCGGGCGCGTCCGCCGCTTCCTGAGCCTTGGTGAGAGCGAGGAGATCGCTCTCACCGCCGAGCCCAAGATCGACGGCCTTTCCTGCTCCCTGCGCTATGAAAAGGGCGTGCTGGTCCGAGCGCTGACCCGTGGTGACGGGATGGTGGGCGAGGACGTAACCGCCAATGTGCGCACGATCTCCGACATTCCCGGAGCGATCGCCGGCGCGCCTGACATGTTCGAGGTGCGCGGAGAGGTCTATATGGCCAAGCAGGATTTCGCCGGGCTCAACGCGCGTTTGCTCGCCGAGGCGGAAGAGACGGGCAAGGAAGCCCGCCAGTTCGCCAATCCGCGCAACGCCGCCGCCGGATCGCTGCGCCAGAAAGACGCGAGCGTCACCGCTTCACGCCCCTTGCGCTTCCTCGCCTGGGGCTGGGGCGAAGTGTCCGAGGATCCCTCAGGCGGCCAGTTCGATGCGATGCAGCGGATCAGGAAGTGGGGTTTTCCGGTTTCGGAACTGCTGGTCCGTGGCACCCTTGATGAGGCGCTGGCGCAATATCGCAAGATCGAGGCGCAGCGCGCCGATCTGTCCTTCGACATTGACGGTGTGGTCTACAAGCTTGACCGGCTGGATTGGCAGGGACGGATGGGCTTTGTCGGCCGCGCACCGCGCTGGGCAATCGCGCACAAATTTCCCGCAGAGCGCGCCGAAACCACACTCAACGATATCGAAATCCAGGTCGGGCGCACGGGCAAACTCACCCCCGTCGCCAAGCTGGAGCCGGTCACCGTCGGCGGTGTCGTGGTGCGCAATGCCACGCTACACAATGCCGACGAGATTGCCCGCCTCGGCGTCCGCCCCGGTGACCGGGTAATCCTCCAGCGTGCCGGTGACGTGATCCCGCAGATCGTCGAGAACCTCACTCGCGACGTGGATCGCGCTGAATGGCATTTCCCTACGCACTGCCCGATCTGCGATTCCGAAGCGGTGGCCGAGGAAGGCGAAGTCGATATCCGCTGCACCGGCGGGCTGATCTGCCCGGCCCAGCGCCTTGAGCGCCTCAAGCATTTCGTCAGCCGGGGCGCGCTCGATATTGAGGGGCTGGGCGAGAAGACGCTGGTCGAATTCCTCGATCTCGGCTGGATCGCTGAACCCGCCCATATCTTCCGCCTCGCGCCGCACCGCGAGGAATTGCTTGGCCGTGAGGGCTGGAAGGAAAAGTCGGTCGACAATCTGCTCGAAGCGATCGAGTCGAAGCGCGCACCCGATGCGGCGCGCTTGCTCTTCGGCCTCGGCATCCGTCACATCGGCACAGTCACCGCGCGTGATCTGATGAAGCGCTATGGCACTTTGCCCGAACTCCAGAAGCTGGCGGACGAGATCATTGCGTTGCGCGATGGCATGTCGCCTGCGCTGGGCGAGGAGCCCCAGAAATTCCAGGTCCGGCTCGACAAGGCCGTCGCCGAGCATATCGGCGTCGAGAATGTCGGTGGCGCGGTCGGGCATGCGCTGGCGGACTTCTTCCATGAACCGCACAATCGCGCAGCATGGGACGATCTGCTCGCAGAGGTGAATCCCCCCGTTTTCGTGGTGGAATCGCGCGAGTCAGAGGTCACCGGCTTCACCCTCGTGTTCACCGGCAGCCTGGAATCTCTGAGCCGCGACGAAGCCAAGGCACAGGCCGAGTCGCTGGGCGCGCGAGTCGCGGGAACGGTCTCGGCCAAGACCAATCTGGTTATTGCTGGCCCCGGCGCCGGATCGAAGCTCAAAAAAGCCGCCGAACTCGGAATTCGCGTTATTTCTGAAGGGGATTGGGCTCGGATCGTGGCTGCCGCTCAGGGCTGATACGGTGATGCTTTTTTGCAACGCAGCAAAGATGAATCGATGGTTAACAAGCGGTTCCGGGGTGAGTTGGATTGACCTGTCATGGACTCGACATAAAGGAGTTTCATGGGCGGCGAAGACGGTGAACCGCACCGCGTAATTTCAGTGCACCTAGAGCACCAAGGGGACTACCAAAATGCGCACTAAGCTTTTTGCAGGCGTGGCTTTTGCCGCGCTCATGATTCCGGCGAGCGCTTTCGCGCAGTCGACGGGTTCGATCGATTTCGACAGCGAGTCGACGGAAATCGTCGTGACCGGCAGCCGCGTCGAAGGCATCAATGGCATCATCATTCCGGACGCGACCAAGGCACGTCAGGTTCTGACCAACGAGCAGCTGCTTCGCGGCGAAGCCGGCCAGACCGTTCTCGACGCGCTCAACATCATTCCGGGCGTGAACTTCACGCAGAGCGATCCCTTCGGTTCGTCGGGCGGTAACATCCGTATCCGCGGCTTCGACGGCAACCGCATCTCGCTGACCTTCGACGGTTTCCCGCTCAACGACAGCGGCAACTATTCGATCTATTCGAACCAGCAGCTCGATCCCGAGCTGATCGAGACGGTCAACGTCAATCTCGGCACGACCGACATCGATAGCCCGACCGCAAGCGCCGCCGGCGGCACGATCAACTATCGCACGATCGTTCCCAGCGACGACTTCAGTGTCGCGCTCGTCGGTTCGGCAGGCGAAAACGACTATATGCGTATCTTCGGCATGATCCAGCCGGGCACGCTGACTTCGTTCGGTACCAAGATGTTCGTTTCGGCCAGCATGGCGCGCAACGACAAGTTCAAGGGTCCCGGCTCGATCGAGAAGCAGCAGTACAACATCGGCTTCTATCAGCCGCTGGGTAACAATGGCGACTTCATCCGTATCTCGGGTCACTATAACCAGAACCGCAACGCATTTTATCGCAACCCGTCGGTTGGCGATATGCGCACGCTGTTCGGTGCGGCCCGCATCCCGGCGAACGCTGTCGCGACCCCGGGCAACCCGATCCGCGTCGGCGATTTCAGCGAAGCGCAATATTCGCAGCTGTTCGCATTCGAGAACGACGCGACTTGCGCGCGTCCGACCCCGGGTGCCGGCGCTCAGAACGATGGCGCTGGCGCAGCCGCTGCATGCAGCAACTATTACGGCGTTCGCATCAACCCGTCGAACACCGGCAACGTCCGCCTCAATTCGCGCTATTCGCTGGGCGAGAAGCTGACGCTGACCCTCGACGCTTCGTACCAGTATACGCTGGCGAACGGCGGCGGCAGCACCACGCTGTCGGAGACTTCGGCGCGTGCACGTGGCGGCACGGCAGCAGCTGGCGTCGATTTCAACGGCGATGGCGACTTGCTGGATACGGTGCGGTTCTACACTCCGAACAACACCAACACCAATCGCTACACCGCGACGACCTCGCTGATCTATCAGCTCAGCGACGAGCATCGCCTGCGCGTTGCCTACACGTATGATAACGCGCAACACCGCCAGACCGGCGAGTGGGGCTATCTGGACCGGATGGGCAATCCCGAGAGCCCGTTCAGCGGCCGCGGTTCTTTCCGCAAGGTGCTGAACGCAGCTGGCTTTGCGATCCAGCAACGTGACCGCAAGTCGGCCGCGAAGCTGAACCAGATTTCAGGCGAGTATGTCGGAAAGTTCATGGACGACGCGCTGACCGTTCAGCTCGGCATCCGTGCACCGTTCTTCCAGCGCGATCTGCAGACCTTCTGCCCGATTCAGGCACGTGACGGTTTCGCATATTGCACGACCGAGACGATCGCTGCGACCCAGGCCGGCCCGGTCTTCCCGGCTACCGGTTACTATTATGTCGCTCCGGGCACCGTGTTCCCGGGCAGTGGTGGTGGCGTGCCGCTCTACGCACCGTTCGCGCGCACCTATAAGTATAACGCAGTCCTGCCGAGCGCAGGCTTCGTCTACAAATTCGGTGAGAACCGCGACCTGAACGTGTTCGGCAGCTATGCAAAGGGCTTCTCGGCTCCGCGCACCGACAACCTCTACCGTTCGCCGTTCATCGGCGTGCTTCCGGAAGAGACCGATGCGTTCGATCTGGGCGTCCGCATGACCAACAACATGGTCCAGGCGCAGGCCACTGCGTGGTACATCACCTACAAGAACCGCATCGTGACCTCGTTCGACGCCGATCAGGGCATCTCGATCGATCGTAACGTCGGAAAGGTTGACAGCTATGGCTTCGACACCAGCGTCACGGTTCGTCCGGCACGTTGGGTCTCGCTGACCGGTATCGCTTCGTACACCCACGCCGAGCTTCAGGATAATATCCAGCTCGCCGCTGCGCCTGCCGCTCCGATTGCGACCAAGGGTAAGAAGGTCGCTGAGACTCCCGAGTGGCAGTATGGTGGTCGTGCGCAGTTCGAATACGGTCCGCTCAGCGTTGGCGTCGAAGGCAAGTATGTCTCGAAGCGCTTCGCAACCGACCTGAACGACGTGGTTGCTGCGGCCTACACGCTGATCGATCTCGATGCGCGCATCAACCTGTCGTATATCGGCGATCAGTTCCGCAAGACCTACTTCCAGGTCAACGTGAAGAACCTGACCAACCAGTTCTACCTCGGCAACATCTCGACGCAGATCAATGCCGCCGGTAACCCGAACTTCTCGGTCGGCTATCCCCGCACCGTGACGGGCAGCCTGCACGTCGAATTCTAATCTCCTCGCGAGACTGGAAAAAGAAGCCGCCGCCCCAGCAATGGGGCGGCGGTTTTCGTTTGTGCCGAAGGCAAATCCTCCCCCTGGCGGAGAAGGATCAAATCAGGCGGCCTGCGCTGCCTTGGCGTAGATCGAGTTGATCGGCCGCGCGAAGATGCGACGCAGCATCGGTTCGAAGAATTCCAAGGGTTCGCTCTCGTAAGCAGGGTCGAACGCGGCCTGATCGTATTTCTGGCAAAACTCTGCGCACGCCTCGAAATGTTTGTGCCCGCGAAACGCTTCGCGGGCCTCGCGGTCGAGCCCGAGATAATGGAAGAAATAATATCCCTGAAAGGCGCCGTGCTTCTCACAGATCCACCGCAATTCTTCGCTGACAAAGGGCCGCAGGATCGCCGCGGCGATATCCGGATGGTTGTAGGTGCCCAGCGTGTCGCCAATGTCGTGTAGCAACGCCATCACGACATAATCCTCCCCGCGGCCATCGCGGTGCGCGCGGGTCGCGGTCTGGAGCGAATGCTGCATCCGATCGATCGGAAATCCGCCGAAATCACCGTCGAGCAGCCGCAAATGGGTCAACACCCGATCAGCCAATCCCTTGGCATAGCCCGCGAACTGGCCACCAATCAGGTTCCAATCCTCCTGCGTGCCATTGGCCATCGCCGTGAATTTCGCGCGTTCTCCGGTGTCCTGCATCGGGTCTCTCCTGATTTTGTACGAACCTAACCCTCTTTGCGAGGCTTTGTCAGCGGTGTTAGAGGGGCGAGGTGGCGAACCCTGTCCAATCCGCGCGCAGACTGATGCCGGCACCCGTCCGGGACCCGAGCCTGCTCTCGCGTCCGTTCTTCGAGGATAAGAGCCGCGCCTTTTGGTTGCTCCAGGCGGCGGGCTGGTCGGGCTATCTGCTGCTGCGCACTGTCTCGTCGATTTCGAACGCGCTGACGGTCGAGGCGATCATCGCCGCGATCATCGAGGCCATCGTCGGCTATTGCCTCACGCTGCTGCTTTCGACCTTCTATGGTTATTTCCGCCGGTTCAATCGCATCAGCGGAATCCTGCTGACGATCGCCACCTTGCTGGTCGCGACGCTGATTTACGCGGTAATCGACGCCTTTACCTTCAGCTTCATCAAAGCGGCCGAGCCCGGGATCAGCGTGCCTTTGGTGATCGGCTCGCTCTTCCTGAATTTCACCGTACTCGCGGGCTGGTCGGCGCTCTATTTCGGCATCAATTTCTATCTGATCGTCGAGCAGCAGATCGATCAGATGCAGGCGCTTGAGGTGCAAGCGAGCCACGCCCAGCTGGCGATGCTGCGCTATCAGCTAAACCCGCATTTCCTGTTCAACACGCTCAATTCGATCTCGACCTTGGTGCTGCT
This sequence comes from Pseudomonadota bacterium, assembly GCA_040384525.1. Taxonomy (GTDB): domain Bacteria; phylum Pseudomonadota; class Alphaproteobacteria; order Sphingomonadales; family Sphingomonadaceae; genus Sphingomonas. The sequence continues at coordinate 99,789 of JAZKJE010000015.1, forward strand.
CAAGCAGACCGAGCGCGCCAACGTCATGCTCAGCCGGCTAAGCTCGTTCCTGCGCTACACGCTTGCGAACGAACCGACTGCCCACGTGACGCTCGCGCAGGAGGTGGAGACGCTGCAGCTCTATCTCGAGATCGAGAAGATGCGCTTCGAACATCGCCTGCGCCCGCATTTCGATATCGATCCGCGCGTTGCCAATGCGCGATTGCCCTCATTGCTGCTCCAGCCCTTGGTCGAAAACGCGATCAAATATGCGGTGACGCCGCAGGAGGAAGGCGCGGATATTACGGTTTCGGCTCGGCTCGCCGGAGAACGGGTGCAGATCAGCGTATCCGACACCGGACCTGGATTGATCGAACGTCAACCGAGGCCGACCCTTTCAACTGGCGTGGGGCTCGCCAATATAAAGGAACGGCTGGCGCAGTCCTTCGGGCCTGACCACCGTTTCGTTTCGCAATCGAACCCGGGGCAGGGGTTCAGCGTTGAAATCGAAATACCGTTCCAGATTGAGGAACCGAACCGAGAGGCCGCATGACCATACGTACCATTCTGGTCGACGACGAACCACTGGCCATCCAGGGCTTGGAACTGCGCCTTCAGGAGCATGAAGACGTCGAGATCATCGATAAATGCTCAAACGGCCGCGAAGCCATTCGCGCCATCAAGACCCACAAGCCCGACCTTGTCTTTCTCGACATCCAGATGCCCGGTTTCGATGGCTTCTCGGTCGTTCAGGGCCTGATGGAAGTCGAACCGCCGCTCTTTGTGTTCGTAACTGCCTATAGCGACCACGCGATCCGCGCCTTTGAAGCACAGGCGATGGATTACCTCATGAAGCCGGTCGAGCCCTCGCGACTTGCCGACACGATCGAACGCGTCCGCCAGCGCCTGACCGAGAAGCGGGGCGTTGAGGAAGTCGAGAAGCTCAAGGAAGTGCTCGCCGAAGTCGCGCCCGATGCGGCCGACGAAATGGCCGCGGCCGATGGCGGCGAAATGGCATCGAACCGCTTCGAAAAGCTCATCAACATCAAGGATCGCGGCCAGATTTTCCGCGTCGATGTCGATACGATCGAGCGCATCGATGCTGCGGGCGATTACATGTGCATCTACACCGGCGACAACACGCTGATCCTGCGTGAGACGATGAAGGATCTGGAAAAGCGCCTCGATCCGCGCCGTTTCCAGCGCGTGCATCGCTCGACAATCGTCAATCTCGATCTGGTCAAGCAGGTCAAGCCGCACACCAATGGCGAATGCTTCCTCGTGCTCGATTCGGGCGCTTCGGTGAAGGTTAGCCGGTCGTATCGCGACGTGGTCGCGCGCTTCGTCCACTAAAGGCGACTACCTATAATCCCTCATCCCCAGAGCGGGGATGACGGATGGGTTGCGTCCGATCGTTTCGGTGCCAGAGCATTACAGGACCGATTCGAGAAGGAGTGGTCTCATGACCAAATTCGAAACCTTCGCCGCGCTCCACCTGCCCGGCGCCCCACTCATTCTCTACAACGCGTGGGACGCGGGCAGCGCCCAGGCGGTCGCCGCGGCCGGGGCCAGGGCGATCGCGACCGGCAGCTGGGGCGTGGCCAAGGCCCATGGTTTCGAGGATGGCGAAGCGCTTCCGCTTGAACTGGCGCTGGCCAATGCCGCGCGGATCGCCGCGTCGGTCGATCTGCCGGTCACGATCGATTTTGAAGGCGGCTATGCAGAGGACGCAGGCGGGGTCGGCGCGAATATGGCACGCCTTGCGGAGACGGGTGCTGTCGGCTGCAATATCGAAGATCGCCTGGCCGGCAACGAAAGCGTTTATCCGGTTGCCGTCCAGGCCGCGCGCATTGCCGCCGCGGTAAAGGCAACGCCGCCCGGCTTCTTCGTCAATGCGCGCACCGATCTCTTCATTCAGCGCCGCTCGGACGATCATGACGATGCGCTCGCCGACGCTGCGATTGAGCGCGCCCACGCATTTGCCGAAGCGGGCGCGAGCGGGTTCTTCGTGCCCGGGGTCGTTGATATGCGGGTGCTTGCGAAGATTTGCGCGGCATCCCCGCTGCCGGTCAATTTCATGGCATTTTTCCGCTCGCCAAGCATCGCCGACGCCACCGCCGCGGGCGTTGCCCGGATCAGCCATGGGCCGATCGGCTATCGCCTTGCGATGAAGGCGCTGGAAGACGCGGCGCGGGAGGCGTTTGCGTGAAGCTTAGCGGACGGGCACGAACGCCAGATGCTGGAAGTCGTAGCTGAAGTCCGCCAGCGGTGAGAGTGCTTTCATGCTGATGCCGGTGACCTTGCCGTCCGCGACTGCGAACTTGACAACCGCATCCTCGCCCACGCCCCTGGCAAAGCGGGTGCGGAACGTGTCGGGGCCCCAAGGCTCGAGATTGCTCTTGAACACCGCCGTCGGCACGAAATCGATATGCAGTCCTGCACCTCGCTTGCTGACGACCACATCGCCATACCAGGGATCGCGATAGCGCCCCGCATACGCGTCGAGCGGCAGGCTGACAGATCCGGCTGGCGGCGTATCGAGCCCGCCGCCCAGTTCCTTAAGCGCGGATTCATTGCCAGCCTTTACGCGCGCCTGCACTGCCGCGACCCAATCGAATGCTGGCGCGCCGATGCACAGGTCGAGCAATGCGTTGCGGATACCGCCCGAAACGCCGTCTTCGGTGTTCGAGAATACCGCCACCGCCGCCTTGCGCCCCGGCAGCATCGCGGTCTGCGTCACCTGGCCCGTGAGGCCGCCGGAATGGTGGATCAGCCGCTCGCCGCGATAATCCTGGACGAACCAGCCCAAGGCATAGGTCTGCGTTACGCCGCGCGCGGGCCAGGTATCGAGCGGTCCGTTTGAGGAGCCGACGATGGTCTGCGGCTTCCATAGTTCGGCGGCTTGCACCGGGCTCAACAGCGCCTTTCCATCGGGCAATTTGCCACCGGCGAGTTGCAGTTCGAACCATTTGACGATGTCGGTCACGCTGGCGTTTATCCCGCCGGCGGCGTCCACCATCGGCCCTTCATCGGCCTGCATCACTTCCATCTTGCCCATGCCGCGTATCGGCGGCCCAAGCCGGCCGTGGCGCCCCGCGACATTGCCGCCTTTCAGGAAGCGCCGCGCCGGTACCGCGTCTGCCATGCCCAGCGGGGTCAGCAGTCGCTCGCTGATGAACTGCGCCCATGGCTTGCCCGAGAGCCGCTCGATCAGGATTCCGGCGATGACGTAGAGGATATTGTCATAGGCATAACCCGTGCGGAACCCGCGCTCGGCGGCAAGAAAGGGCAGCCCTTTGAGGGCGTCGCTGGCAGGCCGATCGGTGCCCGGCCATTGCATCAGATCGCCCGCGCCGAGCGCCAGCCCGCTATTGTGGACGAGCAGGTCGCGCACGGTCATCAGCGCCGTGACGCGCGAATCGTGCATCTTGAATTCAGGAAGATATTTGGTGACCGGTTCGTCCCACGCGACCTTGCCCTCCTCGACCAGCAAAGCGAGCGCGGCGGCGGTGAAGCTCTTGGAATTGGACGCGATGCCGAAGCGGGTGTGGACGTCCACTGGCGCGGGCTTGCCCAGGGTCTGGACGCCATAGCCCTTGAGATATGTTGGCTTGCCCGGCCGGATTACCGCAACCGCGATACCCGGCGTATCGAAAGCGGCCATGAAGCGCGCGACCACATCGTCTATCGCGGGGTCGGCGGCGGCCTGCTCGGCGGCGAAGGCCATCGCCGGCAGCCCCGCCGCGACGAGGCCGCCCATCGACAGCACCAAGGCCTGACGGCGATTGAGTTGCAGCCCGCTCATGTGACGATTCCCCTTAGTTTCAGGGGAGACTAACCGCCTTTGGCTCCGCTGCAAACGGGGCTTATTCGGCCTCGGGAGCCGCTTCGGCTTCGCCCTCTGCCGGGCGCTCGAACCATGCCTCGACCGGACCCTTGAGCGTGACGGTCAGCGGCTGGCCGCGGCGATCGACCTTGTTGCCCAGCGCGACCTTGATCCAGCCTTCGGAGATCGAATATTCTTCGACGTCGCGACGCTCATTGCCTTTGAAGCGGATACCGATACCGCGCTCCAGCGTGGGCTGGTCGAAATAGGGGCTGTTCTGATTGACCGAAAGGCGGTCGGGAGGAGTGTCGCTCATGCGCGGCCCTTAGCGCTTATTCGGGGCCGGGTTCAAGATAACGGTGGATTGCGGCAATTACGACCGATCCTTCGCCCACGCCCGACGCCACGCGCTTGATCGATCCCGAGCGGACATCGCCCACCGCGAAGATGCCCCGCCTAGAAGCAGCATAAGGCGAATCGCCCCATCCGGTGACGACAAAGCCGCGCTCGTCGAGTTCGAGGCACTCGCCCAGCCAATCGGTATTGGGTCGCGCGCCGATCATTACGAAGAGGCCGCCAACCTCGCGCTGCTCGCTCTTTTTGGTCCTACGGTGGGTCCAGGTGATGCCGCGCAGATGGCCGTCGCCGTCGAGTGCGGTGATCTCGGTGTACGGGTGGAGCGTGATACGGTCCGATGCTTCGATCCGCTCGATCAGATAGCTCGACATGGTCGCTGCCAGCCCCTCGCCGCGCACGAGGATGTGGACGTGCCCTGCGGTGCGGGCGAGAAAGATCGCGGCCTGCCCTGCCGAATTGCCGCCGCCGACGACCACAGCCTCCTGCGCGGCGCAGAGCCCGGCCTCCATCGCGGTGGCCGCATAGTAGATGCCGTTGCCCTCCAGCTCGGCATAAAGCGGCAGATCGAGCTTGCGGTAGCGCGCGCCGGTCGCGACCACGACCGCGCGGGCCTGGATCGCCACGCCGTCATCAAGCTGGATGCGATACGGGGTCTGCTCGCAATCGATCTGTGCGGCGGAGCGCGAGATGAGCAACCGTGCGCCGAACTTCTGCGCCTGTACCTGCGCGCGGCCCGCCAGCGCCTGTCCGGAGATACCGGTGGGGAAGCCGAGGTAATTCTCGATCTTGGAACTGGTGCCTGCCTGACCGCCCGGGGCGATGGCTTCGATGACGATCGTGTCGAGACCCTCGGACGCGCCATAGACTGCCGCTGCGAGCCCGGCCGGTCCGCCTCCAACCACGGCGAGGTCGTGGACGTGATCGGGATCCAGCGTGACCGTGAGCCCTAGCGCGTCCGCCACCTGAGCGTTGCTGGGATTGCGCAACGCCTGGCCCTCGGTGACCACCACCGGAAGGTCGGCCTCGGTGAGCTGGAAGCATTCGAGGAAGCCGCCCGCATCGGCATCCAGCTCGGTATCGATGCGGCGATGGGGCAGGCCGTTGCGCGACAGGAACGTCTCAATCCGCGACGTGTCCGCGCCGTGCGCTGGGCCGATCAGCGCGACACCGGCCTCGCCGTGCAGCATCAGCCCGACGCGGCGCAGGATAAAGGCGCGCATGACGA
>JAZKJE010000015.1:105185-131302 GCA_040384525.1 Pseudomonadota bacterium
GATCTCGCCGATATCGGGCTCGGCCGCGATCATCCGGCGGAAGGCGACGCGCGAGACGCGGACGACCTGGGTGTTTGCGCGTGCCCGTCCGGTGACGAGGATGGTGCGATCGTTGAACAGATCGAGCTCACCGGTGAACTGGCCGGCGGCATGGACGTGGACGATATGCTCCTGCCCGTCCGCTTCGCTGTCGATGATTTCGACAGAGCCGGTCACGCACAGGAAGAAATCGACGTTCCGCTCGCCGCGACGGAACAGCTCTGCGCCCTCGTCGAAGCTCTCCGCGTCGCCGAACGCCGCCACGCGCGCCGCCATTTCGGGGGCGAGCACGGGGAAGGTCTGCGCCTCGCGGAGATAAGGATCGGCGGGATCCAGTCGTTGCGGCTGCGATTCGGTTCCTGACATGGCTGCAGTGTAGCGCAAACAGAAGGGGCGCGAAGCCAAAGCTCCGCGCCCCGTCCTTAAGTCTGCGCTAGCGCCTTAGCGGCAGTAACGGACCCGCACGCTGCGGCCGAGATACGGATCGTACTGACGGCGCACGGTGCAGTTATTATAGCCGCGATGGCGGCGATAATTCTCGCGATAATAATAGCCGTCGGTCGGATAATAACCGCGCTCGCGATAATAACGGCGGTCGTAATCGTAGCGGCTGTCGTTCGAAAGCGCCGCGCCGATGGCGATGCCTGCGATACCGGCGACGATGGCTGCGCCCCCATTGTCACGGTCGCGATAATGGTTGCGATAGCGCTGCGCCTCGGCGGCCGGAGCGACGGCGACGAGAACACTCGCGCCCAACGTGGTGCCCAGCACCAGCTTCTTGATAAGATTGGCCATGACTTTCCTCCTCATTCCAACTTCAATGCCCTGACCCGATCTCTCATCAACGCGAGTCGAAGGCTGAGGATGCATTTTTAGTAAATTGCGCATGAACTTATGCGGAACTGAGTGTTCATATGGCGTCTAGATCGGTAAACGCGGTTCCCATGCGATATTGGCTCCTCCGCTCCGAACCCGATGCCTATAGCTGGGACGACCTGATCCGCGAGGGCGGCACCGAATGGAATGGCGTGCGCAATTACACTGCGCGTAATTTCCTGAAGGACATGCAGCCTGGCGACCGCGCGATCTTTTACCATTCGAATACCGAGAAGGCCGCAGTGGGCGTGATGGAGATCACCCGCGCCTGGCAGCCGGACGGCGATGACGGCAAATGGGCCAGCGTACGCGTTGAGCCGATCGAGAAGCTGAAGAAGCCAGTGACGCTGGCGGAGATCAAGGCCGAGAAGCGCCTCGCGGAAATCGAAGTGCTGCGCCAGTCGCGGCTATCGGTGACGCCGGTGCGCGATGCCGAGTGGAAAGTGCTGCTCGAGATGGCGGGGCATTGAGCGCAAGCCGCGGGAAGCCGGTGGCGGCCCGCGCGGGCATATCGGGGCGACAAGGAGCCGATATGACCCTCTCGTTCAAGAATATGCCCTCGCCGGTTGGCGAACTCACGCTGGTGGCCAGCGATACCGGGCTGGTCGCGATCCTTTGGGAGAATGACCGGCCGGGGCGGGTGACGCTCGGCGTGATGGCCGAGGATTGCGATCATGCGATCCTGACTGAGGCGGAGCGCCAGATTGCGGCCTATTTTGCCGGGACGCTTACGCGGTTCGATGTGCCCCTCGATTTCCGGGGTACCGATTTCCAGAAGTCGGTTTGGGCCGCGCTGTTGACGATCCCGTTCGGCGAGACGCGCAGCTATGGCGAGATTGCGCACCAGATCGGGCGGCCCAAGGCATCGCGCGCGGTGGGCGCTGCAAACGGGCGCAACCCGATTTCGATCATCGCGCCGTGTCATCGTGTGATCGGCTCGACCGGCGCGCTTACCGGGTTCGCGGGCGGGCTGGCGGCCAAGGAATTGCTACTGGGGATCGAGCGGAGAGTTAGTGGAAGGTGAGCCCAGGAATGCGGTTTGTGCCGGCGTGGACCGCGCGAAAGTTGACACCAGCTTGACACTATCGCGATGGTTCGGAGCCAACGCGAACCGGCACGGAACACAGGCGCAAGGCAGCTGACACTGAGAAAGAGCGGCCCTAGTCTTTCACGCCAAATCCTACATTGAAAGCCCGTTTACGGGACGAGCAATGGGCGCATTGCCGGGGCGGCCACGGCCAGTTCGTCGACGACGATCTTGGAGAAGAAGTCGGCACCCAACCTGCCGAGATGGGTGTAATCGAAAGCCAGTTTGGCCTGACCCAGCGGCTCGACGGCGGCGTTATTCTGGGCGGGAGTGGCCAGCGTTGCGGGTGACGCGGGTGCCGAGGCGATGGTCGTGCCCGTCAGTGCTGCGGCGGCGACTTCGGCGGAGGGTGCTGCCTGTGCGAAGCTGTTTGCCATCGACGGCCCCATTGCTTCGACCAGATCGGCGCTGCGCTTGTTCAGATCGACCAAGGGCACCTTCATTTCGGCGGCGACCTTGCGGATCGCATCCGCCCAGGGATCGAGATCGCGATTCAGTTTGCCGTTCGTGAACTGGCGGCGGCTGAGCGGGGTCAGCAGCACGGGCTCGGCCCCGGCCGCGCGGGTCTCTTCGACATAGCGCTTCAGATACATCGGAAATTCGGTGGCGAGATAGGTCGAGCGGCCGGGCTTTCCGGGCTGGTCGTTATGGCCGAACTGGATGAGCACCCAGGTTCGCACGAAGCCCGGCGTCTTCATTTCAGCCAGTGCCATATCCCAGCTGCCCTCGGCGATATAGCTATAGGTACTGCGACCGCCGCGCGCGAGGTTCACACAGGCTGCCGACGAGGTGACATGATAGGCGCAAAAGCTGCCGCCCCAACCCGACAGAACCTGCGTGGTCGAATCGCCGACAAGGATAATCTTGGAAGCTTTGATGGGGGCAGCAGGCGGGCGGGGGAGGACGCCGTCTCCGGCTGGCGCGGCGGTCTGCGCTTGGGCGGCAACAGGCAATATCGCGGCGATCAGAGCCGCCAACAGAGTTTTGCGCATCGATCCACTCCCATTTTCTTCTTGAGAAGCAGGCTAAAGGGAACCGGTGTCATTGGCAATCCGGGTGGGATGGCCGGCAGGCCATGGGCGTGCGCTCAGGGTGTTGCGGCTGGCGCTTTGGGCGCAGGTACCGGATCGTCTAGCAGGATCGGCACACGGTTCGACTTGTCGATCTTGGGCTTCTTGCGGAACGCCTTGCCCACGTCGCGGATGAGCAGGCCGACATTGGTCGCCTCGCCCGGCTCCTCACAGCAGCTGTCATCGTCGATGATCTTGCCGATTGCGCGGACGAGGAAGGTGCCGCCGCCGAAGATATCGACGCCGGTGGTGCAGCCCTTTGACAGCGTAGCGCAGGGCGGATTGGAGGCGGCCAGCGCTCCCATACCGGACACGTCGGGGTTGCTGGGGATCGGGCGGTCAGGCGGGCCGCGTTCTTCGGGAAGGGGGAGGCGGGGCACTTCTGCCGCAGCAGTAGCGGCACCGCACACCAATAGTTCGCCCTCGACGCGGGCGGAAGCGCAGGGATCGGGGAGGAGCGACCAGCGCTGGGTGCCGTCTGAATCCTTGGCGGGCTTGGCGACATCCATGCCGACCGGGCGAGGGGCGGGGACATCCTGTGGGAGCGCGAGGGTCAGCAGCAGCGTGGCGATCATAAGTGCAGCTAAGCATGGGAAAGCGCCAAGAAAAGGGCGCCCCACGAGCGGGGCGCCCCTTCCTTTCATTCGCCGCCGAAGCGCAATCGAACCCCGGCATTGACTACGAAGCCGTCGATCGGCGCCCATGCATCCACGGTCCAGCGGCCATCCGTTGCTCGGCTGGGGCGGAGCAGGCGATCATAGCGCGACTGGCGGACGTCGAGAATATTCTCGGCATTCACGAAGACGCGCGCCTTGCCGATTGCGGCTTCAGCGAGGAAGCCGAGGTCGAAATAGGCGCGGCTGACGGTGCGATAGGGATTGTCGTCGAGCTGCTGCTTGCCGGTGTAATAAAGCTCGAGGCCGATGCGGCCCTTGTCGTGCTTTTCCCACATTGCGACCATGCCGGCGGTGTGGCGCGGGGTGAGCGGTGCGGTGCGCCGGCCGCCTGCGAATATCGGCTCGGACGCATCGACATAGACATAGCTGCCGGTCACTACGAAGGGGCCCCAGCGATGGCGCAGCAGCAATTCGGTGCCGCGGATGCGCGATTGGCCGGGCAGGTTGACGAGGCGCACCCGGTTTGGCGCAGTTGGTATCAGTTCGGTGCCGTTCGTGATGTTCGAGCCGAAGAAGGTGAGATTCGCTTCCACGGGGCCGCGCGCATAGCCAATGTCTAGCGAGGCGGTGGTTGCGGTTTCGGCCTTCAGCCCTGCCAATGGTTCGAGGCGTGACAGGCCGGCTGCCTCGATCTCTTCGACGAACGGCGTGGGTGCAAAGAATCCGCGCCCGCCCGATGCGCGGATCGACCATGGCCCGGTGCGGTAGAGCATCGAGACGCGGGGGCTGAACTGGGTGCCGTAAGTGTCATGCAGATCGAGGCGTGCGCTGGCCGCCAGGGTCAGCCCGGCGGTCAGGTCGTGTTCCACCTGCGCGAAAATGGCGGGCACGCGATAGGTGTAGTCGAACGCGGGCAAGGTGCGCGAGCGGAAGCCGTCCTGCTGATATGCGAGACCACCAATCCAGGCGGTGGTGCCGATTTTGCCCGAGAGCGACGCTTCGGCGAACAGGGTCGTGTGGCGGTCCTGCTCTGTGACACTGCCGAAGCCGTGGCGGTGATCCTGCGCCATTGCCGAGCCGCGGAGATGCGCGGTGATGGCATCATTCAGCGGGGCTTCCCCCACCAGCCCGGCGTCCAGCCGTTCGGTGTCCTGCGTCTGGCGGAATTCCATGCCATCGGGCGTGACGCGTCCCGGCAGGGTGCCGCCCCGGCGTTTTTCGGTCATTGCCCCAAGGGTTGCGTAGACCTTTGCGCCATTTGCGCCGTCCCAGAACAGCCGCGGGCGCACGGTCCAGCGATTATAGCCGGGCGTGTCGATCCAGCCGTCCGCATCGATATCCTGCTTTGCCTGACGGTGGTGCCCGCCGGTGATCGATCCGGAGAATTCGCCGGCGAGGGGGGATGCGACATAAGCGGTCACGTCCTGACCGTTTTGCGATGTGGCGTTGAGCAGCAATTCGGCTTCGGCGTAGCTGCGGGGGCGGCGCGAGACCAGGTTGATGACGCCGCCAAGCGCCGAGGGTCCGTAGAGCGCGGAGGCCGCGCCCTTGATGACTTCGACCTGGCCCAGATCAGTGGGCGGGATTTGCAGCAGGCCGAGCGAGGAAGCCTGGCCGCCGTAGAGCGGCAGGCCGTCGGCGAGCAATTGGGTGAAGCGGCCGTCCATGCCCTGTACGCGGATATTGGCGGCGCCCAATGCGGGTGCGGTGACCTGCACGCGCAGGCCGCCGGTTTCGCTGAGGATGGTGGCGACGTTGCCGGGGCGCATGAGGATTTTTTCCTCGATCTCCTCACGATTGATCACTTCGACGCGGAGGGGCTCGTCCTGTACGCGGCGACCCGAACGGGTGGCCTGGACGATGATCTCTTCGTTCTCTTCGATTTCCTGAGCGGTGGCGACGTCTTCAGTCTGGGCCCATGCCGATAGCGGCATGAGCAGGCCGGCCCCAAAGAGGCCGAGCGCGTAATATGCTTTCATGATTCTGGTCCTGATACGAACGAGCAAGGCGCGTGCCGGGGCACGCGCAGCGGCGTTTTGATCAGGCGGAGGGGGGCTGCAGGGGCGGCGCGCGGCTAAGCGAGCGGAGTGCGGCTGTGGGTTGCGCGAAGGGCGCGGTGGCCAGCGCGAGGCGATGCAGATTGCCACCTTCGCGCGCGGGATCGGGTGCGACGGGGCAATGATGGTGATGCGCGTGCGACGCGGGCTCGCCGCGCTCTTCGCCGCAATCGGCATCGAGCAATTTGGCGACCTGGCTCTGATCGGCATGCGCCGCGCCTGCCTGTGCCGGTTCGGCGACATGCAGGCCGCACCAGATCAGGCTGAGCGCAAGCAAAAGGCGAAGAGCGAAGTGCATCGCGGCGGCGGTATCACCAGTTTGAGGCAGCTGCAAAAAGGGGCCGGAAAACCGACCCCTTCTCGTTTCGTGTTTATGCCGCGACCTTGGCGCGCGATGCCTTTTTCCGCTCATGCGGGTCCAGGTGGCGCTTGCGCAGGCGGATCGACTTGGGCGTGACTTCGACCATCTCGTCATCGTCGATATAGGCGATGGCCTGCTCCAGCGTCGCCTTCTTCGGCGGGGTGAGGCGGATCGCGTCGTCCTTGCCGCCCGATGCGCGGAAGTTGGTGAGCTGCTTGGCCTTCATCGGATTGACTTCGAGGTCATCCGGCTTGGCGTTCTCCCCGACGATCATGCCCTCATAGAGCGCTTCGCCATGGCCCACGAACAATATGCCGCGCTCTTCGAGCGGGCCGAGTGCGTAGCTGTTGGCTTCGCCCGAGCCGTTCGAGATCAGAACGCCGTTCTTGCGGCCTTCGATCTTGCCCTTGTGAGGGCCATATTTCTCGAACAGGCGGTTCATGATGCCGGTGCCGCGCGTGTCCGACAGGAACTCGCCGTGATAGCCGATCATGCCGCGCGAGGGCGCCGAGAAGGTGATGCGGGTCTTGCCGCCGCCCGAGGGGCGCATGTCGGTAAGCTCTGCCTTGCGGATCGCCATCTTCTCAACGACCGTGCCCGAATATTCGTCGTCCACGTCGATGATGACGGTTTCGTACGGCTCGGTCTTGCCGCCGGCTTCATCCTCGCCGAACAGCACGCGCGGGCGGCTGATGCCGAGCTCAAAGCCTTCGCGGCGCATCGTTTCGATGAGCACGCCCAGCTGAAGCTCGCCGCGACCGGCGACTTCGTAAGAATCGCGGTCGGCAGCTTCGGTCACCTTGATGGCTACGTTCGATTCCGCTTCGCGGAACAGGCGGTCGCGGATCATGCGCGAGGTCACCTTGCTGCCTTCACGGCCAGCCATCGGCGAATCGTTCACTGCGAAACGCATCGAAAGCGTGGGCGGATCGATCGGCTGGGCGTGGAGGGGCTCGGTGACCGTCGGGTCGCAGATCGTGTCCGACACCGTCGCGGTGGTGAGACCGGCGAGCGAGATGATGTCGCCTGCCTGCGCTTCGTCGGTCGGCACGCGCTCAAGACCGCGGAAGGTCATGATCTTCGACGCACGGCCGGTTTCGACGATCTTGCCGTCATTATTCAGCGCGTGGATCGGCTGGTTGGTCTTGATCGAGCCCGAGAAGACCAGACCGGTGAGGATGCGGCCGAGGAAATTGTCGCGGTCGAGCAGGGTGACCAGGAACTTGAACGGGCCATCCGGATCGGCCGAGGGGGGCGGCACGTGATCGACGATCTTCTGGAACAACGGCTTGAGCGTGCCTTCGCGCAGGGTGTAATCGCCTTCATTGGCATAGCCGTTGCGGCCCGATGCATAGAGCACCGGGAAGTCGAGCTGCTCGTCGCTCGCTTCCAGGCTGACGAACAGGTCGAACACCTCGTCGAGCACTTCCTGGATTCGCTCGTCAGGCCGGTCGACCTTGTTGACGACGACAATCGGACGAAGGCCCAGCGCCAGCGCCTTGCCGGTGACGAACTTGGTCTGCGGCATCGCGCCTTCCGACGCGTCGACCAGCAGGATCACGCCATCGACCATCGACAGGATACGCTCCACTTCGCCGCCGAAATCGGCGTGGCCCGGCGTATCGACAATGTTGATGCGCGTGGTCTCCCCGCTCTCCGGCGAAGTCCATTCGACCGAGGTCGCCTTGGCGAGAATCGTGATGCCGCGCTCTTTTTCGAGATCGTTCGAATCCATCGCGCGCTCTTCGATGCGCTGATTGTCACGGAAGGTGCCGGACTGACGGAAAAGCTGGTCGACGAGCGTGGTTTTGCCATGATCGACGTGGGCGATGATCGCCACGTTGCGGAGGTTCATACGATATCCTGGATGCCGCAGAAGTGCGGTTCGGGGGCGCCCATAACCGAAATTGTGCGTTGCGGGAAGACCAAGCAGGCTTAGGAGATGTACATGGCCGACAAACTGAAGATTCTCGTCATCCTGGGCAGCGTGCGTGAAGGCCGCATGGCCGGACCCGTGGGGCGCTGGGTGATGGCGCAGGCAGAGGACCGCGATGCGCTCGATTGCGAGCTGATCGACCTGAAGGAATGGGATTTACCCTTTTACGCATTCCCGGATTCCCCGGCCAAGGGGAACTACCAGGATCCGCTCCAGCGCCGCTGGGCCGAGAAAGTCGGGTCAGCCGATGGCTATATCCTGATATGCCCCGAATATAATCACGGGCCGCCCGCGGTGCTCAAGAACGCGCTCGATTTCGTTTATGCCGAGTGGAACCGCAAGCCGGTCGCCTTTGTCGGCTATGGCGGGAACGGCGCGGCGCGATCGATCGAATTGCTGACCTGCGTTACGCGCGAATTGCAATTGGCGCCGCTTGAGGCATCGACCCACATCATGGGCGTGTGGGGCAAGGTGAAGGACGGCGTGTTCACCGGGGACGACAAGGATCTGCGGTGGCTGGGCCATGGCTTTGACGAGTTGGCGTGGTGGGGGAATGCGCTGAAGGCGGCGCGCTAGCCGCTCATTTTGCGCAGCCCTTCGGTTCCCACATCGCAGTTGGGATCGATTCCTGTTCGGCCTTGGGATCGCCCGCAGCGGCCCAATCCCAATTATACCAGAGCGCCTGGCCGATGCCGCGCATGAAGATGCGCGCCGGAGCGTCGTCCCCGGCCTGGGGCGGGCCATCGGCGCTTTTCAAGTCGGGGTCGAAGGTGTCGAAGGTGATGTTCTTGAGCGGATCGGGCTCGTCGCCCGCTTTCTTGGCTGATGCATCCCAATCCTTCATTGCCTGAGGCGGCTCTCCTTCCTCGCGCATATCCTCGGCGTCGAGCAAAGCGGCACTGACCGAAGGTGAAAGCCAGGTGCCGCCATAGCCATTGGGCGATTCGAAGCCGAACCAGAATGTGCGTTTGGGGGTCTTGATCCAGAACAGCAGGTCAGAGGTCATCCGGCCGTGCGCAAGCTTGGTGAAGCCGCTGGTAAATTCGGGGGCACCCTTCAGGACATAGATCGCCTTGTCGATCGGGCATTTGGGTGCCTTTAGTCGCTGCGCCTGTGCAGCGGCGGGGAGGCAAAGGGCCGTGGCGAGCACGAGGTGGCGGAACATCAATAGTCCTTCCATGCGTTTGCCGGACCGCCAAGCTGGGCGGATATGCCTTTTAGCTTGAGCGTGTTGCCCACGATCTCGAAATCCAGATTGGCGCGGCCACCGGTGGCGCAGCAATTGGCGTCTCTATCCTTCCAGAGCTCGGTCGAGGCAGTGAGGCTGGTCAGATCGTAATCGGCACCGTGCCAGATGCCGATACCATCGGGCAGGCGTCTGGCGGCTTCGGCCTGCCAGCTGCCGGTGTCGATCTCGACCCATTTGCCGGCCTGTTTCTGGTAAAGGATGTCGGCATTGCCATCGCCGGTGCCCGTCATGCGGCCCGTGACCCAGAGCAATTGATTCTCCGAGCTGTAGCGTGGGGCCTCCATATAGACGCCCTCGAAGGTCCAGCCGATCAAGCGGGGTGCGCCGGCGCGGGTGCCGTCCCACAGCATCACGCCCATGCCGATGCCATCTTCCTCCGACGAACCCGACTGAAGCTGCCAGAGGATACGCGTGCCATCGTCGCCGCGCAGGATTCCGGCGGCGGGCGCCTTGCAGCCCATGGCGAGCCATTTGGCGAGGCAGATGTCGCCGAGGATCGCAGCCTGCGTGGTGGCGGCGGTGATGCCCCTGGCGCGCTCCAATTCCTTGTCGAGCGTGTGGATCTGATCGGTGATGTGGCCATTGCGGGCGCCTGCCGAGAGCGGCTTGCCTTCGTCATCGGTGGCGGCGGCGAGCCAGGCGCGGAATTCCGCGGAACGCGCGGCCCAGGTGGCCGGGCGGCTAGTGACCGCCTGCACGGCGCGCTCTTTTGCAGCGAGTTCCGAATCCTGTGCGAATGCCGTGCCGGCCATCGCGAATGCCGCCAATCCGATGAGCAACTTGCCGTAGCGCACGCCGATACCTCCCCTACTTCAACCTTTGCGCAGATTGGCACCGGAAGTGTCCCGCGCAAAGACCGCAAACAGGGTATTGGCGCTGTTGTGGAAGCCTAACGGGTGTCCTATGTAAGCAACACAGTTGGAACGCTGGGGCAATGTGCCTATTGTGGGCGTACAGCTTTGGAGAATTACAAGATGGCGACCGAGACGATCACGGCCGAACAGGATCTGGTGCTGACCCCGCCCGAGCCGGTGCAGGTGGTTGCGCCCGCCAAGGCGATGGGGCTGGTGCCGGTCGACGAAGGCAAGAAGACCGAGCTCGAGACGCGGGTCGATACCTTTATCGACGATCTGGTCGCGCAGGATGTGAACTCGCCCGAATTCGGCAAACGCGTCGATGCGATTGCGGCGATGGGCCAGCGCGAAATCCGCGAGGCTGCGGGGCAATCGAACCGGTTCCTCGATCGCCCGGTAAAGGCGATGGGCAATGATGGCGTGGGCGCGGATTTGCTGGCGCTGCGCAAGACCGTGGAAGGGCTCGATCCCAGCAAGAACGGCAAGTTGATCGGCGGCAATGACGGGTTCTTCGCCAAGCTGTTCGGCGGTGGCGGGCTGACGCAATATTTCCGCAAATATCAAAGCTCGCAAAGCCACATCAACGGCATCCTGAAGTCCCTGTCCAACGGCAAGGACGAGCTGCTGATGGACAATGCCGCGATCGATACCGAGCGGACGAACCTGTGGAACGCGATGGGCCGGCTGGAGCAGATGATCTATCTGTCGAAGGCGATGGACGAGAAGCTTGAGGCCAAGGCGCTTGAGCTGGAGCATAGCGACCCCGCCAAGGCCAAGGCGATCAAGGAAACCGCGCTTTTCTACGTTCGCCAGCGCACTCAGGATCTGCTGACCCAGATGGCGGTGACGGTGCAGGGCTATCTGGCGCTCGATCTGGTCAAGAAAAACAATGTCGAGCTGGTGAAAGGCGTGGATCGCGCCTCGACCACCACGGTTTCGGCGCTGCGCACGGCAGTGACGGTGGCGCAGGCGCTGACCAACCAGAAGCTCGTGCTCGATCAGGTGACGGCGCTGAACACTACCACCGCAGGGTTGATCGATTCGACGGGCGCTTTGCTCAAGAGCCAGTCGGCAGCGATCCATGAGCAGGCGGCGTCGTCGACCATTCCGGTAGAGACGCTCCAGCGCGCGTTCCAGAACATCTATGACACGATGGACGCGATCGACACGTTCAAGCTCAAGGCGCTCGACAGCATGAAGACCACGGTCACGACGCTTTCGAACGAAGTCGAGAAGTCGAAGGGCTATATCGCGCGGGCCGAGGGCGCTGCGCAGAACCAGGTTGGCGGCTCGGCCGAAACCTTCAAGCTGGAGGCGATGTAAGCCCCGATGACCGATGTCGATCGCCTGAGTGCCCGTGCGAGCGAATTGATCGAGCGGACCCGCGCGCAGCGTCCCTCCACCGCCGCCGAGCAGCGGATGCGGCGGCGGCGTGAGAGCGAAGTGGTGCGCCGGGTCGCGCGGATCGCGATGGCCGATGGCGCGATCCTGGTGGGCGCGATTGTATTTGCATTGGCGGTGGCGCCGCTGGGGGTCATGGGCGCGTTTCTGGTCGCGTTGCTGCTGATCGCGGCGACCTTGCTGTTTGCGGTGCTGCCGGTGGGTGGCGCGGTGGAGGCCGAGCAATTGGGGCAGGTGCCGCTCAAGGCTTTGCCGAGGACGACCGAAGCGTGGCTCGATACCCAGCGCAAGGCACTGCCGGCGCCGGTGATGGGGCTGGTCGATTCGATCGGAGTGAAGCTGGAGATTTTGGCGCCGCAGTTGGCGGAACTGGACGAGCAATCGCCTGCCGCGTTCGAAGTGCGCAAGCTGATCGGCGAGCAATTGCCCGAATTGGTCAAGGGCTATGCCCGCGTTCCGGAGCCGCTGCGGCGGGTGGAGCGGAGCGGACTGACGCCGGACCAGCAGCTCGCGCAGGGGCTGCAGGTGATCGACGACGAGATCGCCGAGATGAGCACGCAGCTGGCGCAGGGCGATCTGGATTTGCTGGCGACCCGAGGCCGCTATCTGCAGATCAAGTATCAGGGGGATGGCGAATGATGCGTTGGCTGGTTCTCGCGGCGCTCGCCGTCATCGCTGTCCCGGCGCAGGCCCAGAGCGACGATGCGGCGATCCGCGGGATCGTCCGCAGCATCTACGCCGGCTATCAGACCAAGGCAGTCTCCCCCAACATCAAGGAACCGCGCGCAACGCCGCAGTTCGCCGCGGTCGAGAAGCAATGCGCGGCGACGGCGCGCTTGCTCGACAAGAAGGAGCCCGATGCCTCGTACGGCTATTGCGCCAATGATTATGGCGTGTGGTGCCAGTGCCAGGATTTCGAGGGGATCGATTTCGCCAAGATGAAGGTGGACGTGAAGCTCGTCGGCGCGAATGCCGACGCGACCTTGTGGTTTACCGGCGGCAAGGACCCCGACCTGCGGCTTAGCTTCAAGCGGATCGGCAAGGCCTGGGCGCTCGACGACATCTGGGAATATAACCGGCTGGAGAATGCGGAAGGACCGCCCGACGAAGCGAGCTATCGCAAGCGGCTGGTGCTCAACATCAACGAGATGCGCGAAACGCTGAAGCAGCCGGTTTGGGCGGAGCCGAAGGGGTAGGGGAAGGGCCCGGCGGCCCGGCTGTTTGCGCTTCTGGCTTGCCTCGACGAACCTCCTAGCGCTTCACCCCTGCAATAGCGCGTTCGGCCAGCCGTTCGACGGCGGCGGCGTGGATGCTGGGGACGGTGGCGAGGACGCCGAATGCTTCGGCGGCGGGCGTGTTGAAGCTTATTGCTCCGCCTAATGCGTCGCTGACCGTCGCGCCGGCCTCCGTGGCGATCAGAACGGCGGCGGCGATATCCCATTCATGGCCCCAGCGGATCGAGGCGAGCAGATCGGCCTGATCGGCGGCGACCATTGCGATGCGGAGCGCGATCGAGTTGGGCTTGGTGACCATTTGCAGGTCGGAATCCACCTTCGGGAGTTGATCCGCGGGGACGCGGGCCCCGGCCAATTGGGTGCGATCACCTGCCTTCAGCCGCGCGCCGTTCAGCCATGCGCCCTTTCCGGCTTCGGCGATCCATTTTTCGCTGCGTGCAGGCGCGTCGAGCACGCCGATCAGGGGCTGGCCGTCTTCGATCAGGGCGATGGAGACTGCCCAGCCGGGACGCATGCGGACATAATCGCGGGTGCCGTCGATGGGATCTACCACCCAGAGGCGGCGGCAGTTCAGGCGTTCGGCATTGTCCACGGTCTCTTCGGAAAGCCAGCCGGCTTCGGGGATCAGGGCGCTCAGGCGCTGGCGGAGCAGGGCGTCTACTTCGAGATCGACGTCGCAGACCGGGATGCCGGGAGTTTTGTCCCACCGCTTGAAGTCGGTCCGCCAGCGATCCATCGCCAGTTTCCCGGCTTCGGCGGCGATGGTCGCTATCTGGCTGGCCAGATCACTCACCGGCGATGGTCATCCCGTCGATGCGCAGCGTGGGGGCGTTGATCCCATAGCGGAACTCAAGGTCGTTCGCGGGGGTGAGCGCGCGGAACATATCCTTGAGGTTGCTCGCGATGGTGATTTCGGAAACGGGGCGGGTGATCTCGCCTTTCTCGATCAGATAGCCCGCAGCGCCGCGGCTGTAATCGCCGGTGATGCCGTTGACGCCCTGGCCGATCAGTTCGGTGACGAGGATGCCGTAATCGATCTCGGCGATCAGGGTTTCGGGCGGGATGTGCCCGGCCTGCATGTAGAGGTTGCTGGGCGCCACACCCGGAGCGCCGCCAATGCCGCGCGAGGCGTGGCCGGTGGGTTCGAGGCCCAGCTGGCGAGCGGAGGCGCTGTCGAGGAGCCAGGTCTCCAGCATGCCTTCGTCCACTAGCTTGATCGGTTGGACGGGCAGGCCTTCGCCATCGAACGGCCGCGAGCGCAGGCCGCGTGGGCGGTGGGGATCGTCGCAGATCGTCACGCTCTTGGCGAAGATCTGGGTGCCCAATGCATCGAGCAGGAAGCTGGTCTTGCGAGTGATCGCAGCGCCGGCGATGGCGCCGAGGAGATGGCCGAGCATGCCGGAGGAGACGCGGCGATCGAACACCACGGGCATCGCGCCGCTGGCGATCTTTTGCGGATTGAGCCGCGCGACAGCACGCTCGCCCGCGAGGCGGCCGATGGCTTCGGGGGCCTGGAGCGTGGCGGCGTGGCGCGAACTGTGGTGCGCGTAATCGCGCTCCATGCCGCTGCCGGTGCCGGCCAGGACGCTGGCCGAGAGGCCGTGGCTGGTCTGGGCGAAACCTTGCGCGAAGCCGTGGCTGGTAGCGATGGCCATGACCGCGCGCGACAGGCTGGCGCCGCCGCCTTCGCTGTTGGTGACGCCGGGCACGGCGCGGGCGGCATCCTCGGCAGCGAGTGCGCGGGCCTTGAGGGTTTCAGGCGAATCGTTCGCGCCGTCGTCCAGATCGAGCAACGGCGCTGCGCCGTGGAGCAGGCGGTCTTGCGGGGCGAGGCCTGCCCATTGGTCTTCGGGAGCTTCCCTGGCCATTGCTAGCGCGCGTTCGACGAGGGTGTCGAGCGCGTCGCTGCTGAGATCGGAGGTGGAAACGCTGGCCGAGCGGCGGCCGGAAAATACGCGCAGGCCGAGTTCTTCGCTCTCCGAACGCTCGACATCTTCAAGCGCGCCCATGCGGACCGAAACCGAAAGCGCGCGATCGGCGGCGAAGACGGCGTCGGCAGCGTCTGCGCCTGCCGCCTTGGCGCGCGCGACGATATCGGCGGCGCGGTCGCGGGCTTGTTCAATGGTCAGCATGCGGGCGATCTAGGTATGCGGAGGCAGAAGGTCAAAGCGTGCCGCCCACTACGAAGCAGGCAGCGAACATCAGCAGGCCGGCATTGCGGTTGCTGCGGAAGCGCGCCAGCGCATTTGCGCCGTCTGCGGGGCGGAGCGTGACGACCTGCCAGATCAAGTGGAACGCCATCGGCAGCAGTGTGGCGAGCGCGAGCTTGTCAGGGCGCATCTGCCAGATCGCGGCGGACCAGAAAACGAGGGCGAGCGCGTAGAACAGGAAGACGCCGGGCTTCACCTGGCTGCCGAGCGCGCGGGCGGAGGAGCGGACGCCGACCAATGCGTCGTCCTCGACATCCTGCAGCGCGTAGATCGTGTCATAGCCGATCACCCAGAAGATGCAGCCGAGATAGAGCAGGAGGCCGGGCATCCAGGGCATGTCAGGCGCCTGGGTCCAGGCGACCAAGGCGGCCCAGGAGAAAACCATTCCGAGCCACGCCTGCGGCCACCAGGTAATGCGCTTCATGAAAGGGTAAGCCGCGACGAGGGCGAGGCTGGCGATGGCGACTATAGCGCCGGTGGGGTTGAGTTGCAGGAGGACGACCAGCCCGATCAGGCAGAGCGAGCCCAGCCATATCCACGCGGATTTCAGGCTGACCGCGCCGCTGGCCAGCGGGCGGCTGCGCGTGCGGGCGACCTGCTTGTCCAAATCGTGGTCGACAATGTCGTTATAGACGCAGCCCGCACCGCGCATCGCGATGCTGCCGAGCAGGAACCACAGCAACAGCCCCCAATGTTCGATTGCGTTGCCCGAAAGCGCAATTGCCCATGCGCCCGGCCAGAAAAGCAGCCACCAGCCGATGGGCCGGTCGAAGCGGGCGAGCAGCGCATAGGGCCGCGCGGCCGCGGGCAGGAACCGGATAAGGCCGCGATACTCGGTGTCTGGAACGGTCACGGGATCGATCATTTTGCAGCCCTATCGCCTTGGCACCTGCGGCGGCAAGCTGCCGTTCAGCCACATCCCGCCATGATTGCGCCCTTGAAACGGCACGATGGCTCCCGATGTCGCGAGCCAGACAGAGATTGGAAATTATGTCGATTCGTTTGCTCAGCCTGTTCGCGGCACCTTTGCTTCTTGGCGCGGCCGCACCGGCCCCTGCCCAGGGGCTCGCCGGCGAATGGCGCAACACCAACAACACGGTCCATCTGCGCCTTCAGGCCTGTAGCGCGGCAATGTGCGGCAAGGTCACCTGGGCTGCGGACCAGCAGCGCGCCGACGCAAAGAAAGGCAGCGGCAAGGAATTGGTGGGCAGTATGCTGCTCCATGACCTGAAGCAGGGTTCGGACGGGACCTGGAAAGGGAAGGTCTTCATTCCCGACATCAACACCAATGCATCGGGTTCGGTAACGCAGGTAAACAATATCCTGATCCGCGTATCGGGCTGCACCATGCTGGGTCTGATCTGCAAAACCCAGCATTGGCACCGCATCGGATAGCTTTGCGCAACATTTGGGCATGAGCTTGCGACAATTGCGCGCTATGGCGGCAAAGATCAGTTTGAGCGGGAAGGCTTAAGAGCATGCGTGCGTTGATTTTGGGGATGATGATCGCGGGCGCGGCCATCGGCAGCGCAGCGGCGCAGGACAAGGACGTGCGCGAGCGGCTGTTCGTCAGCCCGATGGGCGAACCGTTCCGCTCGCCGACCGATGGCCCGGCGCCACAGGATGTGTGGTTTGATGCTGCGGATACCGATCGTGACGGCGCGCTGAGCCTGGAAGAAATGACCGCTGACGGCGCGCGTTTCTTCGCGATCCTGGACGTGCGCAAAGATGGCGAGATCGATCCCGACGATATCGAGCGCTACGAGACCGTTTTGCTGCCCGAAGTGCGCGGCGGCGATCGCGATCTGAGCAAGCCGCGGACCTATATGAAGGGCGATGGCAGCGGCATTCGTGACGATAATGGCGCTGGCAGCCCCCGTGCGAGAAACGTCACCACCTTCGTCAGGAAAGGTGCGGCGCGCTATGGCTATCTCGATTACCCGCAGCCGGTGATCGTGGCTGACCGCAACTTCAACCGCGGGGTCGATATACGCGAATGGGCAAAGGCGGCCGAGACGCGTTTCGACGCGCTCGACAGCAATGGCGATGGCAAGCTTTTGAAGAGCGAATTGCCGGAATTGCCGCCGGTTCGCCGGTAACACCCGCGTGGCCGCAACGCCCGCCTGGCCGCCGCAATCCACGCCCCGGCTGTTTGTCGAGGGTGCGCTTGCGGTTGGGCCGCTCAGGATAGACGGGCCGCAGGCGCATTACCTGGTGCAGGTGATGCGGATGAAGGCCGGTGATCCGGTAAAACTTTTCGACGACAAGACCGGCGAATGGCTGGGCATCGCGGCGAGCGTGGGCAAGCGCGACGTGACGTTGGACGTGACCGAAATTCTCCGTCCGCGTGAGGCTGTGCCCGATCTGTGGCTGGTTTTTGCGCCGATCAAGAAGGGGCCGGTCGATTGGCTGGTCGAAAAGGCGTGTGAACTGGGTGCCGATCGGCTGGTGCCGGTCATCACGCGGCGCACGATCGTCGATCGGCTCAATCTCGATCGGCTGCGCGCCAATATTATAGAAGCGGCGGAGCAATGCGGGCGAACCGCTTTGCCGAGCATTGTCGAGCCGGTGAAGCTCCCGGCATTGCTGCGCGACTGGCCCGAGGGACGGATGATATTCTTTGCCGATGAGACCGGCGGTCTGCCCGCCGCACAGGCAATGCGCGCGCGGCCGGGGCCTGCCGCGATTCTGATCGGGCCAGAAGGCGGCTTCGACTCGGAAGAGCGCGATGCGATCCGTGCGCATCCCCAGGCTGTGGGCATTGCGCTCGGCCCACGCATCCTGCGCGCCGAAACTGCGGCGGCGGCGGCGATTTCGCTGTGGATGGGTGCAGCGGGGGACTGGTAGCGGGGCCACTGGCTTCCCATGTCGCGCACGAGTAAGGGGCGCAGATGAGCACGAAGACCGTTTCGAACAGCAACGCACCGGTCATCGAGGATCGCGCCCAGCTCGTCGATTATTTCGCGCGCGGCGAGAAGCCGAAGCAGCGCTGGCGGATCGGCACCGAGCACGAGAAGTTCGTCTTTTCAACGCGGGACCACCACGGCGCGCCGAGCTATGAGGAGCCGGGTGGCATCCATGCGCTGTTGATCGGGCTGACCGAGTTTGGCTGGAAGCCGGTGTATGAGGGCGAGAACATCATTGCGCTTTCGGGGCCGGACGGGGCGATCAGCCTAGAGCCGGCCGGGCAGTTCGAGCTTTCGGGCGCGCCGCTCGACAATCTGCACGAGACTTGCGCCGAGACCGGGCGGCATCTGGAGCAAGTAAAGGCCGTGGGCGACAAGCTGGGGATCGGTTTCCTCGGGCTGGGCATGTGGCATGACAAGGCGCGTGCCGAGCTGCCGATCATGCCCAAGGGGCGATATGAGATCATGCTGCGCCATATGCCGCGCGTGGGCACGATGGGCCTCGACATGATGCTGCGCACCTGCACGATTCAGGTGAATCTCGATTATTCGTCTGAGGCCGACATGGCGAAGAAGTTTCGCGTGGGGCTGGCGCTGCAGCCGCTGGCGACGGCGCTCTTCGCCAATTCGCCGTTCCTTGAGGGCAAGCCCAACGGCATGCTTTCGTATCGCAGCCATATCTGGTCGGACACCGATCCGCAGCGCACGGGCATGCTGCCGTTCGTGTTCGAAGACGGCTTTGGCTATGAGCGCTACGCCGATTACGCGCTCGATGTGCCGATGTATTTTGTCTATCGCGACGGCAAATATATCGACGCCTCCGGCCTCAATTTCCGCGACTTCCTGAAGGGCGAATTGTCCGTCCTTCCCGGCGAGAAGCCGACGATGGACGATTGGGCGGATCACCTTTCGACTGCTTTTCCCGAAGTGCGTTTGAAGACTTTCCTTGAGATGCGCGGCGCCGATGGCGGGCGCTGGGGGCGGATCTGTGCGCTGCCGGCATTCTGGGTCGGTCTGTTGTACGACCAGGGTGCACTCGATGCGGCTTGGGATCTGGTCAAGGACTGGGACATGGCCGAGCGGCAGACGTTGCGCGACTCGGTGCCGAAGCTGGCGCTGGATGCGCCGCTGCCGGGGGGTGGCAAGCTGCTCGATATTGCGGGCGAAGTGCTCGATATCTCGGCGGCGGGGCTGAACGCGCGGGCGCGGCTGAATATGTCGGGCGACAATGAGAGCGGCTTCCTCGATCCACTGCGCGAAGTGGTCCGCACCGGCAAGGTGCCGGCGCAGGTGCTGCTCGACCGGTTCAACGGCGAATGGGGCGGCGATATCAGCCGCGTGTATGAAGAGGCGAAGTTCTAAGCCGCTTCTACGGACACAGACTGGGCGACGAGCTCGGCATTGCCATAGGCTGTGAGGAAGGACACATCGGCGGCGTCGCGGCCCACGCCGATCTTCGCCATCGCAGCTTCCTCGGCCATGCCGGTCGCGTCGATCAAATGCCATTCGCCGCCGATGAACACTTCGGCGACCGCGTGGAAATCAGGGGGATTTACTCCGAGCGCATAGACGCTGGCGATGCGGGCGGGGATGCCCGAGGCGCGAACGAGCGTGATCAGCACGTGCGCATAATCGCGGCACACGCCTTCGCGGCGGACAAATGTATCCATGGCTGTCGTCTCGGCGTTGCTGACGCCGGGGACGTAGCGGAAGCTCTTCTCGATCCAGTCGCGCATCGCAAGGACGCGGTGGCCGCCGTCGAGGTGGCCGAACTCGGTCTCGACGAGGGTCTGGAACTGATCGGAGGGGCAATAGCGCGAGCCGAACAGATATTGGATGGTCTCGCCGGGCAGGAAGCGGGGCTCGATCCTCGGCAGATCGCGGCAATCGGCGAGGATGCGGTTGATTGAGACGGTCGCGTCGTAGTGGACGCTGAGCTGCCCCTTTGCCTGCACCCAGATGCGTTCGCCGATCTGGTCATGCGCGGCGACCCGCGCGAAATGCTCGCATGGCGACACGTTGATATTGGCGGATTCGATCCGCTGCTCGGGGATCACCGCTGCCTCTATTTGGAGGAGCACGTCGGTCGCTTCGGCGAAATGATAATCGAGCTGGGTGCGGATCGAGAGTTTCATGCGCCCCGCAACGTGCGGCGTGTGCTCGGGTGCCGCAGCGGGCGGAATAAACTTAGCGGCGCGCACCCAGCACGCGCTGGAAGAAGCGCGGGATCAGGCCCTTGCGTGCCATCCAGCTATCATATTCCTGATACGCCGGGTCCATGCCCAGGTGCCGCTCCTCGGTGCGGGCGCGCCAGTAATAGACGCCGCTGACGCATAGCATCACCGCGGTGTTGCGGACCGCGTCGGTCCAGCTGCTCGTTGCCAGAAACGGCAAGGTCGAGAGCCACCAGAACAGATTCTTCGAGAGATAGGCCGGGTGGCGGCTGAACGCGTACGGTCCGTGGGTCAGGATGCCGCGGTGCGTGAGGTTCGAGAAGCGGATGCCGAAGGCGATGGTTGCCCAGGCATAGATGCCGGTGAGGAACACCAGAACCACGCCGGTTGCGCCCAATATCCACGGGTGGCCGGCGTACCAATACGTCCAGTCGGCGGTGCCGGGATGGTAATCGAGCGGGCCGCCATCGCCCATCAGCAGGAAGGGCGGATAGCAGATCAACGCTGCCGTCCAGCCTGCCGCGAAGGGATTGGCGGTGCGGATGTGCGAATCGAGCGGGCGGAAAGTGAGGATGTACCCCGCCGTCGCAAAGGCCACGTCGATCACGAACATGAAGGTGATGCAGTAACTCGCCAGCGCGACCGGGTTGCTGAGCAGCCCTTCGGTTTTCCACGCGACGAAATCGCCGAAGCCCGGCGGGACGATCGAAAGCATGAAGGCGAGGAAGAAGGCCTTCACCGCCCAGCTGCGCAGGTGATTGAAGATCGCCTGGCTTTGCGCACCCTCCACGCCCATTGCCCACGCGCCCATGTGCCACGCACCGTCGCGCGGCTCGATCATGCGGCGATCGAGCCACAGGACATAGGGAATCGAGAGCGCGAACAAAGCGGGCGCGACCATTTCGAAGCACCACATCGCGAAGGGGAAATTGGCGAAGCGCGTATCGGACCAGACACGGAAGATTGCATAGATCGCCGCGATCCCGCCCCAGGTGAGCCAGAGCCCGGTAAGCTTGGTGACCGACACGTCCAGCGTATCGCGCCAAGGCCGCACATTGCTCCAGTCGATGCCGGTCGAGGGATTGCGGTGAACCTTGTCCACGAAGAACGACCACAAGATCATCGGCACGGCGCAGGCGGCGACATTGGTCAGCGCCGCATAGGGACCATCGAGATGATAGACGTGCGCGAAGATCGTCCACGCCGCCATCCCCGCAAGCCCGGCAAAGCCAACGCCGGCGCTTACCGCCGATTTGGGGCGCGGATCGGCCTTGGCCGCGGCTTCTGCCAATGCGGGGTCGTGATACATGGCTGAAATATCTAGATTGCAATGGTTAGCGAGCGGTGAAGGATGAAGCGCAAATAGCTCAGGTGCTTTACCTTGACCAATCACTCGGCCAATGTGCCGGCCATCCCCCCGATCTTTGCCGAGAGGCCTGTTTAAAATGATCCGTGCGCTTTCCATCGCAGCCTTGCTTGCAACCACCGCCCCGGCATTCGCCCAGAGCCCCGCGGGCAACACCGCGCCGATGCCGGTGCCGTTCAAGGATACGATCCCGAAGCCGCGCGACGTGGCCTATCCGGGCGTGATGACGGTGAATGTCGATGCGACGAACGTGCAGCAGGGCATCTTCCGTGTGAAGCAGACCATCCCGGTCGCGAAGAGCGGGCATATGGTGTTGCTCTATCCGAAGTGGATTCCCGGCAAGCACGGCCCGCGCGGCGAGATCGACAAATTGGCCGGTTTGCAGATCGTGGCGAATGGCCAGAAACTGGATTGGACGCGCGATCCCGTCGATGTGTTCGCGTTCCACATCAACGTGCCGAGGGGCGCGAAGCAGCTCGATCTGGAATTCCAGTTCCTCTCAGCGACCAAGGCCGATCAGGGGCGCATCGTGATGGCGCCCAATATGCTCAACCTGCAATGGTATTCGATGAGCCTGTATCCGGCGGGCTATTATACCCGCCGCATCCCGGTGGTGGCGACTGCGACCTACCCCGAGGGCTGGAGCGCGGCTTCGGCGATCCCGGCGAAGGTGGAAGGCTCGACCTACACCTATGACAAGGTGGATTACGAAGTTCTGGTCGACTCGCCGGTGTTTGCGGGCCGCTATTACAAGGAGTTCAATCTGGGCGCGCGCGTGGACCTCAACGTCTTTGCCGACAGCCCTGAGGAACTGGATGCCAAGCCCGAGCAGATCGAGAAGCACAGCAATCTGGTGACGCAGGCGATCAAGCTGTTCGGCGCGGAGCATTATGACCGCTACGAATTCCTGTTTGCGATCACCGCGGAAATGGGCGGCATCGGCGTGGAGCATCATCGCAGTTCCGAGAACGGCGTGGGGCTGGGCTATTTCGCCAAGTGGGATGACGGCAACACCAACCGCAACCTGCTCGCGCATGAATATACGCATAGCTGGGTGGGCAAATATCGTCGCGGCGCGGACCAGATCACGGCGGATTTCCGCCAGCCCATGCGCAATTCGATGCTGTGGGCCTATGAAGGGCATGACCAGTTCATCGGCTATGTGCTGGGCGCACGCGCTGGGCTGATGACCAAGGATGACACGCTTGAGGTGCTGGCGAGCTATGCCGCGCTTCAGGATAGGCGGCCCGGACGCAAGTGGCGCTCGATCCTCGACACCACCAACGATCCGATCATCACAGCGCGCGGGGCAAAGGGTTGGCTGAGCTATCAGCGCTCCGAAGACTATTATGTCGATGGCCTGATGACCTGGATGCACGTGGATGCGATCCTTCGCGAGAAGAGCGGGGGCACCAAGTCGATCGACGATTATGACCGCGCTTTTTACGGCATGCGGGACGGCGATTATGGCGATCTGCCCTTCACCATCGACGACATCGTCAAGACGCTGAACGACATCGTGCCCTATGACTGGCGCAAGTTGTTCGACGAGCAGATCAACAAGCCGACCGAGAATGCGCCGCTGCAGGGCCTGGAGCTGAACGGCTATAAATTGGTCTATTCGGACAAGCCCAACAAGGCGACGCCGAAGACCGGGCTGGACCTGATGTATTCGCTGGGACTGTCGATGAGCGCGACGGGCATTTCGCAGGTCATGTGGGATGGTCCCGCGTTCAAGGCCGGGATCGATCTGGGCGACGAGATCCTCGCGGTGAACGGGCGCGGCTATACCACCGACAGGCTCAAGGCTTCCGTGGTGCAGGCCAAGACGGGCAAGGAGCCGATCAGGCTGCTGCTGAAAAGTGGCGATCGTTACCGCGAAGTCGCCATCGACTATCATGAGGGCCTGCGCTATCCGCACCTCGAAAAGATCGGCACGGGAGAGGCCGGACTCGACAAGCTGCTCGCGCCTAAATGAGGCGGAGCGGCGCAGCCTGAACAGGGTAGAAAATGCGTATTGATATGATCCCCACCGGGGATGACGTGCCGAACAGCCTGAACGTGATCATCGAAGTTCCAACGGGCGGCGAGCCGGTGAAGTATGAGTTCGACAAGGCGAGCGGCGCGCTGTTCGTCGATCGCATCCTGCACACGCCGATGCGCTATCCGGCGAATTACGGCTTCGTGCCGCACACGCTTTCGCCCGATGGCGATCCGCTGGATGCGCTGGTGATCTCGCGCTCGCCCTTTATCCCGGGCTGCGTGGTGCGTGCGCGCCCGATCGGCGTGCTCAAGCTGGAAGACGAAGCCGGCGGCGATGAGAAGCTGATCTGCGTGCCGATCGATACGACCTTCCCATATTATTCGGACGTGGGCGAGCGGCAGGATCTGCCGTCGATCGTGCTCCAGCAGATCGAGCATTTCTTCAAACACTATAAGGATCTGGAATCCGAAAAGTGGGTGCGGATCGGCGAATGGGGCGATGCAGAAGAGGCCAAGCGCATCATCCTGGAAGCAGTTGAAGCTGCCGCGCAGGCAAAGGCAGCGGCAGCCTGAACGCAGCCTTCGCCTGGCGCGCCACGGCGCTGGCGGGGGTGGCGACTTTGGTCGTGTCGTCGATGTTCGGGCGCGTCCCCGATCTGGTGGCGTGCGGGCCGGGCGGCGGCGCCGGGCCGGTGATCGAATTCGAATTGGTACGGTCGGTGGAGCAGATGCTCGCGCTCTTTGGGAGCGAGCCCTGCACCAGCCGGCTGATCGCGGCGCAGCGCGAGGCATTGTGGCTCGATCTGCTGGGGTTCATTCCGGCGTACACTGCGTTTCTGGCGCTGGGCGCGTTTGCGCTTCGGCGTTCGGGGCTGTTGTTGGCGCTGATCACGATGAGCATCTTCCTGGCGGCGGGCACGTTCGACGAGATCGAAGGTGCGGTGCTGTTCAAGATCCTGGGCAACATGCCGGGGACGCAGATGCTGTATGACGCCTTGTACTGGACGGTGCGACCGAAGTTCGCGCTGCTGGGGCTGGGCGAGATATTGCTGGCGGCATTGCTGTGGCGCGGGCCGCTTTTGGCCAAGGTCGCTTCAGGGCTGTTGCTCGCGGGCGGGCTGGGCTCGCTCTATTTCCTGTTCAACGATCCGCATGCTCCGGCGATGATGAAGGCGCACACGTATGCCTGGGGCACGCTGCTGATCGTGGCGGCGATCGGCACGGTTCGGCCCTTCTGGGTATCGCGTGAGGCGCCAGCGGCGTGAGCATTGCCGGGGGCATCGGCAACCGGATCGCTCCCCCGCGCTTCCTTTTGTTTATCGCAGTGACCCTGGCGGGCGCGGCTTTGGCCATCCCGGCGCTGGGCGTGCGCTATGGCGCGATGCTTGGCTTCGATATGGGGGCGCTGGTGTTCCTGCTCTCCTGCATGCCGATGCTGGGCTATGAGGCGGACGCGATGCGCGATGCGGCGAAGCGCAACGACGGCAATCGCTTCCTGCTGCTGCTGATCACGCTGGCGGTATCGCTGGTGGTGCTGGCGGCGGTGGCGAGCGAGCTGATGCAGAAGGGCGCGGGGGAATATTGGTCGCTGCCGCTGATCCTCGGCACCTTGCTGCTCTGCTGGACCTTCAGCAACACGATCTACACGCTGCATTATGCGCATCTGTTTTACAGCGCATCGAAAGGGAAGGATGCAGGCGGGCTGACTTTTCCGGCGACGAAGGAGCCCGATTATTGGGACTTTGTCTATTTTGCTTTCTGCCTTGGGATGACGTTCCAGACCAGCGATGTTGAGGTGACGCAGGGGCGGCTGCGGCGGCCGGTGACGCTGCATTGCCTCGCGGCGTTCGTGTTCAATCTGGGCGTGATCGCGTTTTCGATCAACGTGCTGGGCGGCTAGGCTTTCGGCTTCTTCGGCTTCTTCGGCTTCTTAGCGGGTGCGCGCTGGCTGGCGGCTATCGCAACACCGGCCCATTCGCGCATCGCATCCGGATCGTCATAAACGTCGGCGGGCGCGCGCCAGTAATTCATGGTTTCGGATTTGCCGTCCTTGCTGGTGAAGGTGAAGCGGGTGGAGCCGGCTTCTTCCCAGACCGGTGCGCTCACCGCGTCGCCCTTGAACCAGATTTCGCTCTCATCGACGATCGCGAAGATGCGGGCGTCCCAGTAGAGCGTAGCCGTGCCCATCATGTGGCGCATGCTGACGTCGCCAAGCGCTTCGCGGACAAGTTCGACAAGGCCCGCATCGAACGCCATCAGCCGCGCCCGGCGAGCCGGCTAAGTGCGTCGCCGGTGACGCGGTTCACGGTCCAGTCGTCCATCGCGACCGCACCCATCGAGCGGTCGAATTCAATCGCATTGGTGTTCCAATCGAGCACGGCCCATTCGAAGCGCGTGCAACCGCGATCCAATGCGATGCCCGCGAGATGCTTGAGCAATGCCCTGCCGACGCCGGCGCCGCGCGCTTCGGGGGTGACGTACAGGTCTTCGAGGTACAGCCCGCGCCAGCCGGTCCAGGTCGAGAAATTCTCGAAGAACAGCGCCATGCCTGCGGGCTTGCCGTCGATGTCGGCGATCACCGCCTGCGCGGCGGGATGCGGGCCGAACAGCGCGTCGGCGAGCAAGGCTTCGGTCGCGACGACCTTGTCGGCGGCGCGCTCATACTCCGCCAGTTCGCGGACGAAGCGCATGATGAC
>JAZKJE010000016.1:0-42910 GCA_040384525.1 Pseudomonadota bacterium
CCTCGCCCTCGACCAGCAGCAGCCCGAGATAGCGGGCGAGATGCGCCTGTTCGGGATAGCTGGGATTGAGCCGGCCGGGGGTGAGCAACGCCATGCGGGGATCGACGCGCTGGCAAGAGGCAGCAAGCCCTTCGCGAAACGCCGCGAAGAAGGGCGCGTGGCGTGCGATGTTGAGCCGCGTCTGCAACCCATCGAGCGTGCGCGCCATCGCCAGCCGGTTTTCGAGCGCATAGCCGGCGCCCGCGGGCGCGCGGAGGTGATCGGCCAGCACACGCCAATTGCCCTCGGGCCCACGGCATAGATCGAACGCGACGAAGTGGAGGTGATGGTCGCCGGGCGGATCGAGCCGGGTGAGCGGGCGCAGGAAATAAGGACTTCCCGTGACCAAGGCCGCAGGGACATGGCCATCCGCGACGAGGCTCTGCTCGCCATAAAGATCGCGGAGCAACAGCTCCATCAGCTCGGCACGCTGGGCGACACCCGCTTCGATGCCCTGCCATTCCGCGTCGGGGATGAGCAATGGCACCGGCGAGAGCGGCCAGGGGCGCTCATCGTCTTCGCCTTCACCAGCGATGCGGAAACCCGTGCCGATATCGGCGGCGTGGCGCTGGGCACGCTCGCGCGCATGCTCCAGGTCTTCGCCGCTCAGTGCTGCCAGTTCCTCGAAGAGCGCGGCCCATGCATCGCGGTCGCCGTGGCCGGCGCACAGGGCATCTCCGCCTTTCGACGCGGCGCAATATTCTGCGATCCAGCGATCGGCGATCAGCCCCGAGTCAAATAAGGTTGCGGCGCTGCTGGCCACGAAGTGCTTCCCCTTTCACCGGACTCTGGGGGAATCGATGCTGCCGTGCAACACAGATTAGCCTTTTGCCGCCTAAAGGTCGGGCAATTCCTGGCCTGCTTCGCCCCAGCCCTGCAGCGCGCGGCTGGCGGCGCGCTCCTTGAGTTCGGCGGCGTCGCGGATCGTCCAGCGCTTGGGCGTGTCGAGGTCGCGCAACTCGCTCCAGGTGACGGGGGCCGCGACGGGGGCGTCCTCGCGGGCGCGGGCGACATAGGGCAGCACCGCCGTGGCCCCACGCTGGTTGCGCAGATAGTCGATGAAGATCTTGCCCTTGCGGCTCGCCTTTTTGATGTTGGCGGTGAAGCGATCGGGCTCGGCCTGCGACAGTGCTCGCGCGAACCGCTCGGCAAATGATTTTACCTCGGGCCATTCGGCGCGGGGGATTAGCGGCACCACGACGTGGACGCCCTTGCCGCCAGATAATAACGGCCAGCTGGTGAGGCCGATGTCTGCCAGATGGCCCTTCAGATCGGCTGCGGCTTTCTTGACCTCTTCGAAGTCCAGACCTTCGTCCGGGTCCAGATCGAAGACGAGCCGGTCGGGCTTTTCGACATCGGCGACGGGCGCGCCCCAGCCGTGGAACTCGATCGTGCCCATCTGGACGCAGGCGAGTATGCCGTCCGCATCGTCGATATAGAGATAGGGCTCCACCGACCCGTCTTTCTCGCGAATGTCGACATGGTGGACGTGATCGCCGAACGATCCGGCGTCGTGCTTCTGGAAGAAGCAATGCTTGGCGCGGCCTTGCGGACAGCGGACCAGGCTGATCGGGCGGTTGGCGAGCCAGCGCAGGATATTGGGCGCAACTGCGGCGTAATAGTCCGCAAGCTCGCCCTTGGTGAGGCCGCTCTCGGGATAGATCACGCGGTCGCGGCTGCTGATCTTGATTCGGGATTCGGGTGTTTCGGGAAGTGTCACGGGCTCTTCCTTCACCACATCTTTCGCCATCTTGTCCCCGCGCAGGCCGAGGAAACTGGCGTGGCGGACGACATTCTCTGACGTGAATTCGGCGAAGGCGACCTCAGCGACGAGTTGCGGTTTCACCCAATGCGCGCCGCGCGCTTCGGGCCTGGGCACATCGGCGGCGGGCTTGGCCGCTTCGATTTTGGCGAAGCGCTCGCGCAGATCGTGGATCAGGTCCATCGAGAAGCCGGTGCCCACCTTGCCGGCGTAGCGGAGCTTGCCGCCTTCATGGACTGCCAGCAGCAGCGAGCGGAATCCGCGGCCCTTCGCGGTGCTGGGCGTCCAGCCGATAATCACGAACTCCTGCCGCCGCGTGCATTTGACCTTGAGCCACGCCTTGGTTCGCGTGCCGCGATAGGGCGCATCGGCGCGTTTCGAGACGATCCCCTCATAGCCTTCGCGGCACATCGCTTCGAACAGTTTCTCGCCCGCGCCGATGATATGCTCGGAGAATTGGATGCGCGCATCGGCGGCTTCGATGAGGATGCGGAGGCGCTCTTTGCGGGCGAGTTGCTGTTGTCTGGTCAGGTCTTCGCTGCCCTCTTTCAGCAGGTCGAAGGCGAAATAGGTCAGTCCCTCGCCGCCGTTCGAGATCGCATCCTGCAGTGTCGAGAAATCGGGCTTGCCGTTCTTGTACGCCACGATCTCCCCATCGAGCAGCGCCGGCCCCGGGATGGTCTTCGCGGCTTCGGCGATGCCGGGGAATTTGTCGGTCCAGTCGAGCCCGGAGCGCGTATAGATTTTGACGTCGGAGCCGATGGCGATCAGCGCGCGATAGCCGTCATATTTCACTTCGTGGAGCCAATTGGTGCCGGTGGGGACGGAGTCGACCAAAGTCGCGAGTTGGGGTTGGTGGAAGGCGGGTGGTTTCCCTTTGCCGTCACCCCGGCGAACGCGGGGGCCCAGGGCTACGGGCGATCCGCTTTTGGCTCTGGGTCCCGGCTTCCGCCGGGATGACGAGTGAGAGGGCTTCCCCTCCTCAATCTCCAGCATCGTCCGGCCGGTCTTGACGCTGGTCAGTCCGGTCTCGACCAGAAAGTCGGTCGCGCCCGCCTCTGCGTCGTCGATCTTGCGGAGCAGCCAATTCTCGGCCTTTTCCTTGCCGCGGGGCTTGAGGCGGATCAGCAACCATTCGCCCTTCATCCGCACGCCATCCAGCCGGAAATGCAGATGGCCGTTCTCCAGGTCCTTGGCCGATTTGCCCTCGATCGGCTCCCAGCTGCCATCGTCCCACAGCATCACGGTGCCGCCGCCATATTGGCCCTTGGGGATCGTGCCTTCGAAATCCGCATAGCTTAGCGGGTGATCCTCGGTGCGCACCGCCAGGCGCTTCTCGCCCGGATCGATGCTGGGTCCGCGCGTCACCGCCCAGCTTTTGAGCACCCCGTCGATTTCAAGCCGCAAATCCCAGTGCAGGCGCGACGCGTCGTGCTTCTGCACCATGAAGCGGTTGCCCTTGACGCTCGCGACCTGGCCCGCCGGCTCGGCAGTCTGGGCGAAGTCGCGCTTGGCGTTGTACTTGTCGAGGAGGCCGGGCTTAGGCACGTTTCTTCACGGGCGTTTTCTTCGCCGGAACTGCTTTCTTCGCGGGCTCGGCTTTCTTCGCCGCAGCCTTGGCGCCGGGCTTCTCCAGCGATTTCTTGAGCGCGGCCATCAGATCGACGACGTTGGAGCCGCGGCTATCCTTGCCGTCCTCCTTGTCCTCGATGATCTTGCGGCCCTTCGACTTCTTCTTGCGTTCGATCAGGTCCTTCAGCGCATCGACATAGCGATCGTGGAATTCCTTGGGATCGAATTTCGCGACCTTCTTCTCGATCAGACTTTCGGCCAGCCCCAGCAATTCGGGATCCGGGGTGGTGTCCGGAATGTCGCGGAAATAGCCCTGTGCCTTGTTCACCTCATCGGCATAGCGCAGCGTTTCCAGCACCATGCCGCGACCACATGGTTTCAAGCTCACGACATATTCGCGGCCGCGCATCGCCAATTGCCCGAGCGCCACTTTTTTGGTCCGCCGCAGCGCCTCACGCAGCACAATATATGCTTCTTCGGCCAAATCGTCGGCTGGCACCACGAAATAGGGCTTCTCATAATAAAGCACGTCTATCTCGTCGGCGTCGACGAACTGGGTGAGCTCGAGCGTCTTTTTCGACTCGAGCTTCACTGCATCGATTTCGTCCTGTTCGAGCAGGACATATTCGCCCTTTTCGTATTCGAACCCCTTCACGATTTCCTCGACATCGACGGGGCCAACGCCGGGCGCGACCTTTTCATACTTGATCCGCTTACCGGTCGGCTCGTGGATCTGGTGGAAACTGATCGTCGCGCCCGATTTGGTCGCGGTGTAGATCTCGACCGGGATCGAGACGAGCGCGAGGCGTATCTGTCCCTGCCAATATGCGCGCGCCGCCATAGTGCTTCCTTCGTTGCGAAGCCGATTCAATCCTCAAGGCTGGGAGTCGTTCCGATCCTCGGCTAATAGGCGCCCATGACCACCGATCCCTTCGCCTTGTTCGACAGCTGGTACGCCGAAGCGCGCGAGACCGAACTGAACGATTCGAACGCGATGGCGCTGGCTACCGTTGGCGCGGACGGGCAGCCTTCGGTGCGGATGGTGTTGCTCAAGGGGCATGGACCGGACGGCTTCGTGTTTTACACCAATCGCGAGAGCCGGAAGGCGCAGGAACTGGGCGAAGGGTCGAAGGCCGCGTTGCTGTTCCACTGGAAATCGCTGCGGCGGCAAATCCGGATCGAAGGCGATGTGAGCTTTGCGACCGATGCCGAGAGCGACGCCTATTTCGCCAGCCGCAGCCGCGATTCGCAATTGGGGGCATGGGCTTCGGATCAGTCGCGACCTTTGGTGGATCGCGAAACCTTCGAGGCTCGGTTTGCGGAAATGCAAAAGCGATTCGAAGGCATGGATGTGCCGCGCCCGCCGCATTGGGGCGGCTACCGTGTGACGCCGCACACAGTGGAATTCTGGCAGGACCGCGCGCATCGGCTCCACGAGCGGCGCGTCTTCACGCGATCCGGCGAGGGTTGGAGCGAAGGCATGCTCTATCCATGAGTTTTTGGCGGTGACCAATCTCGCGCGCCGCGCCGCGCTGGCAAGCGTTGCTGCGGCGATCCTGCTTGGCAGCCTCAAGGCTTATGCCGCGTGGAAAACCGGGTCGGTCGCCGTGCTCGCCAGCCTTGCCGACAGCGTGCTCGATCTGGTCGCCTCGCTGGTGACGCTTGGCGGTGTGCATTGGGCCGCACAGCCCGCCGATGACGATCACCGATTCGGGCATGGCAAGGCGGAGGCGCTGGCGGCTTTGTTTCAGGTGGTGGTCATTACCATCTCAGCATTGGCGATCCTTGTCCGCGCGATCCAGAGCTTTGCTTATGTCGGGCCGCCCGCTGCGCCTGAGTCCGGCATCGCAGTGTCGCTGTTCGCGATGGCGGTGACGCTGATGCTCACCCGCTACCAGCAGCATGTGATCGCCCAGACGGGATCGATCGCGATTGGCGCCGATCGGCTGCATTACCAATCCGACCTCTATCTAAACGGCGCAGTGATCGCTGCGCTGGCGCTCGATGCGTATCTGGGGCTGCACGGCGCGGACGCTGTATTCGGTGTGGGCATCGCTTTGTGGCTGCTGTTCGGCGCCTGGCGCGCGAGCGAGGCGGCGATCGATCAGCTGATGGACAAGGAATGGCCCGAGGATAAGCGCCGCCGCTTTGTCGAAGTCGCAGCGCGGCACCCGGAGCTGAAGAGCCTGCACGATCTGCGCACCCGGTGCAGCGGCAACCGCGATTTCGTCCAGTTCCATGTCTGGATGGACCCGAACATGACGATCCTAGAAGCGCATGATGTGGTCGAGGCGCTGGAGATTTCGCTCGGCAAGGAATTTCCGGGCACCGAAATCCTGATCCATATCGATCCCGAGGGCCAGATCGACGAGCCCGGCAACCCTCTGGTCGAGACCGACCTGCTCAAGGAATTGTGATGAAAATCCCGTTCGCCCAGATCGATGCGTTCGCCAACAAGGCTTTTGAGGGCAATCAGGCGGCGGTGATGCCGCTCGATGCATGGCTCGACGATGCGGTGCTTCAGGCAATCGCCGAGGAGAATAATGTCGCGGAGACCGCTTTCATCATCCCCGATGCCAGCGGCGAAGCAGATTACGAATTGCGCTGGTTCACGCCTGCGGTCGAGGTCGCCCTGTGTGGTCATGCGACGCTGGCGAGCGGACATTATGTGCTTTCGGGCGATCCGACGCGCGACTGCGTATCGTTCCGCACGCGCAAGGCAGGGGTGCTCGAGGTGTCGCGCTTCGATAATTCTTATCTGATGGAACTGCCCGCTTATCCGCCGCAGCCCGAAACATTGCCCGCAGCGCTTGCGGCGCTGGGCGTGGAATCGGCAATCGAGACGCTGCGCCATCCGAACGGCTATCAGCTGATCGTGCTGGAAAGCGCGGCGCAGGTGCTTGCGCTCAAGCCAGACTTCCGTGCGCTCGCCGCAATCGGCGACACGCTGAACATCGTCACCGCGCCGGGGACACACACCGACGTGGTGAGCCGCGTCTTCGCGCCCGCCGCCGGGATAGATGAGGATCCAGTGACCGGTTCCGCACATTGCGTGCTCACCCCTTATTGGACAAAGCGGTTCGGCCGGGATCGTTTTACCGCGCATCAATCGAGCAAGCGCGGCGGCTTTATCGGCTGCGAATTGAACGGCGATCGGGTGATTCTGGAAGGCAAATGCGTGACGGTGATCGAAGGCGTTTTTACGCTGTAGCCAGTTCCGCCCGCTCGGTTTCGGCGATCCAGCCGCCGCCGAGTACGCGGTCACCCGCGTAGAGTACTGCGGCCTGCCCCGGCGCGACGCCATATTCGGGCGAATCGAACACCACGCGGTCGCCCTCAAGCCGCACCGGCACCGGCTTTGCGAGCGAGCGGACCTTCGCGGTGACCTCGCCTTCAAACCCTTTGCCGATCCAGTTTACGCCTTCGATCCGTGCGGCGCGGACGGCCAAGGCGCTCTTTGGCCCCACCACCAGCTGCCGCGTTTCCGGCTCCAGCCGCAGCACATAAAGCGGCTCGGGCGTGCCCCCGATATCAATGCCCCGGCGCTGGCCGACGGTGAAGTGGATCAGGCCCCGATGGATGCC
Source organism: Pseudomonadota bacterium (assembly GCA_040384525.1). Taxonomy (GTDB): domain Bacteria; phylum Pseudomonadota; class Alphaproteobacteria; order Sphingomonadales; family Sphingomonadaceae; genus Sphingomonas. The sequence continues at coordinate 6,958 of JAZKJE010000016.1, forward strand.
AAGCTTGCGGCCTCTTTCGTCGACAATGTCGCCGCCAATGTCCGCCTCGGGCCGCAGCTTCTTCACCAAAGACGCATAATCGCCGTCGGGAACGAAGCAGATGTCCTGGCTGTCGGGCTTGTTCGAGACGCCGAGGCCAAACTCAGCGGCGAGTTCGCGCACCTGCGCCTTGGGCATGCCGCCCAAAGGAAAGCGGAGGAAATCGAGCTGCGCGCTTGTGGTCGCGAACAGGAAATAGCTTTGGTCGCGCGCGGGATCGACGGCGCGGTGCAGTTCCGATCCGTGCGCGCCGACCCTGCGCCGCACATAATGCCCGGTCGCCAGACAATCCGCGCCCAGATCGCGCGCCAGCTTGAACAGATCGGTGAATTTCGGCCCCATATTGCACTTCACGCACGGGATAGGCGTGCGCCCCGCGAGATACTCATCGGCGAAATCGTTGATCACCGTCTCGCGGAAGCTGCTTTCGTGATCGAAAACATAATGCGCGATGCCGAGCTTATCGCACACGGCGCGGGCGTCTCGAATGTCGCGGCCCGCGCAGCACGACCCTGCCCGGCCCACCGCTTCGCCGTGATCGTAAAGCTGGAGCGTGACGCCAATCGTCTCCGCTCCCGTCTGTGCGGCGAGTGCCGCCACCACCGAGGAATCGACGCCACCCGACATGGCAACGACGATGCGCCGCTTGGCCAAAGGCCCTTCGAGCTGGAAATCCACGGGAGTCATGATGTGCGCCCCATAACGGGACTGGAAGTTAAGCGCTAGTTTTCCCCGCCTTTACCGACCCTTCAGCACTCGCCGTTAGAACCAGCCATCCGACGTAACTTTATTCGGGTGTGTTTGTGGATTTGAGTTTTGCCAGGCTGGATCGGGATGTGGCGGTCACCGCCATGCCGATCGAACTGGCCATCCTTCTGGTTGGTGTAGCTGCGCGTCAGGCGGCAAGCCCCACTGCGGTCGCGCAAGCGCGGCTAAGCGTGGTGCTGCCGGTCGATGCGTTGCTCGCTCCCGTCCATGGCGCATTCCACCGTGCCACCGCGCTCGCGCTAACCCGCTGGCAACGCAAATGAAGACGATGTTTACCGTGCCGCTTCAATCCACGTTCAAGCCCGGCGTGTATTGGTCGTTACACAGTTTGAGTAAAGGGGCCCCCGCCCCAATTGAGGTCCAATGATCGAGAACCAGAAAATCCGTCCCGCGAAAGTCATCGGTCCGCTCGGCGAGCCGCTGACGCTCGACACGCTGCCGCCGCCGGAAACGACGCGCTGGGTCGTGCGCCGCAAGGCCGAGGTTGTGGCCGCGGTAAATGGTGGGCTGCTGAGCGTGGACGAAGTCTGCGAGCGCTACACCCTCACGGTGGAGGAATTCGCCGGCTGGCAGCGCGCGATCGACCGATCGGGAATGCCGGGCCTGCGCGTCACCCGCATCCAGCATTATCGCTCACTGTACGAGCGCCAACAGAAATACTGAGCTTCTCCCAAGGAGCAAAACGGTCCGTCTTCCCACAAGGAAGGCGGGCCGTTTCGTATTCGGCGCAGATGGTTCCGCGCACAGGACAAATATCGATACGGAACCAATATGAGCGGGCGTGCATTTCCACTCCGTCGCCCGGCCCGCCGGGTATAACTAACGGAGGGACTTATGGGACTTATCGTTTGGCTCGTAGTCGGCGGTGTCGTCGGCTGGCTCGCTAGCATCGTCATGCGCACCGATGGCCAGCAAGGCCTTTTTCTAAACGTCATCGTCGGTATCGTCGGCGCCTTTGTTGGCGGCCTGCTGTTCGGCGCGAACATCAATAGCGGCGTGATTACACCGACGACGTTCTTGGTGTCGCTGGTAGGCGCGATCGTCCTGCTCGCAATTGTGAACCTCGTCCGTCGCGGCGCAGTTCGCTAAAACGCGAAGAGACAAAAAAGGGCCGCTCCGGGATACCGGAGCGGCCCTTTTTTTGTGCTTATTTGAGCAGGAAGCGCACCGATACAGTCACGCTCATTTGCTGCTCGCCCGCGACCACCTCGGTATTCGCGACCTTGTCAGCACGGAACGCCATCATCGGAATCGGCGAGGGCATTGCGCCGCTTTCCGAGATCGACAGGATGCGATCGACCTTCAGCCCCGCCGCATTGGCATAAAGAATCGCACGCGCACGCGCCTTGGCGATCGCGTTGGTGCGCGCTTCGTCGAGTGCGCCTTCGGGCTTGTCGACCGTCAGGTTCGGGCCCGAAATATTGTTCGCGCCCTGCTTCACCAGCGTATCGAGGATCGCGCCGCTCTTCGAAATGTCGCGAAAGCGGATCGAGACCTGGTTCGATGCCTGATATCCGGTGAGGATCGGCGGCTTATTGTCTTCATAGCGATATTGTGGGCTGAGCGAGATCGAAGCGGTCTGCAAATCGCGCTCGGCAACGCCCGCTGCGCGCAATGCGGCGAGCACCGCCGCCATCTGCGTGCTGTTCTGCGACAATGCGGCGCTGGCGGTCGGCGCCTGGGTGATGACCCCGGCCTGAATCACCGCAACATCGGGCACGCGGGCGCTGACGCCTTCGGCCGAAACTTCGAGCAACGTGCCGTCGGCCGGCACCGGGCGCATTTCCTGCGCCGTTGCGGGCAACGCGCCGATGGTCATGGCCGCGATGGTGCCGATAAGAGCCGTGCGAATCATTGCAGTCACTTTCTTCAAAAACAATTGTCCCGCGCCCGGCACTGCCGAACGCGGGACAAATGAAAGCTGAACGAGATTGTTCGGCGTTTGTAAGATCTGTGCCTCAGATCAGACGCGGCGCGCCATGATCAGGCGATACAAAGCGAGCAGGATAACCGCACCCGCAGTTGCCGCAGCATAAGCCTTCCACGTCGCATCGGTCACATCGATGCCCAGCATCGGCGTGAGATAGAAAGCGGCGAGCGCACCGACGATGCCGAGCAGGATGGTAACGATGATCCCGCCGGGATCCTTACCCGGCATGATCAGCTTGCCGAGCGCGCCTGCTACCAGACCGATCAGCAGCCATTGGATGATACCCTCAGGCATATTTTCCTCCTGTTTGCGGCTCGTCGCGGCGAGCCTGGGCGAAGGGTCGCCCGATGATTGGTCCATTGCAACCCGTTTCTTGCAGGAAACGATCCGGACACTTGCGAAAAAGTGCCGGAACGCGCATTCCGCCGCCCTGATACCGACGGCTATTGCCGCAGGTGACTTATTCATCTAATACAGTGCGCAAATCGGGGGACCGGCAATAAGGCCGGCACAGGATTCGCACATGAATTACGAGGCCAAGATGTTCGGACGGCAGGATCGCCTGGAGTTTGCTGGGGAAGACACGCGGCGCAGCCGCCGCTGGATCTGGATCACGCTGGGCGTGATCGCGATCGCGGCTTTGGTCGCATTCGTCGTGATGGGTAGAGGCGGTGACGCCGCCAAGGGAGCGGACGCCAAGGGCGATGCCGCAAAGGGCCAGCAGTCGCAATTGCCGACTGTCACCGTTGCCAGCCCCGGCCGCGCGACCGTCCAGACCATTGTTTCTGGTACCGGTACACTGGCGGCACGCCGTGAAATGCCCGTCGGCGTTGCTGGCGAAGGCGGCATGGTAACGCGCGTTCTGGTGGAGCCGGGCAGCTGGGTGTCGGCGGGTCAGGTGCTCGCCACCGTCGATCGTTCGGTTCAGTCGCAGACTGCTGAATCGCTTGCGGCGCAGGTTCGCGTGGCGGAAGCCGATGCGCGCCTTTCGCAATCCGAGCTCGATCGCGCGCAAAAGCTGGTCGGCGGCGGGTTCATCTCGAAGGCCGATATCGACCGCAAGACCGCGACCCGCGATCAATCCAACGCCCGCGTTCGCGTGGCGCGCGCCCAGCTTGCCGAAACCTCGGCGCGCAACCGCCGCCTCGACATTCGCGCGCCGGCCGCTGGCCTTGTGCTCACCCGCGGTGTCGAGCCCGGCCAGATCGTCAGCTCGGGTTCGGGCGTGCTCTTCCGCCTTGCCATGGGCGGGCAGATGGAGCTGCGCACCCAGCTTGCCGAAAACGACATTCAGAAGCTTCATGCCGGTGTTCAGGCCGAAGTGACGCCGACCGGCTCGACCAAGGTGTTCAAGGGCGAAGTCTGGCAGGTTTCGCCGGTGATCGATCCCCAGTCGCGCCAGGGCATTGCGCGCATCGCGCTCGCTTATGATCCGGCACTGCGGCCCGGCGGCTTTGCCAGCGCGCGGATCATCGCAGGCGGCGTCACCGCTGTGATGCTGCCGCAATCCGCGGTGCAGAGCGACGGTTCGGGCAATTACGTCTATACGATCAACGCCAAGAACGAAGCGGTGCGCACGCCGATCACCACCGGCGAAGTGACCGAAGCGGGCGTGGCGATCACGGCGGGGCTCAACGGCAGCGAGCGTATCGTGCTCACTGCGGGCGCCTTCCTGAATCCGGGCCAGAAGGTCATTCCGGCTGTTAAGAAATAAAGGCTATACGCGATGAGCTTCCGGAACATCTCGGCCTGGTCGATCCGTAACCCGGTCCCGCCGATCGTCCTTTTCGTATTCCTCACGATCGCGGGGCTTTTCAGCTTCGCGAACATGGACGTGAACAACGATCCGGACATCGATTTCCCAATCGTGTGGATTTCGGTGAGCCAGCCCGGCGCCGCCCCGAGCGAGCTGGAAACGCAGATCACCCAAAAGGTGGAATCGGCGGTTCGCAGCCTGCAGGGCATCGACCAGATCGAATCGACCGTTTCGGAAGGCAATGCGCAGACCGTTGTGCAGCTTGACATCGGCACGCCGATCGATCGCGCAGTGGAGGACGTGCGCAGCGCGATCCAGCAGATCCGCGGCTCGCTGCCCGATGGCATTCTCGAGCCGCAGGTCGGCCGCGCCAACACCACCGATAACGACATTGCCAGCTTCACCGCAGTCGCCACCGACATGACGGTCGAGCAGCTCAGCTGGTATATCGACAACACGGTCTCGAAGGAGCTGTTGTCGGTTTCGGGCATGTCCGCGGTCAACCGCAACGGCGGCGTCGATCGTGAAATCCGCGTGATCCTCGATCCCGCCAAGCTTCAGGGCGTCGGGCTCACCGCGAGCCAGGTCAACCAGCAGCTGCGCGCAACCAATATGAACGCAGCCGGCGGGCGCGCCGAAATCTCGGGCTATGAGCAGTCGGTCCGCGTGATCGGCAATGCCAAGAACGCGTATTCGCTCGGCCAGACCCTGATCTCGACCGGGGGCGGGCGGACGATCCGCCTCGCCGACATTGCCCGCGTCGAAGACAGCTTTGCCGAGCAGCGCAGCCTTGCCAAATATAATGGCCGCCAGGTCGTGTCGTTCGACATCCAGCGCGCCAAGGGTGCGTCCGACGTAACCGTGTTCCACGACGCCGAAGCCAAGCTCAAAAAGCTCGCCGAGACCAATCCGAAGGTGCAGTTCGAACTACTCGACAACAACGCCAAATATGCCGAGCAGCAATATCATTCGGCGATGGAAGCAATGATCGAAGGCGCCGTGCTCGCCGTCATCGTGGTGTTCCTGTTCCTGCGCGACTGGCGCGCGACCTTTATCTCGGCGCTGGCGATCCCGCTTTCGGCGATCCCGGCCTTCTTCTTCATGGATATGCTGGGCTTCACGCTCAACCAGATGACGCTACTGGCGCTCAGCCTGGTGGCGGGCGTGCTGGTCGACGATGCGATCGTGGAAATCGAGAATATCGTCAGACATATGCGAATGGGCAAATCCGCCTATCAGGCATCGATCGACGCCGCCGACGAAATCGGCGTCGCGGTGCTTGCCACCACCATGTCGATCGTTGCGGTGTTCCTGCCCGTCGGCCTGATGCCGGGCGTGTCGGGCCAGTTCTTCAAGAATTTCGGCCTGACTGTGGTTGCCGCAGTGCTGATGTCGCTGGCGGTCGCCCGTCTGCTCACCCCGATGCTCGCGGCCTATTTCCTGAAGGCGCATGGCGAGGCATCGCACGGCGATAGCAAGCTGATGGACTGGTACATCCGTCTGCTGCGCTGGACGCTCCGTCATCGCTGGTCGGCAGTGGTCGGCGGCGCGGTGTCGTTCGCACTGACCGTCATCTGCTTCATGACGCTGCCGATGACGTTCCAGCCGACGCAGGACCGCGACAGCGTGATGGTGACGGTCGAGATGGTCCCGGGCACGCCGCTCGAGAAGACCGATGCCGTCGTCAGGCAAGTGGCCGCGATCCTCAAAGCCGAGCCGATGATCGTCAACGTCTATGAGCGCAGCTTCGTAGGCAATGGACGCGTCAGCGCGGACCTTAGCGAAGATCGCAAGGAGACCAGCAACGAGTTCGAGAAGCGCGTTGCGCCGAAACTCACGGCGATTGCCGATGCGCGCGTATCGTTCCGCTCGCAATTCGGCTGGGGCGGCAGCGGTCGCGACATCTCGATCACGCTGGGCGGCGAAGACCCGGTCGTGCTCAACGATGTTGCCAACCGCCTCGTCACCGAGATGGCGGGCCTGCCCGCGCTCGTAGCACCCCGTGTCGGCGGCGATTTGCAGCGTCCGGAAATCATCGTGAAGCCGCGCCTCGATCTGGCTGCCAGCCTTGGCGTGACCACCGCTGCGCTAAGCCAGGCGATTCGTATCGCGACCCTGGGCGAAATCGAACAGAACGCAGCGAAATTCTCGCTGAGCGACCGCCAGATCCCGATCCGCGTCGCGATCGACGAGAATGCGCGCGAGCGTCTCTCGACGATCCAGAACATGCCGGTGCAGACCCAGGCGGGCGGCTCGGTGCCGCTCAGCGTGATCGCCGATATCAGCTTCGGCGCAGGGCCGACACGCATCCAGCGCCTCGACCAGCAGCGCCGCATCGTTGTCGGCGCCGATCTTGCGATCGATCCGAAGACCGGAAAATCCTATGTCTCGGGCGACGTAATGAAGTCGATTCATGCGCTGCCATCGATGAAGAACCTGCCGATAGGCGTGGGTGAGATGACGGTCGGCCAGGCCAAATGGCAGGCCGAGATGCTCAAGAACTTCTTCATCGCGCTGGCGGCGGGCATCTTCCTTGTCTTCGCGGTGCTGGTGCTGCTGTATCGCCGCTTCATGTCGCCGCTGGTGAACATGGGTTCGCTGTTGCTCGCGCCCTTGGGCGGCCTGCTGGCGCTGATGGCGACGGGCAATCCGCTCTCGCTGCCAGTGTTCATCGGCATCCTGATGCTGTTCGGCATCGTCGCCAAGAACTCCATCCTCTTGATCGATTTTGCGCTGGAGGAAATGGAAAAGGGCGTCGACAAGTTCACCGCCATTCTCGATGCCGGGCACAAGCGCGCCCAGCCGATCGTGATGACCACGGTGGCGATGGTCGCGGGCATGATCCCGACTGCCATGTCGCTCTCGGGCGATTCATCGTTCCGCGCGCCGATGGGCATCGTCGTGATCGGCGGCCTGATCCTCTCGACCATTCTGACGCTGGTGATCGTGCCGGCAAGCTTCAGCCTCGCAACCGGTGTCGAGCAATGGCTCGGGCCGCGGCTGTCGAAGCGGCTGCTCACGTATCGCCCCGGCGATGATGGCAGCCACGTGATCGGCACCGACGGCAAGGGCGGCATGATCGATCACAGGCCCGGGGACGACGCGCCGCAGCCTGCGGAGTGAACCTCCTGACGTCTCAAGGATTGGGGAGCATGTGACGAGGTCGCGCGCTCCCCTTTCCGTATCTCCGCCCGAGCTTCGGCGCATGCGGCTGGTCGCGACCGGACTGCTGGTGGCGATGGCCGCTTTGTTTCTCGTCACGCGCGCGCTCGATCATGGGCACCCCGCCATCGGCTATATCCGCGCCTTTGCCGAAGCAGCGATGGTCGGCGGGCTGGCGGACTGGTTCGCCGTCACCGCATTGTTCCGTCACCCGCTCGGGCTGCCGATCCCGCACACGGCGATCATCCCGCGCAACAAGGATCGGATAGCGGGCACGCTGGCGCAGTTTCTGCGCGATAATTTCCTGACACCCGCCGTGGTCGCGCGACGGATGCAGAAGCTCGATATCGCAGGGGCAGCCGGGCGCTGGCTCGCCAATCCGGGCGCCGGTCACGGACGGTTGCGGGTCGGCGTGGGGCGCCTGGCCGCCGACATGCTCGAAGCGCTGGATCAGGAGCGGCTGGGCGGCATGGCCAAGCGCGCGCTCGCCGATCGCCTCCGCGCGCTGGAGATATCCCCCCTGTTCGGGCGAGCGCTTGCCACGGCGATTCAGGAAGATCGCCATCGTCCCCTGCTTGACGGCATCGTGCATTGGGCGGCCCGGGTCCTCGATGCCAATGACGACATGATTCGCCAGATGGTTCATGAGCGTGCGGGCTCCGTGCTGCGCTGGACCGGTCTGGATGAAACACTGGCCAACAAGATTATCGCCGGCCTGGGCAAACTGCTTAGCGACATGGCGGAAGATCCCGGCCACCCGCTTCGCGCCAAAGCGGAAGAAGGCCTGGCCAAGCTTGCGCATGATCTGCAGCACGATGCCGATCGGCGCGCACAGGTGGAAGAATTCAAGAACGAACTGCTCGACAATCCCGCGCTTGGTGATTGGTGGCTCGGCATCTGGGAATCGGGTCGCGCCGCCTTGCTACGGATAGCGCGTAATCCCGATGCCGCGCTATCCGGCGAATTCGGTGCCGCGCTGCGTCAATTGGGCGATACGCTTCAAAGCGATGCGCGCCTCGCTTACACGATAAACCGTTTCGTCCGCCGCGCCGCCGTGGGCGCGGCATCGGATTATGGCGACGGCATCGTCCGTCTGGTCTCGGACACCATCAAGGGCTGGGATGCCGAGACCGTCACCGGCCGCCTCGAAAACGCCGTTGGCCGCGATCTGCAATATATTCGTATCAACGGCACGTTGGTGGGCGGTCTGGTCGGCGTAACACTCCACGCCGTGGACACTTTGCTTTAGCGCCAGTCGAGTTCCGGCCAGCCTTTCTCTGCCGCCAGCACCTTCAGCGGACCATGCGCGTTCACCGCAAATCCCTCGTCCGCCCAGCCCAGCAAAGGGGCGTCGGAGACGTGATCCGAATAGGCCCGGATATGCGCATCTTCGCGCACGATCTGCTCTTCGCGCATCCATTCGAGAATCATGCGGAGCTTTACGGGTCCGTAACAGTTATCCCCTTCGAGTTCGGAGACAATACGCCCTTGCCCATCGCGCTTCGCCTGTGTGGCGACGACAGCATCAAAGCCCATTCGGCGGGCAATCGCGGCGGCGTAATAGCCGTGCGAGGCCGTTGCCATGACCAAAGTATAGCCGGCTGCGCGATCCGCCGCGATCCGCTTGCGTGCGCCGAGCAGCACGCCATGCTCAAGCTCGCTATCGGCGAAGCCCTCCGCCAGCGCCTCCATCTCGGCCGGCGTGAGCGCGTGCCCCAGCATCAGGCGCTGGGTGAAGCGCTTGAGACCCGTGCGATCGGTCAGCTTGAGCAGATAGCCGAGCGCCGCCACGCCAGCGACCGGATAGAGCGCCAGCCGCCACGGCGCGCGGCGCCTGGCAGAGGCAATCAGGAACCGCGTCCACGTCGCATCGCGCGTGATCGTCTTGTCCATGTCGTAAATCGCCAGGTGTCGCATTGGGACATCTAGGACGAGCGCGTGAGCGCACACCAGAGCAAATCCTTGCCGGAGAACGGCAAATCGCGGAAAGAGAGCTCCTATGAAGGGGCCAGCGAACTTCGAGCGTGTTGATTCTGGGGGAAGCGTCGAGTTGCGCTTCACCGGCAATCTGTCGCTCGCATGCATCGGCGACTTGCCCGAGCGGCTGAATGGCGTGCAGGGGCCGGTCGCCACAATCGATCTTCACAACATCGAACGGCTCGATACCGTGGGCGCCTGGCTGATCCATCGCTTCGCACGCGAGCACAGCAGCGAGATCGTCGGCATGCAGCCCGACGAGAAATATCTGCTCGAGCAAGTCGCCGATTCGGAATGCCCTGTCGAGCCACCGCGCCGGCAAGCTGGACTCGTCCCGCGCGTGCTTGGCGAAGTAGGCGACGCGGTGGTGACGGCGGGGCACACGCTCTACGGCCTGCTCGGCTTTATGGGCGCCACGTTGATCGCCTTTTGGAACGTCGCGAAGCATCCTTCGCGCTTCCGCTTCAATGCGACCATCCACCGCTTCGAGATCGTCGGCGTGACCGCGCTAGGCATTATCGGGCTGATGAGCTTCCTGATCGGTATCGTCATCGCGCAGCAAGGCGCGGTGCAGCTGCGTCAGTTCGGCGCGGAGATTTACACGATCAATCTGGTCGGCCGCATTACGCTTCGCGAACTCGGCGTGCTGATGACCGCGATCATGGTCGCGGGCCGCTCGGGCTCGGCCTTCGCGGCGCAGCTCGGCACGATGAAGCTGACCGAGGAAATCGATGCGATGCGCACGATCGGCGTTTCGCCGATGGAGGCTTTGGTACTGCCGCGCACCATCGCCGTGGTGCTCATGATGCCCTTGCTGGCGTTCTATTCCTCGCTGATCGGGATCATCGGCGGTGGCCTGCTCTGCTGGGCTGCGCTCGGCATTCCACCGGTCACCTTCATCATGAAGATCCGCGAAGTCGTGCCGATGACCGATTTGTGGATCTGCCTGATAAAGGCGCCCGTCTTCGGCGCTATCATTGCGATCTCGGGCTGTTTCCAGGGCATGCAGGTCGAGGGCGATGCCGAACAGGTCGGCCACCGCACCACGACAGCGGTTGTCCAGGCGATCTTCCTCGTCATCGTGATCGACGCGTTCTTCGCGGTGTTCTTCAGCGAGATTGGCTGGAAATGAGTCCCCGCCCCGCCCGCAGCGAAACCATCATCACCGTTCGCGGCCTGAAGAACGGCTTTGGCGACACACTCGTTCATGACGGGCTCGATCTCGACGTGCGCCGGGGAGAGATCCTTGGCGTGGTCGGCGGTTCGGGCACCGGCAAATCGGTGCTGATGCGCTCGATCATCGGGCTGCAGACCCCGATTTCAGGTTCGGTTGAGGTCTTCGGCGAATCGACCATCGGCCGCGATGAGACCGAGGCGACCGAGATTCGCAAGCGCTGGGGTATTCTCTTCCAGGGCGGCGCGCTCTTCTCGACGCTGACCGTCGCGGAAAATGTCCAGGTGCCGCTCAAGGAATTTTATCCCGGGCTCGACCAGCAACTGCTCAACGAGATTTCGGGTTACAAAGTGGTGATGACCGGCCTGCCCGCCGATGCCGGACCCAAATATCCCTCAGAGCTTTCGGGCGGCATGAAGAAGCGCGCTGGGCTCGCCCGCGCGCTCGCGCTCGATCCGGAATTGCTGTTCCTCGACGAGCCCACCGCCGGGCTTGATCCGATCGGTGCCGCTGCGTTCGACGAACTGACCGCATCGCTGCAAAAGACTTTGGGGCTCACCGTGTTCCTGATCACCCACGATCTCGACACGCTCTATGCCATTTGTGACCGCGTCGCCGTGCTCGCCGATAAAAAGGTGATCGCGGTCGGCACGATCCCCGAGCTGCTCGCATTGGACCATCCGTGGATCCAGGAGTATTTCAACGGACCGCGCGGAAGAGCCGCGGTCGCCGGTAAAGCCAGACATGAGGCCAAAGCCGTGCATGAGGAAGAAGCCTGATGGAAACGCGATCGAACCATGTGCTTGTCGGCAGCGTCGTGCTGATCCTGCTCGCCGTGCTTGCGCTTTTCACGGTGTGGCTGGCGCGCATGGGCGGCACCAACGACCGCGAATATGACATCTTCTTCAAACAGGCGGTCGATGGCCTCAGCGCCGGTTCGCAGGTTACCTTCTCGGGCGTTCCATCGGGGCAGGTGAAGGAAATCTCGTTCTGGAAGCCCGATCCCAGCCTTGTGCGCGTGCGCATCTCGGTGAAGGACAATGTCCCGATCCTGGAGGGCACCACCGCGACGATCCAGGGCAGCTTTACCGGCCCATCGTCCATCCAGCTCGATGGCGCCGTGAAGGGCGCCGTCCCGATCAAATGCCCGGCAGATAATCCGCAAGCGGCGTGCCCGCTGGGCGTACCCGTGATACCGACCAAGGCCGGTGGTCTTGGCGCATTGCTGAGTTCGGCACCGAAGCTGCTCGAACGGCTTTCGACACTGACCGAACGTCTGTCCGATCTGCTGGGCGACAAGAACCAGGTCTCGATCGCCGGCATTCTCGAGAATACCAACAGGCTGACCGACGCACTCGCCGATCGCGGGCCCGAGATCGCGGCAACGCTCGCCGAGACGCGGATCGCGATCCAGAAGGCCGGCATTGCTTCCGAACAGATCGGCCAGCTCGCCGCCACCACCAACGGTGTGCTTTCGGAAGATATCAAGCCGACCATCGCCAGCCTGAACAAGACAATCAATGCTGCTCAGAAAAGCATGGAAACGCTCGACATAACCATCGGCGAAGCGCGCCCGGGCATTCAGGCCTTCTCGAAAAAGACGATCCCCGAGGTTGGCCAGCTCGTTCAGGATCTGCGCGTGATGTCGCAGTCGCTGGCATCGGTCGCCGAGAAGATCGATCAGGGCGGCGCAGGCAGCATATTGGGCAGCCCCAAGCTTCCCGATTATAAACCCGGCAAGAAAAAGTGAGAGCCGCGATGAAGAAGCAATTGTTCCTCGTGCCCCTGCTCGCGGTGTCGCTTTCGGGCTGCATCTCGTTCGGCAGCAAGCCTCCCTCCGCGCTGCTGACGCTCAATTCGTCGGTCGATCTGCCGGTGGGCGAATCGCAGCGTTCGAATGTCGCTGCGACGATCACCATATCGGTGCCTTCGGTGCCACAGGAGCTGTCTTCGTCGCGCATCCCGGTCCATTCGGGCGGCACCGCAATCGCCTATGTGAAGGACGCACAATGGGTCGAGCGGCCCAACCAGCTCTTCGCGCGCGTGCTCGGCGATACGATCACTTCGCGCACGGGCCGGCTGGTACTTTCGACACGCCAGTCGCAGCTCGATCCCGGCGCCTATCTGATGGGCGAAATCCGCCGCTTCGGCGTGGATGCCGATACCGGCGAGGCTGTCGTCACCTATGACGCGGCGTTGATCCGCGGCACCGAGACTGTGGTTGAAAAGCGCCGCTTCGAAGCGCGCGTGCCGGTCACACCGGTCGAGGCCGCACCCGTCGGCGCCGCGCTCAACCAGGCCGCCAACCAGGTCGCCGTGCAGGTCGCCGATTGGGTGGGCCGCTAGAGCCTATTGCTTGCGGCGGACGCCGGGCGCGAGGTCGCAGACTTCGAGGCCCGTCGCCACCGTCGGCGCAGCGGGCTTCTCACGCGATGCGATCAGCGCCGCGTAGCGCGCATTATCGGTCGCGCGATACTGGAAGTACGGGCGCTCATCCCCGGGCAGTTGGCTAGCGAGCCGTACCGATGCAATCGTCGTGCGCTCGGCCTCGGTTGCGTAAACGCCCATCGTAGCGCTGCTGCGCGGCATCGCCGACATGAACGCCATGCCTTCGATAATCCGGCCGACGACGGTGTAATTGCGATCGAGCCGCCGCGCCGACTGGCCGATGGGCGTGAACAATTCGGTCCCCGCTCCGGTATCGGGCAATTGGTCGCGCGCAACGCCGACCATGCCATAACAATGCGTGAGCCACGCCGCTTTGCCGTCGGTCGCAATCGGCCAGCCATCGGCGGTCACGCCCGAAGCAGTCGAATACCCATCGGCCTTGGAAAGCTTCTGCGCGGGCATAAACGCACCGATTTCGAATTCGGCGGGAGGGCGCGCGATGATCTCGGGCGGCGCGACTTTCTCATTGCCGCCCCACTGGGTCACCCAATTCTCCTGCACGCGGTACACGCTGGTATTGTCCCACCAATGCGCCATCGCGATCTTTCGCAGATTCGAAACATGGCCGGGCGCGAATTTGGAAGCGAGCCGGATATAGACCTGACGCCCATCCTTGAACGTGATCGCCATGATCTCGTCATCGGGAATATCCCGCCAATCCTCAGGGATCGCGTCGCTGGGCAGGGGCGTATTCTGGGCGGTTGCGGGAAAAGCGGCGGTGAGCGCGAGCAGCGCGAGCATGGGCTTAAGCATGCCGGTGAAACTGACACGCCGCGTCGCGCTTGCCTAGCTCCCTCGCACGCTCTATCGGCAGCGGCTTCCAGTGCATGCGGAGCGGTGGCCGAGTGGTCGAAGGCGCTCGCCTGGAAAGTGAGTATACGTCAAAAGCGTATCGTGGGTTCGAATCCCACCCGCTCCGCCAGCTCCCGGGTCTAGCACGATTTTCGGCGATCTCCCGCGAACCACGAGATCATTAGTTTTCATAGTGTTTTCATACTGATGTGTCGAATTCGATGGCCGTACAGGGTCGTGCTCGCCGTCGTTAGACCGCTGCCAGAGTTATGACCAAACTTATGGCTGGATCGTCGATTTACTGGACCGTATGGTGATTGCGGGAAGCGAACCGTGCGCATCAGAAACAAATTCAATGTGAAGCAACTTGCGGGGCTGACAAAGCCTGGCGTCTACTCCGACGGTGGCGGCCTATAGGAGTGCCTGCGGGCTGCTCGATCTTGAGGACCGCACGCTGTTGCCGGATCCTGCCGCGTATTGGCGAAAGTTCGCGGCGCAGCCCGAGAGGATCGGTTTGTGAATGCCCGAGGCGATTGAATGCTTTCGGGACGCCCTTCCGCGTTGCTGAACGACCGAATTTAGGGCGCTTAGCTGCCACTTTGCGCGGCTGGTTCCGTGCCGCTCACGCCGCGGCTAAACGCTGAGCCTGGCCAACTCATCAGGCTATCAAAACTACATGTCGCTGGACCGGCGCGTGCGAGCGCACCGTAAAGCACTGGTTCGCCGAGACTCACGCGCCGAGCCGACATTATCTGCTTCTATTGATGCGCAACTCTGATCGTGTTGTGATGCGCCTTCTCAAAGAAGCTGGTCGAGACGAAATGGGACTGCTGATCGAGCTCGACATGCTGCGACTCAAGTCAGTGGAGATCTTGGCCCTCATGGATTGGTCCGCCCCCCTACCCATGCTCCAGAAAGCAGTTCGCGCTAGACTGCCAGCACCCCACGCCGCCATCCGGGCTGCCACGTTCGTCTGACAACACCTGCGCCAGCCTTACGGCTTTTTGCCTAGCTGCAGTCCCTGCGCCTTGAGCCGGCGGTGGCGCTTGATCGACATTTCCATATGCCGTCGGGCGGCGCGGCGCGCGGCGGCTGGATCCTGTGCCGCAATCGCCGTGTAAATCGCCTCATGATCGCGGTTTACCGTTTGCGCATAACGCTGGTACCGGCGCTGATCGTCGGTTCGCAGATATAGCCTGCGGGAGGGCACCAGGCGAATGCCGAGGAATTCGGTGAAGCGCAGGAAATAGGGGTTTCCCGTCGCCCGCGCGATCGCGGCGTGGAAAGCGGCGTCGGCCGCGACGGACAAATCCACGTCAGTGCTCGATGCCATCGTCACCATCGCCTCATGCATCGCCTGCAATTCTGCTTCGGTGCGCCGCTCCGCTGCGCGACCGGCCATTTCCGCCTCAAATCCCATCCGCATCTCAAGCAGGCGAATAACATCGTCGATCTCGCCGACTTCATCGGCCGTGACCTGGAACGCGCGATACTGCGCATCGTTGGCGACATACGCGCCCGATCCGCGCCGCGAGACAAGCAGTCCGCGCGCGGCAAGCCGGGCAAATGCCTCGCGCACCACGGTGCGGCTCACGCCGAAATCCTCGGTGATCGCCTTCTCGGTTGGAAAGCGCGATCCGGGCGGCATGCTCCCGTCTTCGATCTGCTGCTCGAAGCGCGCGACCAGATCGTCCGCCAGCGATGCTGCCTTGGTGAGCCTCATGACCTGCAAATCTATTCCCCTCCGATCTCTAGCGCGGCACGCGAAAATCGGGACGTTGCTGCTCGACATGCGCGTCCCACGTCGCACGCGTCGTGAAATCTGGGCCTTTATCCCAGGCACCACCGACATAATAAACAAATGGCTTGCCCGGCGTTACGCGAATCAGGATCAGGTAATTGTCGCTATCTTCAGTAAAGCCGGCGAACGCAGCGGGATCGACCACCACCGCAACCGCCATCACGCCCTTGATCGGATCGGCGGGGCCCCACCATGACATGCGCGCGCCGCTCGCATCCTTGGTCAGCGCGCCGAGCTGGAAGCTGTTGGTCGTGCGCTTGGAAATGCCGATGCCGACCGTCAGCATGCCGGGTTGGTTCGAGGATATTGTCGATATCATACGGGTGAAGTTCGTCCCCGCCGGAAGCGTGAAGCGCCGCGTCTCCTTGACGGTACGACCCACATCGACCGGCCAGGGTGCATAATCGACGCTGAAATCGGCGACATCGGGCCCGGCGTTCAGGATGCGGTGGCGTGTATAATTGCGCGACACCCACAGCTTGTTGTCCTGCCAGATACCAAGCCCGCCCGCGCCGCGCCCGGTGCCGACATTGTAGAAATCCAGTCCCTCGCCATGATCGCTGTGCTGATCGCCTGTTCGCAGATGGCGATCCATAAAGGGCCAGCGATTGCGCTTGCCCCATACGTCGATCCCAGATGTCGAGGGTGGCTCGGCGGCCTCAAGCGCGTGGCTGTAGATGCGGTGCGCGATGCGATCATTCTCCCATAGCAGGTCGCCGTAGCGATAATCCGCAAGGACAACGGCGGTTCGCGCCTGCTTCTCTTCTGCGGTCGCAGGACGCATCTCTTTATGCTGCTGTTGCGCGAATGCGGGTGAGGCGGCCAGCGCCAGCCCTAGCGCGATCGAGTGCATCGCGAATGTACCAAGCCCCTGCATCGCCTCTCCCTCTAACAATCCAAAGTTGTGTGACAACCTTATTGACAGCTTTGGCGGAAAAGGAAAGACACATGCAATCACCGGCAAGCACCAAGCATCCGGAATTCAAAGGAGAGGCACGTGAGACGCGGAGCATCGGTGTTATTCTTCGGTCTTGTGTTCCTTATGGCGGCGCGACCCGTTCAGGCGCAGCCCGTGATGCCGAAGCCGGCTGCGATCATGGCCGTTACGCGCGGCGTCGCCGACTGGCAGCTCGCCAATCGCACGCGCTTCGAATTGATCCCGGCCGGGCGGCCCAGCCTGCGCAATCCGCGCGGATGGGAGCAGGCAACTTTCTGGGTCGCGCTGACCGAGCTTGCCACACGCGACAAGAGCTACGCCGCGCCACTGCTGGCGCTTGGCGGTCAAGTGCAATGGCGGTTTGGCGACCGGCCTTTCCATGCCGACGATCAGCTGATCGGCCAAGCCTGGATCTGGGCGGCACAGAACGGCGCGGGCCGGCAAGCGCTCGCCCCAGCGCGCCGCTATTTCGAGCATGTTTTCGCCAATCGGCCAAACGGCAGCCTAGCCTTCATCCCCAAACGGCCCGGCAGCGGCGACTCTGCCTGCGTCGAACGCTGGTGCTGGTGCGACGCCTTGTTCATGGCACCGCCAACGCTGCTGCGCCTTTCCAAGATAACGGGTGACCCACGTTACGCCGCCTTCGCGCACGAGGAGTTTCGCGCGACCACCGACTATCTCTACGACACAGGCGAGAATCTCTATTTCCGCGACAGCCGCTTCTTCGATCGCCGTGACGATAAGGGCCGCAAATTATTCTGGAGCCGCGGCAATGGCTGGGTGATGGGCGGACTGGTGCGCATACTGCAGACCATGGTCGCAAGCGACCCCCAGCGGCCCTATTACGAGAAACAGTTCAAGCAGATGGCGGCGCGGCTGGTGACCCTGCAAAAGCCCGATGGCTATTGGGCGCCCTCGCTGCTCGATACCGATCCGGGCACGCCTAGTGAGTCGAGCGGCACTGGCTTTTTCACTTACGCTTTTGCCTGGGGCGTTCGTGCCGGACTGCTCGATCGCGCGACGTATCAGCCCGCTGCGATCCGTGGTTGGGAAGCGCTGGTGCGGGCGGTGCAGCCCGATGGCCGGCTCGGCTGGGTGCAGCAGGTGAGCGACCGGCCCGATCAGGTGTCCGCCGGCGAAACCCAGTTCTACGGCACGGGCGCCTTTCTGCTCGCAGGGACCGCAATGGCCGATCTCTCGAGCGCGCGTCGATGATCCGTCTCGCCGCGTGCGCGGTGGCGCTCGCCCTTCCGAGTGGCGCTTTGGCGCAGGACAACCCTTGGGCCGGGCGCCCGCACGGGCCGGTTTATGCAGATGCCGTAGCGCCGATGGACACGACCATCACCACCCGCCTGATGCCGCAACTCGATGCGCTTCTGGACAAATTGCAGCGCGAAGGGCGCGCACTAACGTTGGACGGCATCCGCATCTTCCAGGACGGAGACCGCTTTCTGCCGGGGAAGATCGGGCTGGCGATGGCGTATCGCACGCTCGCCGTGCCCGATGGCGATCCGCGCCTTGAACAGCGGCTGAAGGAGTTCGCCGCCACTGCCGAACTGACGCTGCAGGATCCCAACGATACCTGGGGCATCTATTATTACATGACTGCGCTCCACGCGCTGCACGAGCGCGGCTTGCTGAACCGCGCGGTGCGCCCGGAAACGCTCGCAAAGCTCCGCGCGGGCCTCGATTGGCGCAGGTTCGTGAAGCCTGACATGACGCTCGATAAGCTTCCCAACAATTATTACGGGGTTGCTTTCTCGATCGCCCGGCTCCGCTTTCTGGTCGGCTGGGAAGAGGAAGCACCGGGCAACGCGCTGCTGACGCTGATGCTCGATCATTACCGCAAATATTCGGGCACCTATGGCTTTGCGGACGAGACCGCGGGGAAGGGGCGCTACGATCGCTATTCGGTGCTGCTGATCGGCGAGATCGCGCACCGCATGCTGGAGACCGGGATGACGCCCGGACCCGAAGTGAAAGCGTGGCTGCGCCGTTCGGTGGATCTGCTGCTGCAGCGCTTCAACCTCAGCGGAGAGGGCTTTGAATATGGCCGCAGCATCGGCACCTACGGAGAGACTGCCTTTCTCGAAGTACTGACCGCCGCCGCTTTGCTGAAGGTGCTGACGCCCGAGGAGGAGCGCATGTCCTACGCGTTCTCCAGCCGGATCGCTGCGCGCTACATGGATTTCTGGATCGATCCCGCCACCGGATCGGTCAATATGTGGGACCATGGTCGACGGATTGACGGCTATCGGCACAAGGCGCGCATTTTCGGCGAGAATCTCAGCCTCGGGCGTCAGTTCCTCTATACCAATGCCATCTGGAACCGCGCCGGCTATCGCGGCAGTGCGCCCGATACGGGCTATGCCCGCTGGCTCGCCAAGCTTTCGCCCGTCACGATGACCTGGTTTGCGCGCGGCGAGCATGATCGTGCGGTGCTCACTATCCGGGACGGCGATCACGTCATCGGCCTGCCGCTGATCAACGGCGCGGAGGGGTATCATATGAACAACCCCTATTTCCCCGTGCCATTCTCGCCGGGCATGCTCCAGGGATCGCCCGACGCCCGCTATCCGCAATTGCTGCCGAAGATCACACTCGCCGACGGCAGCGTGCTGATGCCGCTTGCCTGGTTCAAGGATGTGCGCATGACGCGGCGCGGTCGCGTGACCGAGATACGCTGGCGTCAGGACACGCTCGATCTGATGGGCGACAATGACGCGCGGCAGGACGGCCGTGTGTCGATCGAGACCAGCTATCGATTCGCACCCGGCGAGATCACGCGCAGCGATCGGCTGGTCCCGGCAAAGGGCGTGAAGATCGCGCAAATCGAAATGGAGTTCGCCGGCTATTCCTCCACCCCGTCGCAAAAGGGCCCGGCGGCTATGACCTTCGCTCAGGGCGAAGTGCGCGGCTTTGTGGCTAGCGGTTATGGCGCGTGCACCGCGGCGCCAGCGAGCGATCCAGTGTATCGCAGCCCCACCGGCCCGTTCGCCACTTTGGTCCGTTGTGCGCGAAAATTGCCAATTGCGGATGATCGCTCGCTGACGCTGTACTGGAGATTGTCTTACAACTCTGCATCCAGACGTTGACTTGGTCAGGCCAAGTTGTCATACATCTGAATGATACCGGTGGCAATCGGATCACGGCACGCCGCAAAGGCGCCATGGGAGGGATGAAATGGCAATGTTCAAACAAACGCAAATTGCGTCTCCCGCTATGGCACAGAAGCGCCACGCGATCCCCGATGCTCCTCGGTCCGGTTTCTGATGCGCCGCAAGCTTAGATCCCTAACTGTCCTGTTCGCGACGCTCGCGTCGCAGGCTGCTGCAACCCAAGCCGGGAATGCCTCCCCTAGTCTTCGATTCACGCAGCCGTCCTGTCTGGGTGTGGAGGGTTATTCCTCCGCATTTGGCGGACGCAGGACCTTTTTTCTCCCGCCCGACGTGATGGAGCGCCTGAAGGCCACCCGCACGAGCGATGCTGCCGTAGCCACTGCTTATGATGCGCTGATCGCCAAGGCCGATGCGGCGATGAAGAACAATCTGTACACGGTCGTAGACAAAGGCACCGTGCCGCCCTCTGGCGACCGCCACGACTATCTGAGCGTCGGCCCGTATTGGTGGCCCGATCCCGCCAAGCCTGACGGATTGCCCTTCATCCGTCGCGACGGCGAGATCAATCCAGACCGCTCGACCGACAAATACGACCTGTCCGATCTGGAGGGAATGAGCAGCGACGTCGAGACGCTGAGCCTCGCTTATTATTACTCGGAAAATCCGCGCTACGCCGTCCGCGTTGCCAGCATGCTGCGCACCTGGTTCCTCGATCCAAGCACGCGGATGAACCCGAATATGAACTTCGGCCAGGCAGTGCCCGGGCGCGAAGAAGGCCGGGCGGAGGGCGTGATCGATACCACCCGGCTTCAGCGCGTGGTGGACGGGATTGGCCTGATCGGGCCCTCCGGCCGCCTGACTGCTGAGGAGCAAAAGGGCCTCGAGAAATGGTTCGGCGATTATGTCGAGTGGATGCGGACCAGCAAGAACGGCAAGGCTGAGGATGCCGCGAAGAACAACCATGCGATATGGTTCGACGCACAGGTCACCCAGTTCGCGCTCTTCGCCCGCCGACCGGATCTCGCCAAAGGCGTGGTCGATGCATTCCCTGCGCGCCGCATTGCCCCTCAATTCCAGCCCGATGGCAGCCTGCCCCTGGAGATCGCGCGCACGCGCAGCCTGCATTATTCGATCTACGCGCTGCTCGCCGCGTTCGACGTGGCAGACATGGCGCGCTGCGTTGGCGTGGACCTGTGGGGTTATAACGCGGACAGCAAAAGCCTGAAGCGCGCCACGGACTTCCTTGCCGTCTATCGCGGCAGACTGGAGGCTTGGCCACATCCGGAGTTACGCCCCGATGCGGGCGAACTGGAAGAACTGATCCGCCGCGCCCAGCGCGCATGGCCGGACGCAAACTATCCCGCGAACAAGCAGGCCGAAATCAAGCGCTTCTTTGGCGTGGGCCCCGCTTTGGGCGAGGGCAAGGAAAGCAAGGCGAAGACCAACTAAGCGGCAAAAGCCGCCTTTCATGATCCGATATTGGGGAGGATTATTCAGGTGACCAACAAGCAGTTTTTCGCAAACAGCGCCGCAGCCGGTGCGCTCGCAATGGCATTGTTCGCCGCCGCTCCGGCGCTGGCCCAGACCGCAACGCCCGACCCGCAGGCTGAGGAATCGCAGGACGGCGACATCATCGTCACCGGCATCCGCGGTTCGCTCCAGCGCGCAGCCGAAGTGAAGCGAGATGCCAATCAGGTGATGGACGTTATCACCGCAGAGGATGTCGGCAAGCTGCCCGATAACAACGTCGCCGAAGCGCTCCAGCGCGTCACCGGCGTCCAGATCACCCGCGTGTTTGGCGAAGGCCAGTCGGTCTCGGTCCGCGGCCTCCAGCAGGTTCGCGTCGAAGTCGATGGCCGCACGTTGCTCGGCTGGTCCGCGCGTCTGTCGCCGCCGGAGAACGACCAGCTTGGGCGCTCATCTGGCCTCGACTCTGTGCCGTCGAGCCTGTTCGGCCGCCTCGAAGTCCGCAAGACGCCGCTGGCAAGCCAGGCCGAAGGTGGCCTTGGCGGCACGGTCAACCTCGTCACGCCGAAGCCGCTGAGCTTTAAGGAAACGACGGCATCGATCCGTGCACAGGGCGTCTATTCGGAGAATGCCAAGAAGTTCGAACCGGCAATCACCGGTTTCTTCACCACCAAATTTGCCGATGGCCGGATCGGCATCATGCTGGCGGGAGAATATCAGAAGCGGACCTCGTTCAACCAGACGTTCGAGCGCAACAATTTTCTCAACCGAAACTACACGCTGCCAACCGTCGTCGAGCAGACCCCGGTGCTGCTGCAATATGAGCAGTTCGTTGTCGATCGCTCGCGGCTCGGATTGAACGGCGCGATCCAGTTCGAAGTGTCGCCTGAGTTCACAGTTACCGCCGATGCGCTGTATTCGAAGCTGACCACCGGGCGGCATCAGGATTTCTTCGCGTTTCGCCTGCCCACCGGCAATAATCCGGTGACTGCCCGCACCACCGATGCCGGTGCCGTGCTCGCGGGCAATGCGAACGGCACCGTCACCACGGCGGGGCAGGAGCGCAACGAGCCGACCAAGAGCTATCTGTTCGGCCTGAACGGTCAATATGAGAGCGGCGCGCTGAAGATCGCGGCGGACGGCTATTACAGCAAGGGCACGATCGATCAGACCATCCAGATCATCACGCTGCAAGCGACTGCTCTGGTGCCAGGTGCCTTCGATTTCCGCGACAGGACCGTGCCTTCGCTCGTTTTGGGCGGCACCTTCGATCCGACCAGCTATGCGTCGTACAACCCGGCGAGCAACGGCGTGCGCAGCAACCGGCTGATCGGCTTGCTCGAGGAATACACCGGCAAGTTCGACGTCAGCTATGATTTCGGCGGCGTCACGCTCGCAGCTGGCGGGCGTTACACCGCTCTGCATGCGCGCTCGAACGCCTTCCGCAGCCAGGTGACGCCCACCCGCGCGGAGATCCAGCCTTATCTCCGGCTGATCAACGCGAGCGAGTTCCTCTCGGACATTCCGGGCAATTTCCCGCGCACTTTCCTGAGCACCGCTCCGACCTATGACTTCGTCTTCAATCGCGCACAGGCGGCAGAGCCAAACCCGAATGCAAACGGCCTTTCAACACTGCTGCCAAACCTGCAGCGCGACTATGATTTCGATGAGAAGACGGTGGCCGGCTATGTAATGCTCTCGGCCGAGGGCAATATCGGCAGCATCCCGTATCGCGCCAATGCGGGCGTGCGCATCGCCAGCACGAACCTGTCGGTGGATAGCTATATCAATGTTGGCACGGTCAGCACGCTAACCAATGACAAGAACAAATATACCAACGTGCTGCCGAGCGCGAACATCGCGTTCAACATCACCGACAAGTTCCTGATCCGCCTTTCGGCCTCGCAGACGATGCAGCGCGCATCGATCGCCGATCTGTCGCCGTCGACCTTCTTTAACGCGACCAATTTGTCCGTCACCGGCGGCAATATCTCGCTGGAACCGCCGATGTCGACCCAAGCCGATATCAGCTTTGAATATTATACCGGCAAAAGCTCGCTGATCTCGGGCGCGCTGTTCTACAAGGACGTGAAGAACTTCATCGCAAGCTTCGTGACTTCAGGCATCGACACCGTTCTCGATCCCGCGGGTCGCACGCTCACTTTCTCGCGGCCCGAGAATCTGGCGAAGGCCAAGATCAAGGGCTTCGAAGTCGGCGTGCAGCAATTCTTCGATTTCCTGCCCGCGCCGTTCGACGGCTTCGGCATCATCGCGAACTACACTTACTCGGACTCGGAGGACAATTTCGGCTTCCCGTTGGTCGCGGTATCGAAGAACAGCTACAATCTGGTCGGCCTGTACGAGAAGGGCCCGTTCTCGGCGCGCGTTGCGTATAATTATCGCGATGCAGCGGTGTTTGAGTTTTCAGAAGGCCGCCCAAGCTTCATCGGCGCGCGTTCTCAGCTCGACGCCCAGATCGGCTTTGACATCACCAAGCAATTCTCGATCTCGCTCCAGGCGCAGAATTTGAACCCGGAAGCCTCGGCGACCAACGAATATAGCAACTTCAACACCCAGGCGCTCAACAGCTACGCGCTGTCCGAGCGGCGCTATTCGATCGGCGTGCGGGCGAAGTTCTGAACCCTAGCGACGCAGCTTTCGCCGCGAGGAGAGTGGCACGCGACGGGTGCTGTCAAAGCGAATGCATCTGTTGGCGAGGTGACGATGGCGGGCTGCCCAATCACTTCAACCACGAACGTCATCTCATCGACCGTCGACCTTCAAACAACGCCGCTCGGCCGCGCGGGCCGAGCGGCAATCGCTCGCCATCCAGGCCTTAGCCCAAAGGCGAATTGCAGCCTGTAGAGACGAGTTCGCATTGGCTGACAGCACCGCCAGCCCGGTGCCCAACGGCATCCCATACAGGCCAGCTTTCCCCAGCTTTTCAGTAAGTTTCTGATCGCTGTCGTCCAACGGCGACCAACGACGTGCATTAAAATCCGGCACGCATTGAGGGCATTTCGGGGGCATCGGGCTCTAACTTTGGGGGCATGATGCTCACTGACCTGCAAGCTCGCAAGACGCTGCAACAGCTAAAAATTACAAATCGGCGGATAGCCGGGGCCTGCCTCTTCTCGTGACGCCTAGCGGCTACAAGTCGTGGCGCCTCAAATAAGCCCCCATCCGCGCCCCCGCCGCGCACGACATTCTTTAGCGGCGGCTTCTGGGCGGGAAGCAGATGGTCTGCATTGTACCGCGCACGAAAAGAAGCGGCCATTTGATCGCGGCCAGGCAGGTATATCCACCGTGCGAAGGCGCGGCGCATATATGGGAGGTGCACGCAGCCCCTGACCTCCCTAGCTTCCTAGAATTGCGTGGACACCGAGGCCTTCAACGTACCGCTCTTCGTGCCCTGACTCTTGCGACCGCCAAGATCTAGGCCGAAGCGCCAGCTCCTTTCGAGTTCAAACCCAAGCCCAAGCTCCAGGCTGAATTCGTCGCGCATCGATCCATCGCCGTCGATGCGATAAGTGGAACCGATCAGATCGGCAAAGTCGAGCAGCTGGGCGCCGCTGTTCTGGAATTCGTGGCGCCATTCAAACCGGCCACGCGGCGTGATCAATCCGAAGCTCGCTGGAACGCCTAGAGATGCGCGGGCACCCAGCACCGAACTGAGCGAGTCGAGGCTGCGCGCATCGAAACGCAGGTTGAACAGCCCGGCCCCGGTCTCGGTGTAGCGGCCCAGGGTCGCGCCGACATAATCCACGCGGCCATATGCCGAGAGCCGCCACAATGCGCCGCTGCCGTCATAGCCTGCCGAAATCGATCCGAACTTTAGCGTGCCGTCCCGATTGCCGAGCGCCAGCTGGTTGTTGACGGCGATGCGGCGGGTCTTGAAGTCGAGCCCGCCCAGGCCGCCGATCACATCGATGAAAGCGTCCTTCGCCGGGCGATAGCTGCCATAGACGACGCCCACCCAGCTGCGGGCGTCCATACGGCCCTGATCTTCGCCGATCTCGGTCCGCTCCCCGCCATAGCCGCTGCCCGCGCCCAGGATCAGCCCGTCGGCGAGCTTGACGTCCAGGCCCGCGCTTAGACCCGAGCTCGTCGCCGAGAGCTTGCGGCGGTTCGTCGTCGCGTCGCGCGCGCCGATCTCGATTGCGCCGCCGGTCCAGATCTCACCCGATCCGACCTTGCGCCCCGTGTCGCCGTCCTCGGCCGCATTCTTGCGGCTGCCTGGGGCCGTGTTGCCGCCGGCTGCGGACCCCGCCATGGCGCGGCGGCCGATCATCGATGCTGGCGTGACCATGCCGCCGCGCATATCGCCGCTGGCGGTCACTGCGGCCCCGGCCGCACGCTCGGCGCCCCAATTGGCGACGGCACTCTCCATCTTCACCGCCATCGCCTCGGGGATTTCGATTCTAGAGCCGGGCATCTGCTGAACGAAGCGATCACCGCCGGTTAGGGTCATGCCCAATTCCTTGCCGGTGCTGCCATTGCCGCCGCTATGGAGCTGTTCGTTGCGGCGCTGGAAATTGTCGGTCTGCGTCCGGCCGAAGCGGCGGGCCGCGTCGGCCTGCGCCGTGACCAGCCCGCGTACCGTGGGATCCGCCGCCGGGTTGGGGCGTGCCGTCACACCCAAAGTCACCGTCGCCGGATCGGAAGTGCCGAACGCGTTGGTCAGCGTATAGGTCACCACCACCGTGCCGCCGAAATGACCGTCGGTCTGGATTTCCAGGCCGTAGGTCCGGGCCTGGGCCGTGCCGCCCTCGACCAGCCGGGCCGTGGCCGAGGCCGCGGGGCTCACCGATACGATCGCCGCGCCGGTGAAGGGCCCCTCGCGCGCCGTGCTCGTCAGATCGACCGTCACCGGCTGCCCGGCGATCGTCGTCGCGCTCAGGGACGGTGCGACCGGCTTGAGCCCGATCACCGAGATATTGACCGCTGCCGGGCGTGATGTGCCGCCCGCGCCGACTGCGACGAAGGTGAAGGAGTCGGCGCCGTTATAGCCCGTGGCCGGCGTGTAGGTCGCGATATAGCGCGCGCCGGTCCGCGATGCGGCGTTGGTCGAAACCGATAGCGCACCCTGTGATGTCACGCGCCGCACCGTCACCGTGCCGTGCGCCGGCGGGCTATCGATGCGGATCTCGTCATATTCGCCCGTCACCTGCGCCGACAGGTCGATATCGGTCGATTGGTTGTTGGTCACTGTCGAAGACGCCACAGTCGTCGCCGGAACGTCGGTCACCGTCGGAGCCGGCGGTGTTGCGATCACCAAGGTATAAGCGTGGGTGGCCGAAAATGGCCCGGCCCCGGTCGAGCCGTCGGTGACGCTGATCGTGATCGCGTAGCTGCCGAACTCGGTCGGCAGGCCCGCAAGCACACCCGCATTAGTGAGCGTGACGCCGACGGGCAGCGCGCCCTGGCTGACGCGGAAGCCATAAGGCGCAGTACCTCCACTGGCGGCAAGCGTGGCACTGTACGCCACGCCCTTCTGGCCCTCGGCCAGCGTGGCGGTGGTGATCGCAACGCTCGGCGAACCGACCGTCAGCGACACCGTAGCCATTGCCGAAGTCCCGCCCGGACCGGTGGCGGCATAGGTAAAGCTGTCGTCGCCGGCATAGCTGGCTGCGGGCGTGTATGTGACCACATCGTTCGCAATCACGGCGGTGCCATGTGCCGGCGCGGTGCCGATCGCGATGCTGGCATGCACGCCGCTGACCGAGCCGGAAAGATCGATCGCAGTGCCGCTGCTGCCATAAGCGACGGCGATGCCCGTCTTGTCCGCAGCCATCGGAGCCGGCGGCGTTGCCACGGTCAGGCTTACGCTCGCAACCGACGAAGTGCCGCCGGGCCCCGTCGCGGAGTAGGTGAAGCTGTCCGCGCCGAAATAGCCGGTTGCCGGCGTATAGGTCACAACTTCGCCCGCGACGCTGGTTGTGCCATGCGCGGGAGCCGTGGCGATGGCGACGCTCGTGCGCACGCCCCCTACCGAAGCGGTCAGGTCGATCGCGGTGCCCGTGCTGCCAAAGACGATCGCCACCCCGGCTTTGTCCGCCGCAACGGGCGCTGCGGGCGTCGCCACCGTCAGGCGCACCGTTGCCGCACCCGAAGTCCCGCCGGGGCCAGTCGCCGTATAGGCAAAGCTGTCGGCTCCGAAATAGCCGGCCGTCGGCGTATAGGTCACCACATCGCCCGCCACATTCGCGGTGCCGTGCGCAGGCGCGGTGCCGATGGCTATGCTGCCATGCACGCCGCTGATCGCAGCTGCGAGATCGATGAGCGTGCCGCTGCTGGCATAGCTGACCGCAACGCCATCCTTGTCCGCCGCGATCGGTGCGGCGGGCGTAGCCACCACGATGCTCACGGTTGCGGCGGGCGAAGTGCCCCCCGGTCCGGTCGCGGTATAGGTGAAGCTGTCTGCGCCATAATAGCCAGTTGCAGGCGTATAGGTGACGACATCGCCGGCGATACTGGCTGTGCCGTGTGCAGGAGCAATGGCGATGGCGATGCTCCCGTGAACGCCAGTCACCGACGCGGTCAGGTCAATCGCGGTGCCATTGCTGTCATATGCGACAGCGACGCCCGATTTGTCCGCCGCGACGGGCGCTGCAGGGGTGGCGACCGTCAAGGCTACGGTCGCGGGAGCAGAGGTCCCGCCGGGGCCGGTCGCCGTGTAGGTGAAGCTGTCCGCGCCAAAATAGCCCGCGGCCGGCGTGTAGGTAACGACATCGCCCGCGATGCTGGTCGTGCCGTGCGCGGGAGCCGTAGCGATGGCGATCGCGCTGTGCACGCCCGTAACCGACGCGGTCAGGTCTATCGCGGAGCCTGCGCTGTCATAGGCGATCGCGATCCCGTTCTTGTCGGCCGCAACCGGCGCACCCGGGGTCGCCACCGTCAGGCTCACCGTCGCGACGTTTGAAATCCCGCCGATACCGGTTGCGGTGTAGGTGAAGCTGTCCGCACCGAAATAGCCGGCTGCCGGCGTATAGGTGACTACGTCCCCTGCTATGCTGGTGGTGCCATGCTGCGGAGCGGTGCCGATGGCGATAGCGCTGTGCACGCCGGTCACGGAAGCGGTCAGGTCGATCGCCGTGCCGCTGCTGTCATAGGCGATAGCCACGCTGGCTTTATCGGCAACGATGGGCGCAGCGACATAGGTGTAGCGCGCGCTGGCCGACGCCGGACTCGCCTGGCCGTTGGTGGTGACGGTCACATCGACCACACCCGCGCCCGCGGGTGCAGTCACGAACAGCGTGCCACTGCCGCCACCGGTGACGACGCCCGGTGTGCCCCCGAAACTGACGCTGTTATTGCCCGGCGTAGCGCTGAAGCCCGCGCCGTCGATGATCACTGCGGTGCCGCCCGTTGCGGCCCCCGAACCGGGCGAGACACTGGCTATCGTCGGGGTCACCAGCACCGAGCCGCTGCCTGTCTGCGCAGTCGACGGGTAGCCCGCCGGCGTGAACGCCTCGAGCGTGAAGCCGCCCGTGCCCGCGGTTGCGCCACGATAGGCCAACGTGATCGTGCACCCGCCTGCCGGAACCGTGAGGTTGGTGAACTCCACCGTCGTCGCGCCCGGCGCGTTGGCGCCATAGCCGGTGCAGGTGCCGCCCGGCGCGGCCGCCACGCGGGTCAATATGTTGGGGTCGCTATTGGTGAGCGTCGCCGTGAAGCTCGCCGAAGCGCCGGGATTGGTGTTGGTGAAGCTGATCGTCACCGTGCCCGAAGCTTCCGCTGCAAGCGCGCTGGTCGAGAAGCTCGCCGAGGAACCAAGCGCGACCAAGGGCGCCGGCGCGACGGCGAAGCTCTGCTGGACTCGGGGCGCGGGATTCCAGCTGCCATTGCCGGCCTGGTCCGCGTTGAGCACGCAAGTGCCGACGGCAATGAAGCTGACGATACCGCGCGAGCGGGCGCAAATCGCGCTCGACGACGCATCGACCGTGACGTCGACGGCAAGGCCCGAAGTGGCGGCCGCTGTTGCGGTATAGACGTCGCCCAGTCTCACACCCGCCGGAGCGGTGGACGTGAAGGCAATCGTCTGGTCGTTCCTGGCGACGCCCAGAGCGAAGCTCTTCGACGAGGTTTGCGCAGTGCCCGGCGCCGAATCGGTGACGGTCACGGTGTAGGTGGCCGGGGCGGCGGCCGCTGCGGGGGTGCCGGTAATCTGGCCGTTGGTGGTATCCAGGTCGAGCCCGGCGGGCAGCCCGGGGGAAACTGCGAAAGCCAGCGTGCCGAAGCCGCCGCTGGCGGTCACCGGCGTGAACGGGGTGATGGCGATGCCGGGTACCGCGCTGACGCTTGCCACCGCCTGTACGGTGCTGAGCGCTGGCGGCGCGGCATAAGTGTACGCTTTGATCTGCGTCGCGGTCAGTCCGGTGGCGTCATTGTTGGTGACGACAAGGTCCATCAAGCCGGAGACGGTGCTGACCGGCGGCGTCACGACGATCTCGGTCGCGCTCTGGCTCACGATCGCCGCAGCGTTGCCACCGATGGTGACACCGTTGCTACCTCCACTGAAATTCGCGCCCGCAATGGTGATATTGGTCGGCGTCGCGCGAATCGTCGCGGTGAGCGTGCCGGTGATCCCGCTGATCGTGGGCGTCACATAGGTGGTGTCGGTCGCAGTGTTGGAATCGCTCGCTGCGCCGCCGCCCGATAGTTTTACGGCAGGCACAAGCGGACCATTGGCGCTGCTCGATATAGCGAAGTTGGCGATGAAGCCCGATGATACGCCAACAGACAGCGACGCCGCCCGCGTGCAGCTTTGCGAGGCGCCGGTGCAGGTCCAGCCATTGCTGGTCCCCGACTGGAGCGTCGCGCCCGCAGGCTCGGTGAAGGTCGCCGTAAGCGTGCCGCTTGTCGGCCCGCTCGAAATGGTCGGCGTGACAGTATAGGCCAGCGTCTGGCCGCGCCGGGCATGCCCGCTATGGGTCATTGCGACCGCAAGCACGGCCGGATTGGCCACGGTCAGCGTGCCCGCCATTCCCGCAACGCCAATGCCGGATTCGGTCGATGTCGGCGTGCCACTGGGGATCGAATAGACTGCCGCGCTGTTCGACGTGACGGTGAAGTCCACCGTGCAGGTCGCGGCCCCGGCGATCTGGCCGCCCGAGAGCGTAATTGCGCCGCCGCCACTCGCGCCGCTTACGGTGCCGCCGCACTGCCCGGCATTCGCCGCCGCGGCGAGCGTCACGCCGCTCGGCAGGTTTAGCGTGAGCCCGACACCAGTAAGCGCCGTCGCGCCATTGGGGTTTGTCAGCACGACCGTCACCGCGCTGGTTTCGCCCGGCCGGATCGCGGCGGGGCTGAGTGCAGTCACCGCCGCGGTGGGCGGGATCGCCTGGATCGTCAGCGTCCCGCTGGTCGCAGCGCCTCCAATGAACGGAGTGCCTCCCATCGTGCCACTCACTGCGCCCGTCGTGAAGGTGTAGGCGCCCGGAGCGCCGCGCACTGTGAGCTTTACCTCGCACGCCGCGCTAGAGTTCAGGTAGCCGTTCGACGACACGAAATTGCCTCCGGTGAGGGAGACCGTGCCGCAATTGTTGCTCGCCAGGGTCGCGGTCAGCCCGTTCAGGGACGTTGAGGCAATCGCTACGCTGCTGAACTGCGCGAAGCTGTTCGGGTTCGCGACGCGGATCGTAAGCGTCGCGGTGCCGGTGGCGGCTACGCTGCTTCGATCGAACGACGCGGTAACGGTGGGCGCACCCGCGTAATTGAAGTTCGTCGTAGCCGAAAGGCCGGTCGTGTTGTTGGTCACGATCGCGTTGACACGGCCCGCCGCGCGGATCGGGGGCGTCACGGTGATCGAAGTGGCGCTGTTGGCGGTCACCGTTCCGGCAATGCCGTCGAACGTGACGGTGTTGTCCGTCGTACTGAAGAAGAAGCCGTTGATCGTGATCGGATTGGGCTGGACGTTCTCCCGCGCGTAAGAGGTGCTAAGCGTGGTGATGAGCGGCGCGCGCTTCGGAAGCTGGATCTTTATGTCGACCGTTTTAACCTGGAAGGACGCGTTATAATAACTGGCGCTCAGCGTATCGATGATGCCGTTCGGCCCAACGGTATTGTTCAGCTGGAGCTGCGTATATTGTACTCCGGAATAGGTCTCGGCCGTCAGATAATAGCGGCCTTCGGACGTGACCGCGTCCCCGAAGGTGGTAGCGAGCGTGCGAAAACCGCCAATGCCGGGGCAGGTCTCCAGCGGAACCCTTTGGGCTTCGCCCAAGGCGGAAAAGGTGACGTTGACGGTGCAGTCCGCCGCCTGCGCCTGCGAAGGCGCAATCGCTCCCGCCACGAGCAGCATGACTGCGGGTATAAGCGCGTGTAGCGGCATGCGCCGTCCCCCGCCGGGCGCGATGCAGGGGGTTCGCAGAGTCCGAATCGCGAATGCCAGGACAAGTGCGGCGCACGCGCGCCATGCACTGCGGCCCACAGGCCGCTGCTCGATTGAAGACCCCATATTTACCCCCGCGACGGCGGCCGCTCAATGTTCGCCCTGAGCGGGCCGACGTTTTCCCCGAATTGCGGTCACGACTCACGGCCGCGCCCAGTTCAAGCATTTTGAGTAAACGTCGAATCCTGTCGGGAAAAACGGGCCACGCCCCAAAATGGATAACGCCCGGGGACGCTATCTGTTTTGGGACAGTCCAAAATCGGCGAGCGGCGGGCGGCCCAGCCGGTAGTGATCCGCCGCCGCCGCGGGGTCGAGGCCCAGCTGCGCAATTTCGCGAATCATGCGGAGCAGATGGTTACTCGGGGCCCGGCCGATCGCGTAAACGCTGTCGCGCTGCAGATTTGCGGTCAGGACCGTCCATCGGTCGTCGCTGAGGCGAGTCACCAAACCCTTGGCCTCCAGGCCCTGAACCTGCCGCCATGCCGTGGCGTAGGGAATTGAGAGCGCGGCCGCCAACCTGCGCACCGATATCGCCGCCCTCAGCTCGTCGGGCGGCATGGCATTGGCGTAGCGCCGGCCCAGCACCGGATCGTGGGTCACCTTGCGAACCGCCACTACGGTCAGCGCGCCCCAGATCAGGAAGGCCAGCCGCCCGCTCCCCGCCGGACGAAAGGTGTCGATCGGCTGCAACAGCGCATCCAGCGCTCGCTCGATCACGTCCGCGATCCCGAACGCCGGCGCCTCGCCGACGTAGAGATCGAGGTCGCACGTACTGGTCATGTCTTCGATCAGGCGCAGGAACAGGTCATGGACGCCCAGATAATAGCCGACAACCAACGCCTCGTTTTCGGCTGTTGTGGCGAGCGAGACACCTTGCGCCGATGACACGAACGCCCCGCGCTCGATCAGGCGATTGACGTGACGGCGCGTGGTTTCGGGAGCCTCGCCCAGCGAAAATGCCATTTGCCGTATGGAAATCGTCCGTGCCGGGGCGGTGGGCCGTGCCAACGACCGGCTCTGTGCCCAATCGGCAAGGCACATGCGCGCCACGACCCCAAACTCGACCCCGAGCAGCGGCTGGTCTGGGAACATCGCGGCAGTCAGCTGGGCCGAGCTGATCGCCATTTCGCCACGCAGCCGGGTCAATTGCCGCAGCGGCGGATCGGCGACAGGATTTATCACGCAGCGAAAGTGCCCGGTTGCCCGTCACGCGTCCATCCCTGACTTGGTCATCGATGCATCGCCAGGCTCTTGCTGCCCGGTAGCCCTCAGCGCATCAAATGTCAGACCAGAATAGTCTTCTCATTCCGCACAACCGCTTCCCCGGGCGCTCGAAAATACAACCGGCAGCGAGCGAGGCGCAGACCGCGCCACCGCCGAACTGTTTCGAGGACGAAGCGGTTCGCATTGGACTAACAGCGCCTAACGTTGCCCGGCCCACCTTTCCGGTGAGCGAGGCAACGTTATTTGGATGCGCGATTCCTGAAAAGCCGCGCAGTCAGGATCAGAAGCCCAGACGAACATGCGCCTCAAGACGGCCGTCGCGCTGGTGGTCGCCCAACCGCCCTTCCGCGCCAATCCCCAGCGTTAGGTTTTTGCTCGGATGCGCCTGGATTCCGAAGTTGACCAGCCCGACGACCGGAGCCAGCCGCACGCCCTCGATCGTGAACGCTCCGGTACCAACCGGCGCGCCGCTGAACCGATTTGAGGCCAGCGTGTCGCGGTCGCCGAACTGAATGGCCACGCCCCCGCCGATATAGGGTTCGATCGACCAGGTGCCGCTTTGAACGACATGGTTGAACCGGCCTTCCAGGGTGGCAGTGTACAAGGTCCGGGTCTGGCGTGCCGCTACTAGGTTGAGCAATCCGGCGCCGTTCTCGGTAAAGCTACCTCGCACAACCTGCGTCCCTTCGATGCTCGCCTGTGGCGTGAAGCGCGAGTTGGTGCCGACCGGAATGCGATAGCCGGCAGTTGCGCCGATGGTGACGCCGTGGACGTTGGCTGTCCCCGTCGCCAGTCCTTGGCTGACGCCGCCAACGACTACCTGCCGCTTGCTGTCTACGTCGCCTGAGAAGTAATTCCCGATCAGGCTCGCATACGCATTTCCGTTGTCATAGGCGGCATAGCCGCCACCCTGGTAAAGCGTGCCCTTGTTGGTTGCGGCACGATCGGGGATGCGCGTGTCTAGCGATGCGGCGGCAAACGCAGCGCCCAGAGTGATCATCCCGATCCGCCCGTCGAGGCCTGCGGCAATGCCATAGGAATCGTCATTCAAGGTCGCGGTACCGTCGCGGCCTTGGACCCTGCCAGTACCGCCGAAGCCCTGCACCCAAGCGCTGCCGCGGCTACCCGATCCACCGGCAAACGCAGAAGCCTGATCGCTGGTCAGAGTCGACGCGCGCACGGTGGCCAGCCCCTCTTGCCCGCCGAGCAGGCCGGCAACGAGCGAACTGTCGCCGGAGCCGCCAGTTGCCAGGCGCCGGCGCAGCAGCGAAACGAAGCTGCTGCTGATCGACGCGGCACTGCTCGAGATGTTGGCGATCGATTCACCGCCGATGCTGTCGAATGTCGTCTGTCGCTGCGCCGGCGTCTCATTCGCTATCGTGTTCAGGAATGTATTCCAGCTTTCCGACCCGGTCAGCTCGGTCGTCGTGAGCCCCCCGCCGACGGCGGCCTGATTGGCGGTCGACCCGGCACCCAGCGTCGTGCCGAAGGAGATAAGCTTACGCACTTCCAGCATCACCGCATTGGGCACCAGATCGGTGCGCAGGCGCCAGTAGAGGTCCGGCGTATCGGTCGACACCTGCGCAAAAGTGCTGCCGTTGCCGAAGGTGCCGGTAATGCTGCCCGCCTGGAGCACTTGGTAGGTCTGCGAGAAATTGTAGCTCGCGGTGGAATCGACCGCTGCAGTCGAAACCATCGTGCCGGACAGCGATGCCGCGCCCGTGATCTTGAGGGAGTCGGCGGTAAAGCCGCTCGTGGTGCCGCCAAAATCGATCGCTAACGTGCCTCCGGTCGTCGTCAGGCTGGCGGCCTGGATCTGGCCGATCCGTTGCGTGGCATTGCCGGGGGCGATCGTTCCGGAGGATAGCGTCAGCGCTCCGGCGACCGTGGCGTTGCCGCCGAAGGTACCGCCTTGCACGCGCACGGAACCGGGGGTGGAGCCGTTCAGCAGCAATGTGCCCGCATTGACGTTCAGCCTGCCCGTCAACGCGACGATGCCGGTCAGCGACAGCGTACCGGTGCCGACCTTGGTCAGGTCGCCTGTGCCGGTCAGCGTGCCGCCATACGTCGATACGGTGTTGGCGGCGCCGACGCTCAGCGTTCCTGAGCCCAAAGTAACCGCGCCAACGCCGGAAAGCGAACCGATCGTCTCGGCGAAGTTCGCCAGATCGAATGTCGTGCCCGTGGCCAGCGTTAACTGCGCGGTGTCGGTGATCCGGTCGGCTGCCCCGAGTCGCAATATTCCGGCGTTGATTGCCACCGTGGTCGCGGCGACCGTTCCCGTTAGTGTCGAGGTGCCGCCCGCCTGGGTCAGTGTGCCCGCGCCCAGATTGCCATTCACCGTCGCGCTGTTGAGCGTGTAGGTCAAAGCTGTCAGCGTGCCCGTGCCGTTAAGCGTGCCATTCAGCGCAAGCGTACCGACCGTGTCGTTGAACGTGACCATGTTGAGGGTCGCGCCCGTCGCCACCGTAACCGCCGCCGTATCGGCCAGACGGTTGCTCGCGCCCAGCGTCAGCGTGCCTGCATTCACATTTGCCGTGGCCGCTGCTGCCGTGCCGTTGAGCACCGAGACGCCGCCCGCCTGGGTCAGCGTGCCCGCACCGAGATTGGCATTCACCGTCGCGCCGCTCAGCGCATAGCTCGCCGCCGTCAGCGTGCCGGTGCCACCGAGCGTACCGTTGAGCGCCAACGTACCGACCGTGTCGTTGAACGTGACCATGTTGAGGGTCGCACCCGTTGCCACCGTAACCGCCGCCGTGTCGGCCAGACGGTTGCTCGCGCCCAGCGTAAGCGTGCCAGCATTCACATTTGCCGTGGCCGCCGCTGCGGTGCCGTTCAGCACCGAGACGCCACCCGCCTGGGTCAGCGTGCCCGCGCCCAGATTGGCATTCACCGTCGCGCCGTTCAGCGTATAGCTCGCCGCCGTCAGCGTGCCGGTGCCACCGAGCGTACCGTTGAGCGCCAAC
>JAZKJE010000017.1:0-74373 GCA_040384525.1 Pseudomonadota bacterium
TCGATATCGGCATAGATCAGCGCTTCGCCCGCCAGCGCCGGGCGCACGCGGCGCAGCACTGCGCCCACGCGCGCGACCAGTTCGCGCGGGGAGAAGGGCTTTGTGACATAATCGTCCGCGCCGGTCTCCAGTCCGCGCACGCGATCCTCTTCCTCGCCGCGCGCGGTGAGCATGATGATCGGCACGTTCGCCGTCTCGGGCATGCGGCGGAGACGCCGGCAGACTTCAATCCCCGAAATCCCCTCGACCATCCAGTCGAGCAGCACGATATCGGGCGCGGCTTCCTTGGCGAGCATCAGCGCCTCTTCGCCATCAGGCGTGTGGCGGACCTCGAAGTCTTCGCGCTTGAAATGATAGGTCAGCAATTCGGCCAGTGAAGCGTCATCCTCGACCAGCAGCATCGTGGCGCGTGCCATCAAAGTTCTCCGTCGCCGGTTTCGCGGTCGGCAAGATAGCTGCCATGTGCTGCGAAATAGACCATCTCGGCCACGTTGGTCGCATGGTCTCCGATCCGCTCGATATTCTTGGCGACGAACAGCAAATGCGAGACTTGGCTGATCGTCTGCGGATTTTCGATCATGAAGGTGACAAGCGTGCGGAATATGCTGTCGTAGAAATCGTCGAGCGCGCTATCGCGCAGCCACACTTCCTCGGCCGCCTCGGCATCGCGCGCCGAAAATGCGTCGAGCACGTCGCGCACCATGTCGCTCGCCATCTGCGCCATTGCCGGCAGGATCGAGACGACTTCGATCCGCTCGGCGCCCTCCGAATGGATCATCGGCACGCGCTTGGCGATGTTCTTGGAATAATCGCCGATCCGCTCGATCACTGCGCCGATCTTGAGCGCTGCCACCACTTCGCGAAGATCGTCCGCCATCGGTGCCCGCAGCGCGATCACCCGCACCGCCAGCCGCTCGACTTCGGCTTCGATCGCGTCGATCGCCTTGTCCTTGGCGCGGACCTGTTGCGCCAGTTCCAGGTCGCCGCGCGCCAGCGCCTTGATCGCGTCGTGCAGCGCCTGTTCGGCAAGCCCGCCCATTTGCGAGATCAGCCCGCGCAGCTGGCCGATATCCTCGTCGAAAGCCTTTACGGTATGCTCAGCACCCGTGCCCATCAGCCGTACCTTCCGGTGATATAGTCCTTGGTCCGTTCCATTTTCGGCGCGGTGAACATTGCATCGGTCTCACCATACTCCACCAACGTGCCCAGATGGAAGAACGCCGTGCGCTGGCTGACGCGTGCTGCCTGCTGCATGTTGTGGGTGACGATCACGATCGCATAGCGCCCGCGCAATTCGCCGATCAGTTCCTCGATCTTGGCGGTGGCGATCGGATCGAGCGCCGATGCCGGCTCGTCCATCAGGATCACCTCGGGATCCACTGCGATTGCGCGCGCGATGCACAGCCGCTGCTGCTGCCCGCCCGACAATGCCGTGCCGCTGTCGGTCAGGCGATCCTTCACTTCGTCCCACAGGCCCGCGCGGCGGAGCGATTGCTCGACAATGCCGTCCATGTCGGTGCGCGAAGCCGCCAGCCCGTGGATTCGGGGGCCGTATGCGACATTCTCATAGATCGATTTGGGGAAGGGATTGGGCTTCTGGAAAACCATGCCGACGCGGGCGCGAAGCTGCACCACGTCCATGCTCGGCGAATAGATGTCCTGGCCATCGAGCGTCACCAGGCCTTTGACTTTCGCGCTGGCGACCGTGTCGTTCATCCGGTTGAAGGTGCGCAGGAACGTCGATTTGCCGCAGCCCGAAGGGCCGATGAATGCCGTCACCTTGTCCATGTCGATATCGATCGACACGCGCTTCACGGCTTCGTTCTCGCCATAAAAGACGCTGACGTCGCGGGCGGACATTTTGTGAATCGTGTCTGTCATCACCAGCGGGTCTCGAATCGGTTGCGAAGGTAGATTGCGATGGAATTCATCGCGAGCAGGAAAGCGAGCAATACGAGGATCGCAGCACTGGTCTTCTCGACAAAGCCGCGGCTGACCTCATCGGACCACAGGAAAATCTGCACGGGCAGCACGGTCGCGGGATCGGTGAAGCCTCCGGGGGGCTGCACGATAAAGGCGCGCATGCCGATCAGCAGCAACGGTGCAGTCTCGCCCAGCGCCCGCGCCATGCCGATGATCGTGCCGGTCAGGATGCCGGGCATCGCGAGCGGGAGCACATGGTGGAACACCACTTGGATCGGGCTCGCACCTACGCCCAAAGCCGCGTCGCGGATCGAGGGCGGCACTGCCTTGATCGCGTTGCGGCTGGCGATGACGATCACGGGCATGATCATGAGCGCCAGCGTAACGCCGCCCACCAAGGCGGCCGAACGCGGCAATACCGGCCCGAACTTCACGCCCATCACTTCCCAGGTGCCAAGAAATACCGCGAGCCCGAGCAGACCGAAAATGATCGACGGCACCGCCGCAAGGTTGTTGATCGAAACTTCGATCAGATCGGTCCAGCGATTTCGGGGCGCATATTCCTCGAGGTAGATCGCGGATAGCACGCCGACGGGGAAGGCGATCAGGAACGTCACCAGCATCGTGAGCAACGAGCCCTTGAGCGCGCCCCAGATGCCGACCGCGGTGGAGTCGGTGGAATCGCTGGCGCTCAGTAAATTCCCGTTGAACACGGTGCGCAGCGCGCCATTATCCCGCATCTTCGATACGTCGGACTGGACCATCGGATCGCCGTCGCCGCGTTCCGCCCGCTCTACCGTTTCCGATGCCGGCAACCAGATCATCACCTGCCGATCGAGGATCGAAGGGTCCGCCTTGATCGCATCGCGCACGGTCAGCCAGGCGCTTTCTGAGGTGCGCGCATAATTGTTCGGACACGCGCAATCGGTGAGCGACGCAGCGTCGACGCGGTCCTGCAGGCCTGCGCCGGATAGCGCCAGATCGGCGCCCGGCGTCTTGAGCGCAGCCCGGTCGAATTCCAGCGCCATTGCCGGGAAATTCATCGTGAGCTGGACTTCGGTACGCTGGAATCCGCGCCACCCTTGCGAGCCCATGGTGACCAGCAGGAATGCGAGGAACGTTGCCGACAGCACCACTGCCGCCAGCCCGAACAGCTTGAACCGCCGCTCGGCGCGATAGCGCTTGGCGATGCGCTTCTGCATCGCCGGCGCGTTCCAATCGGTGGGTGCGCGCTCAGTCATAGGCTTCGCGATACTTCTTCACGACACGCAGCGCGACGATGTTGAGCACCAGCGTGATCACAAACAGTGTCAGCCCCAATGCAAACGCGGCCAGCGTCTTCGGGCTGTCGAACTCGGCGTCGCCGGTCAGCAAATCGACGATCTGCTTGGTGACGGTGGTTGCGCTCTCCAGCGGATTGAGCGTGATGTTTGCCGCACCCGAAGCGGCCATCACCACGATCATCGTCTCGCCGATCGCGCGGCTGACCGCGAGCAATACGCCCGCAACCACGCCCGGCAATGCAGCGGGGATCAGTACCTTGGTGATCGTCTCGCTGCGCGTTGCGCCCATCGCCAGGCTGCCGTCACGCATCGCGGTGGGCACTGCGGCGATGGAGTCATCGGCCATGGAGGATACGAACGGGATGATCATCACGCCCATTACAAGGCCCGCTGCCAGCGCGCTTTCAGACGATGCAAAGGGCATCCCCATCATCACCGCCAG
The DNA here is from genome assembly GCA_040384525.1 of Pseudomonadota bacterium. GTDB lineage: Bacteria > Pseudomonadota > Alphaproteobacteria > Sphingomonadales > Sphingomonadaceae > Sphingomonas. The sequence goes on from JAZKJE010000017.1 coordinate 3,649, forward strand.
ATCGCGCACCGCCGGCGCCACCGTCAGCGCAGCGAAATAGCCGTAGACCACCGTGGGCACACCCGCGAGAATCTCGAGGATCGGCTTCATCCAGCGGCGCACGCGGGGTGCTGCATATTGGGTGAGGTAGATTGCGCTCATCAGCCCGAACGGGATTGCGACGATCATCGCGATCACCGCGCCGATAAAGAAGGTACCCCAGAAGAGCGGCACTGCGCCCAGCGATTTTCCGGGATCGTTCGCGTCGATCACCTGCGGGCTCCAATGCGTGCCGAGCAGGAAATCGGTGATCGGAACCTGCTGGAAGAAGCGCAGCGACTCCCACAGCAAGGATATGAAGATACCAAGCGTGGTCAGGATCGCGATCAGCGACGCGACCAGCAGCAGCCCCATCACGCCGCGCTCAACCCGTGTCCGCGCCTTGAAATGCGTGCGCACCCGCAGGAAAGCCAGCGCGCCAAAGGCGAAGGCAAGCAACACCGTCACACCAGCGCCGATCCAGCCCAGCCGCGTCTGCGCGGCGCGTGTCGGGGCAACGAGTTGCTCGGCCACCGGATCGAATGCCGTGGCGGTGCGATCCCGCGCCACGCGCTTGGCCTCGGCCAGCAGGGCATCGCGCTCGAACTCGAAACTGGGAAGCTGCTGGGCGGCCGGATGCTGGAGCACGGCGTCCTGCACCAGTCGCGGCGTCAATCCGCCCCACACTGCGATGAAGAGCAGAGCCGGCAGCATCGTCCACAGCGCAACATACCAGCCATGCTGGGCCGGCAGCGAATGGAGCCGCCGGGCCCCGCCCAGCTCAAAGCTGGCGGCGCGCGCGCGGGCGGTGAGCCATCCGATCAGCCCCAGCCCGGCAATCACAAACAAGAGAGTCATTGCGTTCATCAGTGGAGCCCCGCCGGGCTGAGCGGCGTACGCAGCTCAACCTCACGCACCGCCGCTGCTCGCACATCGTCCGGCCCCGCGATCAGCCCGCGCGCGGCGAGCTTGCCACCCGGCCCCCACATCTGCGTGTAAAGCGTCAGAAACTCTGCCAGCCCGGGCACCGCGCGCAAATGACGCTTCTTTACATAGAGGTACAAAGCCCGCGCGCCGGGATAGCTTTTGTCGGCAATCGCGGCATAGCTTGGCGTCACGCCGTCGATCGGCACGCCCACCAGCCGGTCGTGATTTTCCTCGAGATAGGAATAGCCGAACACGCCCACCGCATTGGGATTGGTCGCCAGCCCCTGCACGATGAGGTTATCGTTCTCGCCCTTGTCGATATAGGCGCCATCGTCGCGGATACGCTTGCAGCGCAGATCATAAGGCGCGGTGTCCTTGGCGGCCTTGAGCGCCTTCACCTCGGGATCGCCATCGGCACAGCCCGGCTCCAGCACCAGTTCGACCAGCGCATCGCGCGTGCCGCTGGTCGCGGGCGGCCCCATCACCTGGATCGGGATGGCGGGAAGGGCAGGGTTCACATCGGCCCAGGTCTTCGCCGCATTGGGCTTGCCGCCCGGATTGGCGGCGAGCGCGAGATACACGTCGCGCTTCGAAAGCTTCAGGCCGGGTCCGCGATTGCTCTCGGCCAGCGCAACGCCGTCCACGCCGATCTGCACCTCCATGATCTCGCCCACATCGTTCCTGGCGCAGAGATCGAATTCGCTCTTCTTCATCCGCCGCGAAGCATTGGCGATGTCCGGGAATTGCCAGCCCACGCCATCGCAAAAGCGCTTGATCCCGGCGCCCGTACCGATCGATTCGATTACCGGCGCACGGCGATCCCCGCCCTGATTGACAAAGGCTTCGGCGACGGCGGTGGTAAAGGGATAGACGGTCGACGATCCGACGACGCGGATCTCTCGTGCGCTGTTGCCATCGCACGCGCCGAGCGCCAGCGCGCCGATAAGAACGATGAGAGAATCGGCCCGCTTCACGGGCTCCCTCTCTTACCGTCCGATTACAACTTCATGACAGTTTCTGGATTGGCAGCAGGATGCTGATGGCGGTGCCGGTGCCGACCACGCTGGTAATGTCGATCCGCCCGCGATGCCGCTCCACGACATGCTTGGCGATGGCCAGGCCCAGGCCGGTTCCGCCCACCGATCGGCTGCGTCCTGAATCCACCCGGTAGAATCGCTCGGTAAGCCGGGGGATATGTTGCGGGGGGATACCTTCGCCCTGATCGCTGACCACCAGCCGCACCATCGCACCGTCAGGTGCGAGCGTGATCGCCACCGGCGTGCCTTCGCGCCCATATTTCATGGCGTTGCCGATCACATTGTGGAGCAATTGAGAAAGCTGCGCCCAGTCGCCGACGATGAAGGGGGTTTCGGCGACCTCCACCTGCAGATCGTCCGCGCGTGCATCGCCCGATGCTGCCAGTTCCTCGCACACTTCCTGCAACAGTTCGCCCAGATGGATGGGGTCGTTGGGCTTGCGATATTTCTCCGCTTCGATCCGGCTGAGCGAGATCAGATCGTCCACCAGCCGCTGCATCCGCCGCGCTTCGTCACGAATGATCTTCAAAAACCGCTGGCGCGTGTCAACATCCGCGTCCGGATCTTCCTGCAATGTCTCCACAAACCCCAACACCGAAGCCAGCGGCGTCCGCAGTTCATGACTGGCATTCGCCACAAAATCGACGCGCATCCGGTCTGCGGCATAATTGCCCGTGCGATCGATCAGATGGACCACGCGCTCGCCGCTTTCCAGCGGGTGCACCTGCATTTCCCAGCGCTGGTCGCGTGCGCCAAGGCCCACCAGATGGATCGGCTCCGAAGGGGGATTGCGGCCAGGGTTGGCCAGCCGCTCGGCCGCCGCCGGATGCCGGATCGCCACGCGAACATCTTCGCCCAATATGTGTGTGCCCAGCAATGCGCGTGCCTGCGAATTGGCCGCGGTAACGCGCGTGCCATCGATCAGCAGGACGGGTTCGGTTACGCCTTCGATCACTTCGGCGATTTGCGGGGCGCGTTGCTGTGCAGCAGGGGCTGCTGGGACAAAGGCTTCGCGGAAGTTTGCAATCAGCACCGCCGCTACGCCGCCGATCAATGCGACCAAGCTGGCTTGCAGATCATAGGTCAGCAGCAGGCACACCAAAGTCGTGAACAAAATGACGGCGAGCGCCAGGAGGGTGCGAAACGCGGGCACGGCTCTGCTCTAACGAAGATTTACGATTGCGAAAGGGCGTCGGGCGCAGGACAAGGCATTATGAGCGACGACGCACCCGAAACGCCCAAGACGATCCAGTCCAGCCGCCGCGCGCTGATGCTCGGCGCGGCGAGCGCATCTGCGATCGTGTCGATCCGCCCCGCGCTCGCGCAGACCAGCGCTTCGGTGATGAACTGCCAGATTCCCGTCCCCGATCCCGGCCGCGCCGGGCAATATATCGCAGCGGACGGCAAGGTTGTGCCTCCAGGCACTGTCGGCGCCTTCCCGGCGGGCGGCACGTATAAGGCAGAGGATGTGCGGCGCGCGCTCAACGGCGGCACGCTTCCCGGCGTGCCCTATGAACAGAGCCGCGCCTATACCAATTACATCCGCAGGCTTCAGTCCGGCACCAGCGGGTTCACCTGCTTCGCATCGCTGCAGATGCCGCGCGCCTGAGCATTGCCACAGCAATGCGTTTATTAGGGCTTCGGCCGTGACCCAATACCGTGCAGCAAACCCCAAGATCCTGCGTATCGTCCCGCTCGACGCGCTGACGCTTATCTATCATCGCGCATCCGGCATTACGCACATCGTCGATGCGCCGGTGCCCGAGATTCTCACTGCCCTGGCCGAGCCGCTCGATGTAGACGCGCTGCTTGCCCGGCTCGCGGCGGACTACGACCTGATCGACGCTGACCCGCTGGCGCTCGCCGTTCGCCTCGACGAACTCGCCGCCGCCGGTCTGGTCGAGCGCCTATGAAGCACGTCACCACCCTCCGCATCGGCCCCATCGGCTTTCGCATCGGAAGCGACTGGCGCGCGCCGATCGCCGCGCTCGACGATCTCTACCGCGATTTTCCCAAGCCCGAGGTTCCGGACTTCAACGTCCACCTCTTTGCCGCACGACCATGGCGCAAATACCTCCGCCCCTCCGTGCATATCGGCGGCGATTTCGTCATCCCCGATGCAGCGCCCTTGCCGCTCGCGCAGGGGCTGCTCGCGGCTGAAATGGGGATGAACCTCCAGATGGCGCTGGGCCAGCGCGGCTTCCTGCTTCTCCACGCCTCCGGCGTCGAGCGAGACGGGCGGGCCGTGCTGATGACCGGCATTTCGGGCGCGGGCAAATCCACCCTCGCGGCGTTGCTGATGGCACGTGGCTGGCGAATGATGGGCGACGAGTTCATCCTGATCGATCCCGCCACCGGCATGGCCCACGCTTTTCCCCGCCTGATCAGCCTCAAGAACGAAGCGATCCCCGTGGCCGAGGCGTTGCTCCCCAACGCCCGCTTCGGCCCGCGACTGGAGGGAACGCCCAAGGGCACGCTGCGCCACATCGTTCCCGATGCCCGCGCCATCGCCGCCATGGCCGAGCCCGCTACGCCGTCCCTGATCCTGTTTCCGCGCTTTGGCTTCGAGCCTGCCGAGCGCCCGGTCCAGCCCAGCGAAGCGTTCGTGCGCCTCACCCAATCCTCGACCAACTACGTCAATCTCGCTGAGCGCGGGTTCGAAGCGCTGACCAATCTGGTCGCCAACGTTCCCTCGATCGCGATCGACTATCCCGATACCGAAACCGCGCTTGAAATGGTCGAGCGTCTCGCATGAATGCTGCTCTGCTCCTTGCCCGTACACTGCGCGACCCCGCCTCCGCCAGGGGCCTGACCGCGCAGCAATGGACTACGCTCTTCGCCGTTGCTCGCGCCGAGCAACTGATCGGCACACTCGCCACCCGCATCCACGGCCTGCCCATGCCCGATGACGCCAGGCGCATCGTCCGCGACGCCATCGCGTCTGCCGAGCAAGGCCGCACTGCGGCACTGTGGGAGGCCGAAATGGCGCGTCGCGCGCTTGGCGACATCGCGGTCGTGCTGCTCAAGGGCACCGCCTTCGTCGCAGCCGGTCTGGAAGCGGGCAGGGGCCGTTCGATCGGCGATCTCGACATCCTCGTGCCGCGCGATCTGATCGAGGAGGCCGAAACGCGCTTGCTCGCGGCGGGCTGGGAATGGGTGAAGCCCGATCCCTATGACGACGAATATTACCGCCGCTGGATGCACGAGCTGCCGCCGCTGATCCATCGTGATCGCGACCGGATGATCGACGTCCACCACACGATCCTGCCGCTGACCGCCCGGATCACCCCCGATGCGCAGGGGATACTCGATGCCGCAGTGTGGCTCGGCAATGGCTGCAAGCATCCGGCACCCAACGACATGCTCTGCCACGCCGCTGCGCATCTGTTCGCTGATGGCGATCTTGCGGGCGGCATACGCAATTTGTGGGACATCTGGTGCTTGGTCGAAGAGTTCGGCGTGGAGGGGCTCGAAGCCCGCGCCGAGCATCACGGCCTTGCTGGCGAGATGACCCGCGCGATCCGGCTCAGTCATGCGCTGTACGGCCCCGAACCGCTGGCAGGCACCAGCGGCGGCTGGGGAGACAATCTATACCTGCGCCGCCTCACCGCGCGCGATGATTGGGGCCGACCGACCCGCAAATTCACCCGCCTTGCATTCTATATCCGCTCTCACTGGCTGCGCATGCCGCCCGCGATGCTCCTCCGGCATTTGTGGACCAAGTGGCGCAAGGGCCACGCTCCCTGATGACAAAGCCTCTCCTGCATGGCAGCATATCTGCAAGATCAAGCAAAAGGGGATAATGAAATGCGGGGAATCGGGATCGTGGCAATCGCCGCCATGGTGGCTCTTAGCGGCTGCTCGACGGCGGACGATACGAAGGCAGCGCGCGATGCCGTGGGCACCTTCCGCCAGCAATTCGCGGCGGCGCAATATCCGGCCATCTATCAGGCCGCTGCGGCCGATCTGAAATCGACCGTTACCGAAGCGCAGTTCGCCGAGCAGGTCGGCAAGTTCCATGACGGCCTTGGTGCCCTCAAGACCGCGACCGAGACCGGCTGGAGCGCCGACGCCAACGGCCTGGTCACGCTCAACTTCGATTCCGAATATGCCAATGCGAAGACGAAGGAAGATTTCGTCTACCGGATCGCCGACGGCAAGGCGCTCCTCGCTGGCTATAACATCAAGACCGTAGATGGCGCTTCGCCCGCAGCCCCGGCGGCCAACGAAGCGGTACCGGCAGCGGATTCTGAAGATGCCGCCGCCGAAGGTGAAGCCGAGGGCACGTAAGCCCCCCAATACCGGACAAGTAAAAATCCCCCGTGCCCCATCCGGCGCGGGGGATTTTTCGCATCTGGCCCCGCGCGCTATGGAAATGGCAAGGTTATCGGCGTAACCGCGTCCCAAGAGGGGTCTTCATGACGCAAGCCATTGCCGCGATCATCCTTGCTGCGGGCAAGGGCACGCGGATGAAATCCGATACGCACAAGGTGCTGCACCCGATCGCGGGGCGACCGATGCTGCTGCATTTGATCGACAGCTTCGATGCTGCCGGCGCCAGCGAGCGCGTGGTGGTGGTCGGCTCGCTGCGGGAGCAGGTCGAAGCCGCCGTCGCGCCGCTGGGCGTGCGCACCGTGGTGCAGGAGGATCAACTCGGCACCGCGCATGCGGCACTGCAGGCCAAGGAGGCGCTGGCGGATTTCGACGGCGTCGCGGTGATCTGCTTTGGCGACGTACCTTTCCTGCGTACCGATACGGTCAACCGAATGGTCGAGCGGCTGGCGCACCACGATAATCCCACGATTGTCGTGCTCGGCTTCCGCCCCGAAGATCCCGCCGCTTACGGCCGCATCATCGCCGACAGCGACACGCGCATCCTCGCAATGGTCGAATTCAAGGACGCGAGCCCCGTCCAGCGCGCGGAGCGCCTGTGCAATTCGGGTGTAATGGCGGTCCGCGCCAAGGATCTGTGGCCGCTGCTCGAGCGCGTCGACAACGACAATGCGGCGGGCGAATATTACCTTCCCGACATCGTCATGCTTGCGCTGAAGGACATGCAGCGCTCGGTCGTCATCGAAGCATCCGAAGCCGAGGTGCTGGGGATCAACAGCCGCGCCGAACTGGCCGGGGCCGAACTGGTCTGGCAGCGCGCGCGCCGTGCCGAAGCGATGGCAGACGGCGCCACGCTGATCGCGCCCGAGACGGTGTGGTTCGCGCACGACACGAAAATCGGTCGCGACGTGCTGATCGAGCCCAATGTGTTCTTCGGCCCCGGCGTGGAGATCGCAGACCGCGTCCAGATTCACGCGTTCAGCCATATCGAGGGCGCAACCGTGATGAGCGGTGCCGAAGTCGGACCTTATGCACGCCTCCGCCCCGGCGCGGTGATGGAGCAGGGATCGAAGGTCGGGAATTTCGTCGAGATGAAAAAGGCGGTGCTCGGCCCGGGCGCCAAAGCCAATCATTTGACCTATCTGGGCGATGCCAAGGTGGGGGCGGGGGCCAATATCGGCGCGGGCACGATCACCTGCAATTATGATGGCTTCCTGAAATACCCCACCGAGATCGGCCATGGTGCCTTTATCGGATCGAACAGCGCCTTGGTCGCGCCGGTCAAGATCGGTGACGGCGCGATCGTCGCGGCGGGTTCGGTGGTGACGCGCGATGTAGAGGCGAATGCGCTGGGCATCACCCGCGCGAAGCAGGAAGTGAAGCCCGGCTGGGCACACCGCTTCCGCGAAATCATGACGGCAAAGAAGAAGGAGCGGAAGTGATGCGTGGGATGATTGCTGCGGCTCTGGTCGCGATGATAATGAGCGCTGCCCCGGCAGCAGCGCAGACCGTGATGACACCCGCACAGGCAGTTACCGCAGCGGCTTCGGGCGCGGAAGTGACAGGCGTGTTCGAAATGCACGTCGCCTCCACCGGGGCAGGCGGCTTCGTCTATTACCTCAACTCCACCACGGATTATCGCGACGCGGGCAATCTCGCGATTGTTATCGAGCCTGCGGCGCGCAACGCCTTCCTCGCGAAATTGGGCGGTGAGCCCGATATGGTGTTCAAGGGCAAGCATATCCGGGTGAAGGGCGTTGCGCGCCGCGTTCCCGTTGGCGGCGGTGCGCATTTCCAGACGCGAATCAGCGTCACGAGTGGCGATCAGATCGAGATCATCGGCTAATCAGCCGATTTGAAGGGCAAGCAAATATATGTGCGGAATCGTAGGGATTGTCGGAAAGCAGGACGTAGCGCAGCGGCTGTTCGACGGGCTCAAGCGGCTGGAATATCGCGGCTATGATTCCGCCGGCATCGCCACGCTGAACAATGGTGAGATCGATCGACGCCGCGCTGAGGGCAAGCTCCTCAATCTGGGCGCACGCCTGGCGGAGAGCCCGCTTCCCGGTCATATCGGCATCGCGCACACCCGCTGGGCGACGCATGGCGCGCCGACCGAGGACAACGCGCATCCGCACATCGTTGGCGACGTCACCATCGTCCACAACGGCATCATCGAGAATTTCAAGCCGCTGCGCGACGAGCTGATCGCCGAGGGCCGCGAGTTCAAGAGTCAGACCGACACCGAAGTCGTCGCGCACATGGTCGATCGCGAACTCAAGCGGGGCAAGGCGCCCCGCGATGCCGTGGCCGAAATATTGCCGCAGCTGCACGGCGCGTTCGCGGTCGCCTTTCTGTTTCGCAACCAGCCCGACATGCTGATCTGTGCGCGCCTCGGCGCGCCGCTGACCGTGGGCTATGGCGAGGGCGAGAATTATCTGGGCTCGGACGCGCATGCGCTGGCGTCGCTCACGCAGCGCATCGCGTATCTCGACGAAGGCGATTGGGCCGTTGTCACCCGCGAGACGATCGAAGTGTTCGACCGCGACAACAATCCCGTCGAGCGCCCGATCGTCCAGTCGGGCGCCACTGCGGAAGCGATCGACAAGGGAAATCACGCCCACTTCATGCTCAAGGAAATCTACGAGCAGCCCGTGGTCGTCGCGCAGACGCTGCAATCGTATATCCGCCCCGTCGAGCAGATGGTCGCGATGCCCAACATGGATTTCGACCTGTCGAAGATCGAGCGCGTGACCATCGTTGCGTGCGGCACCGCCAGCTATGTGGGCATGATCGGCAAATATTGGATCGAGCGCTTCGCGCGTCTCGCGGTCGAAGTCGATGTTGCCTCCGAATTCCGCTACCGCGACCCGATCCTGCCGCCGCACACGCTTGGCGTTGTCGTCAGCCAATCGGGCGAGACCGCCGACACCCTTGCAGCACTCCGCCACATGAAGGCGAACGGCGTAACCACCGCGGGTATCATCAACGTGCCAACCAGCTCGATGGCGCGCGAAGTCGATCTATTGCTGTCGACGCATGCTGGCCCCGAGATCGGCGTGGCTTCGACCAAGGCGTTCACCTGCCAGCTGAGCGTGATGGCTGCCCTCGCGGTCAATCTCGCTCGCGCCAAGGGGCTGATGCCCCCCAGCGAGGAGCGCGAAATCGTCCGCCATCTGATCGAGGCACCCGCTGCGATCAACGCTGCGCTGGCCCTGGACGAGCATATCGCCGGCATGGCGCACACCATCGCCGAAGCGCGCGACGTGCTCTATCTCGGCCGCGGCCCCGATTATCCGCTCGCGCTCGAAGGTGCGCTCAAGCTCAAGGAAATCTCGTACATCCACGCCGAAGGTTATGCCTCGGGCGAGATGAAGCACGGGCCGATCGCGTTGATTGACGATAGCGTGCCGCTGATCGTTCTCGCACCCTCCGGGCCGCTTTTCGACAAGACGGTGTCGAACATGCAGGAGGCCAAGGCCCGCGGCGCGCGCGTCGTCCTGATCTCCGATGCCGAAGGGCTGGCGCAGGCTGGTGAGGACGCCATTGCGACCATCGAGATGCCCAGCGTCCACCCGCTGATCGCGCCGCTTGTTTACGCGGTGCCCGTGCAGTTGCTAGCCTATCACGTCGCGGTTGCCAGGGGCACCGATGTCGATCAGCCGCGCAACCTCGCCAAGTCCGTTACGGTCGAATAGTCGGCTCGACAGTAGGCGAGTTCGCGATAGTTTGCGCCAGGGCAGGGGGATACGAATCGTGCAATTTTTATCGATCCAGAACTTCGCCGGGGCTGCGAACCAGGAGTTCGAGATCAGCATGGGCGAGTCCGCAATGAGCGTTACGCTCATCGAAGTGAAGCCGCTCCCGGCTCAGCCCTATCCCGGCATGCGGCGCGAGCCCTTCTCCTTGTTGTTCAAGAGCGCATCGAAGCTGATCCTTCCCCAGCGGCAGTATAAGATGACGCATCCCGATCTAGGCTCGCACGACATCTTCCTTGTGGCCATCGCGCAGGATCAGGGGAACATCGTCTATCAGGCGGTCTATAACTAAGGCCGCCAGATCATCGGCTGGTGATGTGCCTGGGGCGCACCATCATGGATGAACCCCATCTTCAGATAGAGCGCATGGGCGCGCGGGTTATTCTCAGCCACCTGTAGCGCCACGCCGCTGCCCGCCGCCTGCGCCTGGCTCTGTATCCACGCGATCAGCGCCGCGCCCAGCCCGGCCCCGCGCGTGGCGGCGCTCAGCCCGATATCGACGATCCGCCACGGCTGCGCCGAACGATCGAGATAGAGGCGTCCGATCGATTGCGTAGTGCCAAGCGGCGGTGTCTGATCGACGACCCAGAAGTCGCCAGCGACGTAATATTTGGTGAAATGGACATGCTGGAGGCGAAACTGGTCTTCGACAAAGGCCCGCTTCTGCGCGGGCGTCCAGGGTATGAAGAGGAGTTCGGGCGCACGAAAATCAGCAAAGAGATCGCGCAGAAAGTCGAGGTCGGCGCGCGCGGCGGGCCGCAGCGAAACACCCCTGGACCGTAGAAAATCCGAAAGCGGCGGCGCGGGCGCCGCCGCTTCGGGGAAATCAGATAGCATGCATCTCAGTTAAAGCTGGGGAAGGTGCCTTGCAACGCGATGCTGTAGTTGAGCCCGAGAAAGGGCTGCAGATTTGGATGCGGCTGACCGCCACCTGCCGGCATGATCATCGACGGATTCATGGCGGTGCCTGTGGTGCCAATCGGCGCGAACATCTGCACGCTGCCATTGCCTGCCATGCCCATGGCGCAGGCCGTAGTCGGCTCCGCGACCAGCGAGGTTGTGGCGCCTGGAATATAATCGACGAGATTATGGTTATGCGCCGGCATTTGATCGATCGTGAGCGCCACGGTCTGTGTGCCTGCAGTCTGCCCAATCGCCCAAGGGCTGAGGGCGGGCCCGTTTCCGTTGCCGCATCCCTGGCGGGCGACCATATTCGGCAGCTTGAAGTTCTGGGTTCCGTTGCCCCCAAACTGAACGCCAATCAGCGAAAATAGAGCAGAGGCCTGCTGGATTGCCATGGTCTGCCCCGCGCAGAATGCCCAATTCATGGGCGGATAACTAAAGGCAAAAGGCTGAATCTGGCCCAAAAATGGTTCTGCCATGGAATTGCTCCCTTATGTTCGTGCAGCGCTTCGGCGGAGCTTTCCGCCAAAGCGCGAAAATCAGCTCTGGGTCGGAAAAATCCCGACGGTGGCGATGCAATATTGGAGTCCCAGCGTCGGGCCCATATTGTCGTGTGGCAAGCCTACGCCGGTCATGCTCACGGCATTCGGCGCCAGGTTGCTAGTGGTTCCGGAGCTTGGCTGGCTGTCATAAAAGGGCTCGCCGATGATGCCCGCGGCCGGAATGTTTCCAGTTGGCGTGTTCGATGTGGCGGGGGCCAGCGACGCCGTCGCTAGGTGAAAATGAGAGCCCATCTGCGCGACTGTAAGCGTGACCCCCTCAGATCCACTGACCTGGCCGAGCGAATAGGGACTGAGGCCAGCCCCGGTGCCCTGATGGATCGGGATACGACCGCGCATGTCCGGCAACTGGAACGTCGTCTGCCCGTCACCGCCATAAGTAGTGCCGATCAGGGTGAAGAGCACCTCATATTCGGAAATCGACTCGAGCGATCCGTTGCAGGGCAACCAGCCCGAAGGAGCTCCGCGGCCATAGGGCAACAGGCGAATCTCGCCGACATATGGCTGGCTCATCTTATTCTCCCCTGAAGGCGGGCATGATTATCCGAAGTGCGACGTTCAATTCCGCGACGGATACACGCCGTACATCGCGATATTGAAGTTGATCGTTTCATATGGCTGGATGTTTGGATGCGGCGCACCGAATCCCGTGGGCGTGAGCGGCCCTCCGGTCAGCGGCACCTGGCTTGCCGCAGCACCATATAGCAACGCCGTATTCGGCGAGACTGCCGATAAGGTGGCGGTGTTGTCGCCAATGCCTTCGACACCGGCAGCGGTGGTGCCGGTTACCGTGTGGCTATGGTTGGGAATCTGCGATGCGAGCAGCGACACCGATTCCTGGCCGCCAACACCGCCCAGCGGAAAGGGGCTCGGCTGCCATCCGGCATCCTGCGACGGAAAGCCTCCGCCCACCGGCGTGCGGCTACGAAGATCCGGGAGCTGGAAGGTGGTGCTACCATTCCCGCCATAATAAGTGCCGACCAGCGAAAAAAGCGCCTGGTTTTGTGCAATTGCAAGTGTTTGGCCGTTACACTGCGCGAAATTCTTCTGCGCAAAGCCGAAGCCGGTCATCATGATCTGGCCGACATAAACTTGTGACACAGGCGCCTCCCACAAAAATGCAGCGCAGGCAGAGTGCTGCCGCGCGTCAACGGGCCCGAAATCGAGCCAGATCGAATAAATTTTCTAGTTAATCCCCGCTACACGTCGAGAGATAGCGACTATGCGCTTTCACGGCGAGTTCATTGGTGACTATGGAGGTGAAGAGTGTCAATCGACTTGTGGGTGAAAATTACGTCTAATACGGACGTAGTTTATAAATATCTGTTTACTAAGTCGATACTGGTCCGAAAAGAGAACCTACAGAGAGCATCGGTAAAATATCGTGATGATGTCAGTAGCTGTTGATAGTATTGGCGTTACGAATCTGTCCTAATTCTGTTACGCGACTCGCGGCGGGCCAGGGCGGCTCGGGGGAAGTTACAGTGCTGAACGGGGTGAATCGTTTCGTCGGTATTGCTGGTCGCGTGCGCATCGGCACCGCGCGGCTATTGTCTGCAATACTCGCCGTGGTCGCCCTCTCGGCGATCATGCCGCAGACGGCGCAGGCGCAGACGGCCTGCGCCAGAAACTACAATGTCACGCAGGGTGGCGGGCGTCAGCTCATCTTCGCTGGATCGACGATCAACACCGGCAATACCTGCGCTTTCCCACTCGGCGCTGGCCATGGCGGCAGTTCGTTGCGTAAAAATGGTACGTCGCCCGCTGTCGGCGCGATAGTCATCACCTATCCGGACGGCTCGATCGCCGAGCGCGACGCCAGCAATAATTATTACTTCACTCCCAGCCCGACCTACGCTCCCACCAAGGTCATCTTTGGCGATGTCGCTGGCGGTGCAAACCCCGTCACTGGCACGGACAACGTGACGGGCACGTCGGGCGTGTTCACGCTGCTTACGAGCGGTACCCAATCCGCCAACCAATATTTCTATGTCACGATCAACATCGCGGCGCCGGCGGCACCCACTGCGGTCCTTACGTCGCTGACGCCCGCTACGATCTACACTGGAAACAACAGCACCGCCGTGGTGACGCTTACCAACCCCAATTCGGGTTCGGCGCTGAGCGGCGTTGCAGACACGATCACGCTGCCGGGCGGCGTCACCCTAGCGGCGGCTCCAGCCGGCGCCCAGTGCGGCGGCGCGGTCGCCGGCAGCATCGGCGGAGGCACCGTAACGCTTTCGGGCGGCACGCTGGCCGCAAGCGCGACCTGCACGATCACATTCAGCATCACCTCTGCCACGGCCAACAGCTATCCGATCTCATCGGGGACACCGTCTGCGACGAGTACCAGCGCTGGCTCAGCAGGCAGCGCCATGTCGCTCACCGTGAATCCAGTACCCTCGGTGCCCACCATCGCGGCACAGTTCGGCACGTCGCCGATCGTATTGGGCAATACGTCCCAGCTTCAGGTCGACATTACCAACCCGAACGGGGCGATCGCGCTTACCGGCGTGGGCTTCAACCTGGGTACGCTGCACGCCAATCTCGCCGGCGCTAGCCCATCCACCACCTGCTCCGGCGCCACCGCGACTTATAATGCGGGGACCAGGGAGTTCAGTCTGGCGGGCGGGAGCCTCGCTGGGGGGGCAACCTGCCGCGCGACGCTTACCGTCACGCCCAGTGCTGGCGGCAGCTATATCTTCACCAGCGGCACCGTGTTCGCGACCGGACCGGTCAGCCTGACCGGCAGCGCTGCCACCACTGGCGCATTGGTAGTCACGGCGGTGCCGACAGTCACGGGGCTCTCGCCGAACGCGGGTCCGGATGGCGGCACCAATACGGTTGTCATCACCGGCACCAACTTTACCGGGGTGACTGGGGTCACTTTCGGCGGAAGCCCCGCGACCACCCACGCCTATATCAGCCCGACCCAGATCACCGCGACTGCGCCTTTGGGGGTGGGGGTGGTCAATGTTCGCGTCACTACGCCGGAAGGCACCAGTTCCACCGCCGCCGCCAATCAATACAACTATTTTGCGGTGCCAGCGGTCACCGGGCTCTCGCAGAATGCGGGGCCGCTGGCGGGCACGACGGTGATCACGATCACCGGCACCAATCTGTCGGGCGCCACTGCGGTGATGTTTGGCGGGAATGCTGCAACTGGCGTCTCCGTTACCGGCTCGACCCAGATTACTGCGACCGCACCTGCGGGTACCGGCACCGTCGACGTTCGCGTCACCACGCCGGGCGGCGTCAGCGCAATCAGCGCGGCGGATCAATACACCTATGTTGCAGCGCCGACGGTGACCGGGCGTAACCCCGGCACGGGTCCGGGCGGCGGCCTGAACCCGGTGGTCATCACGGGCTCCGGCTTCATGACCGCCACTGCGGTCAACTTCGGCCCGAATCCGGCAACCTTCACGATCAGTAGCGCAACCTCGATCATCGCAACCGCGCCTGCGGGAGTCGGCGTGGTCAATATCCGCGTCACCAATCCGGGCGGCACCAGCATCGCCAGCGTGGATGATCAATACACCTATATTCCGGTGCCCACGATAACCTCGATCGCGCCGACTTCGGGACCGACCGCTGGCGGCACCAGCGTCACGCTCACCGGTACCGGCTTTACCGGCGCCACAGTCGTGACCATGGGTGGCAATTCGGCGACGGGCATTATCGTAGTCAATGACACGACGATTACCGCCACGTCCCCGCTGCATGCGGCGGGCGCTGTCGATGTGGTGGTTACCACGCCGGGCGGCACAGACACTCTGACCAACGGTTTCACGTATGTCGCGGCGCCGACGATCAGCGCGGTCTCGCCTGCTCAGGGGCCGGCGATCGGCGGAACGACGGTCACCATCGCGGGCGCCAACTTTACCGGCGTGACGGCAGTTGTATTCGACGGGACACCGGCAACCAGCTTCAACTTCAATAGCGACACATCGATCACCGCAATTTCGCCTGGCGGCACCGGTACGCGCGATATCCGCGTTACCACGCCGGGCGGCACCACCGCCCCCACCGTGAGCGACCAGTTCACCTACATCGCGGCACCGACGATCAGCTCGCGGTCGCCGGCCTCCGGCCCGATCAGCGGCGGCACGCCGGTCACCATCAACGGCAACAATCTCGGAAATGCGACCGTGACCGTCGATGGCTCGCCGGTGACGCTCGACAATAATATCAGCTCGAGCATCACCTTCACCAGCCCGGCGCATTCTGCAGGTACAGTCACCGTAGTCGTCGCCACGGTCGGCGGATCCGCATCCACCGACTTCACCTATGTCGCAGCGCCGACGGTAACCTCAATCGCGCCGACTTCGGGCCCGGCCGCGGGCGGCACCATGGTGATCATCACCGGCACCGGCTTCTCCGCAGTCGCGCCAACGAATGGCGTGCGCTTCGCGGCGACCGGCGCGACCTACACCATCGAAAGCGACACCCAGATCACCGCCACGTCGCCGCTCAGCATCAGCATTGCGAACGTCACCGTGGACATCACGGTCACCAGCATAGGCGGCACCAGCGCGACCAGCGCGGCGGACCAGTTCACCTATATCGCCGCACCGACGATCACCGGCCGCTCCCCGACTACGGGGCCGGGCGGCGGTGGGACGGTCGTGACGATCAGCGGCACCAACTTCACGGACGCAACCGCTGTCACCTTTGGCATGACGCCGGCGACTACCTATTCCGTCACCAATGCGAACTCGATGACTGCGACCGCCCCGGTGGGCACCGGCACCGTCGATATCCGCGTGACCACGCCAGGCGGCACCAGCGCAACATCGGGCAGCGATCAGTTTACCTATATCCCGATACCTGCCGTCACTTCGCTCAACCCGGCTACCGGCCCGACTGCGGGTGGCACGATCGTCACGATCACCGGCACCGACTTCACCGGCGTGAGTGCGGTAAGCTTCGGGTCGAACCCCGCGAGCAGCTTCACCTATAACAGCCCGACCTCCATCACTGCCACCGCGCCATTGGGTAGCGCGGGGGTGGCCGATGTTCGCGTGACGACCCCCGGCGGGACCAGCCCCGCCAATGGAGGCGATGAGTTCACTTATGTCCCGCCGCCAACGGGTGCTCCGCGCAACGGTGTCAGCGTGCCGTTCAACACGGCGACGCAGATCGATCTGACCAGCTCGATCACCGGCAGTCACGGCAGCATCACGGTCTCGACCGCGCCGCAGCACGGCACGACCGGCATCGCGGGCGATGTCGTCACCTATACGCCAACCACCAATTACGCGGGTACCGACACTTTCTCGTACACCGCGACCGGGATCGGCGGCACTTCGGCGCCCGCGACGGTGAGCCTGACGGTTTCGATGGGCGCGCAGACGATCACCTTCAATCCGCTGGCCAATGCGTCGCTCTCGGCCTCGCCGCTGACCTTGTCGGCAACCGCAAGCTCGACGCTTACGGTCAGCTTCGCCTCTACCACGACCGCGATCTGCACGGTCTCGGGCACCTCGCTCACCTTGCTTCAGACCGGCAACTGCTCGATCACCGCCAGCCAGGCGGGTGACAGCAGCTTCGGCGCAGCGGCCGATGTCATTCGCGCGTTCACGGTAACCCCGGCGACCCTCACGATCGCTACGAATGCGCCCACCGGCACGAGTGTCGGCGCGGCCTATAGCCAGACCAACCCGGCCGCGGGCGGCGTTGCGCCTTACACCTATGCCCTCAATGCAGGGGCTTTCGTGCCGGGCATAACGGTTGATACCGGCACCGGTATCGTCTCGGGCACGCCGACAGTCGCCGGGGTTTTCAGCTACCGGATCCAGGTGACCGATAGCCAGGGCGCACCGGTCACCGCGATGGGCTCGATCGTCACGACGACGATCGCCAAGGGCACCCAGACAATCACCTTTACCACCAGCGCGCCCAGCGCGTCGGTAGGCAGTCCGGCCTATACCGTATCAGCGACGTCCAACTCGGGTCTTCCGGCTATCTATTCGCTCGACGGCACCAGCACGGGCTGCGCGCTTGCGGGCACGACAGTCACCTTCCCTGCGCCCGGCACCTGCCGGATCAACGCCAATCAGGCGGGCGATTCAGACTGGAATGCAGCCGCGCAGGCGCAACAATCGTTCATGGTCAGCAACGCCGCGGCAATCGGCCTGTCGGTGAGCTTCTCGCCCTCGACGGTGGACGCCGGCGGAACCGGCACGATCACGATCGGCTTCACCAACGGCAATGCGTCGCCATCGCCCGCGTTCAGCACGTCGCTCCACAGCAATTCTGCGATAATGACCCGCATCTCCGGTTCCGGCGGCACGTGCACCGGCTGGAATTCGGGCGTGCCGAATGCCTCGCAGGTGGACTTTAGCAACCTCTCGATCCCGGTCGGCGGCTGCACAATCACCTTGCCCTATCAGGGCACGAACCCGGGCACCGCGACGTTCAGCTTGGATGGGTTCACGCCTGCGGGTTATCCGGCCACCGCCACCGCCACCAGCAACACGGTTACCGTCCTCCCGTCGGTCACCAGCGTCTCGCCAACCTCGGGCCCGGTCAGCGCCACGGTTGAGGTCAACGGCACTGGCTTCAGCACCACGCCGGGCAACAATGCGGTAAAGTTTGGCGCGGCGAACGCGACAGTCACCGGAGCGACTGCGACCAAGCTCACCGTTACCGCGCCCGCGACGGGCTCGGGGCCGGCCATTGTGACCGTCACGGTCAATGGCCAGACCAGCGCGGGCGCCGTTACCTACACCTTCATCGATCCGCCGATCGCTGCCGATAAGCCGGGCGTCCCCGTCGCATATGAAAGCACGGGCACCGCGATTGACCTCGCGCCGTCGATCACCGGCGGGCCGCATGCCAGCGTCGCGATCGGCACTGCACCGGCGCATGGCACGACCGTTATCGCTGGCGATGTCGTGACCTATACGCCGGCAGCCGGTTATTTCGGTGCGGACAGTTTCACCTACACCGCCACCGGCGCCGGCGGGACGTCCAACGTCGCGACGGTGAGCATCAACGTAGTGACCCCTGCGGTCCCCACCGTGGCGGACCAGGCTGCTGCGATCCCGTACAACAGCGCGGGCACTGCCGTGGATCTCACCAGTTCGATCACGGGCGTGCATTCGGGCATCGCGATCGCCACTGCGGCGGCGCATGGCACGACTGTCATCGCTGGCGATGTTGTCACCTACACGCCGACTGCCGGTTACTTCGGTGCCGACAGTTTCACCTACACCGCAACCGGTCCGGGCGGCACTTCAGCGCTGGCAACGGTAACCCTGACGGTCGCGACTCCGCCCGCGCCGGTGGGTGCCGACAAGCCCGGCGTGGCAGTGCCCTATAATAGCAGCGGCACTGCGATCGATCTTTCGGCCTCGGTCACCGGGGTGCACACCAGCATCGCCATCGCCACTGCACCGACGAACGGCACGGTCGTTATCGCGGGCGATGTCGTCACCTACACGCCTATTGCGGGTTATTTCGGCGCGGACAGCTTCACCTACACGGCCACCGGCCCGGGCGGCACGACCGCTCCGGCGACAGTATCGATCACCGTCGCGACCCCGGCAGCGCCGACCGTAGCGGACCGGAATGGCGTGGCCGTCGCATATGAAAGCGCGGGCACTGCGATCGATCTCTCGACGTCGATCGCCGGGGTGCACACCAGCATCGCGATCGGCACCGCGCCGGCGCACGGCACGGTCGTCATCGCCGGCGATGTCGTGACCTACACGCCGACCGCCGGTTACTTCGGTGCCGACAGCTTCACCTACACATCAACCGGCCCGGGCGGCACGACTGCTCCGGCGACGGTGAGCCTGACGGTGGCAACGCCCGCAGCGCCGGTTGCTGCCGCCAGAACGGCTGCGATCCCGTATAACAGCGCGGGCACTGCCGTGGATCTTTCGGGCTCGATCACGGGTGTGCATTCGAGCATCGCGATCGGCACCGGGCCGGCGCATGGTACCGCCAGCGTTGCTGGCGATGTCGTGACCTATACGCCCACAGCGGGTTACTTCGGCGCGGACAGCTTCACCTACACCGCCACCGGTCCGGGCGGGACCTCGGCCACCGCCACGGTCAGCCTGACGGTGGCGAACCCGCCGCCGCCGGCCAGCACTCCGGGCACCGGCAGCGTTGCTGGCTCGTCTTCGGTCAGCGCCAACAACGCAGTCGATATCGATCTCTCGGCGCTGGTCACGGGGATGTACGATACGATCTCGATCGAAACCCAGCCGACACATGGCACGGTAACGCTTCGCGTCGTCGGTGGCGGCACTGCGGTGCCCGGTACACAGACTGCACAGGCGGTGGGCCGCACGATCGCGACCTATCGCCCGGCAATCGGTTTTTCGGGCATCGATACCTTCACCTTCTTCGCAACCGGCCCCGGCGGCCGCTCGGCGGCAGCAACGGTACAGGTCACCGTGACCGGCTCCGCACCGGTGGCACAGGCGAAGACGGCGCAGGTCGGCGACGGTCAGACCGTCAGCGTGGAATTGACCACGGGCGCGACCCAGGGACCATTCACCGGCGCCGCCATCGTGAGCGTCACGCCGGCCAATTCGGCCAGTACCCGGATCGTCGATAGCGGCACGGGTGCAGCACGCACCTTCCGCCTCGAAGTGACGGCCAATGCGCGCTTCTCGGGTAATGTCATCGTGATCTACACGCTGACCAACACCTTCGGCACTTCGGCCCCGGCGACCGTCACCGTTGCCGTGACGGCGCGTCCGAATCCGACTGCGGACGCGAATATTCGAGGCCTTAGCGATGCGCAGGCGGAGACTACGCGTCGCTTTGCGCGGGCCCAGATTGCCAACTTCATGCGCCGCACCGAGCAGCTGCATGGCGGTGGCGGCATCTCGCAGGCGATAGGCGTTACGCTCAGCTCGCGCGACGGCCGCGGCTATGTTCGCGAGCGCCCGGCCTTCGATGCTTCGGCGCTGGAGATTACCGAGCGGATGCGGACGACGGCCAACGATCCCATGATGGGCCGCATCGCCAATATGCGCGATGGCCGTGGCAGCCGTGCCGATATGCTCGGCGGGATCTCGATGACTGGCTATTCTACTCCGGCCACTGCAGGCACTTCGCGCCGTCTAGGAGCGGTCGCCGGGGCTCCTGAACGTCCGATGCTGAGCGAGGATAGCGAAGACGGCGGTAGCGGCGAGCGCCAGAAGGGCTCGATCGCGATCTGGAGCGGCGGCGCCATCGACGTGGGCACGCAGGATGCAACCACGCAGCGTTCGAAGATCACCGCCACGACGGGTGGTCTGAGCGCAGGCGCCGACATCAAGCTGACCGAGGGCCTGACGGTCGGTATCGGCGGCGGCTATGGCAATGACGTTAGCCATATCGGCGGGACGGCGGCGCGGGTGCGCAGCACCAGCAGCCTGTTCGCGGGCTATGCCAGCTTCTCGCCGGGGAGCTCCGCGTTTATCGATGGTATGGTCGGCTTCGGCGATCTGAGCTTCAGCACGCGGCGCACGGTCGCAACGCTCAACGTCAACGCCGTGGGCAGCCGCGATGGCAAATACACGGTCGGCGCGATTTCTGCCGGGCTCGACAAGCAGGGCGGAAGCGTCCGTTGGTCCATCTATGGCCGCGGCGAATTCCTGAACGCCACGCTTGGGGCATATAGCGAGACGGGGGCAGGCACTATGAACCTGCGCTTCAATGAGCGGGATCTGGAATCGCTCACCGGTACGCTGGGTGCGCGCGTGGACTTCACGGGTGAGACCGGCTTTGCGACGATCACGCCGCGTCTGCGCGCCGAATGGAACCATGAGTTCGCCGATACCGATCCGCAGTTCCTCGATTATGCCGATATCCCGGGTGCGGCGCTGTTCAGCCTCACCACGCAGGGCTGGACGCGGGATCAGCTCCAGCTGACCGCAGGCATGCGCTTCGTCTTCCCGAGGCTGTGGAGCTTCGATGTCGAGGCCGGCCTGCGCAGCAGCAGCGGCGAGAAGGCCGGCACGCTGCGGCTCCAGCTCTCGAAAGAGTTCTAACGAAAAAGCGCCGGGCCCTGATGGGTCCGGCGCTGTTCGTCTGGATCAGCCTGGATGCTGGTTTGGGCTAGCGCAGCGTCGCGAGCGCTGCGGTGAGCGTCCTATATTCGTCCTGCTGCCCGCGCTGCCCGCCATAGCCCATACTGGGTACCTGCTTCTCGCTCCAGCGGCCCGGCGCCAAATTGTGGCACGCCTGCATGTACAGCGTCGCCGTGGCATATTCATAGCCGCCCAGGCTGGCGAGACCGAGCCGGTGGACGACAAACTCGCCATCGCTATGGAAGATCACAGTGGGACGGCGCTTCGAACACAACACATATTCCACCCGCGGCGCCTTGTCCCATTGCACACGTAGCCGTGGGGAAAAGCGCTTGGGGGGATCGCCAAAGGCGCCATGCGTAGAAAACCCAGACCGACTGGTCAGTTTGCGCAGCACCTCGCCGCCACCAGCGCGGACACGCTCGATCTTGCTGATCCGCTGCCAACGGCATTCGCCCTGCCGGCACGAGATCTGGAGCACGCCGGTCGGCGTCTTGGGGGCAGGGAAGGGAGTGGGGGCGATAGCAAACAAAGCGAGCGAAACGATCATCACGGCTCTCCCATAATCGCGCTCAGCGCGCGGGCGATGTCAGCGGTGCGATAGGGTTTCTCGATCATGGGCGCGCCAAAGCCTTCGGGTGCCGACCCATATCCGCTGGCGAACGCAAAGGGCACGCCGCGTGAGCGGAGCAATTCGGCAATCGAATTGCTCCGCTCACCCCCCAGATTGATATCGAGGATTGCCGCGTCGAGTTCACCCTCGGCAAGCTTCAGCCCTTCGGAAAGCCGGTTGGCCGGGCCTACGGTCACGCAGCCCAGTTCCTCCAGGATGTCCTCCAGGCACATCGCCACCACCGGCTCGTCTTCGACCACGAGCACGCGCAGGCCGTTGAGATCGCTCATTCCGCCCCCTCCGGCAGCGGTGCATCGACCGTGCAGACTACGCCCTCTGGCCGGAAGTCGATGGTCACGCTGCCCGCCAGCTCGGCTGCAAGCCCGCGTTCGATCATTCGCGTGCCGAACCCGCGGCTCTTGGGCTTCACCACTTCGGGTCCGCCGCTTTCTTCCCACACCAGGGATAGCCGCGGCGATCCTTCGCCCCGTATCCGATCCCAGCGGATCGCAACGCGTCCTTCTGGCTGCGAGAGCGCGCCATGCTTCACCGCATTGGTCGCCAATTCGTGGATCGCCAGCGCCAGGCTGATCGCGGTCTTGGGCATGATCGCCAGATCGGGGCCCTTAAGCGTGAAGCGCGCCGCTCCGCCATGCGGGCGGGTCGCGTCGCCGATGATCTGCGTCATCGAAACCAGGCCCCAATGCTCGCGGGTCAGCAAATTATGCGCCTCTGAAAGCGCCGCCAGCCGCCCTTCGAATGCGCGCCGCGCGGTTGCACTATCGCGGTCGCCCTTGAAGCTTTGCTGCGCGATGCCCTGAACGATCGCCAGCGTGTTCTTCACGCGGTGATTGAGTTCATCGACCAGCAGCCGCAGATGCGCCTCGGCACGCTTGGCCTCGGTCACGTCGCGGCAGATCGCGTGCAGCCCGATGGGTTTGCCTGCCCCATCCTCGATCAGCCGCGAACTGACTTCCCACACCAATTGCCGTCCGTCGCGCGTGCGCACGCGGATCGTGTGCCGCGTCGTGCCGCCCGAACTGAGCTTGCGCATCAGCATCTCGGTCGTCTGATCGAATTGATCGGGATCGAGGAACTCGGCGAAGCTGTGCCCCAGCACCTCCGCTTCGGTATAGCCTAATGCCGCCTGCACCGCCGGATTGACCGATGTGATCCGCTGCTCGAGGTCCGAGGTCAGGATATAGTCATTGGCCTGTTCGAAAATCGTGCGGAAGCGGCTCTCGCTGTCGCGAAGGCGCTCCTCGGCCAGCTTGCGCACGGTAATGTCGAACGAGATGCCCACGAAGCGGTTGGGCCGCCCATCGTCATAATCGATGCGGCTGCCGTGGCTCTGCAGCCAGCGTTCCTCGCCCGTATCGGCACGCCGGATGCGATATTCGATGGTGTAGGGCTGGCCGTGCTCGAAACAGCGCTCCACTGCCTCGCGCGCCATCTCGCGATCCTCGACCACGACGCGGTCGAGCCAATCCTCTACGGTGCCGCGCAAATCCTCGCGTCGCACCAGCCCGAGCAGGTCGAAGCGGTTGGGCGACCATTCACCGGTCATTGTCTCGAGATCGAGCTCCCAGCTCGCCATTCCCGCGCTCTCTGTGGCGAGGCGCAGGCTCTCCTCGCTCTTGCGCAGATCATTTTCGGATTGCCGCCGGTCGGTCACGTCGAGTGTCACGGCGAGCACGCCGAAAGGCTGGCCATCCTGCCGGCGGATCACCGCGACCGAATTGTTGACCCATACGATTCCGCCATCCTCGCGAACGTAGCGCTTCTCGTGCGTATAGGGCGTGCCCTTGCGCACTGCCTGATCGAAAAGCGGCAAGTTGCGGCCGATGTCGTCGGGATGGGTGATCGACTGCATCGTTCGCTGCATCAATTGCTCGTGGGTCCAGCCCGCAATCTCGCAGAAGCGGTCGTTGACCAGCGTGAATCGACCCTCCAGATCCACCTGTGCGAAGCCGGCCGTGGTCTGGCTGATAAAGGCCGATAGCTGCGCCTCGCGCTCGCGGAGCGCCAGTTCGGCCTCTTTCGCCTTGGTCACGTCATGCGCGACGCCGATAAATCCTGCATGCTCACCCGCCGCATTCCAGCGCGGCTGCGAAGTGGACTCGAGCCAGCGCCATCCGCCGTCGGCACGGCGATAGCGGCCCTCCAGCGTGAAGGTGGTCAGGCTTGCTTCGCCTTCGATCGATTCGCGCAGCAGCCGCGCGGCATCGTCGGGATGAATGATCTGCCGCCAGTCAAACCGCAGTGCTTCCTCATAGGGCACACCCAGGAACGTCACATAAGCGCGATTGACGAAACTGCGCTCGCGATTGAGCTTTGTCACCCACACCGCAACTGGCGCGCTGTCCGCGATCAGGCGGAACTCATCGTCGCCCACCGGAAGCGGCGCGTGCCCTGCTTCCTGTTCCGTCATGGGATGGGGTGCGCGCGCCAAAGCATCGTAGCTATCACTAGCTGCAACGTGCGGGGAATCAACGGGGATGGGAATCGGGAGTTCAAGCCGAAGCCGCAAGAGGGATCGTCGAACGGCTTCGGCTTGCTCCCGGATGCCTGCATCTTCGGGCGAGAAGAGACAGGCACGGAACTGTTTACTGGCGAGGCCGCCCGGAAATGGCCTGCGCAAATATGTCTCTAGGCGATGGCGCATCGTCGCGACATTCAGGGAAAATGCGGACCCGCGGCTTAACCCGTTGTTGCCCCGCATCGCCGTCGCGGCGTTGCGGTTTTTTACCCCTCTTTAACGATACCCGCTTACCTCGTTTTGGATATCCAATTGGGGGATTTTCCGTTGCGCATTCTTATCGTGGACGACGAACCGGCGATGCATCAGTCGTACCGCCAGGTTTTCGGCGGTAACCGCACTGGCGGCACCGATGCCGCTCTGGGCGCCATGGCAGCCGAATTGTTCGGTGACGACGATGATGCGCCGGCCTCGCCTGCTGCATCCGATGAGCTCACAGCGTTCGATTGCGACCATCACATGCAGGGCCTCGACGCTGTCGCCGCCGTGCAGGATTCTATCGAGACTGGCGAGCGCTTCTCGGTAGCCTTTATCGACGTCCGCATGCCACCCGGCATCGATGGCAAGGAAACCGCCAAGCGCATCCGCGCGCTCGATCCCGATATCAATCTGGTGATCGTCACCGGCTATTCCGATTTCTCGCCGCTCGACATTAGCCGCGCCGCGGGCCCCGCCGACAAGATTTTCTACATCGCAAAACCGTTCCAGGCCGAAGAGGTGATGCAGACCGCGACGGCGCTGTCGCATCGCTGGGAGGCGGATGCCAGGCTCCACGGCGCGATCTCGCTGCTCGAGGAACAGAAGCTTGAGCTTGCTGCCAATGAATCGCGCGCGATCCATATCGCCAATCACGATTCGCTGACCGACGCGCCCAATCGCCTCGCTTTCCTCCGCACGCTCGGCGTGGCGGTGAAAAGCGATATGACCTTCGCAATGGCGATGATGGATCTTGATCGCTTTAAGCTCGTCAATGACACGCTTGGCCATCTGGCGGGTGACGAATTGCTCCGCATGATCTGCGAGATCCTTCAGGATCAGTTTGGCGAAGACGGCATGGTCGCTCGCTTGGGCGGCGACGAGTTCGCCATACTATACGCGGCTTCGGGTGAAGACGAAGCGGTGATGGAGGCCGAACGCGCGCTCAAATCCTGTTCGGCAAGCTTCAAGGTGATGGGCCATTCGGTACAGGGCGGTGCCAGCGTCGGTCTGGTCATTGTTGAACCCGGCTCGACCGGCGATCCCATCGATGTGATGCGCCGCGCCGATCTCGCGCTCAACGAAGCCAAGCGGCAGGGCCGCGGCATGGTTCGGGTGTTTGACGAGACGATGGACGAGTCGATCCAGTTCCGTCGCCAGATCGAAAACGGTCTGTCGAGCGCCATCGCCAAGGGCGAGCTCAAGCTGGTCTTCCAGCCGATTGTCGCTCGCGAGGGCCTCGAAATCACTGGCTTCGAAGCGCTGATCCGCTGGTGCAGCCCCGAATATGGCATGGTCTCGCCTGCGCTCTTCATCCCGATTGCGGAGGAGTCGAACCTCATCCACGAACTCGGCGATTGGGTGATCGACGAAGCCGTCCGCACGCTGAAGACCTGGCCGAACCAATATGTGTCGGTGAACTTCAGCCCACGCCAGTTCCGCCGCCACAATTTCGTTGGTCATGTCGTAGAGCGCGTCACCAATGCGGGCGTGAACCCGGCGCGCTTCCAGATCGAGATCACCGAAACCGCGATCTTCGACAATGTCGAGCGCGCTGCCGAGACCTTGTTCAAGCTGCGTCAGATGGGCTTCCGCATCGCGCTGGACGATTTCGGCACGGGCTATTCGTCGCTCTACAATATCCGCCGCTTCGCGCTCGATTGCCTAAAGATCGATCGCAGCTTCGTCGATGGCATGGGCAAGGAGCGCGAAAGCGCGGCCATCGTCCATTCGATCATCCATCTCGGCCGTGCCTTGGGCATGGAAGTCGTCGCTGAAGGCGTCGAGACCGAGGCCCAGCTTCAGGCGCTCCGCGTCGCAGGCTGCAGCCATCTTCAGGGCTATTATCTCGCCCGGCCGATGGACGCGGAGGACGCGCTCGCGCTGGCTTTGCGCGGCACCATGTTTGACAAGGCGGCGGCGGCAAATACCGACGCCTTCGAAGCGGAACCGGGCAACGGGACCAACGGCTGATGCTTCGCCCCAGGCGTCTTAGCGCGCCGGCCTCGCTCGGCGGCAAACTGGTATGGATATTGACCGGCGTCGGCTTGCTCGGCGCCGTTGCGCTGGCCGTGTTCTTGGCCACCATCATCACGCCGCGCTTCAACACGCTCGAGAATAATGGCGTCGACGCCCATGTCGCGCGCACCGAAGCCGTGGTCCACGATCTCACCGCGAAGGTCGAGAACGCCGTCCGCGATTATGGCGACTGGAATTCGAGCTACGATTACATGGCCGCGCCCAGCAAAGCGTTTGAGGAGGAAAGCTTCTCGACGCTCGCGATGGTCAATCTCGATGTGAACGGCATGGCGTATGTCGGCAATGACGGGAAAAT
This sequence comes from Pseudomonadota bacterium, assembly GCA_040384525.1. Lineage (GTDB taxonomy): Bacteria > Pseudomonadota > Alphaproteobacteria > Sphingomonadales > Sphingomonadaceae > Sphingomonas. The sequence goes on from JAZKJE010000017.1 coordinate 30,900, forward strand.
CGTGATCGCGCGCTACATCGACAAGGAAGTCGATGTTCCGGCGATGCGCGAAAAACTCGCTCAGGCAATCGGCAAGCTGGACTTGAACAAGGCGTTGAAGGGCAGCAGCTCGGCCGGCTTCTATCTCGAACTCGGCGATACGCTCGCCGCCGTCGGCGTCGCACAGGTTCGCCGCAGTGACGGCAGTGGCGATCCGCGTGGTTACGTGCTGATGGCGCGTGCGATCAATTCGGCGCAGCTCAGCAATCTGCTGCAACTCAAGGCCAGCCTCGCGCTCACGAATCCATCGAATGAAGTGACCAAGACCGCCACGCGTTCGCGCGTGGAACTCACCGTGCCGATCCCCGGCCCGGATGGCCGGGCGATCGCCACCGCGGCTTTTTCGGTGCCGCGTGAAATGTCCGCCCTTGGTCTGCAGATGCTGATCATCGCCGTGATCGGGTCGTCGGTGGTGCTGGCAATTGCCTTGTGGGTGCTCCGCCGGCTGATCTCGCGGCTAGTGCTCAAGCCGCTCAATCGCGTTGAGAGCCACATGGGTCTGGTCCGCCAGTCGGGCAATCTCAGCCTGCTCACCGACGAGCGCAGCAATGACGAAATCGGCAGCCTCATCACCAGCTTCAATTCGATGCTCGCCCAGCTCAAGGATCTGCGCGAACAGCTCGAAAGCCAGAGCTTCGCGCTCGGCCGCAGCGAAAGCGCAGTCGCGGTGATGCACAATGTCCGCAACGCCCTGAACCCGATCAGCACTGTGCTGAGCCAGGGCGCGGCAGGCGAAGCTGCAATCGATCGAACCATCGTCGATCGTGCGCTCTCCGAACTCACCAAGGAAGACGTCACCGCCGTACGCCGCCAGAAACTCGTCGCCTTCGTTGCCGCCGCCAATCAGGCGTTCGAAGACGAGCGCACCGCCCGGAAGCAGCAATTCGCCATCGGCCGCGAGGCGCTTCACCACGTCCTGGAAATCATCGGCAGCCAGCAGCAGGCCGCCCACGAGCGCCCGCCGCTGGATGCCTGCGATATCTCGGACATCGTCGCCCAGAACGCCACCATCGCACGCTATTCGGGCGAAACCTCAATCGCATTCAGCTTCCCGAGCAAGCCACACTGGGTGATGGCAAGCCGCGTGATCCTCAGCCAGGTCGTCGGCAATCTCTTCTCGAACGCCGCCGAAGCCATCACCGCGACCGGGCGCACCAGCGGCAGTATCTCGGTCGCGATCCATGAGAGAGGCGACAAGGTAGAGATCGTCATCCGCGACGACGGCGAAGGCTTCGACCCCGCCAATGCGCCAACGCTGTTTCAGCGCGGCTTCTCCACGCGCGCTCACAAATCCGGCGGCCTCGGCCTCCACTGGTGCGCCAATTCGATGCTCGCGATGGAAGGCACACTCGAACTCCGCAGCGACGGCAAGGGCAGCGGTGCCCGCGCTATCCTGACGCTGGGACATGCAGAAGTGATGACGGCTGCCGAGGAAATCGCGGCCTAAGTCTCAGACGATCAGGCCCGCCGCCGCGCCACCACATCGTCCCGCCGCCGCAGATAGGGCGCGACCAGGTTGCGTGCGCGGAAATATTCCTGCCGGTCCGGATCGAGCGCATCGAAATTGGCGATCACGCGGCGGCATTCCGGCGCGCGGCACTGGCAGATCATGTGCCAGTTCGATTCGCGCAGGGTCGTCGAATAATCCCAGCTAATCTCCTCGCCGGGCACAATGGCGCGCACCGCGACAAGGAAAATACCGTCATCGGTAAAGCGCAGCCCGGCATTCGGCACGCAGCTGTGATTGACCAGGTCGTCGATCCGCCCGCTCGGACCCATATAATGATCGGGGGTCACCTGAACGTAGCGATCGCCGCCGCCGCGCATCAGGCTGGGCACCTTGTCGGCATGGAAACGCCGGCCGGTAAACTCGATCAGCATATCGCCCTCGGAGAAGGCCGATGCCGCAAACACGGCCTTGCCCAGATGGTTCTCACCGACAGTGAACAAATTGTTCGAAGGACGATAGCGATCGAAGATCCGCAGCGCCCCGCGCCGCGCGCCGAACGAGCGCAGCGGATTGATCGTCGCCAGCCCGATGATGAACCAGACGCTGGCGTGGCAGAGCAGTTCGACCACCACATAGCCCAATTCGGCCACGCCCAGATCGGGGCCGCGTACGGAGATCAGCAAGGTCGCGAGGTCGCCAAAGGTCCACAGCCCCCAGGCCGGTGAACGCTCGCGCGCGCGATCGGTCCATACGCTCTGCCAGGTCGGCCAAAAGCTGACGGGCACTGCGATCACGACCAGCAGGTGCGCCCACATCGCTTCCTGGAAGACCAGCCACAGCACCAATGCGACCATGCTGACGGCGATACAGAAGGTTTCGGTGATGGTTGGGGGCGACCAGGACGAGCGGCTCCAGATGCCAAGCGTCACGACGATGCAGGCCACCGCGGAGATCGCGAACACCCATCCTTGCGGCGCGCCGGGGTTCACCGCGGCATAGGTCAGCGCCTCCAATCCGGTCGCCGCGCTCCAGATCAGCCAGGATGCGCGATTGGGCTGGACGAGCTGACGCCGCAGGCCAAGCAGGTACACTGCATAGCCCGTGAAGCTGAATCCGACCGCCAGCACAAACCAGATGTCGATGCCCGAAATGAAGCCCTCCCAAACACTTCATTTACCATGTTCGGATTCGCGCGTCTACGCGCGACTCGCCGTGAATCCGCGAGTCGCAGGGAATCTCTCAACTGCAGTTAGCGACTGACTCTAAGACGGTTTGTGACCATTCAGGCCGGCAGATCAGCAGGTCGGGAAGGCTCGTGCCCGGCTGATTATAGATGATTTCGCTGCCATCGATCCGCGAGCAATGCAGCCCCGCGGCAAGCGCCACCGCGACCGGCGCGCAATTGTCCCATTGATGCTGGCCGCCGGTGTGGAGATAGATTTCGGCCTCGCCACGCACCACCGCCATCGCCTTGGCGCCCGCCGAACCCATCGCGATATGCTCGGCCCCGATCTTTTCTCCGACATTCGAGCAGAGCGCACTCGCCCGCGATCGGCTGACCAGCATGCGCGGCGGCACGCGGCCACCCGCAAGCACGGGGGGCACGTCTGTTCCCAGCGTCACGCCCAGCCTCGGCAAAGCGACCGCGCCCGCCGCCGCCACGCCATCCACCGCCAACGCCACATGCACCGCCCAATCGGCGCGATTCTCGGCAAATTCGCGCGTGCCATCAAGCGGGTCGATGATCCACACCCGGCTATGGGTCAGGCGGATGGGGTCGTCGGCGGATTCTTCTGACAGGATCGCGTCCTCGGGCCGCGCCGCGCGCAGCCGATCGAGGATCAGTATATTCGCCTCGCGATCCCCCCGCGCGCCGTCCGCGCCTTCCTCCTGGATGCGCAGCAGCAGCACGCCAGCTTCCTCGGCAATTGCGCGGGCGAGTTCGGCATCCGTCAAATCACCGGGCTCCACGTCCCCATGATGGTCTCCACGATCCGCTCCGCCGCCGCCTCGGGCGTCTCGCGCGTCGTATCCACCCGGATCTCCGGGGCAAGGGGCGCCTCGTACGGGCTGGAAATGCCCGTGAAATTGGCGATCTCGCCCGCGCGCGCCTTCTTGTAGAGCCCCTTCACGTCGCGCGCTTCGGCGGCTTCCAGCGGCGTATCGACAAAGATCTCGAAGAACTCGCCCTCGGTCATCATTCCTCGCGCCAGTTCGCGCTCGGCGCGGAAGGGCGAGATGAAGGCGGTAAGCACGATCAGCCCCGCATCGGTCATCAGCTTCGCAACCTCGCCCACGCGGCGGATATTCTCCACGCGGTCCGCGTCGGTAAAGCCCAGATCCTTGTTCAGCCCGTGACGGATATTGTCGCCATCCAGCAGGAAGCTGTGCTTGCCCATCGCGTGGAGGCGCTTCTCGACCAGATTGGCGATGGTCGATTTGCCCGAACCGCTAAGCCCGGTGAACCACAGCAATCGCGGCATCTGGTTCTTCTGCCGCGCATGCGCCTCGCGATTAATCTCGGTCGCCTGCCAATGCACGTTCTGCGCGCGCCGCAGCGAGAAATTGAGCATGCCCGCCGCAACGGTGGCATTGGTGGCCTTGTCGATCAGGATGAAGCCGCCCAAATCCTTGTTGAAGCCCTCGTGGCTGTCGGCATAGGGCTCGAATACCAGGGGCCGGTCGGTATAGACTTCCGCCACGCCGATATCGTTTAGCTCCAGCGTCTTGCCCGAAAGCTCGGCGGTGGAATTGACGCACACCAGATGCTTGGGCGGCTGCACCGTCGCGGTCACCATCTGCGTGCCCAGCTTCAGCCAATAGCCGCGCCCGGGCAGCATTTCGGTCGGGTCCATCCAGACGATGGTGGCCTGAAACTGGTCGGCGGCTTGCGGTGGCGCATCGGCAGCGGCGATCACGTCGCCACGCGAGCAATCCACTTCGTCGGCCAGTGTGATCGTCACGCTCTCGCCCGCAACGGCCTCGGCCCGGTCGCCACCCATCGCCACAATGCGCGCGACTTCGGTCGTCCGTCCCGAAGGCAGGATACGCACCTTGTCGCCCGGCTTCACGCTGCCGCTGGCGATCAGCCCCGCAAAGCCGCGAAAATCGAGATTGGGCCGATTGACCCATTGCACCGGCAGCCGGAAAGGCTTGGCGCGATCCGCATCCACATCCAGTTCGACGCTATCGAGATGATCGATAAGCGCCGGCCCGGAGAACCAGGGCGTGTTGTCCGAAAGCGCGGTGATGTTGTCGCCCTTGAACCCCGAAAGCGGGATCGGCGTGAAGTCACCAATGCCGATACTGGTCGCGAATTCGCGATACTCTGCGACGATCTCGTCGAACCGCGCCTGATCATATTCGACCAGATCCATCTTGTTCACCGCGAGCACGATGTGACGGATGCCCAGAAGATGCGCGAGGTAGCTATGCCGCCGCGTCTGAGTCAGCACGCCTTTTCGCGCATCGATCAGGATCACCGCCAGATCGGCGGTCGATGCGCCGGTGACCATGTTGCGCGTGTACTGCTCATGCCCCGGCGTATCCGCGACGATGAACTTGCGTTTCTCGGTGGCGAAGAAGCGATAGGCAACGTCGATGGTGATGCCCTGCTCACGCTCGGCGGCGAGACCGTCGACCAGCAAGGCGAAGTCGATCTCCTGCCCTTGCGTACCAACGCGCTTGCTGTCGCTTTCCAGCGCCGAAAGCTGATCTTCGAAAATCTGCTTCGAATCGTAAAGCAGGCGCCCGATCAACGTGGACTTGCCGTCATCCACCGAGCCACAGGTGATGAAGCGCAACAGCGACTTGCTCTGATGGAGCGCGAGATAGGCGGAGATGTCGGAAGCGATGAGCGCGTCGGGGCGATAGGAGGTCATCAGAAATACCCCTCCTGCTTCTTCTTCTCCATCGAAGCCGCCTGATCGTGATCGATCGCGCGGCCCTGCCGCTCCGAAGTGGTCGTCAACAGCATCTCGCGGATCACGGACTCAAGATCGACCGCATCGCTCTCGACAGCGCCGGTCAATGGATAGCAGCCAAGCGTGCGAAAGCGCACCGAGCGCTCCACCGGCACTTCGCCCGGCGACAACCGGAATCGATCATCGTCCACCATAAGGATCATCCCGTCGCGCTCGACTGTCGGGCGCGGCGCGGCGAAATACAGCGGCACGATCTCGATCCCCTCGGCGAGGATGTACTGCCAGATGTCCAGCTCGGTCCAGTTCGAGATCGGGAATACCCGCATGCTCTCGCCCTTCGCCTTGCGCGCATTGTAGAGCCGCCACAGTTCGGGCCGCTGGTTCTTGGGATCCCAGCGATGCGATGCGGTGCGGAAAGAAAATACGCGCTCCTTCGCCCGCGATTTCTCCTCATCGCGCCGCGCGCCACCGAAAGCCGCGTCGAAGCCAAACTTGTCGAGCGCCTGCTTCAACCCTTCGGTCTTCCACATATCCGTGTGCAAACCGCCATGATCGAATGGGTTTATTCCTTGTGCTTCGGCTTCGGGGTTCTTGTAGACGAGCAACTCCATGTCCGCGTCCGCAGCGGCCTTGTCGCGCAGGTCGTACATTGCGCGGAATTTCCACGTCGTATCGACATGCAGCAAGGGGAAGGGCGGGGGGGCCGGATAAAAGGCCTTCTTGGCCAGATGCAGCATTACGGCGCTGTCCTTGCCCACCGAATAGAGCATCACGGGCTTGTCCGCCTCGGCCAGGACTTCGCGCATGATATGGATGCTCTCCGCCTCGAGCCGCTGAAGGTGCGTCAGGCGCGCAGGGGGGAGGGGTTGGCCTTGCAACATGGCGGCTATCTAGGAAGCGTCGCACGGGGCGGCGATCTAGTAAATGTTTAGCCCCGAATACTAGCTGGGCATACCCGCGATCCAGCTAGCGTGAATGTTGAGGTCGTCATCGGCGAGCAGCAGATCCGCGGAATGGCCCACGGCGATGCTGCCGTGATCCGTGAGCCCAAGGAACGCCGCCGGCGTAGTGGAAGCCATCGCCACCGCAGTCTCCAGCGACACGCGGCCCTGCGCGATCATCCCGCGCACCGCACTCGCCATGGTCAGCGTCGATCCCGCAAGTGTGCCGTCTTCGCCCACCAGCCGATCGCCTTCACGGTGAATTGCGCGGCCTTGCAGTTCGAAGCCCGGCGCATCGCTGCCCACGCTCGGCATCGCATCGGTGACTAGCATCAGCCGCTCCGGACCCTTGGCGGCGAGCGCAACCCGCAGCGACGCAGGATGCAGATGATAGCCGTCCGCGATGATCCCCGCGAAGGCCTCATCGCTCTCCAGCGCGGCACCCACCATGCCAGGCGCCCGCCCGGTAAGCTGCGACATCGCGTTGAAGATATGCGTGAACCCGCTCAGTCCCGCATCGATCGCGGCGCGGACGGTTTCATATTGCGCATCCGAATGCCCCGCCGCGACGATCACCCCCGCCGCCACCAGCCGCGCGATCTGCGCGGGCGTTGCCTGCTCGGGCGCGAGCGTCACCAGCGTCTTGCCGCGATTGAGCGAGGTCAGCAGCGCCAGATACTCATCGCGCAGCGGCTGGAGCTTGCCCTCGGCATGAATGCCCTTGCGCGCTACGCTGAGGAACGGCCCCTCGATATGAATGCCCAGCACCCCCGGCACCTCGCCGATCGCTGCCTCCACCGCCGCAATCGCCGCCGCGACGACATCCAGATCGTCGCTGATCAACGTAGGAAGCATGCCGGTCGTACCAAAGCGCCGATGCGTCTCCGCGATCACCCGCAGCGTCTCGACGCTCGGATCGTCGTTGAACAGCCGCCCGCCGCCGCCATTCACCTGCGTGTCGATAAACCCCGGCAGCAGCATCTTGCCGCCCAGATCGACCAGTTCCGCGTCGGCAGGAGGGGAGGGCGCGATGGCGACAATCCGCCCGCCCTCAACCACCACGCAATCGCCGCTAAACCCGCCGGGCAGCAGTACGCGGCCATTGCTGAGCGCCACGCGGCTCATAACGTCTCGGTCACCTTGCGCAGATGCGGCGGCCGGTCCGGATCGCGGCCGCGCGCCACTGCCAGCGCATTGGCGAGCCGGTAGAAGCTCTCGACGAGCAGCAAAGGCTGCACCACCGAATGCGCATCAATCGAAGGCAGGCGGATGCCTGGCGCCCCCTCGACTTCTGGGCCGATCCCGGCATGCATCACTACAGCACCGCGCCCGGCAAACTCCGCCGCCAGTTCGGCCACGCTGTCGCGCGCCTCATCATCCTGCCCCAGCAGCAGCACCGGAAAGCCCTCGCCCACCAGCGCCATCGGTCCATGCCGCACTTCCGCCGCGCTAAACGCCTCGGCATGGAAGCCGCAAGTTTCCTTGATCTTGAGCGCAATCTCCTGCGCTATGCCTAGGGCAGGGCCGCGCGCGATTACATAGAGGTTCTGCGCCTCGGTCAGCGCAGGCAGAGCCGCCGACCAATCCAGCGCCCATGCCCGGTCGAGCAAGTCCGGCAACGCATCCACCGCCGCGACTAGCTCGGCATCTTCACTCCACGCCGCAATCAGCCGCAAACACGCGGCAACGCTGGTGATAAACGACTTGGTCGCCGCGACGCTGCGTTCCGGCCCGGCGCAAAGCGGCAACACGCTATCCGCGAGATCCGCCAACGGCGAATCCGCGACATTCACCAACGCCACCAGATGCGCGCCGCTCGCCTGCGCCGCTTCCGCCGCTGCGATCAGATCGGGGCTCTTCCCCGATTGCGAGATCGCCAGCATCAGTGCCCCCGTATAATCGGGTGCAGCATCGTAAACCGATGCCGCGGAGGGCGAGACCGAACTGGTCAACAACCGCAAATGCGTCTCGATCAGATAGCGGGCGACCGTCGCCGCATTGTCCGAACTGCCGCGTCCCAGCGTCACCACGATCCGCGGCGGATCTGCGCGCAGCTTGGCGACCAACGCCGCCACGGCGTCTGCGTCCTGCCGCGCCACCGCCGCCCCCGCCTCAGCCGCCTCGGCAAACATCAGCGTGCTCTCAGGCGTCATTTAGCGCGGTCCGCAAATTATCTTCGCTGCGCTCCAGCAAGGCCTTCGCCACCGAAACTTCCAGCCCCTTGGCCAGCAACACCGCCAGCTTGATATCATTCCCCGCCGCCGCCAGCGCCGCCGCCGCCATGGCCTGATCCACGCCTGCGATATCGCGCACCATCGCCTGTCCGCGCCCCAGCAGCTTCGCATTCGACACCTGCATGTTCACCATCAGCCCGCGATGCACGAGCCCCAGCCGCAGCATGATCGCCGTCGATAGCGTATTGAGCACCACCTTCTGCGCTGTCCCCGCCTTCATCCGCGTCGATCCCGCAATCACTTCGCTGCCGGTATCGGCAAGGATCGCATGTTCGGCCACATCCAGCAGGGGTGCCCCCGCATTGTTCGACAGGCCAATCGTCAGCGCACCGGCCTTCCGCGCCGCCTCGATCGCCGCCAGCACATAGGGCGTCCGCCCGCTCGCCGCGATCCCGATCAGCACGTCGCCCGCACCAATCTCCGCCGCCGCCACATCCGCCCGCGCAGCGTCGCGATCATCCTCCGCGCCCTCCTGCGTCTTCATCAGCGCGGCAGCGCCGCCCGCCATCAGGAACACCAGTCGCGCCTCGGGCCAGCCGAATGTTGGCGTAAGCTCCACGCCATCCTGCACCCCGATCCGCCCCGAAGTCCCAGCGCCGGCATAAGCAATCCGCCCACCGCCATGCAGCCGCTCAGCCGCGGCATCGGTCGCCGCCGCCAACGCACCCTTCTGGCTCTTCAGCGCCTCGACCGCCTCGATCTGCGACGCAAGGATCGCCTCCACCGCAGCCTCGGTCGGCCACATGTCGATATCGACGTAGCGCGGGTCGATGTTCTCGGTGGCCATCAGCGTTTCGTCGGCACCGAAGGCGCTGCCAGCCCGGCGAGCAACAGCGCGCCATCCAGCGGATCTGCCTGCGGTGCGATCAGCTGCCCGCTGGTCCGCGCGCGCAGCCAGGGCCGGATTCGCGCCGAAAGCCCGCCTGCCAGCGCGCAACGCTCGGCACCCCGCGCAAAGATCGTCTCGATAAACCGCTCGATATGCGAAGCCGCATCCTCGACGATCGATCGGGCAATCGCGTCGTTATTCTCGGCATAGTCCATCACTAAGGGCGCGAACGAAGCGTAATCGGCAGGCGACGCCACGTCCATCCACGCCACCGCTTGCGCCGTATCGTGCGCGAAATCGGCGGTCAGCGCACGGCTCAGCGCAGTCGGTTCGCTCCGCCCGTCCAGCGCCCGCAGCGCGTGCCGCATCGCGCTCAGGCCCAATGCCGCGCCGCTGCCTTCGTCGGAGATCGGGAAGCCATAGCCGCCAATCGTGAAGCTGCGCTCGCCCGCAGTGACCATCGCCACGCTGCCTGTGCCGATGATGAGCGTCGCGCCATCCTGCCCCAGATGCGCGCCCAGATTAGCGATTGCCGCATCGGTTGCGTAGACCACCGTTTCAAAACCGAAGGGCATGGCTTCAAGCTGCTCGCGCACGCCCGTCCGCCCGATCCCGGCAATGCCCATGCCCGCGCGGATCGTAGCGACCGCTGCATCATCCAGCCCCGCTTCGGCAATCGCCGCGCCCGCCACTTCGCTGATCCGCGCATGGACGAGTTCCACGCCCACCCGCGTATTTGCCGGACCGCCCTCAGCCTCGCCGAGAATGCGGCCGCTATCGTCGGCCAATCTGCTGCGGCAATGACTGCCGCCTGCGTCGATCCCAAGGAAATATGCCATCGCTGCTCTCTCTAGCGCGGTGGGAGGGGCGTGCGCCATGCTCCACCGCTGGGGAGGCTATAGTCGCGGGATATGGCTTGGGCGTTACGCGCTCGCGTTACGGTAAAGCTTTTCTGAACCATTCGCGGCGCAAAAGAGGGGTTCATCGCCCATGCCGGGAGGGAGGGAGAAAAATGCCAGCCGTTCCGCCCTCGCGCGCGAAAGGGATTATCCTCGCCGGTGGTTCGGGCACGCGCCTCTACCCGGCGACCCTGTCGATATCGAAGCAATTGCTGCCGGTGTTCGATAAGCCGATGATCTATTATCCGCTCTCCGTGCTGATGCTCTCCGGCATCCGCGACATCCTGATCATCTCGACCGAGCGAGACATGCCTGCGTTCCAGGCGCTACTCGGCACGGGCGCCGCGTTCGGCATCAACCTGCAATATGCAGTGCAGCCCAAGCCCGAAGGCCTGGCCCAGGCCTTCCTGATCGGCGAGGAATTCCTGGCCGGCGGGCCTGCTGCGCTGATCCTCGGCGACAATATTTTCCACGGCGAAGGCCTTGGCGAGAAGGGCCGCGCGGCTGCGCACGCCGCTGCTGGAGGTCAATCGACGGTCTTCGCCTATCAGGTCGAGGATCCCGAGCGATACGGCGTGGTCACCTTCGATCCCGACACCCGCAAAGCGACCAGCATCGTCGAGAAGCCCGAACAGCCACAGTCCAACTGGGCAGTCACCGGCCTCTATTTCTTCGATTCCGACGTGTGCAACATAGCGCACACGCTCAAGCCTTCGCCACGCGGCGAGCTCGAAATAACCGACGTCATCTCCGCCTATCTCGATCGCGGCAGTCTCACGGTCGATCGTATGGGCCGCGGCTATGCCTGGCTCGATACCGGCACGCATGACAGCCTGTTCGACGCCAGCTCGTTCGTTCGCACCATCGAGCATCGTCAGGGCTTCAAGGTCGCCTGCCCCGAAGAGATCGCCTTCGATCTCGGCTACCTCGATGCGGCGACATTGCTCGCGCGCGCCGAGATGTTCGGCAAGACCGATTATGCGCGCTATCTGCGCCGCTGCGTAGAGGCTGCGGCCTGATGCGCACGATATTGGTGACAGGCGGCGCGGGCTTTATCGGCTCGGCAGTCTGTCGCTTGCTGGTGGGGCAGGGCAGGCGGGTGATCTGCCTCGATAGCCTCACTTATGCCGGGAACCTCTCGACGCTGCACGATGTGTGGAGCGCACCCAATTTCCGCTTCGTCCAGGCCGGTATCGGCGACACCGCCACGGTTGCGGTATTACTTCGCGAAGAAGCGGTGGACGGCATCATGCACCTCGCCGCCGAAACGCATGTCGATCGCTCGATCGATAGTCCCGCGGCGTTCGTGGAAACCAATGTGGTGGGCACGGTGCGCCTGCTGGATGCTGCACTCGATCACTGGCGTGCGCTCCCCGAGCTGCGCCGCGCTGCCTTCCGCTTCCACCATGTCTCGACCGACGAAGTCTTCGGCGACCTGCCCTTCGACAGCGGCATTTTCACCGAAGACACCGCCTATGCCCCGTCCTCCCCCTATTCGGCTTCCAAGGCAGCATCGGACCATTTCGTCCGCGCCTGGCACGAAACTTATGGGCTGCCGGTCGTCCTCTCAAACTGCTCGAACAATTACGGGCCCTATCACTTCCCCGAAAAGCTGATCCCGCTGACGATCCTGAATGCGATCCATGGCGAGCCGCTTCCGGTCTATGGCGGCGGCGCGAATGTGCGCGACTGGCTCTATGTCGAGGATCATGCCGGGGCGCTGGCGCGGGTGATCGATGCGGGCACGCCCGGCGAGACCTATTTGATCGGCGGGCGCGAAGAACGCTCGAATCTGCTGGTCGTCGAGGCGATCTGCGACCTTGTCGATATTCGGCTGGGCCTGCTGCACGGCAAGCCGCGCCGCGATCTGATCCGCTTCGTATCCGATCGCCCGGGGCACGATCGCCGCTATGCAATCGATCCATCGAAGATCGAGCGCGAGCTTGGCTGGCGACCCACCCACGACTTCACGACCGGCCTGATCCACACGGTCGATTGGTATCTCGCCAATCGCGACTGGTGGGAGCCTATCCGCACCCGCCTTTATGCCGGCGAGCGCCTTGGCGCCTCAACTACGCGGCTTTCCAACGCCAACTAGGGTCAGCCCGGCCTTTGCGGCATCAGCGGGCGGATAGATGTTGCGCAGATCGACCAACAGCGGTGCCTTAAGCAGCCCCTTGATCCGGCCGAGATCGAGCGCGCGGAACGCGTCCCACTCGGTCACGATCACCAGCGCATCGGCGCCATCCGCCGCAGCATAAGGGCTGTCGGCATATTCCACATTGTTGAGCAGCGGCTTGGCTTGCTCGACGCCTTCTGGGTCATATGCCTTCACGGTGGCGCCAGCGTCCTGCAGAGCGGCGATGATCGAGATGCTCGGCGCGTCGCGCATATCGTCGGTGTTGGGTTTGAAGGTCAGGCCGAGAATGCCGACCGTCTTGCCGCGAACATCGCCGCCCATGGCCTTGATGACCTTGCGGCCCATCGCGCGCTTGCGGTTGTCGTTCACCTGCACCGTGGCTTCAACGATGCGCAGCGGCGTCTCATTGTCCGCGGCGGTCTTCATCAGTGCCAGCGTGTCCTTCGGGAAGCACGATCCGCCATAGCCGGGACCGGCATGGAGGAATTTGGAGCCGATGCGGTTGTCCATGCCGATGCCCTTCGACACTTCCTGCACGTCCGCGCCCACCTCTTCGCAGAGATCGGCGATCTCGTTGATGAAGGTGATCTTGACCGCAAGGAATGCGTTCGCCGCATATTTGATCAGTTCGGATGTCCGCCGCCCGGTGAACAGTATCGGTGCGTTCTGGTTGAGCGAGAGGGGGCGATAGACTGCGCGCATAACGTCGCGCGCCGCTTCGTCCTCCGCACCCACAACCACGCGGTCGGGATGCTTGAAGTCGTCGATCGCAGCGCCTTCGCGCAGGAATTCGGGATTGGAGACGACCATCGCGCCGCTGTCTGGTGCGAACTTCCGGATGATCCGCTCGACTTCGTCGCCTGTGCCCACCGGCACCGTCGATTTGGTCACGATCACCGCAGGGCCGGTCAGCGCGCCGGCAATTTCCTCGGCGGCAGCGTAGACATAAGACAGATCGGCGTGCCCGTCGCCACGGCGGCTCGGCGTGCCCACCGCGATGAAGATCGCATCCGCACCCTTCACGGCCTCGACCAGATCTGTGGTGAAGGACAGGCGGCCCGCTTTTACGTTCGATGCGACAAGCGCATCCAGGCCGGGCTCATAGATCGGCATGACGTTCTGGTGGAGCAGCTCGATCTTGCGCGCGTCCTTGTCGACGCAGACTACGTCGTGCCCGAAGTCCGAGAAGCACGCGCCAGAGACCAGGCCAACATAGCCGGTGCCGATCATCGCAATACGCAACGCAGAATTCCTCAGCTCAAATCAAAGCGCGTCCTTAGCGCAGCGCGTTGCTGCGGCCAAGGCGCGGTACTCCGAAGATATGGGGCACTCGGGAAATATGGGAATGGGCAGACAATAAAAAAGCGGCCCGCAGGCCGCTTCTTTGGGTCGCTCCGGAAAACCATCCGGGCCGGTGGACACGGTCCCCTCAGGAAACCGCTTCACCGCCGGCCCGGAAGTGGCAACGAATTAGAACGGACGAATGTCTTCGCCCGAGCTTCCGTCGCGGAAAAGCAAGTTGAACGCGAACATTGGTATTCTCCCATCGGTGCGCAGTGATGCGCAGTGGGATAGTTAAAGAGAAATTAACCAGGAATCAATCAGGATTTCTGCGGAGTTGCGGGCACATACGGCCAATTCCGGGCCTGACTTTTAACCGTTCCTTCAACGGTCGCGGGGTAGAGACTGCAGCAATGTCGGCGCCCATCGAGCCCTCCAAGCCCAAGGCAAAGCCTGCCGTGCGTGCAGTGAAGGGTGGCGTGCAACCTACGGAAATCGGCAAAAAAACCGAAACCCTGACACCGGCGGACAAGCCTCGTAAACGCCGCGCCGATGTGCCTGCGGGCCTCCGAATCACCAAGCGTGCAGGGTGGAAACGGGCAAGTAACGATCGCGACGCCGATAAACGTTTCTGGCGAATCCTGGCATTGTGCGAAATCACCAATTTCGTGTCGCTGCGCCGTCATTTGGGCCGGGCGCGTGCCGATTCGCTGATTCTCGACGTTGCCCAGCGAATCACTGCTTTGTGTCCCGATGCGCGCATCGTCCCTGCGGGCCGCGCGCTCGTCGAGATCGCGTTCGAACGTGACACGCCAGAGGCTGCGGCAGCGGAAGTGGATCGCCTTCGCAAGGCGTTCCTGCGCCGCATCGATCTGGATGGTGAGGCGTATCAGATCCAGATGCAGTTTGGCGTCGCCGCAGCCCCGGCCAGCGAGCATGACGAGGTCCGCCTGGCCGAAGCCGCCGAATCGGCGCTCGAGCAGGCGCGCACCGACGGGCGCGTAGTGATGCTCGATCTGTCGCGGGTCGATCTCGCTTTCGACAAGCTCACCTTGATGCGCGAACTTCCCCGCGCAATCGCCAATGGCGAGATGTTCCTGCAATATCAGCCCAAGGTGCATGTCCGCCGCCAGCAGATCGCGAGCGCGGAGGCGCTGGTTCGCTGGCAGCATCCGGCGCGCGGCCTGATCCTGCCGGGCGACTTCATCTCGGTGGCGGAGCAGGCCGGCGAAATCGGGGCGCTCACTTTGTGGACGTTGCGCCAGGTCATCCATGACCAGAAGCGCCTCGCCGCAGCCGGTCACGATCTGCGCCTGTTCCTCAACATTTCGGGCATGCTGCTCGCCGATGCCGGTTTCGTCGCGGAAGCCTGTGAGATCGTTGGCGCAAGCGGCGCCAAACTCGGTTTCGAAATCACCGAGACTGCCGTGATCCGCGATCCCGAAAGCGCGATCCGCCACTTGCAGACCTTTGCCGATATCGGCGTCCAGCTTGCGATCGACGATTATGGCGCCGGGCTTTCCTCGCTTGCCTATCTCAAGCAGTTGCCGGCCAGCGAGCTCAAGATCGACAAGATGTTCGTGCTCCAGCTGACCAGCAGCAATCGCGATCCGCTGATCGTCCGCTCGACCATCGATCTTGCCCATGCGCTCGATATGGAAGTCACCGCAGAGGGCGTCGAAACCCCATCGGCCCTCGCATTGCTCAGCGTGATGGGCTGCGACATGGTTCAGGGCTATCTGATCTCCCGCCCGATCGGCTTCGATGCCTTCCACAAATTCCTCGACGACGATGCGCACAAGGGCGCAGTCGGCGGACCGCCCACGTCGTTTTTCAAGCCTGAGAGCTTCTGGAAGCGCGCCTGATGCGCCGCTTCCGCTCCGTCCTGCTGCCGATACTGGCGCTCGCGGCGAGCGCACCCGCAGCTGCCCAGAATTTCCCGGCGACGCTGCAGAACGAAATCAAATCGGCCAAGGAAAGCATGATGGCCGATCCGGCCGAAACGCTTCGCCATGTCGAGCAGGTCGATAAGCTCGCCCGCGCGCTTCCCGGCGAGCGCGAGCGCACATTGGGCCTCGCCACTGCGCGCTGGCTCGGTGCGGAGGCCAATCTGCGCAGCAACGCCCCGGAAAAGGCGGAGCCGCTGCTGATCCAGGGCCTGAAGCTCGTCGGTACTGTGCAGGGCCCGACCAAGCTTCGCGGGGATCTGTTGATGTCGCAGGGCACGCTTTTCATGCAGCGGGATCAGGCGGTGCAGGCGCTGAGCAATTATCAGGCGGCATTCGGCATCTATGGCGAGGTCAAGGAACCGCGCAGCCAGGCCATCGCGCTCCAGACCATCGGCACGCTGTATAACGCGGCCAATGACGGAGAGCGTGCCGAGCAATATTATCGCCAGGCCGCCGAGGCGTATGATGACGATCCGGTCCTGTCGTTCACGCTGCACAATAATCGCGGCAACGTGCTTTCCACACTGGAGCGCCATAGCGAGGCCGAGAAGGAATATCAGGCCGCACTGGCCGTCGCGCGCGCGCTCAAAAAACCGCTGCTTGAGGCGCGCATCCTCGTCAATCTGGCGCGCAACCAGATCGATCTTGAGCGTTATGATGCTGCGAGCGCTTCGGTCGCGCGCGCTTTCGAGCTTATTCGTGGCGCCGATGCAGAGATGCTCCGCCGCACGCTGCTGGCGACTGCCGCCCGGCTCGCGTCGGATCAGGGCAATCAATCGCGCGCCGTGCAATTGATCCGCGAAGCGTTCACCGGCGTCGATCTCAAGGATACCACTGGCGATTTCCGTTATGCGCATCTCTACGCCTATCAGATATACAACAAAACCGGCGACACCCGGCTCGCGCTTGTGCATCTGGAATCCCTGCGCCGGCTGACCGATCAATCGACAAAGGTCGCCACCAGCACCGGCGCCGCGCTGATGGCCGCGCGCTTCAATTCCGCGCAGCAACTAGCGAACATCGAAACCCTGCGGCGTCAGGCGATCGAGCGTTCGGCACAATTTCAGCGCACCTTGTTCCTCAGCATTGGCCTCGCCACGCTGCTCGTTATCGGTGCGCTCGCCTGGGGCTTGATCACGATCCGGCGCAGCCGCAACAAGGTTGCCGCGGCCAACATCGTGCTCGGCGAAACCAATGTCGCGCTGGAAAAGGCGCTCAAGGCCAAGACCGAATTCCTCGCGACCACCAGCCACGAGATCCGCACGCCGCTCAATGGCATCCTCGGCATGACCCAGGTCATGCTCTCCGATCCCAAGCTCGATCCGCAGATTCGCGATCGTATCGGCGTCGCGCACAGCGCCGGCATGACGATGCGCGCATTGGTCGACGACATTCTCGACGTCGCCAAGATGGAGACAGGCAACCTCACCGTCGATGCCGCGCCGATGGACGTTTGTGCCGTGCTCAGGGATGTGACGCGGATGTGGCAGGAGCAGGCGGTGGCCAAGGGGCTCAACTTCCGCCTCGAACTTGCCGATGCACCGTGCTGGATCATGAGCGACGCCGGGCGCCTGCGTCAGATCGTGTTCAACCTGCTGTCGAACGCGATCAAATTCACCGAAAAGGGCAGCGTCACCGTCCGCGCGATCGCGGACGGCGAGGGCGACGCCCGCCGCATCAAGCTCGTCATTGCAGACACCGGCATCGGCATCCCCGCCGACAAGTTCGACGATATTTTCGAAAGCTTCCGCCAGGTCGATACCAGCACCACGCGCAAGTTCGGCGGCACCGGCCTCGGCCTTACCATCTGCCGCAATCTCGCACAGGCGCTTGGCGGCGATATCCGTGTCGAGAGCGAGGAAGGGCAGGGCTCAAGCTTCATCGTCGATATGCCGCTCGTCCCGGCCGACGCTCCCGCGATTGTCGAAAGCACGGCCAGCGGCAACGGCAGCTCGATGCTCATCATGGATCGCAATCCGATTGCGCGCTCGATGCTCAAGACCTTGTTTGCGCCGCGCGTCTCTATCCTGCGGTTCGCAGCCAATATGGATGAGGCGCTGGCGATGCTCAGTGCGAGCCCGGTTACGCATCTGCTCATCGATGAAGGCACGGCAAAAGCGGGAGAAGGCGAGGCGATGGACACTATCCGGACAATTTGCGCCGCCGCCGCAGGCACTCCGGTCGCCGTGCTCTGGCTCAAGCCAGACGACGCGGTGAAATCTGAGCTTTTGGCCGCAGGTGTCGATATTATTGTCGAAAAGCCGGTCGCCGGTGCGGCATTGATCGAAGCGGTCATTTCGCAGCCGGAAGAAAATTCAGCCTCGTCCGATACGGACCGTCTTGCCACCGAGGCGGCGTAGGGCGATAGCACACTTAATATGATAAAAATGGTCGCCCCCGCCACGCACAAGATCCGCAACGGCGGACGCGCGTGAACATCCTCTTTATTGAAGACGATCCGATGAACCGTCGGGTGGTCAAGGACATGCTTGACGTAGCCGGCGCCACCATGGCCGAAGCTGCCTGGGCCGAAGAGGGCCTGGCCATGCTCGATGAGGACACGTTCGACGTGGTCCTGGTCGATCTGCGCATGCCCGGCACTGACGGCTTCGAGACGATCCGCCAGATCCGCGCGCGCGGCGATGCCAAGGGCGAACTGCCGATCATCGTGGTCACCGCAGAAACCGCCGCCGATCTGCGTGATCGCTGCCTCGCAGTCGGTGCCGACGATGTACTGTTCAAGCCGGTGGCGATGGACGCGTTGTTCGATTCCATCGGCCGCGTTTTGGCGCTCCGCGGCGGCGGGATGATGCTCTGATATTTGCCCCCTCCCATCGGTAGAGGGTTCGACGCATCAATCTTCTAATATCTTCGAATGCTTGGCGGTGTCCCGCATCCGCAGATAGGTCACCAGCGACACCGCGATCATCGCAGTGACGTACCAGTAAAAGCCGCGCTCCCACTTCAGCGTCTCCTTGAACCACTGCGCCACATAAGGCGCAGTGCCACCGAAGATCGCGTTCGCCAGCGCATAGGGAAGCGCCACGCCCAGCGTGCGGATATGGGCCGGGAACAGTTCCGCCTTCACCACCGCGTTGATCGACGTGTAGCCAGTCACGATCACCAGCGCCCCGGTCATCAGCAGGAACGCCCCAAACGGCGTCTCCACCTGCTCCAGCGCCACGAAGATCGGCCAGGTCAGCAAAACACCGAGTATGCCAAAGCCCACCATCAGCGGCTTGCGCCCAACCCGGTCCGAAAGCGCGCCCGCTAGCGGCTGGAGACACATGAAGACGAACAATGCGCCCGCATTGATCTGTGCCGAGATTTCCTTGGAAAAGCCGCTGGTGCCGCTCAGGAAGGTGAGCAGGTAAATCGAATAGGCATAGAATGCGAGTGTGCCGCCGGCCGTCAGCAGCATTACCACCGCAGCCTCGCGCGGATGCTTGGTGAAGAGCGCACCGAAGCTCGATACGTGCTCGGTCTTCTTCTCGAAACTCTCGGTCTCGGGCAGATGCCGCCGCAACCAGAACACGCCCACCGCCAGCACCGCGCCCACCGCGAACGGTATTCGCCAGCCCCAATCGGCCAGCGTTTCCTTCGCCATCACATTTTGCAGCAGGATCAGCACGCTGAGTGAAATCAGCTGTCCGGAGATCAGCGTGACATATTGAAAGCTCGAGAAGAAACCGCGGTGCTTCTTGCCCGCCATCTCAGACAAATAGGTGGCGCTTGCACCGTATTCGCCGCCAACCGAAAGCCCCTGTATCAGCCGCGCGACGAGCAGCGACAGTGTCGCCCACGCGCCAATCGTCTCATATCCCGGTGTCACGGCGATCATCAGCGAGCCGAGGCACATCAGGGTGACCGACAGGGTCAGCCCGGCCTTGCGCCCCTTGCGGTCACCATACACCCCCATCAGCCACCCGCCGATCGGTCGCATGAAGAAGCCCACGGCAAAGATCGCCCATGCATTCATGTTTTGCGCGACGGTGTCGGCCTTGGGGAAATAATGCGGCGCCAGATATGCGGTAAACGCCGCATAGGCGTACCAATCATACCATTCGACCAGATTGCCCGCCGATCCGCCAAGGATCGAACGGACGCGATTGCGCGGGGGCGGGCTCTCCATGCGCCGGTTATAACGCGGCCCTGCGCGACGGGAAGTGCGATCCCGGCTCCCTGGTGAAGGCCGGGAGTTTGCTTGTGCCCGGGGCGTTCACCGCTCGCCCTCATGGCGCGATTTCAATCCCTCGCGCGTTTGTCGCACCATGTTGCAATGCGCCCGGCTTTCGGCTTGAGGTGCCGCGGGGATTTGAGAAGGTGAAGCCAATGCGCGCGTATTTTCTGGCCGCCGGCGCGATGCTGGCACTGGCCGGTTGCCAGTCGGCGGACGAGAAAAAGGCCGCGGAAACCGGCGAGTTCGAGCTCACCAACGCATCGATGCAAGACGTCTCCCGCCTCAGCAAGGCTGCGCGCGCCAAGACGCTGATGCAGCCTGGCGAATGGAAGACCGAATTGCATATCGTCTCCGCTGACCTCTCGGCTTTCCCCGAAGGGCCAAAGCGCGACCGGCAGATGGAGGCGATCAAGGAGCAGGAAAAGTCCGCTCAGGGCTGCCGTACCGCCGACGATCTCAAGCCTTTTGACATCGATAATCTCGAGCAGGTTGCCGGCGCATGCACCTTCCCGCGTTACACGCAGGTAGGCGGTAAGCTCGATGCCGAAATCCAGTGCGGCGAAGGCGCATCCAAGACGGTGCTGATCGCCAAGGGCACGCTGTCGACAACCGGCTATGACGTGACGATCCAGCAGACCAGCGGCACCAGGGGTAGCCCCAATTATCTCGGTCTAACGCTCCAGGCCAAGGGCAAGCGTGTCGCCAATTGCGTCGCCAAGCCGAAGAATTAGCCAAGCGGCTCACATCGAAAACGATAAAATCGTTTGCCGGGCTTATGCTGCGGAAAAAGGCCGCAAACCATTGGGCGCGTTGCGGCGCATCTGGTCCAGTGCGTGGCGCCTGTTGCTTCATGGCCACACTGCGGCGATCGATATAATAATAGTATAAAAAACGAGTGGAGCCGTGCGCTCCGCGCTTTATGGAATTTGCTTTCCAGCGATTTAGATCGCGGTGCTTTCATTTGGACCTTCCGAAACGCTTATGGACGATCCTGTTGTTCGGTTCACGCTGCTCTTCGGCATTCTTGGCATTATCGTGCTCATCGGATTGGTATCGATCGCGTGGTTTCTGCATCGCTCCTACTGGAAAAAGCTTCGACAGTCCGGCGACCCACGCGCTAAAGAGCGCGAGTTGATGCGCCAGCGAAAGCGTCGCTGATCCAGCAGGGTCGTATGCGGTGTCGGTATTCCGACGATCATGCCCAACTGGGCGCCCGCCGGCCAATGCAGGCATAGGATGCCCGATTGTATATTCCGCTGAGGGCCGGGCATCGTCGCTTGGCCCACTCCACCCTTGAAAATTAGGATTTGCCCTGATAGGTGCCCGCCATTCGCGCCGTAGCCTATGCTCCGGCGGTCCCTATTCTATTGCTTTGAAGCGCGAGGCTCTTTTACAACATGCAAATCATCGTACGTGACAACAATGTCGATCAGGCGCTCCGCGCGCTTAAGAAGAAGCTGCAGCGCGAGGGCGTGTATCGCGAGATGAAGCTTCGTCGTCACTACGAAAAGCCCAGCGAGAAGCGTGCTCGCGAGCGTGCAGCGGCCGTCCGCCGCGCCCGCAAGCTTGAGCGCAAGCGCGTCGAGCGCGACAGCGCACGGTAATATTCTTGCTTGATCGGGTAACGAAATTGCCCGCTTTGCGTGAAATGTGTGAAATTAAGCGGCGGAATGCCGGTTTGAGGAAGTGACTCCAATGTCGTCTGTGACCGCCGTTCCGCTCCAGCCCGTCAAGCGCAGCCACAAGGTGTGGCTGTGGCTCGGCGTACTCGCTGCCATTGCGCTCGCCGCAGCCCTTGCGTGGTGCGGCACCCGCGCCGCGGTCGCAGCCAAGGGCACCGACGTGCAATTCCTTGCCTGGAACAAGGGTCAGCCGGGCGTGAAGACGACCGCTTCCGGCCTTCAGTATCAGGTGCTCAAGGAAGGCGAGGGCGCTGTCGCCTCCGAAGGCGATTATGTTCTCGTCAATTACGAGGGCAGCTTCCGCAACGGCAAGATCTTCGACAAGTCCGATCGCCCGGCGCCGTTCCCCTTGCAGGAAGGCTCCGCGATCAAGGGCTTTTACGAGGGCCTGAAGATGGTCAAGGCCGGCGGCATTTACCGCTTCTGGATCCCCGCCGATCTCGCTTACGGCGCACAGTCGCCCGATCCTGAGCGTATCCCGCCCAATTCGATGCTGATCTTCAAGGTCACCGTCGATCGCATCATCCCCGCAGCCGTCGTCCAGCAGATGATGATGCAGCAGATGATGCAGCAGCAGCAGGGTGGCGCGCAGGGTGGTGCCCCCGGTCCCCAGGGCGGCGCGCCCGGTGGTCCGCAGGGCGCACCTGCGCAGGGCGCGCCCCAGCAATAAGGCTGTTTGCTCCGGTCGTATCGCCGCACTTGAATTACCGATCCCCGGCACACTTACCCGCCCGGGAGGTGGGCGTGTTCGAACATTTCGATTCGGTGGTGTTGGCGCGAAATCCAGTGGCGTAGACGGTTAGCTTTCACTTTTTCTTTTCCGCCTTCTCGGTCGGACTGGCCAGCTACCGGATGGTGCTGGAGGGGCTGTGGCTGAACAGCCGACGCTGGCGCAGGTGATTGCGCTCGGAGGAATCCTTCAGGGCGTGAAGGTCACAGGCCTTCAATATGGCGGCCGCGGGCTGGCCTGACTGACCCGGTTCCGCCTGCTCACGGCGTCAGCCTCGCCGCGGACTATGCCTGCTCGGCGCGTGCTGGTGCTCTGGAAACCGATGGCGGCCGCCACGACCACGCCTTTCGCTTCGCGCGGCGCTACGGGGTGATCACTGTACTCGCGATGGCGCGGTCAGCCTGATTACGCTGACGCTTGACAAGGATACGTCACGCGCTGGTTGGCGATGCCCAATGTTCTGCTGACCGCACAAGTGCCGCAGCTTGTCACGATCCTCAGCATCGCAATCTGGAACGCCCTCGCCCGCCGATCCTCACGGCTCCATGCTTGTCGGTGCAGCATTGATGATCCGATCATCCTGGTGTGCACCGGCTGGACTTACTTTTCCGCGCGAAGTCGGTGCGACCGGCTATCATTGAGCCGATAACGCCCCGCTGGTTATTTCTTGAGCGTAGTGCGTGCGCCGGGCCAATTCGAGTATCTCGTCAGCCATCCGGCGCATGATATTGCGTCTCGCATAGCGTTCGAGAAATGCCTGCCTGCTAAAAGCTGCGGGTTGTTGCTGCAGCCGTTTCAATGCACCTCGCATGCCTTGGGCATCGCAAGGCTCGAACACCTCCGCGCCCTCGATCTCGCTCCGGATGAAGTCTGCGGCGTAGCCCGCGACCCCCGCCAATATTGGCTTACCGGTCGCCGCATATTCGAACAGTTTCGACGGCAGAACCTTACGGAAGGCGTCATAGTCATTAAGATGCAGGAAGAGGATGTCGGCCGTTTGGTAATATCCAAGCAACTGCAATCTCGGTACTGGATCCAGCAGTTCGACAGTATCGGAAGTCGCGGCAGACAAGGCGGCTTCGAGCTGCTTGCGGCGTCCACCATCGCCGACGATACGCAGGCGTGCTTTCCCTTCCAGCAAGCGGGCCGCATCCGGAAGGATGTTGTGCAGTCCCTGCCCTTCGCCGATATTGCCCGCATAGAGTATCAGCGGGCTGGACGCCGGAGCCCTAGCCGGCGACCAGCCCAAATTGAGGAATTCATCGTCGATCCCATTGGTGAACAGGCTGAGATCCTGCTTGCCGGACACTCTGCGGACATGATCCACAAAACCTGGGGAGACCAGATTGATGCGCGTCGCGCTGCGAAAGGTTCTGCGCTCTAGACCTCTGAAAAATGGCAGGAGAAGCCTGGACATCTGACCGGCGAGAATGTTGGCCATTGTGTCGGTAAACAGGTCGCGAATGTCGAGATATAGTGGCGCTTTCACGCGCTTCGCCAGGCCCGCACTCAAGACCGCAGTCATCAACCGAGAAGAAGTCCCATAAACCAGATCCCAGTTTTCACCCCTGACCAGACTGCGGGCTTGGCGTGCAAAGTGGAGAAACGCGCGAGCCTGGTCGGCCATTCCGCTTTGATGGCTGGGCAAGCTGATCCTGCGAATTGTCAGATTACAATTGGTCTCTTCTTCCGATGCCGCATTGGAGAGGCTCTGATACCGGTTGGGCATCGTGGTGATGACATCGATATGCAGATCGGCACCCCCGCGTTCCATCAAGGCATCGACGAGAGCCTTGGTCCGAAACGATCCGGCGCTCAGGTCAGGCGGAAAATAGAAGCTAAGTATCAGGATTCGCATCGATAGCCTTCAGGCAGGGCTGGTGGGGGTTTGCACGAAATCGCCACGACCGCCGCCCAGCCCTGTAGCTAGAATGATATGCAGGTCGAGCAGTAGCGATTGCATCGCAAGATATCGGCTGTCCCATTCCGCAAGTAATTCTGGATCGCTCATATCGATGCCGTTGATCTGCGCCAGTCCTGTGATACCGGGCTTGATCGAGAGAACGCCACACCGCTTTCGGGCCGTTACAAGCTGAGTTTGCACCGGCAGGCAGGGTCGCGGACCCACAACGCTCATTTCGTTTTTCAATATATTCCAAACCTGCGGCAGCTCATCGAGCTTGGTGCGGCGTAGAAATCCGCCAATCCTGGTGACGACAGCTTGCGAAACTTCATGCGTGCCGAGTTGGGCAGTGCCAATTTGCATCGTTCTGAACTTGTAGCACGTAAAGATGCGACCATCGCGACCGACACGCTTCTGGGCAAAAAGGCCAGGGCCCGAGGAAGTGGCTCGAACGGCGACCCATACGATCACGAGTAGCCACCAAAACAGCATCACAATTCCAAGTGTGGCAGCCAAGTCTATGGAGCGCTTGGCCGCGAGAAAGAACCAGTTACGCTGCTGATTTTCGTACAAAATTTGTGAAATGGGGGTCGTGCGCCCGGCTAGAATGCCCTCTGCCAGGCGTGAAACATGAACGGTAGGCTTGAGCGCCGCGAATACCAAAAAAATGGGGCGTGCAAGCCACGCCGGCAGCCGATTGAGGGGAGCGAGCTTGCCCGACCAGCACGTCGCATAGACCAGCGGTAGATAAAGCGTCACAATCAGCGGCCCGTCGCGGCCTTCGAGGGTAGCGGTGCCTTCTCGCTTGGATTGCGCATAAGAACTCAGATTCTTTGCATCGAGGGCATGTGTAGAGGAGGCGTTGTAGAACGTTCTGATGCCAGCGCGCCGCGCGCTTTCGAATACCTGGAGAAGCAAGGCGACATTGACTGCTCGAAATTCCTCGATGCTGGCCGAATCGTCATTGTTGCGCGCCGCCAGGTGGAGGAGTGCGTCATATCCCGATGCGTTTTCGGCCAGCTGCGGATAGCCACAAGTGCGTGCGCTAGGAAATAAGCGGGAGAGTTCCGCCGGGTTCCGGCCCACCAGCAACACCTCTGCGCCAGCCTGCTCAAGTAGAGGAACGAGCTGCCTGCCCACGAAACCCGACGCGCCCGTGATGGCGATTTTCATTGATGACTTTCCATTCGTGCAAGGCGAAGGGCGAGGCCATTGCGCCGGCATCCGATCTCGTTATCAGGCTGCGTTTTCAGCGTCGGACGCCTCGACAGCCCCGGCGTTAGCCGCAACATACTCCGGTACCAACTCTCGAACGATCGCCATTGCGGCCGCACGATCTCCGGCGCGAACGCATGCGCTCAGCGCGATCAGTCGTGGCTCAAGCTCACTCCACTCCAGATAGGCTTCGCGCGCCTGCATGATGCGCGGGTGATGAGTCGGGCGGGGATCGTCGCCAATCAGCAACTCTTCATACAGCTTTTCGCCGGCACGCAGGCCAACTTCCCGTATCTCAATATCGCCTTCCGGATACGCCTCGTCCCGCACGCTCAGGCCCGACAAGCTGATCATCGTCCGCGCAAGATCATAAATTCGCACCGGCTCGCCCATGTTCAGCACGAAGACTTCGCCACCCTCCGACATGGCGCCGGCCTGGATGACCAATTGCGCGGCTTCCGGGATAGTCATGAAATAGCGCGTCACGTTGCGATGGGTGAGCGTGACCGGACCGCCGCGACGGATCTGCTGCTGGAACCGGGGGACGACCGAGCCACTCGAACCCAGCACATTTCCGAAGCGAACCATCGCGAAGCGGGTCGTACGCGATCGCGCTGACATTGCCTGGAGCACAAGCTCGCAAATCCGTTTTGTCGCACCCATGATGTTGGTCGGCCGTACCGCCTTGTCAGTGCTGATCAGGATGAAATTTCGAACGCCGCATTTCTCGGCGGCTCTTGCGCAGTGGAGGGCGCTGAACACATTGTTCGATATGCCAGCGATCGCATTTTCTTCGACAAGCGGTACGTGCTTATAGGCCGCGGCATGGAAGATTGTATCCGGCTTCCAGCGGGCGAACAAACGCTCCGCCGTGTCTGGATCGGCCACATTGCCGAGTTCGGATGTGATGCGGACATTCTTGTGAAGTGAGCCGTTTTCCTGGGCCTGATGCAGTTCCGCTTCAACTATGTACAGCGCGTGCTCGGTCATCTCGACCATGACGATGGCTGCGGGGCTGAGTGCAGCGATCTGGCGGCATAGCTCGCTTCCTATCGAGCCGCCGGCGCCGGTGATCATCACAGTTTTGTTCTGCACGGTACGGTGCAGCAGCAGGTGATTGGGCGGCACTGGATCGCGACCAAGCAGGTCTTCGATCTCGATCTGGCGCAGATCACTGATCGATATTTTGCCATCAACGACCTGTTGCACGTTGGGCAACGTCAGGACGCGGACCCGGTGTCCTTCAAGGGAGCGTACAATCCGTTCGCGCTGCGTTCGGGCCAGGCTCGGCAGGGCCAGCAGCACCGTGTCGATCTCAAATCGTGCGAGATGCGAGTCCACCCGGTCGCTGCCATAAATACGGACGCCGTCCAAATGCTGCCCGGAAAGGCGCAAATCGTCGTCGAGATACCCCATCAGCACCATAGTCGGCTCGTGCCGCAGCGAAGCCGCGAGTTGCCGCCCGGAATTGCCTGCGCCGTAGATAAGGACGCGGTTCTGCGGCATTCCCCGCTGGCGCTGGTTCAGGAGATCGAACAGGATATAGCGGATTGTTACTCGGCTCACGACGAGCAGGGCGCCGAAGACAAGCGGCTGGATCACCGAAACGGTACGGGGGACACCTTCGACACTGGTCAGTCCAAAGATCGTAACCAGTGCTACGATCATCAAACCGCAAGATGACCCTATCCGCATCATCGTGCGCGAGCCGATGTAGCGGATGATGGAGTGATAGATGCCGCGTGAAATGAAAATCGGCATCCACAGCAGGAGCGTTACACCGGCGAATTTTCCAAGCGCGGGACTCCATATCCGCCACTCACCTTCGCGAAGTGAGAATGCGATCCAGACCGCGGCGAGACACAAAAGGCCGTCCATCGCGAGCAACAGTCCAACTTTGGTCGGACGGTTCAAGCTGACCATCTTTTGCATCAACCGGATTGCCGCGGGCTCAACCCAGTGTACCCACCCCTTCATCAATCCCTCCTGCAGTCGCCCTAACGGTGGCGACCGACACGCGATCCAGTGTCCCTAGATGATAGGGCAAAACGCTTCAACCCGGCGTGTCGCGCGAAGTGATCCATTTGGGGCCGGCAGTTGCGATATAGCAACGCGATGCTTTACTCGGCCTGCTGGCTAGACCTTCGCCGCGTAGACCACGATATCGCGACCAAAGCTCAGCGCCGCTGCGGCCTCGCAATAACGCACATAATCTTCAGCGCTCTTTCGGCTGAGATAATTCACGCAAAAAACCCGGGCGTGATGTGCCTGTTTTCCGCGATCCGCGTGTTCGACATAGTTCGAGTGCGGATTCGTCAAAAACAACTCGATCGGAAATGTGACCTGTTTTGAGACGATCTTCAGTCCGCATTCCTCAAACAACGCGTCGATATTTTCGGTGTTGAAATAGGAAAGATGCTGGGGTGGCGCGAACCAGGTATTTCTGGTCATCTCCGCATCAAGGAGCGCGTCCTGGAAGCTGGAGTAATCGTTGGGCACCACACAGCGGATCAGGGTTTCTTCGTTTGCGCAGTCGCGCAGCATACGAAGCGCCTGACCAGGATCGAGAACGTGTTCAAGTACGTTCGAAAAATTGATCAGGTCGAAATTGGCGGTTTTGCCGAGAGATTCGAGGACGTCATAGGCGTCCCCCTTGATGAAATTGCTCAGTAATTGCGGATGGAAACGCCGTAAGCCGTCATCGGAGAAATCGCAGCAGGTGACGCCCCAGTGCCGATCGAGGAAATATTTGGAGAAGAATCCCTCTCCGCAGCCCGCGTCCAACAGCGACCGCGGACTCTTTCCCAATAGCTTGATAGTCGCTTCGGTCACTATGCCGTCGGACTCGAAGAACTGTATTTCGGATGCACTGTATTGATGAGTATATTGGCTATGCTCATCCTGATAATATTGGTTTTCGTAAAAATCGTTCAGATCTTCGGAACTTGGCTTGGGATGCGCCTCCACGAAGCCGAGCGGATTCTTTCGTTCCTCAAACATGGGCATCCCTGACGATGGCGGGGAGAGTCATCGTATCTCGAATTGAACGTTAAAGCTTAAAACGAAGCGTCCGGCGTCCCAAGCCCTGTTCTCCGTTTCGATGAACAGGCGGTTCGCCTTCGCGTCGGCAATTAGCGCTCCGGTTTGCCGCCTGCCAGCGATTTCAAGCTGGACGGAGAATGCGGCGTCAAATGCGATCTGAATATCATTGGGTATTGTGAGCGCCAGTCGGGCGGCCTTCGGGCTCGCCAAGCTGCCGGCAAAATTGACGGATAGGTCCAGTGTTTTCCCTTGCCGGCGGAAACGGGCATGATTGATTTCAAAGGTTTCTGCAGGCCCCTCCGTCGCCCTGCCGAGCGTACCGATAACAGGCGTGAAATCGCGCCAGCCGGTCATTGCCCAACTGGCGCGATTGCCTGCGTCACTTACGACGATCGAATAATCATAGCGATTGCTGGCGAAGGGGAAGGTCGCCGCCGCACCGCGTTGCATGATGATTGAGGGGCACATGATGGCTGCCAGCCACTCGTTGGTAATTGTCGGATTGCAGCCAGCCCCTTCGAGCAGGATTGCGCGTGCCGTGTTCACATCCATCGAAAAGCGGCACTCGTGGATGGATGGCCAGACCTTCCTGGTATTGTCCCCACTATCATCGAGCCGGATATGCGTTCCCAAGCCCAGATGGGCTTTGTCGCCCCGGCCGCCCGAAACTGCGAACGGCATCGATGGAAGGATGGTGTACATGCCGGGATTGACGATGCTGGCTGCTGTTATTGCGCCGCTGGAGCCGACAGCGTCGACACGCAAAACCATCGGCGCGGAACTGGTCCCTCCGATAACCTGCAGCCGGTCGTTTTTCGCATAGCCCGATCCTCCGTCTGCGATCAGGACCGGGCTTTTTTTCCAATTATCTTCGAACCAGCACCCTTCGATCGCTATCCCTTCCAAATGTGCTGTGCCGCTCGGCTGCAGCAGCAGGCCCTCGCGCCCGCTGCTTTCAAAGTCCCGGCCGATGATCGTGATGGCCGCACCGGTTCGGACAATAGACCCTTCGCCAATAGCACCGGTGGATACGCCACCCAGATGCAGCAGTGTCGTGGGAAAGGTAGCATCGTCCCCGTGCCACAACTCATTGACCTGATTGTCCTCGGCGGTAACATTGATGAACACGCTTTTGAGGCATTTATTATACCGGATGCCGGTTGCACCGGCACCGACAAAGCCTCTGATCCGGACATTCTCCACCGAATAGGCTCCGATGTCGGCGCCACCGAAATGCAATCCGATCGCGCCCTGCGCAGCGTTGCCCGTCATCTGATAGTCGCGATGAACCTTGCAATCAGATCCCAGCGACAAGCCGGAACCAGACATTATCTGGATGATGCTGTGAAGCTCTCCCTCGCCAAGGATCGCTGCGCATTGTGGCGTCCCGAGATTGCTCGCTTTGTAGGTGCCTTTTGGGAGAAATATCTGGCGACCGACGGCGGCGAAGGCGCGTTGCAGCGCCGCGCTGTCATCCGCTTTGCCATCTCCGACGGCGCCAAATTCCTTCACCGATAGCAACGCGGCACCGCTGCTCGACGACGTAGCGTCGCTTTCAACGGCTGCTCGCGCAGCTATCGCCACAGCGGTGGAGGGCAAAGCGATAGCCCCAAGCATTGCCCGGCGAGATGCCTTCATTTCCTTAAGCCCTTCGCCAAAAAATATGTGGGGCTACGCTATCGCATGCGCGCATGCGGCGCGACAGCCATCGACGACTATGCAATTGTTGGAGCGCGCCGCTAAGACTGGGCAGAGAAGACCATGGCCGGTCGGGTCATGATCCTTGACTGCGCCCCTGCAAATACTATGCAGCGGTTTCTCCTGCTGCCGGTCGTCACCACTCGGTCAAGCGGCGTCGTCCGCCGTGGGGGCGTAACGCGGTGGTTTAGGGTATTAGTGGGTCGGTTTCGCCACCCCGGGGGCAATAGGATTTGTTATGCTTGAAGATGCAAGCATCTTGGTGACTGGCGGTACAGGGTCTTTTGGGAACGCTTTTGTTCCCATGACCCTCGCGAAATACAATCCTCGCCGGATCGTCATATTTTCTCGCGACGAGATGAAACAATGGGAAATGGCGAAGAAATTCGGCGATGACCCGCGCGTCCGCTTCTTCATTGGCGATGTGCGGGACCGCGAGCGGCTCTATCGTGCGCTGGATGGCGTGGACTTCGTCGTTCACGCGGCTGCGACGAAGATTGTGCCCACAGCAGAATATAATCCCTTCGAATGCGTCAAGACCAACATCATTGGTGCAATGAACGTTATCGATGCCGCGATCGACAAGGGCGTGAAGCGGGTCGTTGCGCTCTCTACGGATAAGGCCAGCAGCCCGGCCAACCTGTATGGCGCCACGAAGCTGGCTTCCGACAAGCTGTTTATCGCGGGCAATTCCTATTCGGGTTCGCACGAGACGCGTTTCGCAGTTGTCCGGTACGGGAATGTGATGGGATCGCGCGGATCCGTTATCCCCTTCTTCCTATCCATTCGCGACAAGGGCGTCGTGCCGATTACCGACGCGCGCATGACGCGCTTCATGATCTCGCTCGAACAAGGGGTCGAACTGGTTTGGCACGCCGTGAGCGATATGGAGGGCGGCGAGATCTACGTTAAGAAGATCCCGTCTATGAAAGTGACCGATTTGGCGGAGGTCGTTGTCCCGGGCGCCCGGCATGAACATGTGGGTATACGGCCTGGCGAAAAGCTTCACGAGCAGATGATCAGCGAGGAAGATTCATATTACACCTATGAATATCCCGAGCATTTCAAGATACTGCCGTCGATCAACGATTGGGCCACGAGCCCCAGCAGGATAAAAGACGGTCGCAAGGTCGTCGAAGGATTTAGCTACACGAGCGATAACAATCAGGAATGGATGGGTCAGGCCGATCTGGCGAGGTGGATGGATGCCAACCGCGACAAGATCGGCGACATCTAACCCATGATTCCCTACGGTCGCCAAGATATTACCCAAGCTGATGTCGATGCTGTCGTTGAGGTGTTGCGCTCAGACTTTCTGACCCAGGGGCCGTTGGTTCCCCGCTTCGAAAAGGCGGTTGCCGACCATATCGGTGTAGCGCATGCCGTTGCGGTCAATAGTGCTACCTCGGCTTTGCACATCGCTTGCCTCGCTCTGGGAATGGGGCCGGGGGATTGGTTATGGACCACGCCAATAACCTTCGTCGCCTCGTCCAATTGTGCGCTCTACTGCGGCGCGCAGGTCGATTTCGTCGATATCGATTCACGTACGTACAATATGTGCCCCATCGCCCTTCGCCAAAAGCTTGAAGTCGCGCGGAAAGCGGGTCGACTGCCAAAGGTGGTCGTTCCGGTTCATCTTTGCGGTCAACCCTGCGACATGGAGGCCATCCATGCGCTGTCGCAGGAATATGGCTTCAAGGTCGTCGAGGATGCTTCGCATGCGATCGGCGGCAAGTATCGCGGCACGTTCATCGGCGATTGCCGTTATAGCGACATTACAATCTTCAGTTTCCATCCGGTCAAAATCGTAACCACCGCTGAGGGCGGGATGGCCGTCACGAAGGACGCGGATCTCGTCAAGCGGTTGGACCTCTTTCGCAGTCACGGGATCACGCGCGATCCCGATATGATGACTCACGAGCCGGATGGCGGCTGGTATTATCAGCAGATCGAGCTTGGCTATAACTACCGGCTAACGGAATTGCAGGCAGCACTTGGCGTAAGCCAGCTCGATCGTCTGGATGAGTATGTCGCACGCAGACATGCTCTGGCGCGCAGATACGATGTATTGCTCGAGGATCTGCCGCTCGTGACGCCTTGGCAGCATCCCGATGGATATTCGGGTCTGCATCTATATGTCGTCCGAGTTCCGGCGGCGACACACAGGCAGGTCTATGACGGTCTGCGCGCACGGGGAATCGGCGTCAATCTCCATTATATCCCGGTTCATACGCAACCTTATTATCGGGCTATGGGCTTCGAGCCGGGGAATTTCCCCGAAGCTGAGCGCTATTACGCCGAAGCGATCAGCCTGCCGATGTATGCGATGCTGACCGAAGAAGATCAGGACCGTGTCGTGGCGGCGTTATCGGAAGCGCTTACATCTTGAGACTGGCGCTGGGCACCGTTCAATTCGGCGTCGACTATGGTATCGCCAATCGCGGCGGAAAGGTCGCGCCCAAGGAAATCTTCCGCATCCTCGAACGCGCTGCGGCTGCCGGCGTCGATACGCTCGATACGGCGGTCGCCTATGGGGAAAGCGAAACTGTATTGGGCAAGGTCGGTGTCGCCGGCTGGCGCTTGGTGACCAAGCTTCCCGAGCTTCCCGAAGACTGTGCGAATGTGGAGACCTGGGTCTTCGACCAGATGAGCGCTTCTCGAGCGCGGTTAGATGTGGAAACGGTCGATGCGGTGATGTTGCATCGACCGGCACAGTTGCACGGCCCTCGCGGAGATGAATTGCTTCAGGCGCTGTACGCCCTCAGGCGCACGGGCCTCGCCGCTAAAGTCGGGGTGTCGATATATGCCCCGGATGAACTCGGGCCGCTCTTCGAACTGGCAGACTTTGATATCGTCCAAGCGCCACTGAATATTCTTGATCGTCGTCTGGTGGATAGCGGATGGGCGGCTCGTTTGGACGAGAGCGGCGTCGAACTTCACGCCAGATCCGTCTTTCTTCAGGGGTTGTTGCTGATGGCGCCGGATGCGCGCCCGGCGTCGTTTGCGCCCTGGACTTCGATCTGGACGCATTGGAACCAGTGGCTGGAAGCAAATTCCTTGACGCCGCTTGAGGCGTGCTTGCGATATGTACTCTCATGCAAGGCGGTAGATCGCGCAGTCGTCGGCTTGGATAATCTTGCGCAACTCGATGAGATTCTGCACGGCGCGGTTGGAGACATGCCCGATCCGCCGACGTGGCCTGAGCCTGTGGCGCCAGCGCTAATCGATCCATCGGCATGGGCTTCGCTATGAAAATCGTCGCGATCATCCAGGCACGAATGGGGTCTACGCGGCTTCCGAACAAGGTGATGCGGATTATCGAGCAACGCCCGATGATCGAGTTGTTGGTTCGCAGATTGTCGGATGCCGTCGAACTCGATGAGATTGTTGTCGCCACGTCCGAAGATGCGCGCAATCAGCTGCTGGCAGATCATGTCGAGGCGCTGGGCTATCGTTGTTTTCGCGGCAGCGAGGATAATGTGCTCGAGCGTTACCTGTTGGCCGTGCGGGGAACGGATGCAGATATCGTAGTACGTATCACTGGAGATTGTCCGCTAATCGATGCGGCATTGGTGGACAGCGCTGTTCGCCAGTTCCGCGAAAGCGGCGTCGATTATCTTAGCAATAGTGCGCCGCCGACCTTTCCAGATGGACTTGATGTCGAGGTGTTCCTTGCGTCTGCGCTTGAGCGGGCAGGGCGGGAGACGAGCGAACCTTTCGATCTCGAGCATGTGACGCCCTATCTGCGCCGTGACGGTTTGTTTCTCACCGGTGTGATGCGGAACGACGAGGATTTGTCGGCGTTGCGCTGGACCGTCGACGAGCCGCGGGATGCCGATGTCGTCGCTGCAGTATTTGCGCATTTTTCACCTTCGATAGACTTTTCGTGGCGAGAAGTGCTGGCACTTCAGCGCTCCAAGCCCCAAATATTCGACTCCAACCAGCATATTTTGCGTAATGAAGGGGCAGCCATGGGCACCGGCCAAAAATTGTGGAAGCGCGCTAGGGGCGTAATTCCTGGCGGCAACATGCTGTTGTCCAAACGCGCGGAGATGTTCCTGCCCGAGCAGTGGCCTGCTTATTATAGCAAGGCCAAAGGCTGCCAAGTCTGGGACCTGGACGGCAATGTCTTCACCGACATGACGATCATGGGTATCGGTACGAACATCCTTGGCTACGCGAATCCTGAAGTGGATGCGGCGGTCCATGCGGTTGTCGATGCGAGCAATATGTCGACCTTCAACTGCCCTGAAGAGGTTTACCTCGCAGAACGGCTGGTCGAACTCCATCCGTGGGCGGATATGGTCCGCTTTGCACGATCAGGCGGTGAGGCGAACGCAATCGCCATTCGTATCGCGCGGGCAGCATCCGGTCGCGACAAGGTGGCGATCTGCGGATATCATGGTTGGCATGACTGGTATCTGTCGGCAAATCTCGGTGCCGATGAAAGTTTGGCGGGTCACTTGTTGCCCGGGTTGAGCCCGGCGGGCGTCCCCGGAAACCTGCGCGATACGGTATTCCCTTTTAATTACAACGATTTTGCTTCGTTGCAGGCGCTCGTCGACGTGCACGAGATCGGCGTGATCAAGATGGAAGTCTCGCGCAACACGGGGCCTGAGGATAATTTCCTGCAGAAGGTGCGCGACCTCGCTACGGCGAAGGGGATCGTGCTCATTTTCGATGAATGTACGTCGGGATTTCGCCAGACATTTGGCGGATTGCACAAGCTCTACGGGGTCGAACCCGACATGGCGATGTTCGGCAAGGCGCTTGGCAACGGCTACGCGATCACAGGCACGATTGGCCGCCGGGAGATCATGGAGGCGGCCCAATCGACCTTTATCAGCAGCACGTTCTGGACGGAGCGGATTGGGCCGAGCGCGGCGCTGAAGACGCTTGAGGTGATGGAGAAAACCAGTTCCTGGGAAACTATCACCGCGACGGGTTTGGAAATTCGGCGCAAATGGCAGGAACTGGCGGACAGCCACGGTCTGGCGATCGACCATTGGGGATTGCCGGCGCTGACGGGATATACATTCCGCAGCGACAATGCGCTCGCTTACAAGACATTGGTGACTCAGGAGATGCTCGAGCGCGGTTATCTGGCAGGTAATAGTGTGTACGTGTCGACTGAACATACGCCCGAAATCGTCGATCGCTTTTTCGATCAACTCGATCCCGTGTTCGGTTTGATCCGTGAGTGTGAAGATGGTCGCGACGTTATGAGCCTGTTGAAGGGACCCGTCTGCCACGACGGATTCAAACGGCTGAACTGATTGCGTCCGCGGCACATCGTCTTCCGCGCCGACGCGTCACTGGAGATCGGCATCGGGCATGTAATGCGGTGCCTTACGCTCGCTGATGCTTTGGCCAAGGAAGGGGTACGGTCGCATTTTATTTGCCGGAACCATCCGGGCAACCTGGCGGGATTGGTGCGGGATCACGGCCATCTGGTATCGGTGCTGCCGTGTTCGGAGCGCTTCTCCAGGCTCGGAGTAACTGGCCATGCAATGTGGTTGGGCGCTTCGTGGGAGGACGATGCAGACGAGACCCGCGAGATGATCGGGGTCGCCCGGCCCGATTGGCTGGTCGTGGATCATTATGCCTTGGGCATTGAGTGGGAAACGGCATTGCGGCCGTATTGTCATCGCCTGATGGCGATCGACGATTTGGCGGATCGGATCCACGATTGCGATTTGCTTCTCGATCAGAACCTCGTGCGGCTTTCCGAACAATATGATGGGCTTGTACCGCAATCGTGCGAGCGAATGATTGGGCCACGCTTTGCGCTGCTGCGTGAAGATTTCTCTATGTGGAGAGAGGCTAGCCTGACTCGCCGTGAAGCACCCGACATACGACAGCTGCTAATCAGCCTAGGCGGCGTGGACAAGGACAATGCCACGGGTGCTGTTCTGCACGCGTTACGCGGGGCGGTATTGCCAGGGGCTATGGCGATCAACGTCGTCATGGGACCATATGCGCCTTGGCTCGATCAGGTGCGCGAACAAGCCGCATCCATGCCTTGGCAGACCCGGGTCCTCGTAAATGTGAGCAATATGGCCGAGCTAATGGCCGAGAGCGATATTGCTGTCGGGGCAGCAGGCGCGACAAGTTGGGAGCGATGCTGTCTGGGTCTGCCTGCGATCACGCTGGTATTGGCGGACAATCAGCGGGATGGAGCGAAGGCAATGGCTTCCGCAAACGCGGTGCTGCTTATGCTGGAAGGCGATAGTCTGGACATCAAGTTGCCGGGCATGCTCGCTACGCTGATGAATCCCGCGATTTACCGGTCGATGCAGTATAGCTGTGCAGCTATCACCGATGGCAAGGGCACGTCACGGGTCGCCGCGTACATGCTCGGGCAATTGCCGCAATAGCCATGCTAGTCTGGGCGACCCGGCGAAAGGATATATTCCTGTACACCACGGAAGAAGCGGACCCCGGCGCGCGGCGCACGATAGACGGGTGTGTCGAGGCCGAATGCTTCGCATAGCCACCACCGCAAATCCTGAAATCCGAGCTTGTCGCGAAAAACGAGCGTGCTCGATAGGCGCGGATTGATTTCGAACAGTAATGGCCCATCCGCAGTAAGTCGCAGTTGGACGTTCATGGCGCCGTCGAGATCGAGAACACGCGCGATTTGTTCTACATATGCGTAAATCGTTGCATTCTCCACGACCTCTCCTTTGCCGGTGAAGCCCCCTTGGAGCGTACGGCGCAAAACAAGAATCCGCGTTTGCACGCTGGGCGTGCGGAATACGGCGCAGGTATATTCCTCATCGTCGGGCAACAAATAGCTTTGCCACACCTGACCGGGTTGCTGCGCCGCATCGAGCCCTTTGCGATTGTCGATACGCATCAGGCCCTTGCTGCCCTGACCGGACCGCGGCTTCACGATGATGGGATAGGTATCCGGATAGCTCTGTCCGACGATGCCGTGCGATGGGACCGCAACGCCCTGTGCGGCCAGGAAGGTCAGGCATTCATGCTTGTCGAGGCATGTCTCGGCCACCGAGCGATTGACCTGCAAAATGCGGGCCCGGCCGATTGAGGGCAGGCCAAAAAGCGCCGTGAGCTCTGCCTCGCTTGTAGGAATGAAGAGGTCGATCGCCGAGGCTCCGATAAACCGCGAAATCCACTTGAGATAGTCCGGGTCCGTAGCGCGAGGTGCGACAGCGCAATGATCGAAAATAGCCGGACCGGCGTGATCGGCATGGATGTCGATGCCCGATATCGCGCCAAGCCCATCGAAGTCGCGCAAGATACGGCCAATCCCGAAACCGATGTCTCCGCCGATTCCGCTAACAAGAATGTTCGCGCCGCTCATCTTTCCATGATCCTCCAAAGGTATTTTCTGTCCGGATCGACGGACTTAGCCTTCGTTATCACCTCGCTGGTTTCGAAGCGGCAGCGCCGGAACTGGACCGCGCGATTATCCAGATTGATGATCGCATAGCTGGCGATCCCTCCGGCATCCCTCGGTTGTCCGACCGAGCCGGGATTGATCAAGATGCTGCCCTTGTGCGCATGCAAAAAGGGGTAGTGTGTGTGCCCGAACAACGTAAAATCGCAATCGGAGTGACTACTTTCGAGTATCTCTGCCGGTGCATCCGGATAGAGATACTCATCGCTTGAAACGAGATTGCCGTGGCGCATGAAAAAACTCGATTCGCCGATTTCAAGCAATTGCTGAGCCGGGAGATCGGCGAGCCATTGCAACTCGTCGGTCGTCAGTTCGGCCAAGCAGACATCATAACCGGATCCATACTTCTCACGGTATGCGGCGCGCGAAGCCTCATCTTTTGCAAAGATCGACAGAATGTCTTCGTGATTGCCCCGGATGCATATGAAACGAGGATCCGCGCGTATCGCGCGTATCGTCTGTGCCGGCCAATAATAATAGCCGATGATGTCGCCCAGCATCAGGATTTGCTCGACGTTCTGGTTGTCGATGTCAGCGATCACTGCGTCGAATGCATAGATGTTAGCATGGATGTCGGCGATGACGGCGATCTTCATCTCCACGATTCCTGGAGCACGGAAACGATCTCGCCTGCGACATCCGCCGGACTTTTCAGCAATCCGTCTTCGAACATCCTCTGGAAATCTCCTGCTGCAGACATCGCCCGCAGGGAACTGGCGCGGATCGTCGCTTGCATCGATGTATCCATAACGCCCGGATCGAAATGCCGCACCTCGACATGGTCATTCTCCAGCGCCAGCGCATCGAACGCCATTCGGATTGCTGCCTTGCCGGTGCAATAGGCTGCCCAGCCAGCGATGGGGCGCATGGCGGCCCCAGAGCTGATGTTGACGATGCGAAGCGAAACGCCGTGTTTTCTGGCCTCCCGACTCAGGTGCTGCGCGATTGCCAAGGGCGAATGGAGATTGACGTTGAGCGACCGGCGGAAATCTGTGCTTTCGATTTCGTCTGCGTGCGCGATGGGGTCAATCACCCCGGCATTGCTGATGAAAACAATCTGCGCCGTATCGGCAGGCACGTTTATGCGGGCCGCGTCTATGGCATCGGACTGCAAATCCGTCTGTACATAATCGACCGAATGCGGCGGGTTGGCGGGGCATTGCCGCCGCGATACGTATATCTTCCGATCGTCTGCAAAAGCGTCCGTAAGCAGCGTATCGTGCAGGGCCTTGCCGAGTCCGGAAGATGTTCCAGTCAAAACAATTGCACGTTTAGCCGTTAAATCGTCCGACATTCCGATTACTCACTTGCGCGCCGATGCCGGCTCAAGGATCGGCGTAGTTATCATCACGACGCGAGGCCACAAGGCCGGTTGACGGAGATGGTACGCTCGGGCCAGTCTTGAGCTCGGTGAGGCGATCGCCCCAGTTTGTGTGATGACAGAGTTTTCGATAGGCGCCAGTGGAATACTGCCTGGCGACGACGCGGCAATCCCAAAGGAACCAACGTGAGAGCGGAGCTACTAGATATTTTGAGGTGCCCGAAAAGCGGCGAGCCGCTGCAACTGGAAGAGGCCATTTACGAAGAGGGGCGTATTCGGTCCGGAGAGCTCGTGGCTGGAGAAAACCGCTATCCCATTCGGGACTTCATCCCCCGCTTCGTTCCCAGCTCAAACTATGCCGACAATTTCGGCATGCAGTGGAATATGTTCCGTAACACGCAGTTGGACAGCCATTCGGGCATTCCCGTGTCGGCCGAGCGCTTCTGGCACGCAACGCAGTGGGCGCCGGAAGACATGAAAGGAAAGCTGGTTCTCGATGCGGGGTGCGGTTCGGGGCGGTTCGCCGAAATTGCGCTGACATCGGGCGCGCATGTCGTGGCCATCGATTATTCCAGCGCGGTCGATGCCTGCTATCAAAACCTGGGCCAATCCCCCAATCTCGATGTCGTCCAGGCGGATATCTATGCGTTGCCCTTCGCCGAGAACGCGTTTCCGTTCGTCTATTCCCTTGGCGTCCTGCAGCATACGCCCGACGTTCACGGGGCGTTTGCCGCTCTACCTCCCTTGGTGACGCCGGGTGGCAAGCTGTGCGTGGATTATTACTGGAAGCGGCTGCAGACCGTGCTGCGACCGAAATATGCGCTGCGGCCCCTAACCAAGCGGATCCCGCAGGATCGTCTTTTTGCGTTTCTGCAGCGGCATATCAAAACGCTTTTGCGGACCAGCCAGTTCTTGGGCCGGGTGCCCGCGATCGGCGGCGTGCTGCGCAGGATGGTGCCGGTGGCTGACTATACCGGCATCTATCCTCTGAGCGACAAGCAACTTGAGGAATGGGCCCTGCTGGACACCTTCGACAATTTGGCGCCGCGCTATGATAGCCCGCAAACCAGCCGCACCGCGCGGAAGTGGTTCGAGGAGGCCGGTTTCCAAGGCGTCGAGCTAGAGCATGTGGGGCATCTGGTCGCCAGAGGAACCAAACCCTGAAGCGGAGCAGGGCCGGCTTTTTGCCGATAAGGTAATTTTGTTCCGACTTGGCAAAGGCCTTACACCTTTTCAGAGCGCACGCGGAATTGAAACATGCCTGAAGAATGTTTAGGCGGAGTTGACCGTCGATGCCAAGATGCTGCACCGCACTTGAGGGGCGACGCATCTTTATGGAAATGACTCGGCACTAACCCAGCGGACCTTTTTCCCTAGTATGACCTGCAATTCTGGGGCAGCGCTTATCCCATGACTGACCTTTCGATCAATATCGCCGGCCGCATGATTGGTCCGGCTCATCCGCCCTATGTGATCGCGGAAATATCGGCTAACCATAATGGTAGTTTTGAGACTGCGGTACAGATCATGGAGGCGGCGAAGCGGGCCGGCGCGGATGCGGTGAAAGTGCAGACCTACACCGCCGACACGATCACCCTAAATAGCGACGACGAGGCCTTCCGGATCAAGGGCGGGTTGTGGGATGGGCGTACGCTGTACGACCTGTATCAGGAAGCGCATATGCCATGGGAGTGGCATGCACCGCTGTTTGAGCACGCGCGCAAGTTGGGCATCACTCTGTTCAGTTCGCCCTTCGATACCACTGCCGTCGACCTTCTGGAGAGCCTTGGCGCGCCGGCATTCAAGATTGCGTCGTTCGAGGCGGTCGATCTTCCCTTGATCCGCTATGCGGCGAGTACCGGCAAGCCGCTGATCATATCGACGGGCATGGCGGATGCCGAAGAGATTGGCGAAGCGATCGAGGCTGCGCGCTCTGGCGGGTGCAAACAGCTTGCTATCCTGCATTGCGTGAGCGGGTATCCGGCACCGTCGGCCGATTATAATTTGCGCACGATACCCGACATGCTGGCTCGCTTCGGCCTGGTCACCGGGCTTTCGGATCATACGCTGGACAATACGACCGCGGTGGCGAGTGTCGCCCTCGGCGTGTCGGTGATTGAAAAGCATTTCACGCTCGACCGGGGCGCTGGCGGACCTGACGACAGTTTCTCGCTTGAGCCTGCCGATCTTGCGGACCTTTGCCGATCGTCGCGGATCGCCTGGGAAGCCTTGGGTCAGGTCGATTATGGCTGTAAATCCAGCGAGCAGGGCAATATCCAGCTCCGCCGTTCCCTGTACTTCGTCAAAGCGCTGAAAAGTGGCGATCAGATTACTGCGGATTCGGTGCGCAGCGTGCGCCCAGGCCACGGCATGGCACCCAAGCATCTCGACCAGATAATCGGACGGCAAGTTTTGCAGGATGTCGGTTATGGGACGCCGGTGACGCCGGATATTCTCTCATGAACCAACCTTCGCATTCTGCGATGAAGACCGTTCTGGGTTTCGATAGCTGGACAGGGGGAGCGGTGAATTTCACGCGTCTTGTGAAGCCGTTTCGCGAGCATGGCCTGAATCTCGTTGTGCTTCATATTGGATCATGGGGTGGCGATCCGGGGCGGCCCCCACGTGAGATCAAGAGCGATGTTGAGATGCGCGACATCAGCTATTATCCCGGCAAGTCGATCCAGGAGGTGCTGGAGCACGAGCGGCCGGCAGCCGTCCTTTTCCTGTCAAACGAGGTCTTCGCGCACCGGGCGTTCAACCGCTACAGTCTGGCAGCGGGAATTCCGACGATATTGCTATATCACGGTCTGGTCAGCGTGCAGGGCGTCGCGAGCGAGAAGCCCTATAAGGTCAACCCGTTCAGCCAGGCCCGCTTCGTTCTCGAACGCCTGCCGAAGGCGCTGCTGAAGATCTGGCCGCTATACGCCCGTGCGCTTTGGCAAACCGCTGCCAGCCGGAAAGAGTGGGCGCGGTTCGGGAAGGATATCTTCAACATGGGGCTGGGGCGCTATAGCGCGCGTGCGGCCGACGACTCGCGCACCACGCTGACCGCCGTTTATACTGGAGCCGACAAATCGCATGCGGTGGAGAAATACGGCCAGCGGCCCGAAGATGTGCGAGTAGTGGGCAATCCCGATCTGCACGCCTTTGGGCTTTTTGCCGAAGACATCGGTATTGCGGCGACTGCGGATACGGGCAGCCGGTCCGAGGTGGTCTATGTGGATACAGGCCTGATTTATGCAGGTATGGTGTTTGATGGCGCGGCGGACTTCCTCGCTCATCTTACGCGGACGCGCGATGCGCTCCGGGGGGCTGCCAAGACGCTGTCAGTCAAGTTGCACCCGGATCATTTCCGCACCGATATGCCGGATCGCATCGCTGCGCTTGGGATAGAAGTACTGACCAGCGCCAATTTCGTTTCGCGGCTGAAGGGCTGCGCCGCCGCGATCGTCGAGCCTTCCACGGCCGCGCTCATTCCGGGGCTGGTGGGTGTTCCGCTGCTCCTGGCCCGATACGGCAAGCTGGCCGGTCAGGCGTATGGGCAGGTTCTCACCGAATATCCGCGCGCGCGGTACCTAGACGACCCTGCTACGATTGATTTCCTGCTGGCGGATGAAGCGGGCAGCCTCGACGTTCAGGCAGTACAGTTGTGGCTGACCGCAAACACCGGGCCGTTACCGAGCGACCTGATGCCGTCGCGCGTGGCTACAACCATCCTAGGAATGATCGACACGGCAGCGCCGAGACCGATATGTGTGGCATAGCGGGTTTCGTACGCCTCTCGGGGTTTGAGGCAGAACAGGCTTCACAGATCCTTCGCGCAATGACGGACGCGATCGCGCACCGGGGGCCGGACGATTCCGGGGAGTGGCTCTCGCCTGACGCAGGTGTCGCGTTCGGCCATCGCCGTTTGGCGGTGGTCGACCTGTCGAAGGCGGGGCACCAACCGATGCGGTCTGCCTGCGGCAGATACGTTCTTATTTTCAATGGTGAGATATATAATCACCAGGAGATGCGGGCTGAGATTGGCGCCCAGGCGTGGCGCGGGCATTCGGATACGGAGACTTTGCTCGCCGGAATCTCCGCATGGGGCCTGGAAAAGGCGCTGCGGAAATGTGTCGGCATGTTCGCGCTGGCGCTTTGGGATATCCAGGAGCGCCGTCTAAGCCTTGCGCGGGATCGGATTGGCGAGAAGCCGCTTTATTACGGTTGGAACAAGGGCGTGTTCCTCTTCGGCTCCGAGTTGAAGGCGTTGCGGGCATATACCGGCTTTGGCGCTGCCAT
Source organism: Pseudomonadota bacterium (assembly GCA_040384525.1). Taxonomy (GTDB): domain Bacteria; phylum Pseudomonadota; class Alphaproteobacteria; order Sphingomonadales; family Sphingomonadaceae; genus Sphingomonas. Next base: position 74,066 of record JAZKJE010000017.1, read on the forward strand.
TGATCGCCAGGCGCTGGAACTGCTGGCCAGGCAGGGATATATTTCTGGGGCGCAAACAATCTTCCAAGGCATCAGCCGCGTACCACCCGGCGCGATCGTCGAACTGCGCCTGAACAAGGGCGATACCGCGTCGGCAACCGTTGAATATTGGAACCTGCGCGACGCTGCACTTGCCGGAGCAGCTGCCCTTGCACTCGCCCTTGGCGGTCATCTCGCAGCTGGCCGAGCAGGAGCCCTTGCAGGTGCCGCTGCATTGCGCGTCGGCCTTGCCCTTGCACTTGCCGTCGCAGGTGCCCGCGCACTTGCCC
>JAZKJE010000017.1:74383-80438 GCA_040384525.1 Pseudomonadota bacterium
AGCGCGAGACCCGTTTCAAGGGTCACCGGAAGAAGCGGTCACCGAACTCGAGCGATTGCTGGACCAATCTCTCGCCGGGCAGATGCTGGCAGACGTTCGATTGGGGGCATTCCTCTCGGGCGGCATCGATTCCAGCGTCGTCGTCGCTTTGATGCAGCGCGCCAGCGCCAAGCCGATCAAGACCTTCACAATCGGGTTTGCGGAAAAACAATATAACGAAGCCGATCACGCGCGTGCCGTCGCGGATTATCTCAAGACCGAGCACACCGATTTCTGCGTCACACCCGACGATGCGCTGGCGCTCGTTCCGCAATTGCCCAAAGTCTATGACGAACCGTTCGCGGATATGTCGCAGATCCCAACGATGATGGTCAGCAGGCTTGCCAGAGCCGAGGTAACCGTTGCGCTTTCGGGCGACGGCGGCGACGAACTGTTCTGGGGCTATGGCCGCTATCCGCAGGCACTCGACACGTGGGGCAAGCTGGCCAGAATGCCGCTTTGGATGCGCAAGGCCATCAAGCCGATGGTTCCCGACGGCCCCATCCGGCACGGTTTCGATATGCCCGATGTGCAGGCGTTCTACCGGTATCTGAACACCCAGTGGAAAGGCTATTCGGATATCGTGATCGGAGCGTCGGCGGTTGCGGGCGATGCTGTGCCAGCCGAACTAGGGCCAATCGGTGGCATGGTGCTTTCCGATATGGCTGGCTACCTGCCGGATGACATCATGGCTAAAGTGGATCGCGCGGCGATGGCTTGCAGCCTCGAGACGCGTGCGCCCCTGCTGGACCACCGGCTTGTCGAATTCTCTTGGCGGCTGGGCGGAAACGTTACGATGCGGAACTCGGTCGGCAAATGGCCGCTCAAGCAATTGCTGTATCGACATGTACCGGAAGCGTTAGTCAATCGTCCAAAAATGGGCTTCGGCGTACCCATCGCGGATTGGTTGCGTACTTCGCTACGCGACTGGGCCGAGGCGCTGCTTGACGAACGAAGACTCGCGCACGATGGGTATTTTAATGCAAAGGCAGTGCGCGCCGAATGGGAAACTCACCTAAGCGGAAGAGACCGCCATTACGGATTATGGGCGATTCTGATGTATCAGGCGTGGAGTGAAGCCAATGACTGATCGCCCGGTCATGTATCCCGCACGGTTTACGATTTTTCTGACCGTGTTGTGCGCGGCGCCGGTGGTCGATCGTCTTGCTGGCCTGACTGAATATGTGACGTATATCGGCGTAATCTATCGCGTACTGTCGCTTGTCACATCGCTGGTCGTCTGCGTCGGTTTTCCGAGAATTATCGCACTCTCCTCACGGGCGCTGCTGGTTCCGACCATCTACGTCATCGGATTTTTCATCTCCTCAATATACGGCGTGAATCCGGAATACTCGATGGAGTATCGGTTGATGCTCTTGCCATTCGTCGTGGTAGATTTCTTTCAATGGTTTCTAGCGGGATTGCTCTTCAACGAAAAATCCTTCCAAAAGAAAATCTACTTCTACGCGGCGATATATGGCTTGTTGTCCATCATCTTCAGCTTGTTCGAATTGATCGATGTAGACATGACTCGAGTGATCGCTGGGCCTGATATTCCGATCGCTCTGGTTGCTTCGATCGTCTCCTATCAGGGGCTTTATTCGCTGTTTCTGACGATCGTGGCCATTGGATCGCTCAAAAAGACCGTCGTCCTTTGTTCGATCGGAGGCGGTTTTATCGCTTTGTTCCTGATGCGTCTGGGGGGCGTTTCGAAAGGCGGCGTGAACAACCAGTTCAAATATTCGGCATTTTTGCAGTTCGCTGCATTTGCCGGGTGCGTCGTGCCCTTCTTGTTCGTGGCTATGCCCTATATCGATCAGACCATCTTGCGTTTGTTCGTAGAGCGCGAGGACGTATTGCGCGATGCTATGTTCGACGAATTTTCGTATTTGCTGCCGATGTATTTTCCATGGGGCAGCGGGTATTACACTTTTGGTTTCATGACACAGTACACGCTAGATTACATGACCGTGACCGCAGATGGACGCGAGATGCTGGGCATGTCACTGCACAATACCTTCATGCACGTTCTTCTTGAGGGCGGCGTGGTCGTCACCGCCTGCTTCGCTATTCTGTACGCAACGGCCATCATTTACGGAATCAGGCTATATCGAAACATTGAAACCCGGACGGTCGCGATATTGATGCTGTCCTGGGTGTTGGTGTCGCTGATGTATGGTGTGACCAACCAATTGCACGCAACCCGCTATTATTTCGGGATTTTGGGCTTCTGTTACGGGGTATTCTACCGGTATCGCCGTGTCGAGTTTTCCGCAGATTCCTCATCACTGTTCAGCCGTGAGGGTATCAAGCTATGATAAATTCCCTGCGCGTGATTTGAGCATATCATGCGGTTTGGCGTCTATCATGACGACACTATCCCCACATCGGGCCGAAGGTTCTTCGGACGGTTGTATCAGCAACTCGCCCAGCACGCCGATTTCCGACGGGCCGGGTACGATGTCGTGCTCTGTAACATCTCGGTTCCGATCCGCCGGCTGATACTGGAAAAATTGCGCGGGGTGCGGGTGGTTCTGCGCGTAGATGGCCTGTATTTCGACGCCCTGACCGAAAGGCATCTGGGTGCTTTCTCCTGGCCGGTGCGCATGTTGCTGCGCGCGATACAGGCCGTATCCGGCAAATCGCAATTTCCCGCCGATATGGCTAACTTCATCAACGGAAACTGGTCTGCCTTTATCCGGATTTTGCTGGCCGATCATATTATTTATCAATCGGCATATTCTCAGCGGGTTTACGCGCGATACTTTCCCCGAAAGCCCCACTCGATTGTCGTCAACGGCGATGCGTATCTCGACGATCTGGCAAGCGGGCCACACGCCGGCGATGCGATCCGCGTTGCCACCGTATTCGATTCCTGGAAGCCCGCGAAACGCATGGGCGAGACCGCGCAGTTCGTCCGGTGGGCGCGCGAGGAGAAGGGGGTCCCGATCCTCTTTACCCTGCTTGGCTATACCGGCAGTTTTTCTGCCGACACCCCGCCGGAGGTAAAGGGGCTGGTCGAGCATCGGCCCTATATCGAAACCCATCCGCGCTTTGCCGCCTTCGAAGGGGCGATTGCGGAAGAACTAGCCCGCGCCGATCTGTATTTGACCTTCTCGTTTCGCGATCCCTGTCCCAACGTTGTGGTGGAATCGATGGCGCATGGCCTGCCGGTCGTCGCGATCGACAGCGGTGGTATGGCCGATATCGTGGGAGATGCGGGGATCCTGCTCCCCGGAAATGACGACGGCGCGTATTTCTGCTCGTCGCGTTACGATGGCGATTTTCCCCCGATCGATTTCGAAGCGGTCTTGCAGGCCATACAGACCATCGCCGGGAATTCGGCAGAGTACCGGGCGCGGGTGCGGCGCAGATTCGAGACTGATCTGGCCATCCCGGTGGTGGCTGAGAGGTACCTGAAGGTGCTGCAGGCCGTGGCGAAGTGACCGGCTGATGTCCGATCCCAATTACCTGTATCGCGTGCTGGGACTGAGTTTTCTTCCCAGGGCCGTAACCTTCCTGCTGACGCTGATCAGCTTTCCGCTGATGGTCCGTGGGCTGGGCGCGGGCGAATATGGCATCATCGTCTATCTGACTTCGGTTGCGACGATTCTGGAAATCCCTGCGGGTTTCGGCGTGAGCGGCGCAGTTGGAAAGGCCATTGCGGAGCGCCGTACCTCGGCACCCGACAAGGTGCGCGACGAAATCGCACGCTGGGCGCGTTGGCAATTGAAGGTTTGCTTTTACTCGCTGCCTGTCTCTGCGATTGTCGGATATCTGGCCGTCACCATGTGGGTGAATGAAGTCATCCCGATCGGCTTGCTCGCTGTCGTGCTTCTGTCGCTCTATATTTCCGTCTTCATCGCCTTTGCGCGCGCCGTTTTGACCTCGATGCTGCGGTTCAAGCAATTGGCGCTTCTAGACGCATTCGAATCTCTGACCCGTTCGGCTGGCTGGTGCATTGTGGGCCTGGTCCTTCAGTCCGTTTGGATGCTGGCATGGGCTCAGCTTGCGACGGCGCTGTGCACGTTGGGTCTTGCGATCTATTTTCTCATATCCGCGCGCTCGGTTTCGGAGCCGGCTGCTGTGCAGGGCAATCCGCTCGATGAGATGGCTGCGGCGGCCAACGCTCCGGGCGGGATGTTCCGCCAGAGTATGGCCTTCCTGCTGCTGCTGCTGGGAACGCGTGCGTATCAAGCGCTGCCCGTGATGCTGGTGAGCAAGCTGCTTGGCTTCGAAGTGGCCGGTATCCTGGGGGCTTTTGCGCGGATCGCCGAGCTTGTAAACGTGCCTTTCATCATCGTCGGCAACGCTCTGATGGTCAGGGTTCCCGAGATTCATAAACGCGGTCATCACATCATTGCGCGCTATTGGGACATGCTTTCCCGGCTTGCGGTTGTCGCGCTGGGAGTTGCCATTGGCTTCTGGCTGATGAGCGAGACGATCGCTGCGTGGATGCTGCCTGGCTCGGCCTTGGCAGTAAGCCTGTTTGCGATTCAATCCGTGCAGATATTCTTCCGGGCCGTGTCCGATCTGGCGGCACCGGCCGCTGATTACGTGGGTGGTTTAAAACGGCGCATCTATTTCTTGACCAGCTTCGCAGTGCTGCAGATCCCGGTGATTTGGCTAGGATGGTATTGGGGTGGTGCGCTAGGGGCAGTCACGGCGATGGTGGGATCCTATTCCACGATGGTGCTCGGATATATCGCGATCGCGAAGAGCGTCTTTTTCTCCGGCGCCCGGTATCGCCCGCCGGCGATTGTTGTGACAGGATCTTTTCTGATCGTGGTGATCGCCACCGTGACAGTCCTAAGCGTTTCTGCGTGGCATTGGCGTGTCGCGATGTTCGGGGGACTGGCGCTGGCCGTCTTTATGGCTTGGCCGCCCTTGCGCCGGACCTTCTGGCCGAGCCGTTTGATACGCTTCGATTTCCTTTAGCGTCGCAGCAGCGTGCGGCAGGCGCCGAATTGAGAGTTGTATTTCGGGCTTTCGCTCGCAATGAGTGCAGGTTCGAGAGTGCCGTTTTGGGCATGGAAGCATTACGGGGTTGGGGTGCAATACAAGCCTGAGATCGATGGACTCCGCGCGGTTGCGGTTGTGCCCGTCATCCTGTTTCATGCGGGCTTCTCCGCGTTTGGCGGGGGCTTTGTTGGCGTCGATATTTTCTTCGCTATCAGCGGATACCTGATCACTTCGATCATATTCAGCGAACTCGATTCCGGGAGATTTAGTCTCGCCCGATTTTACGAACGGAGGGCGCGGCGCATATTGCCAGCGCTTTTCCTCGTAATTTTGTGCTGTATTCCACCTGCCTTGTTGCTGCTGCGGCCGCCACAATTGATCGAGTTCGCCAGAAGCGTTGTTTCCTCGACATTCTTCAGCTCGAACATCCTGTTCTGGCGGGAAGGGGGGTATTTCGGCGCATCCAACGACATCAAGCCTCTGCTCCATACCTGGAGCCTGGCGGTTGAGGAGCAATATTACATCTTCTTTCCGATCGCTGTGGCACTGGCGTACCGGACCAAAAGCTATCTTGCGGCCTGGCTAGTCGCGCTTGCGGCCATCGCTAGTTTCGCGATCAACCTGATCGCGCTTCAGCTCAGTTCGGTCTCGCTGGAAGCGACTTTCTTCCTGCTGCCCACACGGGCCTGGGAAATCCTGTTTGGCGCGGTATGCGCCCTGCTAATCAGGCAGCATGGCGAGACGCCGTTGCGGCTGCTAGATCATCGCGCGCTGCGCGAAATAATGCCGGCGGCCGGGCTGCTGATGATCGGCGTGTCGATATTCGCGATGGACGAAAGCGTCCCGTTCCCATCGCATTTCGCCTTGCTGCCCGTGTGCGGCGCCTGCCTGATCATGCTGTTCTGCACGAAAGGAACGACCGTTTACCGGTTGTTAGCGAGCAAAGTGTTCGTGTGGGTTGGTCTGATCAGCTACAGCCTGTACCTCTGGCATCAGCCGATCTTTGCGTTCGTTCGTCTGGCCACGCCGTTGGAGTACGGGCCATTTTTCATCT
>JAZKJE010000017.1:80453-90545 GCA_040384525.1 Pseudomonadota bacterium
CACGCCGATCTCGGTTCTCAGCTACAAATATGTCGAAGTACCGTGCAGAGGTCTGAAGTCTGCGACGATCGCCTTGCGGCCTTTGCTGACGGCTCTTGCCTCGGTTGCAGTTTTCTTCGTCGCGTTCCTGATCACGGTGGAATGGTATAAAGGGTTTCCCGAGCGATACCGTGTCGAGGATCGCCAGCTAGCGATCGTAGATCCGCGCGCCTTGGGCGATTATGTCGCGCCGCGTTTCGAAGCGCTCTACCTCAAGGACTTCGGCCGCAATAGCAGCAAGGTCCTGCTGATCGGCGACAGCTTCGCGCAGGATTTCCTGAATATCGTTCATGAAAGCGGCAGGGACGGAAAGGTAACCCTCTCTACGTTTCACATCACCGCGGCATGTGGCAATCTGGATTTGGACGACCGGCTGGTGATGGCCCGACTGTCCCGCGCAGACCAGAACCGGTGCAGTCTGGAGCAGCGGTTCAAACATCCCGTTTTGCGCCAAAGGCTGGCTGAGGCCGACCATATCGTGCTCGTTTCCGCCTGGGAAGCATGGCAGATTCCGCTCATTGCGGAATCGCTTCGCGCGATCGCAGCAAAGTCGCACGCGGACGTCACCATCATCGGCCGGAAGGATTTTGGCGACATCGACATCAACGCGTACCTGCGGGTAGCGGTTGACGAGAGGCGGGGCCTGCGCAACACGGTGACGCTCGCGCATCTGCAGACCAACGAAGCGATGAAGCGGCTGCTTCCCGGCGGGTTCGTGGACTTTCAGTCCATTGTGTGTGTCGACCAGCGCACTTGCCCGATCTTCACCGAGGATGGTTCCTTGATCAGCTTCGATGGGCATCACCTTACCCGCGAAGGTGCGATCTTTGCCGGCCGGCGGTTATTCGCTGCATCGCCGCAATTGCGTGCGTTATTTTCGCAATAAGTGCAGCAGCGGACCGGCGTCACGCGCTACGAAGCTGGCCAATCCCGACGGAATTTACTAAGCGGCTTGGCGGATCGTTCGGTGCACGTCGTTATTCAAACAGCGGCTTGGTCGCTTTGTTCGATGATTGTATGTGGAACTGCGTTCTGATCGATCGGGGGATGATTTCCTTTTATGTGTGGCTTGGTTGGCGTGGCTGCTCGAGACCCGGTTCAGGCGCGGGACTGGGTGCGCCAGGGGCGTGATGCCATCGCGCATCGCGGACCGGATGACGAGGGTCTTTGGTGGTCGGACGATAAACGGGTCGGCCTAGCACACCGGCGGCTGGCGATCGTCGATCTCTCCGCCGCCGGGCATCAGCCGATGCTGGACGGAACGGGCAACATAGCGATCGTTTTTAACGGCGAGATCTATAATTTTCGCGAATTACGGGCAGAGTTGGAGGCGATCGGCCATCGCTTTCGTTCGCATTCCGACACCGAAGTAATCCTAGCCGGATACCGCAGTTGGGGCGCCGCGTGCATCGACCGGCTTGATGGCATGTTCGCGCTGGCTTTGTACGATCAAGAGAAGCGTGAGATATTGCTCGCGCGCGACCGCGCCGGCGAGAAGCCGCTTTTCTACCGGTTGGATCGTGGCGAATTGCGGTTCGCTTCTGAGCTGAAGGCGTTGCTTGCCGATCCCGCTTTGCCGCGCGAAGTGGATCGAGAAAGCCTGGATGCGTTTCTTTCGATGGGATACGTACCCGGGCACCGGTGCATCCTGAAGGGATTCAACAAATTGCCCGCGGCGCACGCGATGCGCTTCGACCTTGCCAGCGGCGACACCAAAATCTGGCAATATTGGCACTTGCCGGAGTTCGACCCGACCGGGGCCAATAGCGAAGCGGACCTTGTCGACGAACTCGAGCAGCTTCTAGATGGGGCGGTACGGCGGCAATTGGTGGCCGATGTTCCCGTTGGCATATTGCTGAGCGGAGGGCTGGATTCCAGCCTTGTCACGGCAATGGCCGCTCGCGCTGCGCCGCGCCTCAAGACGTTCACCGTCCGGTTTCCCGGCCATGGCAAATTCGACGAATCAGAGCATGCGCGCCTGATCGCAAACGCGTTCGGTACGGATCATATCGAACTTGAGGCAGAGGAAGGGTCGGCGGATCTCCTTCCTCGCCTTGCGCAGCAAGTCGATGAACCCGTGGCCGATTCCTCGATGATCCCGACCTTCCTGGTGAGCCGGATGGTGCGGCAGCATTGCACCGTGGCGCTAGGGGGGGACGGAGGCGATGAGTTGTTTGGAGGCTATGGCTATTATGCCAAGCTGCTACAGTTTCAGCGCAAGATGCAGCGGGTGCCGCGCGTCGCCGGTCGTTTGGCGGCGGGAATCGCGTCGCATTGCACGCCGCTAGGCATCGGTGGCAGCAACGTTCGCGCGTGGATTCAGGCGATGGGCGCGGATATGTCGCGTGATGTGCCGCTGATCGGGAATTTCTTCGACCGGCAGGCGCGCCAGCGCTTATTGGGTAACAAGCCCGGCTGGAACTACTGCGCCGAAGCGGTTCATTCGAACGCGGTGTCAGCCGATGTGGATCTGATACAGCGCGTCACGCGCCTCGATTTCAAAAATTATCTGGCGGAAGACATTCTGGTCAAAGTCGATCGGATGAGCATGCTGAACTCGCTTGAGATGCGTGCTCCGATGCTGGATCGCCATTTGATCGAGTTCGCGATGCGCAAGGTCCCATCCAGGCTCAAGACATCGGGCGACCAGAAGAAGATACTGCTTAAACGCCTGGCCGAGCGCGTTCTTCCCCCCGAATTCGACCGGCAGCGCAAACAGGGGTTCAGCATCCCCCTCAAGCAATGGCTGGCGGGTGACACCTTCGGCCCTCTCTTCACAGAGGTTCTGCTCGATCCCGCATCGGCGTTCGATACGGGGTATGTCGGCTCGCTTTTGCGCGGCCAGGAAAAGGGCAGGGCGAACGAGGAGCGCCTCTTCGCGCTCGTCATGTTTGAGCTGTGGCGTAATCAATATGGCGTAAGCATCTGATGGCCGGTGGAATAGTTGTCGGGCTAGACGCTTCGCGGAACCGCTCAGGAGGCGCCAAGGCGCATCTGATCGGATTAATCAAAGACGGTGATCCGCTCGCGCACGGCATTCGTGAGGTGCACATCTGGGCATATCGCTCGTTGCTTGACGCGTTGCCCGAGCGGCCATGGCTCGTTCGCCATAACCCCCCCGCACTCGAGAAGTCATTATTGCATCAGGTCATCTGGCAATTGCTCCGCCTGCCTGGTGAGGTGGCGCGGGCGGGGTGCGATATCATGCTCAACACCGATGCCGGCGCATTGTCGCGGGTCAGCCCCAGCGTGACCATGAGCCGCGACATGCTTTCGTATGAACCCGGCGAAATCGAGCGTTATGGCTGGAGCAAGGCGCGATTGCGCCTGCTATTGCTCCGCTACATCCAGAACCGTTCGCTTCGGCGATCGGAGGGAGCAGTATTCCTGACGCGGCACGCCGCAGAGGTGATCCAGCGATCCTGCGGGCATTTGCGGAATGTTGCGCTGATTCCGCATGGCGTTGGCCGCGAATTCTCCGCGATCAGCGATCGCCCGGAATGGCCAGCCGATGGCAGGAGCATCCGCTGCCTCTATGTATCGAACGCCGCGCCCTACAAGCACCAGTGGATGGTTGTGGAGGCGATCGAGATATTGCGGCGCGAAGGCTATGATGTGCAACTCGAACTCGTCGGCGGCGGATCGGGCAAAGCGCAGGCGCGCCTCGATGCACAGATTGCGCTTTCCGACCCGGCAGGCCGCTTCGTTTCGCAGGTCGGCGCAGTGCCTCAGGCCGCCTTGCCCAATTATCTGAAAGCTGCGGACTTGTTCATCTTCGCCTCCAGCTGTGAGAACATGCCCAATACCCTTATAGAGGCGATGACCGCCGCCCTACCGATCGCATGCGCGCGTCGCGGCCCGATGCCGGAGGTATTGGAAGATGGTGGTGTCTATTTCGATCCGGAAAAGCCGGAATCGATCGCAATGGCGGTCGGTTCGCTCATCGACGATCCGGCGTTGCGATCGCGTGTAGCAAAGCGTGCCAAGGAATTGTCGAGCCAGTATTCTTGGGCTAGGTGCGCGCGTGAAACTTGGTCTTTCTTGACCCAGACCCATCGAGCCATTGGCGAACCAACAAATGCCTGATCGCGCATATCGTATTTGCAGCAATTGCGTCATGGACACCACCGATTCCGTAATCGTGTTCGACGAGAAGGGCGTGTGCGATCACTGCAATGATTTCTACACAAAGACCGAGCCCAACTGGCATACCGGTGAACGCGGAACGCTCGAGCTAGAGCAGATGGCCGATCAGATCCGCAAGTCGGGAAAGGGTAAGGATTTCGACTGCATCATCGGGATGAGCGGCGGGATCGACAGCTCGTACCTTACTTACGCGGCGAAGGAATTGCTGGGCCTGCGCCCGCTCGTATTCCATGTGGATGCCGGCTGGAACTCGCAGATCGCGGTCAACAATATCGAGCGCTTGGTCGACAAGCTCGAACTCGACCTTTTCACGGAAGTTATCGACTGGGAGGAGATGAAGGACCTCCAACTGGCATTCTTCCGGTCGGGCGTTTCGCATATCGATACGCCGCAGGACCACGCATTCTTTGCGACTATGTACAAGTTCGCCACTAAGCATCGGGTCGAGACAATCCTGACGGGTGGCAATCTTTCCACCGAGTGCATCCGCAACCCTGTGGAATGGATGTACTACCAGTCCGATTCCCGGCAGTTGCGCGATATCCATCGCCAATTCGGTTCGCGTCCGCTGAAGACCTATCCGGTAACCTCGATCCTCTGGCACAAGATCTGGCTACCTTATGTGCGGGGCATAAAAGTGCTGCGCCCGCTCAACTCGCTTCCGTACATCAAGGAGGATGCGAAGACGCTGCTGATGGAGCGGTTCGGCTGGCAGCCTTATCCGCAAAAGCATTTCGAATCGCGCTTCACGCGCTTTTACGAGAGCTATTGGCTCCCCAAGCGGTTTGGATACGATGTGCGGCGCGTCCAGTTTGCAAGCCTGATTGTGACCGGGCAGATGACGCGGGAAGAAGCCCTCGCCGAGCTGGAAAAGCTGCCTTACGATCCGCAGACGATCGAACAGGAGATTGAGTTCGTCGCGAACAAGCTTGGCATCACGATCCATGAACTTAACAGTTACATGACAATGCCGAAGCGTAGCTATCTCGACTATAGGTCACAGCGCCAAATCTACGATCTTGGTGCTAAGGTGATGCGTTCGCTGGGTATGGAAGTCGGCGGCAAGCGATGATCGCGATCATCGACTACGGCGTGGGCAATATCCGGGCATTCGCGAATATCTACCGCCGCTTGGGCATTGCTGCGGCGACGGTGACCACACCCGAAGCGCTGGAAGGCGCGGAGAAGATCATCCTGCCAGGGGTCGGCGCGTTCGACTGGACCATGGAGCGGCTGGATGCCTCCGGCATGCGCGGTACACTCGACCGGCTGGTGCTAGAGAAGGAGGTTCCCGTGCTGGGGGTCTGTGTCGGCATGCAGATGATGGGCCGGCGGAGCGATGAGGGTGTTCGGCCCGGACTTGGCTGGATCGATGCCGAGGTCATTCGCTTCGACGACAGGGATTTCAACGACGCGACCCATCTTCCACATATGGGCTGGAACGATGTCGAGCCGACTGCTTCGGACACGCTGTTTCGCGGCATAGCCGATCCGCGATATTATTTCCTCCATTCTTATTATGTGCGCCCGGCGGCGAAGGCAACCATCCTTGCGCGGACCCGCTACGGCGTCGAGTTTGCGTCGGCGATCCGATCGGGGCACATCTACGGTGCGCAGTTTCACCCCGAAAAGAGCCACGATTGGGGTATCAGCCTGCTGCGCAACTTTGCGGAGATCTGAAAATGCTCCGCCCGCGCATCATCCCGTGCCTGCTGGTTCGTAACGGCGGCCTGGTCAAAACCGAGAAGTTCGGCGACGGCAAATATGTCGGCGATCCCATCAATGCCGTGCGCATCTTCAACGAGAAGGAAGTCGACGAGCTGATCGTCGTCGATATCGATGCGACCCGCGACAATCGCGATCCCGATTATCAGTTGATCGCAAATCTGGCGAATGAGTGCCGCATGCCGTTTTGCTATGGCGGTGGCGTTCGCACGCCGGAGCAGATCGAGCGGATCATCGGGCTTGGCGTTGAGAAGGTTGCGGTCAGTTCGGCGGCCATTGCCGATCCCGATCTGATCCCGACAGCGGCGTCGCGTGTTGGCAGCCAGAGCGTGGTGGCGGTGATCGACGTAAAGCGCACCGGCCTCCTGCGACGGCCCGAAGTGGTGACGCATAATGCCAGCCGCCGCACCGGGCTGGCACCGGTGGATCTTGCGCGCCAGTTTGCCGCAGCGGGCGCCGGTGAGATCGTGCTCAACGCCGTCGATCGCGATGGCGCGATGCAGGGATATGACCTCGATCTTATCGAGCAGGTCCGCAAAGCCGTGACGTTGCCCATGACCGTTCTTGGGGGCGCGGGGACCTTGGCGGACATCGAAGCACTCCTGGGATCCTTCGGCGTGATCGGCGCCGCTGCCGGAAGCCTGTTCGTCTTCAAGGGCAAATACCGCGCCGTTCTGATCAACTATCCCAATCGACTAGAAAAGGAATCGCTGCTTCGGCGCGGCGGATTTGACGCATGAAACAGATACTGCAGAGCCTCCAATCCGGCGAAACGCGCATCGCCGATGTGCCAGCACCAAAAGCCGGCGGAGGCCAGGTTCTCATCCACACGACAACCTCGCTCGTCTCTGCGGGAACCGAGCGTATGCTGGTCGAATTCGGCAAGGCGGGATTGATATCCAAGGCGAGGCAGCAGCCCGAGCGCGTCAAGATGGTGCTGGAGAAGGCGCGGACCGATGGCATTTCCACGACGCTGGAAGCTGTGCGTAGCAAGCTAAACCAGCCGCTCACGCTGGGATATTGCAACGTTGGGCGCGTTGCCGCGCTTGGTTCCGGGGTCGATGGGTTTGCGGTCGGGGATCGCGTGGCCAGTAACGGAAATCATGCCGAGGTCGTGTCGGTGCCGCAGAATTTGTGCGCCGCCATTCCTGATGGGGTGAGCGACGAGGCTGCATCCTTCACCGTTCTCGGCGCCATCGGCTTGCAAGGCATCCGGCTCGCCAATCCGACCCTGGGTGAAGCGGTGGTCGTCACGGGGCTGGGTCTGATCGGGCTCATGACCGTGCAGATGCTGCGCGCGCAAGGATGCCGGGTGCTCGGTATCGATTTCGACGCGGATCGGCTGGCGTTGGCCAAGCGTTTTGGCGCTGAGGTGGTCAATCCCGGCAAGGGTGAAGATGTGCTTGCCGCCGCAGCCGCTTTCTCGCGCGGGCGCGGGGTTGATGCGGTTATCGTTACCGCTTCGACGAAGAGCAGCGAACCGATGGCCCAGGCTGCGCAGATGTGCCGTAAACGTGGCCGTATCGTGCTCGTCGGGGTGACCGGGCTCGAGCTGAGCCGTGCCGACTTTTACGAGAAAGAGCTGACGTTTCAGGTCAGCTGCTCCTACGGCCCCGGGCGCTACGACCCCGGATACGAGCAAGGCGGCCAGGATTACCCGATCGGGTTTGTGCGCTGGACGGAACAGCGCAACTTCGAAGCCGTCCTCGATATGATGGCGTCGGGCGCGCTGGACACCGATGCACTGGTGTCGCACCGCTTCGAGCTCGAAAATGCCGCAGACGCGTTTTCGTTGCTCACTTCGGGGGAACCGTCGCTGGGGATCCTGCTCAAATATGCGGAGCGGGAACAAGGCGCACTGGATAAGCGCATCGTTGCGTTGGGCGCACGGCCACTCCCTGGCTCTGCGAGCGTGGCCTTCTTGGGTGCAGGCAATTATGCCAGCCGCGTATTGATTCCGGCGTTCAAAGCGGCAGGCGCGAAACTGCACACCGTGGTCAGCAGCGGCGGCGTGAGTGCGGTGCATGCCGGTGAGGCGAACGGCGTCGCGGTAGCCAGCACCGATGGTGCGGCGGCGCTCGCGGACCCGGCGATCGATACGATTGTAATCGGTACGCGTCACGACGCGCACGCCCGTCAGGTACTTGGGGCTCTCAAGGCCGGTAAGCACATCTTCTGCGAAAAGCCGCTTTGCTTGACCTTCGATGAGCTGGACGCGATCGAGGCCGAGGCAGTGCAACGTCCCGGGCAGGTGCTGATGCTCGGTTTCAATCGCCGGTTCGCGCCACAGATCGTGAAGATGCGGGCGCTGCTCGACACGATCGACCAGCCCAAGAGCTTTATTATGACAGTGAATGCGGGGTATATTCCGCCCGATCACTGGACGCAGGCCGCTGCGATCGGCGGCGGCCGGATCATCGGCGAGGCTTGCCACTTCATCGACCTGTTACGGCACCTCGCCGGCTCCGAGATCGCCGCGCAGCATTCCATCGCGATGGGCGCGCATCCCGCAATGCCCACCCGGGAGGACAAAGCGACGATCACGCTGCGCTTCGCCGACGAATCGATCGGTACAATCCACTATCTCGCGAACGGGCACAAAGGCTTTCCCAAGGAGCGGCTCGAGGTGTTCTGTGCCGGGCGGATTCTGCAGCTGGATAATTTCCGCAAGCTTCGCGCCTGGGGCTGGCCCGCTTTTTCGCGGATGAATCTGTGGAAGCAGGACAAAGGGGCGGAGGCTTGCGTAGCGGCTTTTGTTACCGCGATTCGCGAGGGCCGCGAAAGCCCGATTCCATTGCAAGAAATATTGGAAGTCAGCCGGGCGACGATTGCGATCGCCGCCGATCTGGCCTGAAACATTTGGGCACCCAGCTTAGGGTGGCGCGAGGAAAAGCTTTATGCTCATCGACATCATCGCCGGAGCGCGGCCCAATTTCATGAAGATTGCGCCGATCATCCGCGCGCTCACGGTGCATCGCGCGGATGGGGGGATACTGCGATACAGGCTGATCCACACCGGGCAGCATTATGATGCGAGCATGTCGGGCGCATTCTTCGCACAACTCGGTATTCCGGCGCCCGATGAAAATCTCGAAGTCGGTTCGGGTACGCAGGCCGAACAGACCGGCGCGATCATGACGCGCTACGAAGCGCTGCTGCTTGGCGCGCCCAGCGCGCTGTGCCTTGTCGTTGGCGACGTAACATCCACCATGGCGTGCGCGATCGTAGCGCAGAAGCTCCACATTCCCGTGGCGCATGTCGAAGCGGGTATCCGCTCGGGTGACTGGTCAATGCCCGAAGAAATCAATCGGATGGTGACCGATGCGATCACCAATTGGTTCTTCACCACGAGCGAAGCCGCCAATGCCAACTTGCGCAAGGCCGGCGTGGCTGATGAGCGAATATTCTTCGTCGGCAACACGATGATCGATACGCTGCTCCATCACCGCCCGCACTTCACAAAGCCGGATATCTTCGACTCGCTTGGACTTGAAGCGAAGCGCTATTTCGTTGCGACGCTGCATCGTCCGGCCAACGTGGATGGTGTGAGCGGTCTTTCGCGCCTAGTCCGCGCGATAGCGGAAGGGGCACGTGATCTGCCCGTTATCTTCCCGGTGCACCCGCGCACCGCCAAGACCCTGCGCGAGATCGGAGACCTCCCAGCAAATCTGCATCTCGTCGAGCCGCAGCCGTATCTGCAGTTCAATTATCTCGTCGAGCGGGCACTGGCGGTGATTACGGATTCGGGGGGCATCACCGAAGAGACGACGGTGATGGGCGTGCCTTGCCTAACGCTTCGCGACACGACGGAACGCCCCGAAACGGTGGAGATCGGCACCAACGTGTTAATCGGAACGGACCCCGCTGCCTTGGCGCCGGCGCTGGATGACCTGTTTGCGGGCAATTGGAAAAAGGGTGCTACCCCTGAGAAATGGGACGGCAAGACCGCTGCGCGGATCGTTGCCGAACTGGCCCATTTATTGGCGTCGGGTGAGGCCCGGCGACATTGATGTCCCGACTGGGCACGGTCAGCTGCTATTGGCAGACATTGCGGCACATGCGGCCGGTCCAGTTCTATGGGCGGCTGTGGTTTAGGCTGTATCGGCCGCCGGTGGAACCGGGGGCAGCGCCAGCATTTCGCGCGCGATCCGGGGCTTGGACCAGCCCTGCCCGCAGGGCGCC
>JAZKJE010000018.1:0-11929 GCA_040384525.1 Pseudomonadota bacterium
AGCTCCTGCCCCAATTGGCCAAGGCCGCGCAGGGCGAAAATGGTGTGGAGCAAAGTGAGCAACGCAGCGATGGCGGCGAGGATCGCGAGCGTGGGCACGCGGCGCCAATCGATCGCGAGCGCGAGCAGGGGGAAGAGCAGATAGGCGGCCAATTCACAGGAGATCGACCAGGCGGGATCGTTCCAGCTGAGATGGCTGGTGAAGCCCCAATTCTGGAGCAGCAGCACATGGAGCGGCAGTTCTGAAAGCGGGAAATCATGCGTGTCGCGGCCCGCAGCGTTCAGCAGCAGCGCAAGCGCCAGCCCGAAGCCGAGCATGACGATATGCAAGGGCCAGATCCGCGCGATGCGGCGCTTGAAGAATTCGGGCAGGGCCGCGGCGCCACCCTCACGGATGCGCTCGGCATAGCTGTTCCAGATCACGAAACCGGAAAGCAGGAAGAAGAAGTCGACTGCGAGATAGCCGTGGTTCAGCACCGCCAGCAGCTTGTGCGGCAACCAGGGCATGGCATCGCGGATGTGGAACAGCACGATCATCCAGGCGGCGAGGCCGCGCACGCTGGTCAGCGCCCTGAGCTCGTGCTTCATGCAGTGGCCAGCCGTGGCTTGCGCAAGGGGCGCCACGACGTTTCCTCGCGCTTCCGGGCGAGATAGGTGTCGAGGCCGATCTGCGCGCCGATCAGCATGTAGATGAAGGGCTGGAACGCAATGGCGATGAAGGTGCTGCCGAGCAGATAGATGATGTGGCCATTCTG
Organism: Pseudomonadota bacterium; assembly: GCA_040384525.1. Classification (GTDB taxonomy): domain Bacteria; phylum Pseudomonadota; class Alphaproteobacteria; order Sphingomonadales; family Sphingomonadaceae; genus Sphingomonas. The sequence goes on from JAZKJE010000018.1 coordinate 755, forward strand.
GAGCGCTGCCGCCAGCGGGGCGATCCAAGCCTGATCGGGCTCGGCTTTCTTGTAGCGCCGGCGCAGGACTTCCATGCGGAACAGGCCGATCACGTTGATCAGCAGCCAGATGATCAGGCCGATATAGCCCTGTTCGCCCAGCATTTCGAAATAGGAGCTGTGATAGGCGCGGGCCTTGTCGATTTCCCAGCTGCGCTTGATGACCATATGGCCTTCGCCATCATCGACCATCGCGACCTTTTCGTAGCGAATCTGGTTCTGGCGATAGGTTTCGAAGCCGCCGCCCATCGGGTGGGTCTTCACGTAGTTCAGCGTCCATTTCCAAACCTCGATACGGGTCGAGGCCGAAGCATCTGCCTTATAGGTCTGGATGGTCTCCATCCGCTCGGTAAAGGCCGAGGGGAGGAAGGGGATGGCCGCGAGCCCGAGGGTGCCGAGCGCCGCCAGATAGACGATGGGCCGCCTGAAATCGCGGATCATCAGGATCGCGAGCAGGACGATGCAAAGCAGACCGGTGCGCGTCGAGGTGCCCACCGGGATGAGCAGGCAGGCGAAGACGAGGCAGTAGCAGAAGGTTTTCACCCGCCAGTCCGGCTTGAAGATCGTGCCGAATTTGGTGAACCACAGGATCAGCGGGATGATCGCGATTGCAACCATAGAGATCGTCGAGCCCTCATAGAGACCCGAATTATTGGTCACCATCAGGTTGAGCTCGCCATAGCCGCCGCCTGAGCCGACCGTTTTGATTCCGCCCACGATGATGATCGAGGAGGCGGAGAGGACCATGAACAGCAACAGGCTCTCGATGCGCAATTTGGTGCGCAACGTCAGCGGCAGGAAGGCGGCGAAGGCCAAAGCCTTCCAAACCCATTCCCATTTGTCTTTCGCTTCCACCGGGAAATCGGCGTGCATCGTGGTGTAATAGCAATAAGCGAGCAGGAGCACGATCAGCCCCTGGCGCGGGGCGACGCGGACGTCGCGCTTGTCGTCGATCGCCAGCCAGCCCAGCACCGCCAACCCCACGGCGATCATCGAGATCGGTACCGAATTGAGCAGGATATAGGTCAGCCGCTGGGGCGAGACGATGTCGATATAGGCATAAGCCAGCACGAAGACGAATGGCCGGCGGAAGCCCGCCGCGAAGATTGCCGCCAGGAATGCAACGAAAACGAGATCACGCATCGGGCTTGCCCCAGCGCTTTTTCTTCGGGTTTTCGGTTTCGTCCTTGGGGCTCGGCTCAACGTCCAAGTCGGTGCGGCGCATCAACAGATAGGCGGCGAGCAGCATCAGCCCGTGCGAGATCGCAAGCGATAGATTGTCGATCATGGCCCGGCCGAACGCTCCCTTCTATCCCCGCGTGTAACGAGAGGCAGTTGACGCGCCGTTAAGGGCTCCGGGCTTAGGAGAATGCCATGCGCATCCTCCATATTCTCGACCACGGATTGCCGCTGCATAGCGGCTACACCTTTCGCACCCGTGCATTGCTGAAGGCGCAGATCGCGCGCGGCTGGGAAGTCGCGGCGGTCACCGGACCCCGGCATGGCGATTACGATGCGGCGGATGAAGTGATTGACGGGTTGCAATTCTATCGCACGCCGCCGGTTAATTCCGCGCTGCCGGTGATCGGCGAGTGGCGCGAAGTGAACCGCTTTGCCCGGCGCATCCAGAAGGTCGCCAAGGCATTCAAGCCCGACATTCTGCATGCCCATTCGCCCGTGCTCGACGCGATGGCGGGGCAGCGCGCGGCGGACCGGCTGGGGCTGCCGTTTGTCTATGAGATTCGTGCTTTTTGGGAGGACGCCGCTGTCGGTAACGGCACCGGGACCGAGGGCAATTGGAAGTATAACCTCACCCGGGCGCTGGAAACACGCGCGGTAAAGAAGGCCGATGCGGTTGCGGTGATCTGCGAAGGTTTGCGCTGCGATCTGGGGCGGCGGGGTGTGGATCCGGGCAAGATTTTCGTGTCGCCCAATGGCGTCGACCTCGAAATGTTTGGCGAGCCGCTGGCCTATGACAGGGCGATGGGCCGCGATCTGGGGGTCGAGGGCAATGAGACCATCGGGTTTATCGGCAGCTTCTACGATTATGAAGGGCTCGACGTTCTGATCGACGCGATGCCCGAACTGGTGCGGATGCGCCCTTCGATGCACCTTATTCTGGTCGGCGGGGGCCCATGCGAAGAGGCGTTGCGCGCACAGGCGGCTGCATCACCGGCCGCGGATCGCATCCGCTTTATCGGGCGGGTGCCGCACCATGAAGTGGATCGCTATTACAGCCTGATCGACGTGCTGGTATATCCGCGCAAGAAGATGCGGCTGACCGATCTGGTGACACCGCTGAAACCGCTGGAAGCGATGGCGCAGCGCAAGCTGGTCGCGGCATCCGATGTGGGCGGGCACCGCGAACTGATCCGCGACGGCGATACCGGCACCTTGTTCAAGCCCGACGATCCCAAGGCTTTGGCGCGTTCGGTGGCCGGTGTGTTTGGCGACCGCGATCATTGGGATGCGCGGCGCGCGCGGGCGCGCAGCTTTGTCGAGGCCGAGCGAAATTGGTCGATCAACGTCGCGCGTTATGATTCTGTTTACCAAAAACTCGCAAAGTCGGGTCACACGAAACCCGCTTGGTCGCACAGGATAATCGCAAAGGCATGAATCTGCCGCTCGCCCCTCTAGCAGCAGCCCTTCTCGGAGGGGTGGCAGCGCTTGGCGTTCTCATCATGCCGGTGCCGGTGCTCGAGTCGCTGGTGATGGATTCGGGGATTGCTTCCGTGATTTCGGCGGCTGAACCGCCGCTTGGCCTTACCGCGCGGCTGTTGCTCGCCGGTGGCGCGGGCGGATTTGCCGCGGTGCTGGGCTGGTTCATGGCATTCATTCTGGTGGGCACGCGGAGCGTCAGTGTTGGCAAGGTGGGTGAGGCGACGGCGCCGCACATGCCGGTGGTCCGCCGCGCCGATGCGCATCCGGATGCGCCGCCGCGTGAGCCGCTGCTGGCGACTCGCGATCTGGGAACGCCTTTCCTTGAAGTGCGCGCCGCCGAAATTATCGAGCCGATCGAACTGGTAGAGCCGATTGTGGACGAGCCCCCGACCGAGCAGCCGCTACCGCGCGATTTCAGCCAGCCGCTGGCTGCGTGCGATCCGAGCGCGATCCCGCAAATTCCGCGTCCGAAGCCCGTGCCGCTGGCGCCGCTGCGCCGCGAGCCGCGTCCGGCGGTGTTCGACGAGAGCGAGCGGTTTGAAGTGTTCGAACTGACCCCGCCGGTGCGGCCCAAACCCGCGCCCGCGCCGATCGCCTATATGTCCGCGCCCGCCGAGCCCATTGCCCGGCCCGAGACCGATGCTTCGGTGCACGCTCTGCTGGAGCGGCTGGAGCGCGGCGTGATCCGCAAGGGGCTGGCGACGGGAATGGAAACCGAAGCGCGCCCGCGCGATGCCGAACGCGGGCTTGAAGATGCGCTGGTAACGCTCCGCAATCTGGCGCGCCGCGCTTAACGCTCCTCCACCGTCAGGATTTCCAGCGCTACCGAGACGGCATCGCCATCGCGGACGATTTGCATCACCTTGAGATCGGCGACGAGATGACCGCGCAGGGCGAATTCCGCTTCGGGAAGGGCGGCGAGCCAGGCATCGAGCTGCGGGGATCTGGCGCAGGTGAGGGCGAGTGCGTGTTGCGCGCCGACAAAGGTAGCGCTGGCCCAGCGCCGGACATCCCATTTGGGAATGGTGATCGCGCACCCTTCGGCTTCAGCGCCGGCAATCAGCGCACGTTCCAATAACGTCGCGGCATCGGGGCCACGGCTCATTTCTCGGACTCGGCGATGAATGCCTCGATCCGCGCGGCCAGTGACGTCCCCATCTCACGCCCCCGACGCAGATCGTGCACCAGCCGCGGATCGCGTGCCGCCAGCCGCCCGAACTTGCTCGGCGGCATATCCGTCCGCCGTAAGAATTTCTCGATCTTCCAATGCACCGACATTGCGCCTGCTTGTTAGTTGACACTTGCTCTTGGAGTGGGCGGGAACGTCCGGGATTATCCGGGATCAGGCGAAAAATCGGCGGCTTTGCGTGAGTTTTGGCCCGACTGGCTGGGCGCTGGCGGCGCGATGCGGTGTCAAGAGTCGATGCCCGTTTGGACAGATGTTTGACACATGGGTCTGGAATCGGGGCGTCGGGCCGTTGAGGGGCACTTAGGGGTGTCTTAGGCGCGGAAAAGCGTCGTTTGAGCGGTTCCTAAGATGCCGCCGCATCGCGTTTGGCGCGGTGGCGATGCGTAGAAGTGGGACCGGCGGCGGGCCCACTTCCCTGACACGGGGCCCACTTACTGGAAATCGGCGGAAATCCGCCGATTAGCGAGGCTGCGGCACATTAAATCATGTGCTTCGGGCAGCATGGAAGTGGGACCGTTTTTCTCAGGCGCGGTTGATGACCGAATAGACCCTTATGAAGACAGCGAACTCGCCCGAGTACATCGCGCGGGCCTTGGCCGAGAGGATGCCCAAGCACCTTGGGGTCCTGGTCACGACGATCGCGTCGTAGCTGGGCCACAGGCGTGCCGGGAGCCTCGCGAGCCGGCCTTTGCCCCCGGCTTCGACCAGCGCGAGCCCGCCCCGGAATTCCGGATTGTCGCTCACGGCTTTCGTGAGGCTGACCGGGCGGGTGCGATTGATCCACTCTCGGGCAAGGTCGCTGGTATCGTGGCTGCTGAGCTCCAAACCGCCGACGCAGACAATATGCCGCGTCACGCCGCACATGAAGCGGTGCGTGATCTCGAACGGCCAGCGGTGACCAAGCCAATCAGTCTTCCGGATCTGCGCGTCGTCCATTGCACCATCGCCGAATCAAAGGGTGACCGTGAGAACAGAGCTAGAACAATCCGTAAAGCATCATGGCAAAGGAAAGCGCTATGAGGGACGCGATGAGGACAGCGTGAACGACGCCTGCGGCCTTCCAAAAGCGGCCGCGCCAGCCTGTCATCCCGAGGACGCCTGCTTCACGTTCATCCGGTGCTAGAAGGCGCGCTTCGGTGCTTTCTCGATCGCGCATTGCGCACGATCCGTCGCCTTTATCATTTTGATTGTACGCGTGATGGACAGGTCAACGCGGCTCAGAACGTATGTGAGGTTGCTATTCTGGAACCGGACTTCGGAAGCCGTGAATGCAGCCGACAGCTTCTCGCTATGACCGGTCGAGGGAAGGGCTACCGTCACGGTTGAGTTAGCCTCGTCCGCCGTGATCAGCACCTCCGCGCGCTCAAATGGGCAGCGCAGATAGATTGGCTCGCCTAGTCCAGCACTGGCGAGCACCATTGAAATTAAAAGCGAGCTCATATTCTCTCCCTTGGTTAGCTACACCCGGCGCCCGATGAAAATAACGCGCCCGACGATGTTGACCTCTTCGTGGGACACTTCTTCCGCTGGCACGCGGTCGTTATCAGAGAGGATCAGCACGCGATCCTTCCGCATCCGCAGGCGCTTGATTGACGCGATATCGCCAATGGTGAAAGCCCAGATCGCGTCCTGCTCTTTCACCGTCTTCTCGGCGAGATTGAATAGCACCAAGTCGCCGTCGTTTATCGTGGGCGCCATGGAATCTCCGCGCGGCCGCGTCCAAGCGAGTTGCGACGGCGGCGCGCTCGTAATCGATTCGATCCAGGTGCGCGGGAAATACTGCACGGTCTGCTCGATCGGCATGTCCGAGTAGGTGCCGCCCAACCCGTAAGCGAAGTCGATGTCATTGACTGCGACTAAGTCGAGCTCAGCGCGGCTCCCATCGTCTGCGCGATCGCCCAACGCACTTCGCACTGCATCCGCTGTAGCGTACAGCGGCTGGTCCTCGCCGGAGAGCAGCCATTCGAGATTAACGGCAAGTGCTTGGGCAATCTTCAGTGCATTGTCGGCACGAGGCATCTTCCCTCTAGTCTTCATGTCACTGAGAGCGCTGGTAGAAATCCCGGTCTTCCGGCTTAGCCAAGCCCAGTCTTTGTCGCCCAGCGCCGACGCCACGCGCACCGCGAAAGGATATTCCGCTAAAGCGGCTTGATCTCCGTCCTCGTCGGCGCTATCCGACAAAGCGGACCGATTTAGCGGATTAGACAGATGGAAGCTGCAACTGCCGACCGGGAGCTGATCAAAGCCAAACTGCGTACGCAGTTTGGCTCGGTATTCAATTTCGAGGACGCGGAAGGACTGCCGAGGAAGTCGGTCTCCGACTTCCTCCGAGGGCGTCCGAATAAGCGCGTTTCCGACGCAATCACAAAGGTGCTCGCCCCTAAAGGTCAATCCGACAAATCGGATAGCAATCCCGAACGGGCATTGCACCGTCTAATTGAAGGGGCGCGCTAGACATGGCGCTCGGCCTTCTCCCGTCCACCGACGACGCGCTCCCAAATCCCGGCGACATCCTGATCCTCGATCCGAACGAGATCGAGATCGGCGATCGGCTGCGCCCGATCGATATGGTCTTCGCGGGAGCGCTCGGTAGCTCCATCCGCTGCGACGGTCAGATCCACGCGATCCATGTCTCACGCGAGCCGAACTCGTCGCGCTGGTATCTTGCTGGTCCCGGCGGTCATCGCCTTATGGGCGCCCGCCTCGAAGGCATTCCGATCGAGGCGAAGTTCGTCTCGTCCGACAAGAAGGGCCAGCGGCGTCGCGAAGCGGTTGAGAACTATTTCCGCCGCAAGGACGATCCTATCGAGCGCGCCGCCGCCGTCGCCGAGTTGGTCCTGTTGCACAAGCAGGCGCGTGGCATCGATCCGGCAAAGGACGGTCGCACAGTTTCGGCAAATGCGCGGTGGCAGAAGCAGATCGCAGCGGAGGCCGACGATGCAACGGCAACGATTGCCGTTGTATACGGGCTGACCGATCAGGTCGCCACGGAGCTTGGCTTTTCCGCCCGCACGATCCGCGACGATCTCCTGCTCTATCGCCGATTGCCGCCCTCGCTGGTCGCTCGTCTGCGCGGTGCGCGGCATCCGATCCTGGGCAACGCCAGCCAGCTCCGCACCCTGGCGAAACTGAACGAGCGGGATCAGCTGATCGCCGCCGACTATCTGATCGGCGACGGGCAGAACGCCCCCATCAAATCGCTCGGCGACGTCACTGCCCGCATGCGCGGCGCGAACCGCGCGCCGAGCGATCCCGAGACGAAGCGCCTGTCGACCTTCATTGGTACCTTCCAGCGCATGGGCCTGCCCGAGAAGAAGGGCGCGCTGGCCGAGCTCGCGCCCCTTGTCCCGGCCGGCTGCGCGCTGGCGACGCCGGCGAGCAAGTCCGCGACGGTCGAGCAATGCGCGCTCGACGTGCGGCTCGGCCTGGAGGCCGCGTACGCGCTGCTGATCAAGCTCAGCGACGGCGAGCCGGTCGATGACGACGACATCAACGCTGCGCGCGTCAAGGTCCAGATGGCCCTGCTGACGGTCAACATGGGAGGCAAGAAGTGATGCCGCTCCCCCGCATCCGCGTCCCGAAAATCCTACCCTGGGGCGAACTCTCGCCGGCCGATTGGCTGTTCGTCGCGATGCTTGCGGTCGCTTGCCTGGGCACGCCCGCAATGCTCCTGATCTGGGGGCCGTGGTCATGACGCCGAACCAGATCAACGCGCTCGACTATATTCGCAGCACCATCACCAAGGGCGGCTTCTCGCCGACCCTGGCGGAAATCGGCGGCCGCATCGGTGTCAGCGCACCGGGCGCGCTCAGGATCGTTCGCGCCCTGGCAGACGGTGGCCATATTCGTCGCTTGCCCGGCAAGGCGCGTGGGATCGAGCTTCCCGATGCCGATCTGCGCCACATCGATACCGAAGCGCTGAAGGCCGAGCTGGCCCGGCGCGGTGTAATCGGCGGGGCCTTTTCGCGGCCCGAGCGCCGTGCGGTCCATGGCCGTGCGGTTACCTGCGCCGCCGATTGTTGCACGATCGAAGTTCGGTTCGGACACGCCTTCTGCCTCGACCATTATCGCGCGATCAGCCTCGGCACGCGCCAAGAGCTTCACGCCGCCAATCTGGCGGCTCGGACGACGCGGTCTGCCGAAGATGCGAGCCGGTACCAGGACGCATTCGGGCAGGCCTGCGACGAGGCGAATCGCGGAGGGCGTCGCTGATGCCGCGCCCCCAAACCGAAGCCGATCGGCTGCGCCAGCTCAACGAGCGCTTCCAGCGCGCGTGCCACGACAACGTCACCATGGCGGAGGCGAAGCGCCGCATCGCGCTCGACCAGATCGCGCTGAAAGACCGCGCGATCGCCGCGCTTCGTGAAGGACGTTCCCCCGTTCCGTCGCGCCCCGAATCCCAGCCTCAACCTGAGTTCTGGTGGAACAAAGGAGACTTAGCATGACCCCCAGCGACAAGATCGTCGCGGTTCTTCGTAGCGGCAAGCGCGCGGCATGGACGCTGCGTGAGCTGTCCAACGACACCGAATTGACCGCCCCGCAAGTGCGCGATGCCGTGCAGTCGCTGCGCTGGTCGGGCAAGATGGACTTTGAGAGCCTGACGCTCACGCCTTCCATGCTGGGGGCGCTGCCTCTCGTCGCGGCGATCCCAGCTTCCGAGGCGGTTGTGGCCGAGCCCGTGGCGATCACGGTGGCGCCAGCATTTGTCGCGGCCCGCAAGACTCGCACCGACCCGCTCGTCTGGGCGCGCTTCCTGGAGGACTATCTCCGCCCGGAAGGCCCGTCGCTCCTCGCAAGCTACCAGCGCACCCATGATTGGGCGGCGGAGAAGGGCCTGCCGATCGCGGGCATCCAGGCTTTCCGCAATCGCGTTCACTCGGACAAGATCGAGCAGCCGAAACCGACCATCGCGGATCGCATCGATCGGCTTCGCTCGGACGTCGCCGAGGAAGCGCGCGGTCGTGTCACCTCCCGCGCGGTGGCGGGGCGCATCGGTCTCACCTCCAACGATCTGGTGTTGACGCCCGCCGAGGAAGTGACCGTCGGCCTCGCCGAGACCGTGCAGGACGCGATGGTCGCAATCTCGCGCCGCTGGCCCGGCACGCTCCAGCGCCTGATCGAGACGGCGCGGCGCTACGAAGCCCGGCCCGGCCTGTTTCTTGCCCAGGCGGTGGAAGCGGGTCTCGACGCGCTTGAGCAGCGCGCCGGCTAATGTCGCCTGTGAGCCGCATCCGGCGCCGCGAAGCGTCAAACCTTCGGGCTGCCCCGGCGTCGCTGACGCCGGCCGTGGCCGATCGCCTGGTCGCGCTCGCCGATATTCTTTGTGGTTCTTCCGCGTTCCCCCAGGACGCCTCGATCGCCCCCTCGGGTCGCACCGTCGGCGATAGTCCAACCCCGCTCGTCGCGGCCGTCGAGGCCGGCCGCGATATCGCGCCGGGGAGTGCGCAATGAGCCTCCGCGACTTTGACGAGATCAAATACCGGCCGATGCGCCGCCTGTCGCTTACCGACGGGTGCAACGGCGATTGCTGCTATCGCACCGGCCATTGGCGCGGCCCCGAAGGCCTGGTGATGATCTACGTCGATGAAGGCGCCAGCGCTCACACGACGATCAGCACGATCGCGTACGGCCGGATGATTTCACGCACTTGGCGCCGCCCATTGCCCGACAAGACGCTCGCCCGCGTCGCACGCGAGTTCGCGGTCGAGATCAAGGCAGCCGCGATTGCCGGGGAGCTGATCTGATGCCGGTCGATCCTCGTATCCTGGCACGTCTCAGCGCTCCGCTGCGGAGCGACGCCGGCAAAGACTTGCCTCAGCTTCCGACGAAAATGGGATACCGGCGGCCGCCCGGCTCGGGTCCGGCGGGTGAGACTTGCCGGACGTGCCAGCATGCGCGGCCAGATGACTGCTCAAAGCGCGCCTGGCGATGCCGGTTAGTGCGCGGCCCCCGCACGGCATGGATCAACCTTGCGTCACCAGCCTGTGCGGCTTGGGAGAAGTCCCTGGAAGCGGTGGATGGGTAAGCGCCGTCCCTCCGTGCCGCCAGGGCAGTTCGCGTTCACGTTCGACGTGCCCGTTGCGGCGCGTGCGCAGGCCGATCTGGCGGGGCTCGACCGCGAGATCGCGGCGACGGTCGCGCTGATCCTGTGGGAGGCACGCCCGCGCACGCGGTTCGAGATCGCGGGCGCCGTGTCCGAGCTGCTCGACGACGACGTCACCAAGTCGATGCTCGACAAATACGCGTCGGAGGGGAGCGAGGAGCATTCGATCTCCGCGTCGCGCCTGTTCGCGCTCGTGGCCGTCACCGACCGCCATGATCTGCTCGACCGCCTGACCCGACGCATTGGCGCGGCTCTGCTCGTTGGCGACGAAATCCTGACTGCCGAGATCGGCCAGATCGACCGGCAAATCGAACAATTACGGCAGCGGAAAAAGGCGATCGCGGGGGCGGCGCCGGTCATTTCATCGGGGAGGAAACGCGCGTGAAGCTGGCCGGGGGGAAAGACTGGTACACCGCAGCGGAGCTCGCCGAACTGGCGCTGCCTGGCCTGCCTAAGACCAAGCGCAAGATCAACGAGCGCGCCTCGGCGGAATGCTGGGCGCTGCGCCTCGACCAGGCCGGTTCACCGCTGGCGCGCCCGCGTGTCGGCGTGCGCGGCGGCGGGCTCGAATATCATATCAACATCCTCCCGGCCGCCGCTCGCGCGGCGCTCGCCGCAAAGGGCGTGGGCGCGGTCGCGCATGTCAGCGACGTGCCCGAATCGCGCTCCGCCGCCATGTGGCGCTGGTTCGAGGGGCAGAGCGAGGATACCCGCTCCAAGGCGCACGAGCGCTTGCAGGTTCTCGACACGGTTGCGCTGTACGAACGGGCCGGGATGACGGCGACGGCCGCCGTCGCAGCGGTCGCCGGGCGCGACGGGCATTCGGCTTCCACCATCTGGGGCTGGCGCAGCCTGGTCGAGGGCATTTCGCGCGACGATCGCCTGCCATATCTCGCGCCGCAGCACGGCGGCGGCAACAAGGAAGTCGATGTCGATCCCGCTGCCTGGCAGGAGCTGATTTCCGACTATCTGCGCCCGTCCAAGCCGAGTTTTTCGAGCTGCTACTACCGCGTGAAGCGCGAATATTGCGAGCCGCGCGGTCTAACGTTCCCGCACGAACGTACGCTGCGCCGCAAGCTCGACCGCGAAGTGGACGCTCGCGTGATCGTCGCGCGCCGCCAGGGCGCGGATCGTTGCGCGCGACCTCGCCTGGGGGCGCGGCAAGCGTGGTTCGGGAGCAAGA
>JAZKJE010000018.1:11939-27731 GCA_040384525.1 Pseudomonadota bacterium
AGACGGTTCCTCCTTTGGAGCAAACTGCCGGTACTTCGCATCCTGCGTGACGATGTAGTCCCGCATGCGACCCCACAAGGGCCCGCGAGACGCCACCGCCGCGCGCTTCTGCATGTCCGTCGAGTCCTCCACCGACTGCACCGACGAGGCGCTGAGGAGGTGCTGCACGTCGACGCCCTTCGCCAGATGCTTCCACCCCAGCAGCGCACCGTTGCCGGCCTTCAGGCGCTGGAACTGGTCAATATCGACGGGCACCGTTGGGACGTGTTCGTCCAATGGCCGGACGGCACGGTCGCCCGGCCGATGATGGTCGGCATCCAGGATGTTTACAGCCGCAAATTCCTCGCCTGGTCTATCGGGCGCAGCGAAAGCGCGGTCGAGACGCGGCTCGCCCTCGCGCACCTGTTCGATCGCTACGGCATCCCGGCCGGCGTGTTGATGGACAATGGCCGCGCCTTCGCGAGCAAATGGATCACCGGCGGCGCCGCAACGCGCTTCCGCTTCAAGATTCGGGAGGAGGAGCCGCTCGGCATCCTGACCATGCTCGGCGTCCAGACGCATTGGGCGCGGCCTTATCGCGGCCAGTCCAAGCCGATCGAGCGCTGCTTCCGCGATTTCTGCGATTCGATCGCCAAGCATCCGGCGTTCGAGGGCGCGTACACGGGCAACCGGCCCGACGCGAAGCCGGAGAATTACGGCTCCAGGGCGATCCCGCTCGAGCGCTTCACCGAGGTCGTCGAGGCCGGGTTCGAAGCGCATAATTCGCGCGCCGGCCGCCGCACCGAAATGGGCGCAGGCGTGCGCAGCTTCGACCAGGTCTTCGCCGAAAGCTATGCGGTGGCGACGATCCGCAAGGCCACGCCGGAGCAATTGCGGCTCGCTTTGCTGGCGGCCGACGATCGCCCGACCGATCGCAAATCGGGCGCGATCAGCCTGTTCGGCAATCGCTATTGGGCCGACGAACTGGGCGCGATCGCGGGCGACAAGGTCACCGTGCGCTTCGATCCAGACGATCTGCTCGCGCCGGTCCATGTTTACGATCGCCAGGGCCGCTATCTGTGCTCGGCGCCCGTGCTGGAGGCGAGCGGCTTCCTCGACGTGGACGCCGCCAAGCGCCGCGCGCGCCTCGAAAAGGATCATCGCCGCAAGGTGCGCGCCATGGAGGACGCCGCCGACCTGCTCGATGCCGATATCGTCGATCAGCAGCTCGCCCCGCCGGTGCTTCCCGACACGCTTCCGCCCGCCAGCGTCGTCTTCCCGGTGCGTCCGCGCGGACAGACTGCCGCCGCGCTCAAACCAACCTCTCAGCAGGCGTTTAGCCCCGCCTCAGACGCGTCTCGCGGCTCTGTGCTGGACACGCTCGTCGCCGGCCAGCGCCGGTTGCGCGCGGTGAAGTGATCAACCCCCCGGAGTAACCCAAGTGAACGACCCCCTGAATATCGTGATCGATCCGGAAGAAATGCGGCTTTGGCTGTTCGGCCACAAGACCGCCAATGCCTTGAGCTGGCGCACGCTGGGGCTGCGCTCCGGGCTGGCGCTTAGCACAGCTCAGGCGTTCTGCTCTGGCACCTACAAGGGCAACATCGAGAATGTCGCCCGTGAGGTCTACGCCTTCAAGCAGAAGGTCGAGAGCCAGGAAGCACGCGCCGCGACAGCACTGGCTCGGCCCGATTTCATCGAGACCAAGACCGCACAACGCCTCCAGTTCCTGATGGAATGGGCCCAAGGCGGTCGCATGACGGCGGCGGCGCTAGGACCGGGCACCGGCAAAACGGTCACTGCCGAGCATTACAAGGCCAGCATCGGTGATACCGTCTGGATCGCGACGATGAAGGAATCGACGCGCTCGCCCACGGCGATGATTGCCCAGGTGATGAAGGCGATGGGCCTGGTCGATACGCGCGGCTGGGCCCAGCAGCGCTCCGGGCAGATCGAGGAGTACGTGCGCGGCAAGCAGGGCCTGCTGATCGTCGATGAAGCCAACCATCTGGAGCTTCCCTCGCTCGAAGAGATCCGCGCCTGGCACGACAGCACCGGCCTGGGCGTAATCTTCCTCGCCAACGAGGAACTGCTGGAGCGCATTCGGGGCGGGTCGCGCCGCCATGCCTATGCGCGTCTCAACAGCCGCATCGCGCACTTCCATGTTCAGGATTTGCCGCTCGAGGAAGACGTCGCCGCCTATCTCGACGCGATGGAGATCGACGATCCGGCGATGTGCCGTCCATTGACCGAAGTGGCGCTATCGCCGGGGCATGGCGGTCTGCGCGAGCTCCAGCAGATCCTCGAATCGGCGCACATGGCGGCGATCGCCACCGAGAAGGTCCTCGAACTCGACCACATCAAGCAGGCGATCGCCAGCCGCACGATCGACGCTCGTCGCCGGGGTGCGAAGTGATCGCCTTCGCAATCACCGTGGACGAGGGCGCATATCCGAATGCCCAGCAACTCGCCCAGCATGCGCTTGAGGCGATCTTCGGCCCGATCGGCATTTCGCCTCCGGTCGAGCTTGCGCGGCGCATGCCCGATTTGCTCGTCCGCGATATTGTCCGCCGTGTCGCCTATGAGACCGGTCTAACCTTCGCCGAGTTGATCGGCGCTTGCCGCTCGAAGCGGATGGCGCGCGCGCGCTTCGCCGTCATGTGGCTGGCGTCTCGGCATGCGGGCAAATCGACAACCGATATCGGCCGCGCGCTTTGCCGCGACCACACCACGGTCATTCACGGGCTCATTCGCGCGAAGGAATATCGGGCCAGCGACCCTGCGTTCCGGCTGTTGACCGACAAGCTAGCCGGCTCGATCGAAAGCACGTTCTCGTGAGTGGCGCGCGGATCTTCGGCAAAGGGCGCTTCGCACCGACCGACATGCACCCCGGCGCCAAGCGCGCCGCCGCAGCCGCCCGTCCGGTCGCCACCGGGCCCAACCGGCGCGCTTTGCTCGCCAAGGTGCATCTGGGTGCGAAGGAGATCGGGCTCGCGGAGGACGATTACCGCGCGATCCTGCTCGACGTGACGGGGCAGAGCAGCGCGGCCAAGTGCAGCGACGGTGAGCTGGTCGCGGTGCTTGAGCGGTTCAGGTCGCGCGGGTGGAAGCCCGCGCAGCCATCGGGCCAGCGCACGTCCCGACCGGCCGATCATGGACCAGCGACGAAGGCGCGGGCGTTGTGGATCTCGCTCCACCATCTGGGTGCGATCGCTGATCCCTCCGAGGCCGCGCTTGAGGCGTTCGCCAAGCGCCAGCTCAAATGCCCGCGCCTGCAATGGGCGGACCAAGGCCTGATGTACCGCCTGATCGAGGCCGAGAAGGCGATCGCGCAGCGGCATGGCTGGGATCAGTCGCTCGAAGGCGTAGCGGTGGCGGTTCGTGTGACCGTGCTCAAGCGCCGCCTGGTCGAGGCGATCTTGGGCAAGCTGGTCGCGACCGAGCTCGCACCCGCCTGCTGGACCGTCGATCGCGCCGCCTTCGAGTTCGCAGGCATGCAAATCAGCTTTCTGACCGCCTCGGCGAGCGAGCTCGACATTGTCGCTCGCAAGCTCGGCGATCGCCTTCGTGAGGGGACACGGTGATGTATGATTTCGCGCAGATGAAGGGTCAGCGGGTGCCGATACAGCGGTACCGCACCGGCGATCATTGCCCGAATTGCGACGGTGCCCATTGGCATGTCGGCCGTCTTTCGGCCGTGTGCGCTGGCTGCGACATGGTCCTCCCGTTCGCGCCGGTGCCGCGCGTGCCGGCACCGACCGAGAAGCTCCCAGAATGGGCGACCCGCGCGTGACACTTTCCGTGTCCGATCATGCCCTGCTCCGCTTCCTGAGCGACGTCGCCGGCGTGGATGTCGAGGCCGCGCGTGCGGACCTCGCTGCAAGCTTCGCCCGACCGCAGGCGATCGCGCAGGATTTCGGCGCTCGGCGCTACCTGATCAAGTCGGACGGCATGATCTATGTCGTCCGCGACGGCGTGCTCAGCACCATCGTGCCCGACAATGGGCCGCGTTCGCGCTTCGACACGCTCACCCAGCGACACGGGCGCGGCTGATGCACGCGCGAGCGCTTACCGAACAGCTCAAATCGCTGCTGGGCGAAGCGGCGTTCGTTGCGCTTGCAGAGGCGTTCGGCGGCACGCGCCTTTACGTGCCGCACACTATTCCGGCCGATCACGAGATCGCCCGCGCGATCGGGATCGAGGCGGCGGCCCGGCTGTCGAAGCGCCTTGCTCCAGACACGATCCGCATGCCCCTTGCCCGCGAACTCCGCGCGAGGCATTACCGCGCCCACAACCTCAGCAACGCGGCGATCGCGCGCAAGCTGGGGCTGACCGAAGGCGGCGTTGAGAAGCTCTTCAAGCGGATGGACAATCCGCCGGCCAAGGGCAGCGCCGGGCAGCTCCACCTCTTCGAACGCTGATCTCGCCCGCCTAGGCGGGCATGTAACGACCAAGCCCGCGCGGCCACTGTCGAGCCTCAGATCGGGGTGGCGGCAGCGGACCGGGGGGTCCTGAAATAGAGCGCCTCCACCCCGTGTTTTTGGCGGGTGGGATCATGGACATCAAAGCGGAAATCTCCGCCCTGATCGGGCGAGAGGGCGGATATTCGAACCATCCGGCAGACAAAGGCGGGCCGACACGCTGGGGCATCACCGAGCAGGTGGCGCGCGCGTATGGCTACAAGGGCGACATGCAGGCGCTGCCCCGCGACATGGCGATCGAAATCTATCGCCAGCGCTATTGGCTGCTGCCCAAGCTCGACAAGGTGGCGGACCGCTATCCGCTGGTCGCGCGCGAGCTGTTCGATATCGCCGTCAACATGGGCCAGGGCGTGGCTGTCACCTTCCTCCAGCGCTGCCTCAACGCATTCAACGACAGCGCCAAGCATTACGCCGATGTCGGCACCGACGGCCTGCTCGGCGCGCTGAGCATCCTCGCGCTCGACAATTATCGCCAGCGGCGCGGCCAGGAAGGCGGCGAGGTGCTGCTGCTCGCGATCCGATCGCTGCGCGGCGCCCGCTATATCGACATCACCGAAGCGCGGCCGGCCAATGAGGCGTTCACCTATGGCTGGTTCCGCCGCATGGTCGAGCTGGTGCGGGGCGCGTTCAAGTGACCGCCCTCTCCACGCTGCTCAAGGATCTCTTCTACGGCGGCCGCAACGAATATCTCGATGCCGTGCGGCTGCTCGCAATCCTCGGCGGGCTGGTCTTTCTCGGGCTCGTGATCGCGCGTTACCGGCAGACCGGCGAGTTCGACATGCTGGGCTTTGCCAGTGCCTGGGTGCTTCTGCTCGGCGGCACCGTGGCCGCGATCTACGGCCGCTCGAAGACCGATAGCCTCCAGCGCGAAGACGCGGAGCGCTTCCCCGACGCCATTCCACCCAAGGGAGACTTGTAATGAAGCGACTGATGATCGCGGGGCTGGCTCTGCTCGCTCTATCGGCATGCGGGCCCACGGGCACGCCGGTGATGTCGGCTGGCGCGATCGCCACCGAGGCGGCGGAGGCCGTCGATAAGGCGGAGCTCACCCTCGACCAGGTCGAGCGGCGTTACGACCAAGCCAAGACGCTTGCCTGGCTGGCGCGGCCGTTCCTGTCGATCGCGATCAATGCGCGCATCGATGGCTGGATCGCGACGATCGACGCGGCGATCGTGCGCGCCCGCGCGGCAATGACCCGAGCCGGAGAGATTGCCGAGCTTGCCCGCGCGGCCTCCGCAATCGGCGAGCTCGATCTGGCGGCGAAGATCCAATGAGGCGCGGAGGTTTTGCCATGGCCACCATGCTGGCCGCCGCGACTGCGCTGGCGCCGGCGATCGTGATCCGGAATCAGCCCGCGATAATGGCTCCCGATACGCAAGTCCGTGCCGACCGCCGCCGCAAGCTCAGGCGCCAGGCCGTGGCGTCGGGCATGTTGGCGCGCGTGCGTCGCAGCCGTGGCGCGCAAGCCAAGCCGCGCCGACGCTCGAATCGCGTCACCGTCTCGCGCCGGGTGCGCCGCAAGCATCGGCGGGCGGCATGAGCGCCGCATTTGCATGGCAGATCGCGGGCGCCCTGGCGCTGGCGATCGCGATCATATGGTCCGTCGGTTCCTTCGTGCTGGCGGCGTTCCGGCCGTGGCGGCAATTCCAACGCGGCGATCGCTGGCTCGCCTGGTTGTGGATCGTGTGCTGGCCGATCTTCGGCACGGGCATCGCGTTCGAGCTGATGTTCGAGTGCCGTCTCGATCGACGCGAAGCGCGGGTGCCCCGTGGACATTGATGACAGCGCCGTCGAGGCGTCGGAGCTGCTCGTCGATGGGCAACGCGACGCGCAGGTCGCGCGGATACGCGCCGCCCTGGACGCGCCCGGCCGCGAAGATTGCGCGAATTGCGGCGACGAGATTGGCGCGGCGCGCCGCAGGGTTTTGCCCTCGGCAGTGCGGTGCGTCCGCTGCCAGGGCCGGTACGAGCGTAGGGGGAATTGATGAGTACGGGGTTCGCATGGCTGCTCTCGGGTCTCACGGCGATATCGCTGTTGATGAACATCGCGAACATGATCTGGGTCTGGAGGTCCAGCGGCGGGGCTGCGCTCGACAAGCGCCTGGGCGCGATAGAGGCCAAGCTGATCACCCATGATCGGCGGGTCCAGACCATCGAAGGCGAGCTCAAGCACCTGCCGACGCGCGAGGATCTCCACAAGCTGGATCGGTCGCTTACCGAGCTGACCACCGAATTGAAGGGCCACGGCCGCGATCTCGGCCAGGTCGAGCGCGCCGTCGATCGGATCGAGCGCCACCTGATGGGAGAGAAAGCGTGAGCTTCAGCGACTTGGTCGCCGCCGATGCGCGGCTGTGCATCCTCAAGGAACTCTCGAAGCAGACCGACGGTCGGCTCAACGATCTGACGCTGTTGCGCGTGCTCGACGCGTACGGCTTCCGCCGCCCGCAGAATTGGGTTCGCACCCAGTTGCGGGCCCTGGATGCGCTGGACGCGATCAACGTCACCGATGCCGGCACCGTCATGATTGCGTCGCTGACCAAGCTCGGTCGCGACCATGTCGAGCGGCGCCAGATCGTCGAGGGCATCACGCGCCCCTCGGACGAGGATTGATCCGATGGTCGAGGTCGCGCGCGATCGGCGCGAAGGGCGCGGCCGGCTTTCGACGCTGGACATGCTGCCCGATGACGCCAGCGCAGATCTAGTCTGGGCGCTGGAGGCCCTGCGCGCGCGGGAGATGCCGGCAAACGCGATCCTGGACGAGTTCAACGCGCGCCTCGCCGATCGCGGCGTCGCCAAGGTCAGCAAGTCCGCCTTCAACCGCTGGTCGATCCGCAAGACTCTTGCTTTCAACCGCCTGGACGAAGCCCGCGCAATCACCAAGGACATCGTCGCCACGCTGGGCACGAGCGACACGGACGAGCTGACGATCGCGATTGGCGAGATTTCCAAGGCCGCGATCTACGAATCGCTCGAACAGGGCGAGAAGAGCCCCAAACAGATCATGGAGTTGGCCCGCGCTCTGTCGGCGGTGGTCAGCGCGCAGAAGGCGTCGGCCGAGCATCGCGGCAAGCTCGAGGCCCGCGCCAATGCGATGGTCGAGGACGTCGTTGAGAAGGCCGGCGACGTGATGCGCGAAGCAGGCCTGAGCGCCGATCGTGTCGCGCAGATGCGTCGCGACGTGCTGGGGCTGCGGGTCTGATGGGCGTGCGCCTGGACGAGTTCGACAAGGCCGAGTGGCGCGATGTGGTCCGCATCGTCCGTCCGGATTGGAGCGACGAGCAGTTCGATGCCGAATGGGCCGGGTTCCAAGCCCGGAAGCGTCGGAGGGCCATGCATTGAGCGACAAACCCTGTCCCTCGACCGTTGCTGTCGAGGGCGTCTCGATTATCGCCCGCGATCCAGCGCAGCTTCAACCGGAGCTACCGCGCGGCGCAGAGCTTTCGCCAGATCACGACCCACTCGCCGCTGGCATCCTCATGGATCATCAGAAGGAATGGCTCGAAGATCGATCAGATCTGAAGCTTGGCGAGAAGGGTCGCCGCACGGGCATTACCTATGCTGAGGCGCTGGACGATACGCTGATAGCGGCCAGCTCGCGATCGGCGGGCGGCGACAACGTCTTCTATATCGGCGACACCAAGGACAAGGGCCGGGAATTCATCGGCTATGTCGCGCACTTCGCCCGCGTGGTGTCGAAGGAGCTCGTCGATGTCGAAGAGTTCCTATTCGAGGATCGCAAGGACGACGGCACCTCCAAGTTCATTTCCGGCTACCGCGTCACCTTCGCCTCGGGCTTCCGCGTCGAGGCTTTGTCATCGCGGCCGGAGAATATTCGCGGCCTCCAGGGCATCGTCGTCATCGACGAAGCGGCCCTCCACCAGGACGTGCGCGGCGTGCTCGATGCGGTCAACGCGCTGTTGATCTGGGGCGGCAAGATCCGCGTGATCTCAACCCACAATGGCAAGCTCAACCCGTTCAACGAGCTGATCAACGAAGCCAAAGCCGGCAAGGTGCCGTTCTCGCTGCACTTCATCCCTTTCCAGAAGGCGATCGACAACGGGCTGTTCAAGCGCGTCTGCCAGATGCGCGGCAAGGAATGGTCCGAGGAAGCCCAGCGCGAATGGGAAGCGAAGATTCGCGGCGCCTATGGTCTGCGCACCGCGCAGATGCGCCAGGAGCTCGACGCGATACCGGCCGATGCCGAAGGTGCGGCGCTTAGCCAGGTCGTTATCGAATCGGTCACCAGCCGGGATGTGCCAGTGATCCGCTGGACGCTTGAGAGTAGTTTCGCCGAGCTGAAGCCAGATGCCCGCAAGGCAGTCACCGACGCCTTCCTGGCGCGTGAAGTGCGGCCGGTGCTGGATCGCCTGGATACGCGGCGGCGGCACGATCTGGGTTGGGACTTCGCGCGATCGGGCGACGTCTCCGGGCCCGTCATCACCGAAACCGGGCAGGACCTGGTCCGCCGGCAAAGGCTCGTGCTCGAGCTGCGCAACGTGCCGTTCGAGACGCAGCGCGACGTCGCCTTCTACATCCTGGGCGCGCTTGCCAACCTTGGGCATGCCGCCTTCGATGCCACCGGCAACGGTGCCTATCTCGCTGAGGTCTGCTCGATCGGCTATACCGATGGCCAGCGCTTCCGGCCGGGCTTCGGCGCGCGGGTCAGCCAGATCAAGCTCAGCCAGGAATGGTACCGGCAAAACGCCGTGCCCTATGTCAACGCGTTCGGCGAGCGGACGATCGTCGTCGCGGCCGACGCCGACGTCATGCTCGATCACCAGGCGCTCCAATATGTCGGCGGCATCATCAAGGTGCCCGACGGCTTCCGCTTCAAGGGCAGTGACGGCAGCGACCGGCACGGTGACACCGCGATCGGCGGGATGCTCGCCTGGTACGCGTCGCGACAATCGACCGTCTCCTATGGCTATGAACCGGTCGTTCGGGAGCGTGAAGCATTCGACGGCGACGATGATGACGACGATGTCAATTCGAGCTGGTGGCGATCGCCGCGCGGCGCCGGATTGCGGGGCTCGATATGACCCCCGGATTTAACGGCCGTGGAGCGCCCTGTTTGGCGAAGTGGGGGGATTTTACCCGAAGCAGGACCAAGGCCGTCTTAAAGCCCGTCTTAGCCTTCTTAATCGCGCATTCGGATCGAAGGGGATCATTGTCATGACAGGATTGGTCGATGTTAACGGCCAACCGCTTCGGCGCGCGGTGCTTACGCAGGAAGTCGCGGGTCCGACGATCGGCAGCGTGCGCTCGCCGATCGGCGGTTATCCCGCCGACGGGCTAAACCCCATGCGTCTGGCGAACATCCTGCGCGAAGCCGACCAGGGCGATGCTCTCCGCTATTTCGAGTTGGCCGAGCTGATCGAGGAGCGCGATTCGCATTACGCCGCCGTGCTCGGCACGCGGAAGCGCTCGGTCGCGCAGATCGATGTCACGATCGAACCGGGCGGCGAAAGCGCGCTGGATATCGAGATGGCCGACATGGTGCGGCAATGGATCGACCGCGACGAGCTGGCCGACGAGATGTTCGATATCCTCGACGCGATCGGCAAAGGCATCTCGTTCACGGAAATCATCTGGGATACCAGCATGGGCCAGTATCGGCCCGGCCGGCTGGAATGGCGCGATCCGCGCTGGTTCACCTTCGACCGCATGGACGGGCGCACGCCCCTGCTGCGCGGCGGCCCGACCGGCAACGGCGAAGACACGCCGCTCGACCCGTTCAAGTTCATCCAGCTCTCGATCAAGGCCAAGTCGGGCTTGCCGGTGCGTTCAGGCATCGCGCGCATCGCGGCGTGGAACTGGATGTTCAAGGGCTTCACACAGCGCGACTGGGCAATCTTCGCCCAGACCTTTGGCCAGCCGGTGCGCGTCGGCAAGTTCCACCCCGGCGCGACCAAGGAAGATCGGGCCACGCTGTTCCGCGCCGTGGCGAACATCGCCGGCGACTGCGCGGCGATCATTCCCGAGGGGATGATGATCGAGTTCATCGAATCGGCCAATGTGGGCGCGGGCGCGGACCTGTACGAGAAGCGCGCCAACTGGCTGGATGGCCAGACGTCGAAGGCGGTGCTCGGCCAGACCGGCACGACCGACATGAAATCGGGCGGGCTCGGCGACGGCGGCAACCAGGTCCATGACCGCGTGGCCGGCGATATCGAGGCGGCGGACTGCAAGGCGGCGGCCGCCTGCCTCAACCGCGACTTGGTCCGTCCCTGGATCGATCTCGAATATGGACCGCAGTCGAGTTACCCGCGCCTGCGCATCGCCCGAAAGAAGCGCGAGGATCTGATCGGCCTGGCGGATGCCCTGGCGAAGCTCGTTCCCCTGGGCTTCGAAGTCGAGCAGAGCGAAATCCACGAGAAGTTCGGCCTGACCGCGCCGGCAGCGGGCGCGAAGCTGTTGCGGCCGCCAGCGTCCGCCCAGCAGCCCGCCATGCCCGAGCGCATCGTGCGCGGCGCGGCGCCAGTCCCGGCCGCCGCGCCGTCGCTGCACGCCCAGGGAACGGGCACCGCCGCTTTCCCGGCCGACGCGATTGGCGATCAGCTTCTCGAGGACGGCGCACCGGCGATGGAAGTTCTGATCGCCGAGATCGAGACGATGATGGCGGGCGCGGCTGACTTCGACGAGCTGAAGGCGATGATGGCCTCCGCCTATCTAGCGCTCGACGTGTCCAGGCTCGCATCGACCCTTGCCCTGGGCTTCGCGGCGGCCGGCGCGGCGGGCATGTCCGACGCGGAAGCCGAGAGTGCCTGAGACGCATCCAAGCACCGTCTCAGGCGTGCTTAGGAAGCCGTTTGCGGAGCAGGTGGCGTTCTTTCGCCGCAAGCTTGGCCGGCTGGTGCCGACAGCGCGCTGGGACGATCTAGTCCGCTCCGAGCATGACAGCGCCTTCATGGTGGCGGGGGCGATCAAGGCGGACCTGCTCTCGGATCTCGCGGCCGCCGTCGATCGCGCGATCGCGGAGGGCAAGAGCCTCGACGCCTTCCGCAAGGATTTCCGCGCGATCGTCGCGCGCAATGGCTGGCATGGCTGGACGGGCGAGGACAGCAAGGCCGGCCGCGCCTGGCGCACGCGGACGATCTACCGGACCAACGCCTCGACCAGCTATTCAGCCGGGCGGCACGCCCAGCTCGTCGCCGGCAACTTCGCCTTCTGGGTTTATCGCCACGGCAACGCCAAAGATCCGCGGATTGAGCATCTAGGATGGGACGGGCTGATCCTTGAGCCCGGCCATATTTTTTGGCGCACGCACTATCCGCCCTCCGCCTGGGGCTGCACCTGCTATGCCCTGGGCGCGCGGAGCACGCGCGCAGCGGTCCGCCTGGGCGGCGATCCGGCGAAACAGCTCGGGCCCGGATGGGATGCGCTCGATCCAAAGACCGGCGCGCCGATCGGGATCGGCAAGAATTGGAATTATGCGCCCGGCGAAAGCGTCTCGCCGATCGTGCGCGCCATGGCCGAGAAGATCCGCAACTGGGATTACCGAATCGGCAAGGCGTTCATGGAGGAAGTGCCCGAGGCGCAGCGCGATGCTCTGGCGCGATCGTACCGCAAATTGCCCTCGGTTGCCGACGATGCCCGGCGCTATGCGCAACGCGGCTGGGCGGGCGATCTGGACATGGAGCCCGGCCGCACGCTCGGGCTTCTCACGCGCGACCAGGTCGCGGCGATCTCGCTCGACGCCGCCGGCTTCGACTTCTCGCTATCGCCCAACGAGCTTGCGCATATCCGCGCATCGCATGGCGACCCGGCGACCGAGCAGAAGCGCGGGCAGCGCGCGGTGACTCCGGCCGACTTTGCCGCGTTGCCCGCGATCCTGGGCGGAACGCCGCGCGCGATTGGGATATCGGACGGGCACAAGGTGCCGGTGTTCGAGATCCGCGCGACGATCGGTGGCGAGGAATATGTGACGCGATGGGAATATTGGAAGCGGCGCAAGACGATGACGCTGCTGAGCTTCCTGATCCGGACGGGGAAAAGGGCCTGACCGCCCCTCCGTACGTCCAAGACGTTTCAGGGTATGCGCCTGCGGGTGGGTGCGGCCAGGTTCGGGAGAGATAGCGATGTTCCGCACAGTCTTCAACGGTGCCGCGATCGTGAGCTCGCTCCGCGATGCCCAGGCGCGGCTGAGCAACATGACGCCGGTCTATGAGGATATCGGCGAACTTCTGATCGACCGCACCAAATCGCGCTTCCGCACCGGCACGGCGCCCGACGGGAGCGCCTGGGCGCCGAAGCGACCGGCTACGCTCGAGCGCTATCGTCGCGCCGGGGACGGGCTGCTCCCGCATCCGCTGATCGGCCCGTCGAAGCGGCTGGGCAATGAGATCGCGAAGCTCGCCAACGCGGACGGCGTAGAAGTCGGCTCGAACCTGGAATATTCGGGCGTGATGCAAGGCGGCGCGGCGAAAGGCGCGTTCGGCGCGGACGGGCGTGGCCGGCCGATCCCCTGGGGCAACATCCCGGCGCGCGTCTGGCTGGGGATATCCGACCAGGACGAGCGCGATATCCTCGACATCGTGGACGAGCACCTTCAGGGAGCGCTCGCGACTTGATCCGGATGCGTTGATTTTACCGCGATCGGGTGGCAACGTCCGCCTGCGCGATTCACTTTCGGCGCTCCCGCCCGCCTAGGCGGGCATGTTTCCACACCTCTCGCACGGGCATCACCCTCGGCATGACCGGGGGAAGTCTTGCAACTGCGCTGTGTTCGGCAGTCACCATCGCCTTTGACGGCGATGCGGTGCCCGAATGGCTGCATCTGCTCCCGGCCGGCGAGATCCGTACCAATGACGGTCGCGGCCCCTATCATGTTGTTGACGCCACCGCATTGATGGCCGCGTCGCTGCCAGCGGGCGAAAAGCTCGTCCTCGACGAATGCCACGCAACCGATCTGGCGGCGCCAAAGGGCGAGCCCGCCCCGGCGCGCGGCTGGATCGTCGAGCTTCAGGCGCGCGCGGACGGGATTTACGGCCGCGTCGAATGGACCGGCCAAGGCCGCGCGATCATGGCCGACAAGCAATATCGCGGGCTCTCCCCGGCGATCATGCACCGCAAGGACGGTGCCGTGACCCGCATCCTGCGCGCCAGCCTCATCAACGTGCCCAATCTCGTTGGGCTCGCCTCGCTTCATTCGGAAGACCACGGAGACACGAAAATGAATTGGAAATTGAAGCTGATCGAGCTGCTCGGGCTCGCCAGCGATGCGAGCGACGAGGATATCCTCGCGGCGCTCACGAAGAAGGTCGGTGCCGAAGGCGAGGCGGCTGTTGCGGCCGCGCTGCAATCGGCCTTGGCGCCGATCAGCGCGATCGTCGGCCTGCCTGCGAATGCGGATGCTGCCGCAGTGCTCGCTGGCGTCCAGGCGCGGACGGGCGATGCCAGCGGCGACACTCTAATCACCTCGCTTCAGGCCCGCCTTGGTGCGGCCGAAACCGCACTCGAGACGATCCGTGGTTCGTCCGCCAGCGACAAGGCCATCGCCTTTGTCGATGCCGCGATTGGTCGCGGCGCCGCCGGCCTGAAGCCGATGCGCGACGAATATGTCGCCATGCACATGGAAAATCCTGCGCGCGCCGAGAAGTTGATCGGCGCGATGCCGGTGCTCCACGGCACGCGCCTGGTCGGCGCTCCGCCCAAGCCGGGCGAAGCCTCGCTCAGCGAAGCTGACGAACAGGCGATCGCACTGATGGGGCTCGATCGCGCCGCGTTCCTCACGACCCGCGCCGCCGAGGCGGCCCAGCAGGAGACTTTGTAATGGGTGCGCTCGCCAACGACCGCAACACGCCGACCCGCGCGGGCGAGCTGATCGAGCTCGGCGCGGCGGCATCCAAGACCTTCTTCGCCGGCGGCATCGTCGCGCTAAGCGCGGCCGGATACGCCACGCCAGGCGCGGTCGCCGCCACGCTGATCGGCCTCGGCCGGTGCGAAGAGCGCGTGACCAGCTCGGCCGTCGCCGGCGCGGAGAAGGTCAAGATCCGCACCGGCGTCTTCCGCTATGCCAACAGCGCCTCCGGCGACCTGATCGCCGCCGATGACATCGGCAAGCCCTGTTACATCGTGGACGATCAGACCGTCGCGCTCACCGACAATTCGGCGGCGCGCTCGATCGCCGGCTTCATCCACGACGTGGACGCCCAGGGCGTCTGGGTCCGCTTCGATGCGGCGCTGGCGCGGGCGTACGTCGCCGGCGTGTCGCTCCCGGCCTGAACCAAGGGGTAGAATTCAATGATCATCAATAGTGCCAATCTCGCCGGCCTTCGCACGGGCTATTCGACCGCGATGCAGGCGGGCCAGCAAGTGGCCGCGAAGCCTATGGCCGACCGTATCGCCTCGCGCGTGCCTTCGAGCCAGAAGGAGCAGAAATACGGCTGGCTGGGCAAGCTGCCCGACGTTCGCGAATGGATCGGCGACCGCGTCGTCCAGAACATCTCCGAAGCGGATTACGCGATCAAGGAGAAGAAGTGGGAGCTGACGGTCGCCGTCGATCGCGACGATATCGAGACCGACAATCTCGGCCATTACTCGCTGCTCTTCCAGAGCATCGGCGAATCGACGATCTCGAAGCCGGAGCGCCTGGTCTGGGATCTGCTGCTCGCGGGCTTCACGACCAATTGCTATGACGGGCAGTTCTTCTTCGACACCGATCACAAGGTCCTGGACAAGGACGGCGCCGAGGTGTCGGTCGCCAACACCGATGGCGGCGCAGGCTCGCCCTGGTTCCTGCTCGACACGAGCCGGGTGATCAAGCCGATCATCCTCCAGGTCCGCCGCGACTTCGGCAAGCTGGTCTCGAAGGACAAGGACACCGACGACAACGTCTTCGACCGCAACGAGTTCGTGTACGGCGTCGATGCCCGCATGAACGTTGGCTATGGCTTCTGGCAGCAGGCCTGGGGTTCGAAGCAGGCGCTCGACGCGGCGCATTACGCCGCCGCGCGCGCCGCGCTCTCGTCGATGAAGGGCGACTATGGCCGCCCGCTGGGCATCACGCCGAACCTGCTCGTCGTGGGTCCGTCGAACGAAAGCGCCGGCCGCAAGCTCCTCACCTCCGAGCTCGGCACGGGCGGCGAGACCAACGAGTGGAAGGGAACCGCCGAGCTGCTCGTCGTTCCCTGGCTCGCTTGATCCAGGAGGGCTGACCCATGGTGAAACCTCCCCGCAGCAAGGCTCCGGCGGCTCCCAAGCCGCCGAAGCCCGCTAAGCCCGCGCCGGCCACCAAGCCGGTCGTCGTGGTCGATACGACACCTGTTACACCGCAGCCCTCCGAGGCCGTGGCAACCCTCTCGCCGGCCGCCGATGCGGCTACCGTGCGATA
>JAZKJE010000018.1:27741-47608 GCA_040384525.1 Pseudomonadota bacterium
GTCGGCGCCCGGTACCGGGGGGACGCCGGGCGCCGGCGACGTGGTGGCGGTCTCTTCGACCCTCGCGGCGTTGGCTCCGGTCGAAGAGACCGCAGCCGCGCTGGAGACGGTGGCAATTGAAGCTCCGTCGCCTGCGAGCCCCGAGGGTGAGGCGGCTATGGATGTCGCCACGGCCCAAGCGCTCGAGGCGGGGTTCTCGCAAGACGAGGTCGCGGCTGTTCATGAACTGGTCAAAGCGGCTGCGGTGCGCGGTGTTCGCTTCAGCGCCGCAGTGCTTTCGGTCGTTGGGCCTGAAGCCGGCCGCCGGCGTGCCGGACGTGCCTTTGGCAAGGAAGCGAGCCACATCCCGCTCGACGACCTTGGCGAGCGTGACCTGGTCGCGATCGCAACCGATCCCCAGCTCCGCTGCGAGATCGTTGCCGGAGATGGCGACGCGTGACCTACGCCACCCTCGATCTGCTGGTTCAGGCGGTCGGCGAGCGGATGTTGATCCAGCTTACCGATCGCGAGGAACAGGCCACCGGCGAAGTTGATGCCGACGCCGTTGCCCGCGCGCTTGCGGACACGGACGCCGATATCAACGGGTATCTCGCCGGCCGGTACCGGCTGCCGATCGAGGGCGGCGTGCCCGCCAAGCTGGCGAGCGTCGCGATCGCGATTTCGCTCTACAAGCTTCACCGTTTCACGCCTGACGACAAGATCGCGAAGGATTATGACCGCGCTATCGCCGATCTCGGCCGGATCGCGTCGGGCGTTATCCGGCTGGAGATCGAGGGCGCCGAACCGGCTTCGTCCGGTGCCGGCGGCGTTGAGACCAGCGACCGCGATCGCCCGCTCACCGCAGAGAGCCTTAGGGGTTTCATCTGATGCACGATCGGGAGGCCATTGCGGCGCGCCTGGTCGCGGCCGTGCCCATGCTCGACAAGCGGATCGGGACCGCGCTTCAGCTCGCACAGGCGATGAAGTCCGGGACGCTCGGCGCGCAGTCGGAGCTGAGCGCGTATCTTTTGCCCGTTGGCATGCGTGGCGGTGCCGCCGATGCGGCGGCGGGCCTGTTCCGCCAGGCGCTCGATCGTCTGCTCGGCGTGGTTCTGGTCGTTCGCGCGATCTCCGACCCGCTTGGCGCGCGCGTCGTCGATGCCCTGGAAACGACGATCGAAGCGGTGATGCGCGCGATCGCTGGCTGGGCGCCGGGCAGCGCGATCGGCGTGTACCGCTTCGCGCGTGGTGAACTGGTCAGCCTCGATGGCGGCGTCGCCACCTACCAGCTCGATTTCATTCTCGATGATCAACTGAGGATTGCCGCATGAAGAAACCTAAAGCGCCGCACCCGAACAAGCCTCTTGAGGTGGCGCTCGACGTGGCGGCGAATGTGACTGCCGCGACCACCGCGCCCCAGCTCGACGTCGGCCAGACCGCCGGCACGCTCAGCATGGCGCCGCCTGCGTCCGAGCCCGCGCCGGATGCCGAACCGGTTACGCGGCCGCGCGAGGGCGGCCGCTTCGTGCGCGATCGAGCCACCGGCCATCTGACCAAGCAGGAGATTTGAAATGGCGACCGCGCCGATCAAGTGGAAATCGAAGACGATCCTGGTCAAGCCGGAGGTCACCTATGGCGTAGATCCGGTGCCGACCGCTGCTAATGCTGTGTTGCTCACCGACGTCCAGTTCCAGCCGATGGAAGGCGAAGACGTCACCCGCAATGTCGAGCTGCCTTATATGGGCGCCCAGGAAGCGATCTCAGCGGGGCTGCGGGCGGTGCTGACCGGCACCTTCGAACTCGTCGGCAGCGGCGAAACCGGCGTCGCACCGGGCTGGAGCGCGATCATGCGCAGCCTCGGTGTGGCCGAAGTGGTGACGCCCGACGACGATCCCGATGACGGCACGGTCGAATATGTGCCCGTCTCCCAAGGGCACGAGAGCACCGCGATCTACTTCATCATCGGCCCGACGCGCTACGTGATGGTGGGTTGCGCCGGCACCGGGCAGATGACCGTCAATGCCCAGGGCATTCCCGGCATCCGTGCCACCATCACCGGACTGTTCACGCTGCCCAGTGACCAGGCTCCGCCCAGCGTGGACCTGTCCAACTTCGTCGAGCCGCAAGTTGCGAGCAAGGCGAACACGCCGGTCTTCACGATCAACGGGATCCCGTTCGTGATGCGCAATTTCGGGTTCGATTTCGGCTGCGACGTGCAACCGCGCATGCTGGTCGGCCGCGAGCAGATCCTCATCGTCGATCGCGCCGAGAAGATCACTACCACGGTCGAGGCCGTGCCGCTGGCGACCTACAGCCCGTATCTGAAGGCGATCACGCCGAAGCCCCGGATGCCGATCGTGCTCCAGCACGGCACGGCCGCCGGGCGCCGCGTGAAATTCGAGGCGCCGACCGCCGTGCAGATGCGGCCCAGCGGGTTCGAAAATCAGCAGGGCGTGCTCGAATGGCCGCTCACCTTCACGCCGCTGCCCGACGAGGGTGACGACCAGTGGAAGATCACCCTCTCCTAACGCCTTCTCAAGCCCCTCAACCAGGACACCAGTTTCATGTTCAACGTCGATGCCAAGCCGACCTTCATCCGCACCGTCACTGTGAAGGTGCCCAATGGCGAAGGCCATTCGGAGCAGACGTTCAAGGCCGAGTTCCAGGCCCTCGACAATGACGAGGTCGCAAAGTTCAACTTTAACGTCGCGACCGAGACCACGGCGTTTCTGGAGAATGTGATCCTGTCGTTCGACGACGTCTCCGGGAGCGACGACAAGCCGATCGCCTATTCGATCGAGCTGCGCGACCGCGTGCTCAAGAAGCAGTGGGCGCGGCTCGGGTTGCTCCGCGCTTATTATGCCGGGGTGGCGGCAGCAGCGGAGGGAAACTGAAAGCGGCCGCGCAGCACTGGGCAACCGGCGGCGCGGCCAATCTGGACGAAGCGGCCAGCGATGCGGAGCGATTTGGCCTGCCGCAGCTGGCCGACCGGCTCAATGCCGCCCCCGATGATGTGGGCGGATTCAAGGTGTGGCATCGCAATTGGGACATCCTGCTGGCCTTCCTATCGATCGCGACGCAGTGGCGTGCCGTCGCTACGGCCACGGGCGGGGTCTATTGGATGGGCCTCGACTATACCGCTGCGCGTACCGGCATGGTGGAAATGGGCGTCACGATCACGCCCAGGCTGTGGGCGGGCGTGCGCACCATGGAACGTTCCGCGCGCGATGCGCTGAACGGCGTGCGGGGCTGAGCACATGACGCTCCGCACCGGGCTTGTCATTACCGGCGACACGGATAGCGCGCAGAAGGCAGTCGCCGCGCTGGCCGGTGGCATGGAGCGGGCAACCGGTGCTGCCCAAGGGCTGGCGGCCGGCGAACGGGTTGCGGAAGCCGCGACCGAGGGGCTGGAGAACGAACTTCGCCAAGCGCTGGCGGCGATCAGCGCGCTCGAAAACGAGCTGGGATCCGCGCAGGGTGCAGTCGCGGCGCTGGGCGGGCGCATCGACATTCTCGAAACCAAGCTGAACCGCGCGGGCAGTGCCGGCCGGGCGAACGTGCGCAGCATGGGCGAGCAGGCGCTGGGCGCGCGCATGCTTGGGCAGCAGTTCCAGGACATGGGCATCATGGCGAGCATGAGCACCATGGGTGCGGCCGATGTGCTGCGGATATTCTCGATGCAGGCCGGGCAGACGGCGCTGGCGGTAGAACAAATGGGCGTCAACGGCGCGGTTGGCCGGACGGCCGCGTTCCTTGGCTCGCCGTGGGGCTCGATCATCATGGCCGCCACCATGGTGCTCGCACCGTTTGTCATGAAGCTGTTCGAGACCTCGACGGCTGCCGAGGCGGCCGAGGTGGCGACCAGCGGCTTGGCCGACGCCGAGAACACGCTTGCCGAGCTGTTCGGCAAAACCTCCAGCAAGATCGCCGAGCAGAATGAGCTGCTGCGGATCAATGCGCGGATCAAAGCCGCCAACCTGCGCGTGGAAGCCGCCGAAAATCGCAAGGACGCGGCGAAGGTGTTCGGTCAGGCGGGGAGCGTGGGAGGGCTCGGCCTTGGCGTGACGATGGCGCTGGGATCCAACGCGGCCGACTATCTCGGCGTTGCCGGCAACACCGGTGTGGCCAAGCTGGCCGAGCGGGCCCGGCTAGCCGCGAATGCGCCGAGGACGACCGGTGAGAGCGATGAGAGCTACGCCCGCTTTCAGGGCAAGCTGTTCGACAAGATCGTCCAGGACGCCCAGACGGTCGATTTCAAGGGGTCGGGCTATTCCCAGTCCGAGTTTCTCGAAGGAATTTCCAAGCAAGTTGCAGCACAGGCGAACGAGAGCATCGCCAAGCTGTGGGACAAGTCACTCAACGAAAACGCGATCAGCCCGCTGCTGGCGAAGCCGGGCCCGAAACCGCCCACGCCCAAATCCACCGCCAGCCGTGACGAGTTCGGCCGCGATGCCGCCGACCGTATCGCCTCGATCACCGAGGCGTTCGACGACACGCCAGCAGCGGTACGCCAGGCCGACAAGGCAATCCGCCAGCTTGATGATCTGATCGAGGATCTCGGCCGCAAGAAGCCGCCGAATTTCGGGGAGCTGATCAGCAGCGCTAATGCCGCGAAAGATGTGGTGGAGAACGGATTGCTTCGCGCGATCGGCGAGGCATTCGACAAGCCGGAGACGCTGGCGACGAAGGCGGCGATGGCATTCGACACGCTCGACGGCCTGGTCGCGCAGCAGGCCGCGAAGCTGAAGGCTGGGCTAATCGACCAGGCCGCTTTCGACGCGTTCATCGCAAAAGTCGCCGGTGCCCGGACGGCGATCGAGGATGGTCTCTCACGGCCCTACACTGATTTCTTGCTGTCGCAGCACGAGGCTCTCGAAGTCGAGAGGCTGCTCAGCCAGGGCCGCAACGACGAAGCCGACGCTATGCGCGTCATCCTCCAGCTCGAAAAGGCGATGGGACCGCTCACCGAAGCCCGCAAAGATGCGATCGAGCAGACCGTCACGGATCTGCGCCAGGCGCGTCGCGAGACCGACGCGCTTCATGCCAAGCAGCAAGCGTTCCTGGGCGCGATCGGCGACACGCGTTCGCTGATCGTCGCGACGATCGCGGAGGGCGCGGACGGGCTTCAGGACCTGCCCGAGAGGCTGCTGGGCTCGTTCAAGCGATTCTTCGCGGAGTGGGCGACCGAAAAGGTGTTCGGCCAGGCGCTGCGCGATCTGGAGGATATGGTCACCAACCGGCCAGAGGACCCGGTCAAGGCCGCAGCGGGCCGCGTGGCGAACGCGGTCGATGACGTGACTCCGATCATCCGGCACTTCGGCGAAGTGCTTTCCAGCGCGTCGGCACAGGCCGCCACCTCGCGCCTCGCGACGGCAGGTGCCGCAGGTGCGGCAGGCGCGGCCGATGCCGGCGATGATTATGGTGAGATCATCGTCAACGGGATCAGCGCTGCCAAAAATCCATTGGCGGGCCTGGGCAATCCGCGAACTTTCTTCAGCGACATGTTCAAACGGCTCGGCGAGGAAGTCGGGATCGATGAAGAGACCGCGCGCAAGATCGGCAAGGGCATTGCCGGGGGCCTTGAAGGCGCGTTTTTTGGGCAGTTGAGTTCGGGCATCGCAGCGATGGCCGGAGTGAAGCAGGACAGCACCGGCGCCGGGATTGGCGGTGCGCTGGGCGGAGCAGCCGCGTCCGAGTTCCTGAGCAAGGCGCTTGGTTCGTTTGCCGGGCCATTAGGTGGTCTGGTCGGCGGACTATTGGGCGGGACGATCGGCGGGCTGCTATCCAAGCCCTCATACGGCACCGCCACCCTCGGCAACGCCAGCGACGCGGCGGCATTGAGCGGGCGCGGCGGTGCCGAGGGCGGCGCTGGCGGTGCCGCAGGCTCGGTCCAGTCCGGGCTAAAGGATATCGCCGACCAGCTTGGTGGCGAGCTCGGCAAGTTCGCGGTCTCGATCGGCACGTTCGATGGCAAATGGCGAGTGAGCACGACGGGCTTTGGCGGCCAG
This sequence comes from Pseudomonadota bacterium, assembly GCA_040384525.1. Classification (GTDB taxonomy): domain Bacteria; phylum Pseudomonadota; class Alphaproteobacteria; order Sphingomonadales; family Sphingomonadaceae; genus Sphingomonas. Next base: position 33,729 of record JAZKJE010000018.1, read on the forward strand.
CTCGACAGCAAGACGGCGCGCGGCCAGGGCCTGGTCGATTTCGGCAAGGAGGGTCAGGCGGCCGCCATCGCCTTTGCCATAGCCGACGCGATCAAGGACGGCGCGGTGACGGGCCTGTCAGCGGCGGTGCAGCAGGCCATCGGTTCGTCTCCCGACGTAGAGGCGGCGCTGCGGGAAGCGCTGAAGGTCTCCGAGCTGGAACAGATGATGGGCGGCCTGAGCGGCGAGATCGAGCGCGCGATCAAGGCCGAGAATATGGCAGCGGCCGAGCGGGTGCGGATCGCCCGCACCTATGGTTTCGACCTGGTCGAGATCGAAAAGCTCAACGGCGAAAAGCGCATGGCGCTGACCAAGCAGCTGCTCGACAAGCAAGTCGGCTCGCTCCAGCGCCTGGTCGATCAAATGACCCATGGCTCGATGTTCGCGGGATCCTCGGTCGATCAGCGGACCGCTCTGCTGGGCGCGATCGAGACGGCCAAGGCCGATCTGACCAACGGCGTGGAAGGCGCGGCTGACACGCTGGCGGGTCTTTATGAGCAGCTAATCACCGTTTCAGAGGCCGTTTATGGATCGACGGGCGGGTTTGCTGCGGACCGCAGCGCAGTACTCGACCAGGCGCGCGCCGCGATCGCTTCCGCCAATGCGCGGATCAACGCGACGCAGGGGCAGACGAGCGATCCGGCGCTGGCGGAAACGAACAAGGCGCTGGACGAGAATAACGACCAGAATGCCAAGGCGATCGCTGAGCTGGCCGAAATCAAGGCGGCTATCGCGAAGCTGGCCGCGCAGGGCAATAGCGCCGGCGACTTGTCCGCGCTGATGCAATTGGCGAAAACCGGGTGACGGCGCCCGTCATCCTTGTTGAAGCCCATCCCCGGCGCACGGATACCGGCGCGGGAGTTACCGTGCGCCTGGCGGGCGGCGGTGGTTCAAAGCCCTATCATTATTCCGGCGCGCATTGGCAGGGCGGCCTTAGCGGATTGCCGCGCATCGTGGCGATGATCGACTTTCGTGGCGACGATCTGGGCATCGGCGGCGTGCCACAGGCGATGTCGTTGCGCTGGGGTCCGTCGCGATCTGCCGCGCTCGCTGAGCTGGCCGCCTATCATTGGCTGGACGCGGCGATCACCGTTCGCGTCGGGCCCGAAGGCGCTTTCCCGCCCGTGCTGCTGGCTGGCAAGATACTGGAAGCGCCGATCGCCGAAGGGGTGATGACGCTGGCGCTATCGGATCCGGCAGCGGATCTGAAGAAGCCGCTGCTTACCGCGCGCTTTGCCGGAACAGGTGGGGTCGAAGGCCCGGTCGAATGGGAAGGCCGGATCAAATCGCGCGTGTGGGGTCGCCGATTCAATATCGAGGGCGACCCGATCGACCCGGCCAACAACGTCTATTGCTATGGCGATCCGGCGAAGGCGTGGCAGTCGATCGATGCGGTGCGGGACAAGGGCGCACCGGCTGCGGCGCTGGTGCTGCTGCTTTGGCAGGGGAGCGTCTCGGCGACGTTCGCGGCGCTCCAGGCGGTAGCGGCGCCAGCTGGAGGCGGCGTGGTCTGCCCGTCGATCGCGTGCATCAAATGGTGGACGCAGCCAGCCGGGGCGCTGTGCGCAGACGTGCATGGCGAGATTGGCGCGGGCTATGTCGAGACCGCTGCCGAGATCGTCGAGCGGATCGTTGGTGTGGTCGCCGCCGTGCCCTTCGCTCCGGGCACGGTTGCCGACGCAGTGGCGGCGCGGCCGGCGCCAGTCGGCTGGCGGGTCAATGACGACACGACGACGGCGGCCGATGTCGTCGAAAAGTTGCTGGGCGACGTTTCCCTGGTGTGGGTGCTTGAAGCGGGAGAGATTATCCTGCGCCGCTGGGAATGGGGCGCGAGTGTCGCATCGGCGCACAGCCTGGACGTGACGCGGAAGGCGTCGTTCCGCCCGGTTGGCCGGCGCAAACTGGGCTATCGGAAGAACGAGCATGTGATGTCGCGCGACGCACTCGCCGGCATCGTACTGGTATCGGACATATCGCTGGAGGATGGCACGCTGCTGGGGCCTGCCGACATCATTACCAGCCTGGGCACGTCCAACGACACTGCGCATGTCGGCGGCGTGCCGGCCGGCGAGATAGTGCAGCGCACGGTGGATCTGCGCGCGGACCTGATCGCCCTGGAAACCGACGCCAAGGAAAAGCTGGATGCCGCGCGCGTCGAGATCCAGCGGGTCGAGATCGAGACCGAGGCTTCCACGCGCCAACTCGGTCGCGATCAGGATCGGGTCGCCGAGGCGGCATTGCGCGCCGCTCTAGGGACGGACCAGATCCGAAAGCGCATGTCCGACGCCGGGATCTATGTTGATCCGGATACCGGCAACGTGCGGATTTACGGCGTCGATCAGGCGGCGGGGCGCCTTTCGGAAGTTACCGTGCTGCTCGACGCGGCGTTGGCGCAAATCACGCTGCGCGCGACCAGCAGTTGGGTCAGCGAACAGATTGCGCTGGCGGTGCTCACCCCGACGCAGGTGGCGGAACTGACACCTATCCTTGCCCGCCTGACCAACGCCGAAGTGACGTTGAGCGGTTTGACTGGGCAGGTCGCGCTGAAGGCCGATGCGGTGACCGTGGGCGCGCTGAGCGCCCTGGTTGCCACCTTGGGCGTGACGGTTGACGCGCTCGCTGGCGAGATCGAGTTTCAAGTTACGACGTCGCAATTCGAAGCCCTGGCGGCGACCGTGACTTCGATCGAAACGTCGCTGGTCGGGCTGGGCAACGTCGCCGGCATCACGACGAACATCCGGCGCGCGGAATATGGAGCCGAAGAAGCGGCGGCGAGCGCCCTGGGCAGCTTGCTAGCGGGCGACAAGTCCGGGCAGCGGGCGCTGCGGGCGGCGACGCAGATCCAGCAAGAGCTGACGGTTGCCATCGTTGATGGCCTGTCGGCCGAGGCGGTGGCGCGGCTGGCGCTCTCGGTGCGAATGGCGGCGGCCGAGGCGGGCCTGATCAGCGAACAGCAGGTTCGGGCGTCGACGGACGCGTCGCATGCGCAGTCGCTGCTCAATCTGTTCGCCGAGATCTCCAGCTTGGTCGGGACGCTTAATGCTCAGGTAACGCGGCTCGACACCGCCGATGCGAATGGCGCAGCTGCAAGCGCCGCTGCCCTGGCGATCGTGGAAGCGCGGATCGACGGCTTCGAAGGCGATGTCGCCGCTGACGTACTCCGCCTCGACACAGCGGACGCTGACGCATTGGAAGCCAGTGCCACCGCCAATGCCGCGCTCCATGCGCGTATCGACGGCACGGAAGCTTCGATCACCGATGTGATGGAAGTCGCCGCCGGCGCAGACGGCACCGCCAAGGCGGTGGTCGGCGTGGCGATCAATGTCGATGGCAAGATATCGGGCACGAAGAGCGAGAATGACGGCGAGACATCGACCTTCGATATTCTCGCGGACGTCTTCCGCATCTCGAGCTCCGGCGATGGCGCGCGCACCGAATATAGCGACGGGCATTGGCGCATCTACGACGCAGACGACAATCTGCGCGTGCGCATCGGGGTTTGGTCCTGATGCCGGCCGGGATGCAGATCTGGGATGCGGCGGGCAATCTGCTCAGCGATACAACGACGCTCGTGCTCCGCGAGCTGGTGCCGTTCGAGGTCACCTCGACCGACACGGCCACGCACAGCGTGCCGATCCCGATCGACGCCGGAACCACCACGGTCGTTCAGAACGATTCGAACGGCGTGCCGGGGGACAATAGCGGCGAGTTCGTCACGACCTCGATCGACCATGCCGAAGGTGAGATCGTCTACAAGTTCACTACCGCCGATCGCGCCGCTCGCATTCGGGCGCTGCAATTCTGATGTTCGAGGTTCGATCCGAAACCGGCGCCATCCAATATGACGTCGCCAGCCATGCCTTTGTGTTCGTCGGCAAGGGTAGCTTTACGGCGACCGATCACTGGACCGGTCCGCCCAATATCATCGGTTCGCAAAAGACCGGCACCTATGGCTCTACGGTCACCGGCTATGATTTCGACCTGGTCTTTTTCCGGTGCGAGGATGCCTTCTTTCTCCCGTCCAATCGCCCGTTCGTAGGCGAAGACCCGCGCACGATCCGTGTCGTGACGCAGGATTGCTGGCCACCTTCCTACCCCGGCATCTATCGGTATCCGAACGACTATAAGACCGGCCTGGCATCGCACACGATCGAGTATTGGTGCTTCCGCAGCATGCGGCACTTTGAACCCTCGGCCGCCGGCTGCGGCGTCCAACTGCTCAATGCCGATGGCACGCTATGTTTCGAGAGCAATCTCGATCCTATCCGGGTCACGCATTACAAAGCGACGGGCGGCGACGCATCGACCAGCGCACCCGGCACGCCGCAGGCGCTTGCGAACCCCGCAACCACTGCGCTTATGCGGGTCGGCACCAGCGCGCTCGCGTCACTTTCCGGGGTCAGCCCGAACTATCGCACCGTCTGGTACAACGAGGCCGTGAAGAACACTGCGACCGGTTACAGCCGGAAGCAATTCTCCGCCTTCTTCCAGCACAAATCGGAAATCACCGGCACCGTCGCGGGCTCCAGCATCTCGGCTGGCGGGATCGTCGGCGTCGATATCAGCAAGTTCTAGGAGACGAATATGTCGATGTATCGTGACGGCACGATTGCCCGCACCACCGGATCGAAGACGATCACCGGCACCGGAACGCTGTTCGTCGCCGCAGTTAATCCCGGCGACGCCATTTTCCTCGCCGGGGTGATGATCGGCGAGGTCGATGTTGTCGTTTCCAACACCGTGCTCAACACGGTGGAGACCCAGTCAGGAACGGGCAGCGGCCTGGCCTATGCGATCCAGCAAACACCTGGGCCGCACATCGCCAAGCTAGCGCCTGCGGTTCAAACACTGGTCGATGAAATGGGCGGCGTCCGCGACAATGCGGGCGCTGGCAGGTTTGGCGACGGCTCGGCGGCCGCGCCAGCACTTCGCGCGCTCAGCGATCTCGATACAGGCTTCGCGTGGACCGCCTCCGGCACGATGCGCTATTCGGCCAACGGTACGTTCACGGTAACGTTCGGCACCACGGGCCTAACCGGCGCGATCGGAGCGAGCACGCCCAGCACCGGGGCATTCACGACGCTCTCAGCGAGCGGCGCGTCGAGCTTCGCTGGCGTCACGGCGACCGGCGCCGTGGCAACTGCTGGCCGGTTCACCAGCACTGCTGGTGAGGGCTTCCGCTCAGCGGCCGCTGCTCCGTTCTACAGTCTGTACAACGCGGCGCAGACTACGCGGCTTGGATACATCTTCCATGACGGCACCGCGATGAACATCCATAATGATCAGGCTGGCCCGCTGATCTTTGATACTTCGAACACGGAACGGGCACGCATCGACGCATCGGGAAACTTCCTGGTTGGAGCGGCTTCGGGGTCGTGGAATATCATCCAGAAGCCGGTCACCGCAGATGCGGGAAATATCCTGCTTGCGGTAAATAACGGCACCGGGTCGCCGCAGGCGGCGGCCGTTTTCTATGGCGTCTCCGGAGGCAGTTTGGGCAACGCGGCAAATGCTGCGGTCAAGTTCAACAAGGACGCAACGACCCTCCGCTCGATCGGCGCATCAGGCACCGGCAATTTCAGCGGCTCCGATTATGCCGAGTATATGCGCAAGGCGGTCTCGGCGCTGCTTCAAACGATCCTGAAGGGGCAAGTCTGCGGCATCGATGCCGGGGGGAGGCTGACGCTCGCCTGGAGCGCGGCGCATAGCTATGTCCTGAAATCGACGGACCCTTCACTGGTCGGCGGCGATACCTGGTCGCGGCACCTCCCACCTCAGCCGACTGCTCCCGCTGATATCGGCCCGCTACCGATGCTGGGCGACGCACCTGCGACTTTCGACACGCCACAGCCGGAGCGCGATGAGGGCGAGAGCGATTCCGCGTTCACCGTGCGGACGGCGCAGTGGCTGCTCCAGTCCGAGGCGGCGGCGGCTGAGGCCCAAGCCTTTGCCAATCAGGTGGCATCGTTCCCGGCGTTGCTCGCCGATTGGAACGCGAGCAAGGCCGCGTTCGATACGGCGCAGGCAACGTTCGAAGCGCAGCTGGCGATCTGGGAGGCCGCTTTGCAGGAAGCGCGCGGTCTGGTCGATCGCATTGCCTTCTCCGGCCAGGTGCCGGCTATCGTCACCGGCGACTGGGCGCCGGGCGACTATCTCGTGGCAACCGAAGGGCCCGACGATTCGATCGCCGCCGTTGCGATTGGCAAAGCAGACATGGCGGCGAGCATCGCTGCCGGCGAAACCACCTATCTCGACCGCCTCGGCAAGATCTGGGCAGTGACCGAAGAACGCAGCGAGGATCGCGACGGCGAGACCTTCATCGTGTGGCCGGCCGGCATGGCCTGGGTCGATGTGCAGCACGGCTGATGGCATCAGTTGATCCTCTCTTTGCGCAATGGCTTCAGGAAGATGGCCTGTGGGTCGTCAGCGAGGACGCGGACAGCGTCGAGCGCTGGGGCGAGGACGCTGTGACCGCCGAGCGCATGACATCGATCGCGTTGCGCGGTCATGCTGAGATCGAGGCGGCGCGGCAGCTAGCATTCCTGAGCGGCCCGCATGTCCTGGACGAACATCAGCTGAAGGGGGAATGGCGAGGGCTGCGCGGGCAGGTCATCACACTCAGCGGCCCCAAGCTGGGCTATGACGCCGGGGTGGATGTCTATCTGCTTGGCGCCGAGGACGATCTAGCGACGGGGCTGTCGCGCGCCCTGGTGATACGGAGGCTGTAGCGCATGGGCAATTTGCTGATCTTGGCACCGGCGCCGATCGCGGCGATCGCGGTCTCGCGCGGCAGCGGCGCGATGAACCTGTTGACGCCTGACCCAAAGGAAGTTTGGGCTGACACCGTCGCGGGTTTGGTCGCTCAGATCGACATCGACTTCGGCGCGGTGCGCTCGATCGATAGCGTCTTCCTCGGCCACGTGTTGCCGCCGCATGCGGATGCCGTGTGGACCATAACGGGCGGCACAGCTGGCTATACCCAGCTGGCGGTCAAAGCATCCGGACCGCTGCGGGTTGCCGACGTGGTGAACCGGGCGCCCTCACTCAGCCACGCCTTCTGGCATGGGCAGGCGGTCTCGCTCCGCTATCTGCGGCTGTCGTTGACACAGAAAGCGGGCGAGCCGCCGCTAACTGCCGGCGTCGTCCTCGCTGGTCTCGGCTTCGTGCCCGCGTGGAACCGTGAGTGGGGCAGCGGCCGGCGCGTGATCGATACGGGCACCGCCACCGCGCTTGCCGATGGGGGGTTCTCGATCGTGGAGGGCGCGCGCAAGGCTGCCTGGTCGTGGACGATGGGGGATCTGAGCAACGCGGAGATCGACTGGTTATGGGAGATCGTGCTCGCTCGGGGCGAGACGTTGCCACTGCTCGTTATTGAGGATCCCGATGCAACGGCCGGCCTTCGTCGGCGCATGCACTATGGCAAGTTCCAGCAGCTGCGGCCTTTCGAGCGCAGCAAGCCGAACCGGAACCGTTGGGAACTGACGATCGAGGATTGGGGCGGCGACGAGGCCGCACCGCTTTGATGAGATTGCTCCCTCGAAAGAGGGGGGACGGCGCGCGCCAACGCGCCGAACCGCGGGAAAAGAGCCCGCACCTAGGGCGGTCGCGACCGCCTTCGATCCCCTCCACCGGTGGCCCCGGCGAGGGAAGAGTGAGTGTTAAATTGTATGGAGTCCAGTTCTACCGTTTCTGCGCTCGAGCCCGTCCAGCCCGTTCGCCCGCCAGCGGGCTATATCGGCGGCAAGCGCAATCTCAGCCGCCGCATCGTGGCAAGGATCGATGCGATCGACCACAGCCTCTACGCCGAGCCCTTCGTCGGTATGGGCGGCATATTCTTCCGCCGCTCGCGCCGGCCAGGCGCGGAGGTGATCAACGACATCTCGAACGACGTGACGACGCTGTTTCGCATCCTACAGCGGCACTACCAGTCATTCATGGCAGAGCTGACCTGGCGCTTTGCCAGCCGGGCCGAATTCGAACGGCTCATGACCGTCGATCCCTCGACCTGCACCGATCTCGAGCGGGCGGCGCGGTTCCTCTACCTTCAGCGCAATGCCTTCGGCGGGAAGGTCGTGGGGCGCAGTTTCGGCGTGAGTTATGGGCAGGCCAGCAAATTCCGGCTGTCGCAGCTGGAGCCGATGCTGCGCGATGTCCACGAGCGGTTGGAGGGTGTCTATATCGAGCGCCTTCCGTTCGCCGACTTCATCGCCCGCTACGATCGCCCAGGAGCGCTGTTTTACCTCGATCCGCCCTATTGGGGATGCGAGACAGACTATGGCCCTGGCGTCTTCTCACCGGCCGATTTCGTGCGCCTAAGCGGCATCTTAGAGGGGATTGAGGGGCGCTTCATTCTGTCGATCAACGATACGCCCGAGATCCGCGAAATATTCGGCAAGTTCGAGCAGGAGGCGGTGGAGCTACCGTATCGGGTAAGCGGCAAGGTGACGCCGGGACGGGAGCTAATTGTGTCAGGCGGCTAGGATTGGAGTGCTCCAAAAGCATGTGTCAAAGACTCCAGATTCAAAAGTCACGCTACACTGCTCCTCGATTCGTTTGTCGATGATCATGATTTGTTCTCATTTCCTACTTGTCTAGGAAAAATCCTACGAGTATGGACCGATTATGGAATCGGACGCGCAACGCGCTGCCTTGGCGGACCTGATGGAGCAGCAAGGGCGGAGCTTTGCCGAGCTGTCGCGCGTGATCGGGCGCAATGCGGCCTATCTGCAGCAATATCTGAAGCGCGGTACGCCGCGGGTGCTGGCCGAGGCGGATCGTGGGCTGCTGGCGCGATACATGGGTGTGCCGGAGGCGGCACTTGGCGGGCGCGCGGCGGAAAATGCGGTGGAAGTCGCGCGGATCGATGTGCGGGCGTCGGCGGGGCCGGGCGGGCTGGTCGATAATGAGGCGCAGCGGCAGCCGGGGATGTTCCCGCCCGCGATGTTACGCCAGCTTGGCGTGCGGCCGGGGGCTGCTTCGATGATCGCCGTGCAGGGCGATTCCATGTCGCCGCTGCTGGAGGATGGCGACGAGATTTTGGTGGATGGCGATCAGCGCGTAGTGCGCGGGCGCGGTGGCGTGTTCGTGCTGCGGCTGGATGGCGAGTTGATGGTCAAGCGCCTGCGGCTCGCGGTGGGCGGGATAGAGGTGGTTAGCGACAATCCGGATTATCCGGTGCGGTTTGTGCGCGATGTAGAGGTTTTGGGGCGCGTGGCGTGGCTGGGGCGGGCGTTGTGATCCTGGGTCTCCTGCGAAAGCAGGAGTCCAAGGTCGCAGGCGACGCATTCCATAACCCTGGGCTCCTGCTTTCGCAGGAGAACGGATAGTCAGGCCTTTCGGCGATCCAGCAGCCACACGATGACCAGGCCCGCGATGCCGATACCCAGCCCGACCACGAAGCCGAGCGAAGGTTCGCCCTTCACCGCGCCGACGATAACGCCGACGAGCAATGCGATCGCGAGGAGGAAGCCGCCGGCCATGGGGGTGCGTGATGCGTTTGCCATCCCGCGCCTTTGGCACGCCCGGCCGAGCCGCGCCAGAATTTGATGGTTTAGATCTGCTTCACCTTGTTGCTCCGCGAAGACTTCAGGTTCGTATGCGATTTCGTGCACATGGACTTTTTCGAATCGCGCCTGGCGGCAGCAACCCCTGCGCTTCCTTATCTTGCCGATGCACTTCAGGTGGCGGACGCGACTCAGCTTATCGCCAATTTCGGCGAAAATGCCGGTTGCGAGGCGGCTGCGCGTGCGGACCATTATCGGGATCTGGGCAATGCGATCAATTTCTGCCGCTGGCGCCAGATCGAGCGGCTGATCGTATTGCTGTCGATCGGGCGTGCCGTGGGCACCGTTCACTAAAAAGTCACGGAGCCGAAACCATCCTTGCGAGTTAGAGCCTTAGCTCCACTCGCGAGGCTTGATGACACTTCCCCAAATGCTTTCCGTCGGCGTGCTCGTCGGCATGATGCTGCTCTTTATCTGGGGACGACTCCGCTACGATCTGGTGGCGGTGATTGCGCTGCTGGCGGCGCTGGCGGTGGGCGTGGTTAGCCCCAAGGAAGCGTTTAGCGGCTTTTCCGACGATATCGTCATCATCGTGGCGTCTGCGCTGGTGCTTTCGGGCGCGGTGCAGCGATCGGGCGTGATCGAAAGCGCGATGCTCCTGCTCCAGAAGCGCGTGCGGCGGATCCGGTCGCAATTGCTGCTGTTGTGCGCGAGCGTTGGGTTTGCATCGGCTCTGGTCAAGAATATCGGCGCGCTGGCGATGATGATGCCGGTCGCGTTCCAGATGGCGAAGAAATCGAACACCCAGCCTGCGGTGTTCCTGATGCCGATGGCGTTTGCTTCGTTGCTCGGCGGGCTGATCACGCTGATCGGCACCTCGCCCAACATCATCGTCAGCCGCGTGCGCGAGGAGATGACAGGCGTGCCGTTTGGCATGTTCGATTATGCGCCCGTTGGACTGACGCTGACGGCGATCGGGCTGATCTTTCTGCGCTTTGGATATCGGCTGATCCCGCGTGACCGGCGTTCGGCGCCGACTTTGGGCGAAGCGCTCGATATTCAGGATTACACCACCGAAGCCGCCATCTCCGAGGCGTCCCCCGCTTGCGGCGAGAGCATCGCCAAGTTTCAGCATCGCTATGACGACGAGGTGAAGGTCACCGCGATGCTGCGCGGCGGCAAGCGCAGCAGCCCGCACGCCAACACCAAGCTGCACGTGGGGGATCTGCTGATCCTGGAGGGCGCACCCGATGCGCTGGAGCGCGTGATTGCGGGCGATATGCTAGAGCTTGAGGGCCAGCACCGCGCCTCGCCCGAAGGATCGAGCGGGGAAGTCGGCGTGATCGAGGCGGTGATTGGCGCCGAATCGACGCTCAACGGGCGCACCGCCGGGCGGCTGGGGCTGCACGAACGCTATGGGATCAACCTGCTCGCGGTTTCGCGCGCGGGTTCGCGGATCGCGCGGCGGCTGGCCAATATCGTGCTGAAGCCCGGCGACATCATCGTGCTGCAGGGGCCAATCGACATCATGTATGAGCGGCTGAGCGAACTGGGCTGCCTGCCGCTGGCCGAACGGACGTTGCGGCTGGGCAGCGCGCGAAAAGGGTTGATCCCGATCCTTGCGCTAGGCGTGGCGATGGCGGCGACGGCGATGGGTTATGTGCCGGTTGCGGTGGCATTTTTTGCAGCGGCAGGCGTGGTGGTTATCAGCGGCGCGCTGCCGGTGCGCGAGGCGTATGGCTATGTGGAATGGCCGATATTGGTGATGCTCGGCGCGCTGATCCCGGTCAGCGACTCGCTGCGCACCACAGGCACCACCGACCTGATCGGCGAGCACCTCTCGGCCCTGGCGTCCGTGCTACCGCCCTGGGGCGCGGTGGCGGTGATCCTTGCGGCGGCGATGGCGGTGACGCCGTTCCTCAACAATGCCGCGACCGTGCTGGTGATGGCGCCGATAGCCGCGACCTTTGCCACCGGGCTGGGATATCGGCCCGAAGCATTCCTGATGGCGACCGCAGTGGGCGCGGGGTGCGATTTCCTCACGCCGATCGGTCACCAGTGCAACACGCTGGTGATGGGGCCGGGCGGCTATAGATTCGGCGACTATGCGCGGCTGGGTGCGCCTTTGTCGTTGATCGTGCTGGTGGTAGGAACGCCGCTCATTTTGTGGGTTTGGCCGGTATGACACACGCACGCGCAGCACGGATCGAACGCATCGGTGGCCCCGACGTGATCCAATGGGTCGATGTGGATTTGCCGCCGCCCGGGCCGGGCGAGGTGCGGATGCGCAACACCGCGGTGGGGCTGAACTTCATCGACGTCTATTATCGCACGGGGCTGTACCCGGTGCCGCTACCGAGCGGATTGGGCGGCGAAGCGGCGGGCGTGGTTGAGGCTGTCGGCGAGGGGGTCGATTTGGCGGGGGGCGACCGGGTTGCGACCTTTGGGCCGGCTTTGGGTGCGTACTCGACTGCTCGGAATGTGACGGCGGCTACGCTTTTCAAGCTGCCTGACGACATCAGTACTGAGACTGCGGCGGCGGCTTTGCTCAAGGGCGGCACGGCGGAGTTTCTGATCGAGCGCTGTGCCAGGGTCCAGCCTGGCATGACCGTGTTGGTCCATGCGGCGGCGGGCGGCGTGGGGCAGATCGCGGTGCGCTGGCTGAAGGCGATCGGAGCGCAGGTGATCGCGACGGTGGGCAGTGAGGCCAAGGTGGCGTTGGCGCGAGAGGCGGGGGCGGATCATGTGCTGCTGTCGCGCGCGGACGATATAGCCTCGCGGGTGCGCGAGATCACCGATGGAGCCGGCGTGGACGTGGTGCTCGACGGCGTTGGCAAGGCGACGTGGAAGGCTTCACTGGCGGCGACCAAGCGGCGTGGGCTGATCGTCAGTTTCGGCAATGCCAGCGGTGCGGTGGATGGCGTTAATCTGGGTGAGCTGGCGCGGGCCGGATCGCTGTTTGTCTCGCGACCGACGATGTTCGACTATTACGTCACGCCCGAGGAGCGCGAGGCCGGGTTCGGACGCCTTGTCGAGATGCTGCGCAGCGGCGCGGTGCGTGCCGATATTGGCCAGCGGTTTGCGCTGGAGGATGCCGCCGAGGCGCATCGCCAGCTCGAGGCGGGCAAGACGACCGGATCGACGGTGCTGATCCCCTAAGCGGCTTGCTGATCGCGCAGGGTGATGGCGCTTTCGCGCAGAGCTGTAGCGTACAGGATGTTGTTTTCGGCATCGACGCGGCGCTGGAGCCTATCGAGGATCGCGAAGGTCTGCTGGACGAAATTCGCCCAATCCCCGGCGATGCAATCGGCGGTCCACTCGCACAGGTAGATCGACCAATCGACGCGCAAAGAGGCGAACTCGGCAGCGAAGGCATTGGCGGCGTCGCGCATCAGCGCGTTATTGCCCCGGATCATGCGCGGATAGATGAAGCTATCCTCGTGCGCGAGGTGCGCGCCAAGCTCACTCGAAAGATCGCTGAGCGCCATGATCACGCCATCCACGTCGGGAGCGGCGCCCGAAACCAGTTCGAGCAACCGCTTCACCCGCACTTCGATCTGTGCATGCTCGCGCATCAATCGTTCGTAGCTCATGCGCGCAGCTATGCCGCGCCTGAGGTTACCGGATTGCCGACAGCCTCTTACGCAAAAGCACCTACGAGGGACTTCACTTCCATGAACTCGGCGAGGCCGAACTTGCCATGTTCGCGGCCATTGCCCGATTGCTTGTAGCCGCCGAACGGCAGATCAGGGCTGGGCTGGCCGCCATTTACATAGACCATGCCGGCGCGCAGCCGCGGGGCGACGCGCTTGATCCCCTCGGCATCGCCGAACAGGACCGCCGAGAGGCCGTAATCGGTATCGTTGGCGATGCGGATCGCGTCTTCCTCATCCTTGTACGGGATGATCGTGACGACGGGGCCGAAGATCTCCTCGCGGGCGATGGTCATCTCGTTGGTGACGCCGGAGAAGAGCGTCGGCTTGACGAAATAACCCGTCTCCACGCCGTCCGGGCGACCGGGGCCGCCGGTTTCCAGCGTGGCGCCTTCTTCCATGCCCTTCGCGATCAGGCCCTGAATCTTGTCCCACTGTGCCTTGTTGACGACCGGGCCGATATGGCGGCCCTCATCGGCGGGGTCGCCGGTCTGGGTGGCCTTCATCATCTGGGCGGCGAGTTCGGTGACTTCGGCGGCCTTGCTTTCGGGCACGAGCAGACGGGCGGGGGCGATGCAGCTTTGGCCGGAGTTCATCAGGACGGAGAAGAGCGTGCCCTTCACTGCGGCTGCCGGATCAGCGCTTTCAAGCATGACCGAGGGCGATTTGCCGCCCAGTTCCTGAT
>JAZKJE010000018.1:47618-51509 GCA_040384525.1 Pseudomonadota bacterium
ACGAGAATGCCCGCGCGGGTCGAGCCGGTGAAGCTGACCATGTCGACAAGCTTGTGCGTCGAAAGCGCGGTGCCGACGCCGGGGCCGTCGCCGTTGATGAGGTTGAACACGCCAGCGGGGACGCCGGCTGCGTGCATCACTTCGGCGAAGATCACGGCGCAGCTGGGGGCTTCCTCGCTGGGCTTGAGGATCATCGTGCAGCCGGCGGCGAGGGCAGGCGCGACCTTCGAGACGATCTGGTTGAGCGGCCAGTTCCACGGGGTGATCATTGCGACCACACCGATGGCTTCATGGACGACGAGGCTGTTGCCGATCTGCTCCTCGAACTGGAATTCCTTGAGCGCGCTGATCGCGGACATCAGATGGCCGATGCCCGAGCCGACCTGTGCGGTGCGCGCGAGGCTGACGGGGGCCCCCATTTCGAGGCTGATCGCTTCGGCCATGTCGCCGGCGCGGGCTTTATATTCCACCAGGATGCGCTCGATCAGGGCAATGCGCTCTTCGACCGAGGTGCGCGAGAAGGTCAGGAAGGCCTTGGCAGCAGCGGTGGCAGCCTTGTCTACATCCGCTGTGGTGCCGAGGGTGATTTCTGCCGTGGCGGTCTCGGTTGCGGGATTGATGACGTCGTGGCGGGTGCCGCCTTCACTCTCAACCCATGCGCCGTCGATATACTGCTTGAGATAGCTGCGCATTCATCCGCTCCGATTTTTGAAGTTTCGGTATGCGAGATGGCGCGCCCGGGCGCAGGTTGCAAGGTGCAACCTAACCCGGCTGCACCATGAAGATGGAACCGCCGATATCGACAAGGAAGAGATTGCCGGCGCTATCGACCCCGAACGAGGCGAGGCTGCCTATCGTGCCTGCATCGGGCGTGAAATCCAGATTGCGGCGCTCATATTGGGCGGAGGGGAAAAGCGATCCCTGCACCAGTGAGGCGGCAGGCAGGCTCCAGATATTGCCGCTGACGAAATCGCCGAACACATATTGGCCGACCAGCGAAGCGACCGGGCCGCGATAGACGTAACCGCCGGTGATGGAGGAGCCCTGTCGCGGGCCATTGCCATGGCCATATTGGCTGACCGGCGGAGTCAGTCCGGCGGGGGCGGTGCCGCTATAGGGCGTGGTGCCTTCCAGGAACTTCCAGCCGAAATTGAGACCGGGCTGGGTGACCCCGGCGACGTTGATCTCCTCGATCGCATCCTGGCCGACATCGGCGATGATCAGCCGGTTGCCGTCGAAAGAATTGCGGAACGGATTGCGCAGGCCGAGCGCCCAGACATAGGGATCGCCGCCGCCGGCGATGAAGGGATTGCCGGGCGCGGGGAGATAATAGAACACGCCAGCGCCGCCGTCGGTGAACGGATTGTTGAGCTTGATGCGCAGGATCTTGCCCAGCCGCGAATTGGTATTTTGAGCATTATTCGCGGGATCGCCACCGCCCCCGCCGTCGCCGATCGCGACATATAGATGGTCATCCGGGCCGAAATCGATCCAGCCACCATTGTGATTGCTGTTGCCGGGATGCGGCGTGCTCAAAATAACAGGGCAACTGAAAGTCGGGTTGATCAGCGAGCAGGACCGGACCTGGACAGCGCCATCGGGCGCGGTGGCGACGACAAAGGTCTCACCATGCATGGTTGTACGGTTGTTGACGACCATGCCGAGCAGGCCGCGCTCGCCGTCGGTGGACAAGTTATCGACGGTCCGCACCAGCGTCTTGGCACCGGTGGCGGGGTCCAGCCGCCAAATCCCGCCGCCCTTTTCGACAACGTATACCCGGGTGTCTCCGGGGATCGAAACGACCTGAAGGGGCTGGGTAAAGCCGGTGCCGACGCGTTTGACCGCTATGCCTTCGCGACTGTTGGTGACGGTGACCGCGAGGTTGAGCGTGGAACTGAGGCTGCCATCGCTGGCCGACAGCTGGACCTGATAGACATTGTCGCCATCCGCATCGGCGGGGAGATCGAAATTGGGTGCGGCGGCGAAGGTGAGCGCGCCGGCCGTGGTGATCGCGAAGCGGGCGGCATCGGTGCCGCCTGTGACGGAGTATGTGATCGCGTTGCCCTGAGCGTCGGTGGCGGCGGCCTGATAATTGAGCGCGGCGTTTTCGACGAGGGTTGCGGTAGTCGCCGAGGTGAAGCTGGGCGCGGTGTTGGTGGGGGCCGGTGTTGGCGTGGGGGTTCCGCCGCCGCCGCCCGAGCCACCGCCGCCGCTGCATGCCGCTAGAAAGAGGGTTCCGGCCAGGCCGAGTGCGCCACGCATGCGATATTCCCCTTTGTCGTTGCGGGAGCAACGCGGGGGTGGGGGATGCGTTCCAACCTTCGCCGCCCCGGCTTCGCCCCGGCTTCACATTGGGGGGCTGTATTCCGTCGACTGAAGAAGCGGGATGCCGGCTCAGGGCCGGGAAGACGATCGGGTAGCGGTCAGCGCTTCTCGCGCGCCAATCGGCTCATCAGGATCGCGCTGCGCTTGGCCTGCATCGTGATGCTGGGCAGGTCGAGCCATTCGCCCTCGGCGTGGAGCGAGCCGCCGATCGGGCCCATGCCGGCAAGCGTATCGGCCCAGGCGGCGACGAAGCTGGAATCGGCCGCACCGCGCTTCGCGGGCGGGAATTCGGCCATTTCAGGGACGCCCAGATCGCGGTTGATCGCATTGACGCGTGCGAGGAGGGCGCGGTTGCCCTCGGTCGGGGCCATGGGCGGGGTATTGTCCTGAAAGGTCAGCGTAGCGCCGGTGCCGGGGAGATGCTGGGCGACGATTGCCTGCATCTTCTCACGCGCTTTTGTATCCTGTTTGGGCGTGAGGCTGCGCAGATCGCCGCGCGCCACGGCAGTCGCGGGGATGACGTTGGTCTTGCCCGATGCCTGTACCTTCACGCCGTCCGCATCGATGGTCGCCGGGGTGCCGCCCGCGATCACGCCGACGTTGAAGGTGAGGTTTTCCTCGATCAGCGACGCGCGCCAACCATCGAGGATGCGCGTGATTTCGTAGATCGCGCCATAGCCCAGATCGGGGCCGAACACGCTGCCGCCATGGCCGGTCTTGCCGGTGGCGGTGAGCGTCCAGTTATTGGCGCTGCGCCGGGCGACGGTGCCGAATTCCTTGCCGCCTTCCTGCGCGAGATTTTCATATTCCAGCGCGACATCGGCCCATTTTCCGGCCTCGACCAGATCGCGGCGCGCCACGGGGATCGGATCGCCGGTCTTTTCCTCATCGCCGGTGAACATCACCATGATGTCGGCATTCTTCAGCGTGCCCGCCGCTTGCATCGCGCGGAGCGACGCGACGATCACCGCGATGCCGCCTTTATCGTCGACCACGCCGGGGCCGATGGCGCGATTGCCGTCACGGCTGAATTTCTGGAAGGGGGAGGACGGCTCGAACACCGTATCGATATGGGCGATGAGCAGCATGCGCTTGCCCTTTCCATTGCCCTTGTGCGTGGCGACGAAGTGACCGGCGCGCTTGGTTTCGGGAAGTTCGAGCCATTCGACCTTGAAGCCCAACGCTTCGAAGTCGGGCTTGAGCATATCGCCCATCGCGCGGACGCCGGGGAAATTCAGCGTGCCGCTATTCTGGTTCACCATCCGCTCGAGCAAGGCGATCGTGCGATCGCCTTCCTTGTCGACGGTGGCGACCATTGCGGCCTCCTGCTTCGAGAGCTGGGCGGAGGCGGGAAGGGCGGCGCAGAGCGCGGCGGCGGTGAGGAGAGTACGGAGCATATGGAAAGACTAGTGTGCGGATCGCGGCAACGCTACCCATTGACGCAGCGGCGGGCTGCATGTCAGAGGCGCGGTCTGCAAGGGTTTTTTGGACGGTGGCCAAGTCCTTGAAATGCGGGTGTAGCTCAATGGTAGAGCTTTTGCTTCCCAAGCAAGTGACGAGGGTTCG
>JAZKJE010000019.1:0-1063 GCA_040384525.1 Pseudomonadota bacterium
GACGATGCTCTCCGGGGTGATGACGAGAACGGTGAAGGTTCGATGCCTCTTCTGGCACCATTCCTGCCATGTGCGTAGGTCCAGCGGTCGCGAAAGAGCGCGACCATCCCCGCCAAAGCGTTTCGTGATGCGGCTAGCTGCCGGCGGCGCTTCGCCGTGCTTGCGCTGCGTCGCAGGATCGGCATCGTCGGTCGAGATAAAGATGTTACCAAAGCGCGCAGCTCAATGGGTTCGAAATGGACCGAAGTGCGGCGTGGATCGCTACGGTATTTTACGTAATCGCGCGGCGCCGCCAGAATAGGCTGCTCCACATATCAGTAAAACCACCTACGTAACTATACCCCGGCAAAGTGGATCTAATAGTTTGAAATATACGGATTGATACATAATGCCGCTTTAAACCGGTTCTAACGCGATATGGTGTTCTGATGTGTTCCGCGAGCACATGGAAGTGAACACTATGCCGCAAGGCAAGTATAAGAGAGTTTCGGTGGCTTTATCCTGCGTTGCGGGCTGCATGATTGCGGCTCCCGTGGGTGCGACCGTGCCTGCGTGCGTGAACATTCCCAATGTTGCCCGGCTGAGCTTTGCCGAGGGCGGCGTTTCCCACATACTTGCTTCGAACGTGGCTGCGGTTCGCACCGCGGAACTGCTCGATCTGCGTCTCGCGGTGGACAGCAATGCACTCGCGGTTGCGCAAGGGGTGACCGGGCCGGTCCCGGTCATGCTCACCAATAGCGGCAATGGCGATGAAGCATTCGTGCTCGATGCGCGGATCGAAGGCAGCGGCGCCACGCTCACCGGCTTCGCGATCGACCGCGACGGCAATGGCCGCTTCGACGCAGCGATCGATACTGCAATGGCAATCGGCGATGCGACGCCCATGCTCGCTCCCGGCGCCAGTGTGGCGGTGCTCGCACTTGTCGAGGGCAGCGCAAGTGTCGCGGCGGGCACGCTGACCATCACTGCGCGCGCGCGCACCGGATCCGGCACGCCCGGCACCGGCTTTGCGGGCGAGGGCGGCTGCGACGCTGTGGTGGGCGCGAGCGGCGCAATCGCGGTC
>JAZKJE010000019.1:1073-16590 GCA_040384525.1 Pseudomonadota bacterium
TCGGATCTCAGCCAGGTCAGCCTGACAAAATCGCAGAATGTGGTCGCGCCGAATGGCAGTGCGATGCCGGTGCGGGGCGCAACCGTCACCTACACGATCGAATCGCGCTTTGCCGGCGGCGGAATCGTCCGCGCGGCGCGGCTTGCCGACCTGATCCCGCAGGGCACCGAATACATCCCCGGCACCCTGAGCCTGGACGGTGCGTGGCTGAGCGATGACGAGGACGGCGATGCCGGCGGCTTCGATGGCGCCGCAATCCATGTGGCGCTGGGCGATGTGCCCGCGCCGGCCATCCACAACATCCAGTTTCAAGTGAAAATCCAGTGAGGAAGAAGATCATGCCACGCCTGAGCAAATATATGAGCGCCCCGCTGGCGCTGTGCGCCGTGATGGCGCCAGCTGCGCTGGCGGCTGCGCCTGGCAACGCACCGATCAGCATCACCGCGCAGGTGATGGTGGAGACCCGCAAGTCCGCCGCCGACGGCACGGTGCAGATCATGCTGGCGCCGGCCGCCCGCGTCACGCCGGGCGATCGCGTGGTCTATCAGATCACCGTCCAGAATTCGGGCGGCGAAACCGCGCAGAATCTGGTGGTGGCCAATCCGGTCCCCGCGGGCCTTATTTATGCGGGCGCAGCTTCGGGTTCGCCCGAGCCTGAAGTGTCGGTCGATGGCGTGCGCTTTGGCAGCCTTTCGCAGCTTGCGGTCAGCACCGGGGGCGTCAGCCGCGCCGCTTTGCCCGCCGATATCCGCGTCGTCCGCTGGCGCATCGCCTCCGTCGCGGCTGGCCGCAAGACCCAGGTCTCGTTCCGCGCGACCCTCAAATAATTCCGCGTAAATAGCTTTAGTAACAGGGAATAGTTCAAATGAAGCACTCTATCCGGTTGCTCGGCTCGGCCGCGCTAATCACTCTGATCGCAATGCCTGCCTTCGCGCAGCAGACGCCGGCCGGCACCAGCATCAACAACCAGGCTTCGGTGAGCTATAATGTCGGTGGTTCGCCGCAGACGAGCACGTCGAACACCGCGACCTTTGTTGTCGATAAGAAAGTGAACCTTGCGGTTGCCGAAGTTGGCGGCGCGGCCACGCGCGTGGCGATTGGTTCGACCGATCAGGTGACGACGTTTACGGTGACCAACCTGACCAATGCGACGCAGGATTTCCGCCTCGCCCCCGGTCAGCAGAGCGTGTCGATCCCGTTGCTCGGCACCGACGATTTCAACGTCACCAGCATGCGCGTCTATGTCGATTCCAACGGCAATGGCACCTATGATGCGGGCGTAGACATCGCGACCTATATCGACGAGCTCGCCGCCGACGCGACCGTGACGGTCTTCCTCGTCGCGAACATCCCGAACACGGCGGGCATCCACACTGCGATTGTCGGGCTCAATGCGATCGTCGCCGCGGGCGGCGGTTCGGGCGCGCTGGGTGCCGATCTTGTCGCAACCTCGCTGCTCACCGCGGATTCGGCCTCGACCGTCGACATCGTCTTTGCCGATGATGGCAATCTGCTCGATCAGCTTCGTGACGGTCAGCAATGGGCGTTCGACGCGTACACCGTCGACTCCGCCGCGGTCACGATGACGAAGATTGCGCGTGTGATCAGCGATCCGTTTAACCTGGTGGTGAATCCCAAGGCGATCCCCGGTGCGGTGGTCGAATATTGCATGACGATCAGCAATGCCGGCCCCGGCATCGCAACCGGCGTGACGCTCACGGACGCGCTGCCGGCCAACACCACGTATATTTCGAACTCGCTGACGGTCGGCGGGCTCGGCGTTGGCGGTCAATGTGTGCTCAACGGCACGATCGAGGACGACAACGCCACCGGCGCCGACGAAGTCGATCTCTATGGCGGCTCGTTCGACGGCACCGATGTGCATGCGACACTGGGTGCGGTGCTTCCGCTGGTGCCGCTGACCGTCGCCTTCCGCGTGACGATCAACTAAGCGCGAAAACAGCAAAAGGCTCCCCTGGATCCGGCGCGCGACCCTCCCTCGCGCGCCGGAGACGGTGGCTCTATGCGCAGCTTCCTCTTCCCCAAACGCGTGCTTCTGGCGCTGCTGACTCCGCTGGTGGCGTTGCTGCCGGCGGGAGGCGCACACGCCCAGACGATCCGCAACACCGCAACGCTGACCTATGCAGGTCCGGGCGGCGATGTGGCCGTGCCTTCGAACACGGTGGAATTGGCGCGCGGGCGCTACAAGACTGCGATCACCTTCCACCGCCTGCCCGAGGGATGGGCACCGGATTACAGCATGACGAGCTGCGAACTGCTGGGTCGCCCGACCTATCGCCCGATTGCGCTGGATGAAGCGCTGTACGCAGCTGCCGCACCACTCAAATCGCTCGATATCGATAACCCCTATGTGATGGCGCTGGATGCGCCGGGCGAAAATCTCGATCACGACAAGATCGAGAAGACTTTCGTCACCGCCAGTTCGGGTATCCGCGACCTCGATCTCGAACTCACCGAGACCGGCCCCAATACCGGTGTGTTTGCCGGCATGATACCGGCCAGTGGCCGTGCCACGGGCACCCCGGATACCGGCTGCGATATCGGCTTGGATAACACGGGCTGGATTACCGTCCACTTCGATGGGGATGAAGACGACTCCCCCTCAAATAACGCGCTGCTGATCGATCCGCTGGGGCATGTTTTCGATTCCAGGACCGGGTTGGCGATGGACGGCGTGACTGTCGCGTTGATCGACGATGCCACCGGCCAGCCTGCTGCGATGGTCTATGGCGATGACGGGATCAGCGCCTATCCGAACACAATGGTAACGGGCGCAGACGTCACCGATTCCGGCGGACATGTTTATACGATGGGGCGGGGAGACTTCCGCTTTCCGCTGCTGCCACCCGGTTCGTACCGGCTTCGGGTAACCCCGCCGGCCGGCTATTCCGCGCCCTCTTCGGTTGCGCCGGAAGCGTTGGCGGGTTTCCGCAATCCAGCAAATGAGCCGTACACGATCGTCGCCGGTTCCTATGGACGCCCCTTTCTGCTCAACGATCCGGCGCCTGTTACGATCGATATTCCGATCGATCCGCCCCTGGCTGACACCCAAATTGCCAAGAGCGTTCAGGCTAGACTGGTGCTCACCAAGGAAGCTTCTGCGCGGGAGGCGAGCATGGGCGACTTCGTTCAGTATCGCCTTGAACTGCGCAACACGGGCGATGGTGCTGCCACACCGGTGACGATCACCGATACGCTGCCGCGCGGGCTGCGCTACCGTGTCGGTTCGACGCGCGGCGCCGCGGAGCCGATGGTAAGTGGGAGCGGAGGTACGCTTACCTTCAATATTGCCAATCTGGCTGTTAGTGCAATGTCAAAAATAACCTATCTGGTTGATATCGCTCCTGGCGCACCTTCCGGAGAAGCCGTGAACCGCGCCAGCGCCGTGGCGCCCGGCGCGGTTCCCAGCGCGGTTGCCAGCGCCCCGGTTCGCATCCGCGCGCCGCTGTTTGCCGACGCCTTCACGGTCGTCGGCCGCGTCACCGAAGGCGATTGCCGCGATCCCGAGCGTGGCCGCAAGGGCGTGGCGGGCATTCGCTTGCTGATGGAAGACGGCAGCTATGTCGTCACCGACAAAGACGGCCTCTACCATTTCGAGGGCGTCGCGCCTGGCACGCATGTCGTCCAGATGGATCTGGCCAGCGTGCCCGCCACGCATGCGCCGGTGGTGTGCGATGCCGATACCCGCGCCGCGCGCAGCTCGGTCTCGCGCTTCGTCGAGGGTAGCGGCGGCAGCCTGCAACGCGTCGATTTCCAGCTGCGCCCGACCGGCAAGGCCGCAATTGCCACCAACGCACTTCCCATCGTGCCGCTCGCCGATGCGCAGGCGGCAGGCAATCGCGACGATTGGCTTTCGCAGGCGGAGCCCGGCATTGGCTGGCTGTTCCCCGCGATCGATCATAACCCGCGGGCCCCTGCGGTGCGGGTGGTTATCCGCCATGCGCCGCGCCAGCGCGTCGCGCTCACGCTCAATGGAAAGCCGGTCGATCCGCTGAGCTTTGACGGCACCGACAGCGATCAGGAACGCGGCGTCGCGATCTCGCGCTGGACCGGGCTTTCGCTTGGCGAAGGCAATAACCGTCTCGAAGCGCGCGTGCTCGATGCGCAGGGCGCGGTCGTCGCCACGCTTGAGCGCTTCGTGCACTATGCCAACACGCCGGCGCGCGCTGTCTACGCGCCTGAGCAATCGCGCCTGATCGCCGATGGCCTCACCCGCCCGCTGATCGCAGTGCGCGTCACCGATCGCGATGGCCGCCCGGTGCGTGCCGGCACCATCGTGCCGTTCCGCGTCGATCAGCCCTATCAGGCCGCGCAGGAAGCCGCCGCCGAGCAGGGCCGCCAGCTCGCGGGCCTTGAGCGCACCCAGGCCAGCGCACAGGTGGTCGGCGATGACGGCCTTGCGTTCATCGCACTCCAGCCCACGTCGCAATCCGGCGCGGTGCGCATCGCCGTCATGCTGGCGAATCGCGAGCGCGAGACGGAGAGCGATATCAAGGCCTGGCTCGCTGCTCCGGCACAGGATTGGGTCGTGGTTGGCTTCGGCAAGGGCTCGGCGGGTTATGACACGCTTTCCGGTGCCGAAAAGCTCGCGCGCGGCAAGCGTGGCGAGATGGTAACCGATGGCCAGCTCTCGCTTTATGCCAGGGGCCGGATCAAGGGTTCGTGGCTGCTGACGCTCGCATATGACAGCGACAAGGATGGCGAGCGCATGCGCGAGCGCGGTGCGCACGGCACGATCGATCCCGATCGTTATTACACCGTTTATGGCGACGGCACGCGGCAGGGGTATGACGCCGCCAGCCGCCGCAAGCTCTACATCCGGCTCGAGCGCCCCGAATTTCAGGCGCTGTTCGGCGATTTCGACACCGGCCTCGTCGATACACGGCTCACCCGCTACAGCCGCACGCTGAACGGCGCGCGCGCAGAATATCGCGGCAACACCGTCCAGTTCACCGGCTTCGCCGCGAACGACGACAGCCGCTATGGCCGCGACGAGGTTCAGGGCAACGGCCTGTCCGGCCCGTACCGCCTCTCGGGTCGCGATATCGTGCCGAACAGCGACAAGCTGCGCCTTGAGACGCGCGACCGTCTGCGCCCGGACCGTGTGCTCGATAGCAAGCAGCTGACCCGTCACATCGATTATGACATCGATGCGCGCGCGGGCACGATCCGCTTCCGCGAGCCGATCCTCAGCCGCGATGCGCAGCTCAATCCGGTCTTCATCGTCGCCGATTACGAGACCTATGGGAACAGCAAGAAGATGATCGCCGGAGGCCGCGCATCGGTCACTTTGGGCAAGGTCGAAGCAGGCGCCAGCGTGATCCACGATGCAGGCGTGGCCGATGCTGCGACCGTAGCCGGTGTCGATCTCAAGATCCACGCCAGCCGCACCACCGAAATCCGCGCCGAAGCAGCCAGCGGTGGCCGCACCGGCATCCGCAACGGCCGCGCCTGGCTTGCCGAAATCGAGCATCATGGGCCGGTGGCAGATTTGCTCGTCTATGCCCGGCAGCAGGATCGCGCCTTCGGGCTCGGCCAGCAAAATTTCGGCGAAGCCGGTTCGCGCAAGATCGGCATGGATGGCCGCATGCATCTGGGCGGTCGCTGGAACTTGGCCGGCTCGGCATGGGTCCAGGACGATCTCGACGATGCGGCACACCGCGTCGCGGGCGAGGCACGCCTTGAATATCGCCGTGACACCGGCACGGTGTTTGCCGGCATGCAGTTCGCATCGGACACCACCGCAGCCGGTGATCGCCGCGATTCGCGCCTTCTAACGCTGGGCGGCACGCAAAACCTGTTCGCAAACCGGCTGGAAGTTACCGCCGAGGCGCAGCTTCCGCTGGGTGGGAAGGACGACAGCGTGGATATGCCCGCGCGCAAGCGGCTGACGGCAGCATGGCGCTTCAAGCCCTGGCTCAAGCTGATCGGCGGCTTCGAGCTGGCCGATGACGACAAGTTCACCGCGCAGACCACGCGCATCGGTTTCGACGTTGCGCCCTGGGGCGGCGCGCGGATGCTCGCCACGGTCAATCGGGGCGCAATCGGCGAGAATGGCACGCGCACCTTCGCGCAATATGGTCTCAGCCAGTCGCTGCCGCTGGGCAAGAACTGGACGATCGACGCAACGGTGGATTCGAGCAGCACGCTTTCCGGCAGCGTACCCACCGGCGATGCCGTGAGCCGCTTCCACCCGGTGGCCGCAGGCGGCATCCTGGGTACTTCGGGCATTGCCGAGGATTTCACTGCCGCGACCCTGGGCGCGACCTATCGCGGCGCACTGTGGAGCTGGAACGGTCGCGCGGAATACCGCAGCGGCAGCCGCGAGCGCCGCTTGGGCCTGACCAGCAATCTCTTGCGGGCGCTCGGCAGCGGCTCGACTTTGGCATCGAGCGTCCGCGCCTATCGGGTCCGCGAAAACAGCGGCAATTCGGTCCAGTCGATCGATGCCGATCTGGCGCTTGCCTTCCGCCCGATCGACAGCCGTTGGTCGCTGCTCGAACGCTTCCAGCTGCGCAGCGAAGGCGCGAACGGCAATATCTCGCCCGATAATGCGCTGGCGGTTCCGACCTTCGCGTCGGACACGCGCACCACCTTCCGCCTGATCAACAATGCCGCGATCAACTATCGCACCGGCAGCGAAGGGGCAGGGCACGGCTTCGAAGCGAGCCTCTATTACGGCGCGAAATATGTGCGTGGCCGGTATGCGGACGAGAAGTTTGACGGCTTTGTCGATGTGATCGGTGTGGAGGTTCGCAAGGATTTGACTGCGCGTTTCGATGTGGGCGCAAATGCCAGCGTGCAGCATAGCTGGACCAATAAAGCGGCGAACCTGTCGCTTGGTGCTTCGGTCGGGGTCTCGCCCGCCAAGAATTTGTGGCTGACCGCTGGCTATAACGTCGCCGGCTATCGCGACCGCGATTTCGAGGAAGCGCGATGGACTCGCAAGGGGCCATTCCTCACGCTGCGCTTCAAATTCGATCAGCAATCGCTGGGTGAAGTGGCTCGCCCCGCATTCGGAGGCCGCAAATGAAGTTCCTGCGCCTGCTGCCGCTCGCTCTGCTGGTCGCCGCCAGCCCGCTGACGATTGTCAAAACCTCGTCCGTTGTTTCCGATCCGCAGGGCAATCTGCTGCCAAAGCGGGTGCCGGGCGCGCTGGTCGATTACACCACGACGATCACCAATCCGAACAATGTGTTCACCACCGTCAACGGCGTTGCCTTTGCCGATGCGATCCCCGCCAACACGATCCTGCACGTCGGCGATATCGGCTTGCTGCCGGGGTCCGGCCCGGTGGTGTTCGCCGATGGCCTGCTGCCGCCCAGCCTGCTGAGCTACACGTTCACAGGCCTCGGCAGCGGTACCGACCGGCTCGATTTCTCGCGGGATAACGGCGCGACCTGGACCTACACGCCCGTCGCGGATGCCAATGGCAATGATGCTTTGGTGACCAACATTCGGGTGCGGCTTGGCGGCAATCAGGTGGCGGGCTCGTCCTTTTCGATCCGCTTCCGCGTGATGGTCCGTTAGCGGATCGCCGCTGCCAGCAGTTCCACCAGTTTCTCGCGCACCCGCTCGTCGCCGCTCTGTAGCGTCGCGATGCCCATCGTGTTGAGAACCGCGCTGCCCATGATCACCGCGAGCACCATTGCGGCGCGCAGTTCGGCGCCTTCGGGATCCAGCATCTTCTCCACCGGCGCGAGCACGCCCTCATGCAGCGTCTCGCGCACGATCTTCGATGCCAAGGGCGATCCCGCGGAGTGCATGACAATGAGCAGCCATTCGGCTTTCTCAGCCGATACCTCGCACTCAGGCACCATCAGCAATTCGGCGAGATATTCGGGCAAGGTTTCGGCGGTTACGTTCTCCAGGAATTCGCTGTCATCGGGATGCTGCAGCACTTCGCGGAACAAACCTTCCTTGTTGCCGAAATAACGGCATACCAAGGCGGGATCGACGCCGACTTCCCTCGAAATCTCGCGCAGCCCGACATTCTCATAACTTTCACGCGCGAACTGGCGACGCGCCGATTCGAGCATCGCCTGCCGGGTCGCGGCAGCATTTCGCATGCGGGGTTGGGAACATCGGGGCGACAGCATGATAGGTAAGTTCATGCCTTAACGACGAAAAGTCAACGCGTGATGACTTTTTATGTCTACAGCCGTTGACACAGAAATGTTACGGCCTTAGCTCACCGTAATCGAAAGCCGACCGAGAAGCGGCTCCTCAGGTGAGGATCCTGTCCGGCGGCACCTCTCGCATGCGGACCGACCCAAGATGAATCGCACCATGATCGCGGCAGCAGTCGCAGCTTTGGCATTGACCCTCGCCGGTTGCGGCGGGGGCGAACAGGCCCAGGGCGCACCGCCTCCCGCAGCAGTTACCGTAGCCACCCCGCTGGTGCAGGATATCGTCGATTGGGACGAATATGTCGGCCGGTTCGAAGCGGTGCAGAATGTAGAGGTGCGTCCGCGCGCCACGGGTTTCCTTGCTTCGGCGCATTTCCAGGATGGCCAGTTCGTCCAGCGCGGGCAGTTGCTTTTCCGGGTCGATCCGCGCCCGGCATTGGCAGCGCTGTCGCAGGCCAAGGCGCAGGCGGCGCAGGCACAGGCGACGCTCGCCAACGCACGTACCGAATTGGCGCGCTCGCAGAATCTGGCGGCGCAAAAGGCGGCCAGCCAGGAAGAGCTTGAATCGCGTCAGGCGACGCTGCGTTCGGCAGAGGCGCAGGTTGCTGCTGCCGGTGCGGTGGTGCGTGCGCGTGAGCTGGATCTTGCGTTCACGCGCGTGACGGCGCCGATCAGCGGCCGCGTTTCGGAGCGTCGCGTCGATCCCGGCAATGCGGTGGTCTCGGACCAGACCGTCCTGACCACGATCGTCTCGGTCAATCCGCTGCACTTCGTCTTCCAGGGCTCGGAAGCCTTGCTGCTCAAATACCAGCGGGCGGATAGCGGCACGCGGCTGGGCACGCCGGTGCGCGTCAAGCTCTCGGACGAGACCGATTATGCCCATTCGGGCACGCTCGATTTCGTCGACAATGCGATCGATACCGGCGCTGGCACGATCCGCGCGCGCGCAGTCATTCCCAATCCCGGCGGCTTCCTGAAGCCCGGCATGTTCGGCAATTTGCGGCTTGAGGCGTCGAAGCCCTATCCGGCGCTGCTGGTGCCCGACACGGCAGTGATTGCCGATGCCGCGCGGCAGGTGGTTTATGTTGTCGACAAGGCCGGTTCGGTCGTCGTGCGGCCGGTGCAGACCGGTCCGTTGCTGGGCAATTTGCGCGTGATCCGCAGCGGCATTGCGCGTGAGGATCGCGTGATCATCGACGGCACCCAGCGCGCGATGCCGGGCCAGAAGGTCGAAGCCAAGCAGGGCAAGATCCAGCCCGGCGCGGCACCCGCCAGCGTGCCTCCGGGCGCCTCCGCACCCCCTTCGTCATCCGCTCAGGCGGTTGGCCGCTAAGGTCCGGCACATGAACATTTCCAGCTTCTTCATCGAGCGACCCATCTTTGCGGGTGTGATCGCGGTGTTCATCACGCTGATCGGCGCCTTTGCCTATCCGCTGCTGCCCCTCTCGCAATATCCCGAGATTGCGCCTCCGACGATCGCAATCACTGCAGCCTATCCCGGTGCAGCGGCGGAAACCGTTGCCGAGACGGTGGCGGCCCCGATCGAACAGGAGATCAACGGCGTCGAAGGCATGCTCTATATGAGCTCGTCGTCGTCGCAGGGTGCCGCACAGGTTACCGTCACGTTCAAGCCCGGCACCGATCTGGATGCCGCACAGGTGCTGGTGCAGAACCGCGTCGCGCTTGCCGAGCCGCGCCTTCCCGAGCAGGTCCGGCAGGTCGGCGTGATCGTGAACAAGCAGGAATCGGGCTTCCTGATGATCGTGGCGCTAACCTCGCCCGATAAGAGCCTCGATGTCGATTACATCGGCAACTACGCCAACACGCAGATCCGCGACCGTCTGCTTCGCCTTGAAGGCGTGGGCGGCGTGCAGGTGTTCGGTGGTGGCAATTATTCGATGCGCGTCTGGATCGACCCAGACAAGGCCGCCGCACGCAATTTGACGTCGACCGAGATCATCGGCGCGTTGCGTGCACAGAACGTCCAGGTCGCCGGTGGTGCGCTGGGGCAGGCGCCTTCGGGCACCGATAATCCGTCCTTCGAGATGCCGGTCGATGTTGAGGGCCGCCTCACCACCGTCGATCAATTCTCGAACATCACGTTGAAGACCGATCAGGCCGGTGGCGCGATCACCAAGCTGCGCGACGTGGCGCGCGTCGAACTGGGCAGCCAGGATTATTCGATCCGTGGCTCGTTCAACGGGCAGCGCGGCATCGCGCTCGCGGTCATCCAGCAGCCGGGTGCCAACTCGCTCTCCGCTGCCGATCTGGTCCTCAAGGAAATGGCGGTGATCGAAAAGACGCTGCCTGCGGGGCTGAAATGGTCGGTGCCGTACAACCCGACCGAATATGTCGCGTCGTCGGTGGAAGCGGTGCAGGAAACGCTGATCGAAGCGGTCGTGCTCGTCGTTATCGTCGTCCTGATCTTCCTGCAAACCTGGCGCGCGGCGGTGATCCCGATCATCGCAATCCCGATTGCGCTGGTCGGCACCTTCGCGGTGCAGCTCGCGCTCGGATACTCGATCAATTCGCTGTCGCTGTTCGCGCTGGTTCTCGCGGTGGGCATCGTGGTCGATGACGCGATCGTCGTGGTCGAGTCCGTGGAGCGGCATATCGGCGAGGGGCTCTCTCCGCGCGAGGCCGCGCACAAGACGATGCGGGAAGTCTCCGGCGCGCTGATCGCAATCGGGCTGGTGCTCGTCTCGGTGTTCGTGCCGACTGCATTGGTGCCCGGCATTCCCGGCATCTTCTATCGCCAGTTCGCTGTGACAATCGCGGCGGCGGCAACGATCTCGCTGATCGTGTCGCTCACGCTGTCGCCGGCAATGGCCGCCTTGCTGCTCAAGCCGCATCACGAGGTCGATACCAATAGCGGCCCGCGCTGGACGCGTCCGATCAAGAAGGGCGCAGAGAAGTTCAACCAGGGCTTCGAGTGGCTTTCGGATCGCTATGGCCGCTTCACTGGCCGCGTGGTGCGCATGGGGTTGATCATGATGATCATCTATGCGGGCCTGCTCGTGCTCACCGGATGGCGGCTCAATTCCACGCCGACGGGCTTTATCCCCGAGCAGGATCAGGGCTTCCTGATCGGCGTGGTCCAGTTGCCGCCGGGCGCTTCGCTCGATCGCACCAGCGCCGTTGTCGACAAGGCGTATTCGATTGCCAGCAAGACCGAAGGCGTGCTCGATGGCGCATCGTTTGCCGGCCTCGATGGTGCAAGCTTCAGTCAGGCATCCAATGCAGGCGTGTTCTTCATCAAGCTCAGCGACTGGTCGGAGCGCGGTGCCGAGAATTCGGCGCAGGCGCTGGCGGGCAAGCTGACCGGGGCGCTGGCCGGGCAGATCGAAGGGGCCAACATCTTCATCATCTCGCCGCCTGCGGTGCAGGGTCTGGGCAATGGCTCGGGCTTTGTGATGATGGTCCAGGATCGATCGGCCAATGCCGGTTATCGCGGGCTAGAGGGCGCAACGGGCGCGATGATGGGCGGCGCGATGCAGGAGAAGAACGTCACCCAGGTCTTCTCGCTGTTCAACACCAGCACGCCGCGCATCCGCGCCGATGTGGATCGTGACAAGGCGCAGCTGCTGGGTGTCCAACCGCAGCAGATCTTCGATGCGATCGGCACTTATATCGGCTCGACCTATGTCAACGACTTCAACATGCTCGGCCGTACCTTCCGTGTGACCGCGCAGGCCGAGCCCTATGCCCGTGACGACATCGGCGATGTCGGCCGCTTGCAGGTGCGATCGTCCAGTGGCGCGATGGTGCCCTTGTCATCGGTCGCCACCCTGGTGCGAGACAGCGGCCCGTCCCGCGTGGTGCGCTACAATCTGCTTCCTGCGGTGGAGCTGCAGGGTGCGGCGGCGCCGGGTGTTTCTTCGGGTGCTGCGCTGCAGACGATGGAGAATCTCGCGGTCAAGGCGTTGCCGCAGGGCTATACCTATGAATGGACGGGGCTGGCCTATCAGCAGAAGGAGGCGGGCGGCAGCGCGGCGCTGATCTTCGTGCTCGCGGTGGTCTTCGTGTTCCTAGTGCTTGCGGCGCAATATGAAGCGCTGACGCTACCGCTGGCGGTGATCCTGATCGTGCCGATGTGTATCCTCGCGGCATTGCTGGGTGTGAATTTGCGCGGGATGGACAACAACATTCTGACGCAGGTGGGTCTGGTGGTGCTCATCGCACTGGCGGCGAAGAACGCGATCCTGATCGTGGAATTCGCGAAGCAGGGCGAGGAAGAGGGCATGAACCGCTTCGACGCTGCGATCCACGCCGCACGCACCCGCCTGCGCCCGATCCTGATGACCAGCTTCGCCTTCATCTTCGGCGTGGTCCCGCTCGCGATCGCGAGCGGACCGGGGCAGGAAATGCGCCAGTCGCTGGGCACTGCTGTTACGTTCGGCATGATCGGCGTGACGGTGTTCGGTTTGATCTTCACGCCGGTCTTCTACGTGCTGATGCGCGGGATTAGCGGCTGGAAGTGGAAAAAGAAGACGCCGGAAGTGCCGGCGGGAGAAGTCGCATGAAGCGCATCTTGACCGTGTTGCTGGCGGGCGCCTCGCTCAGCGCCTGTGTGGTTGGGCCGAACCATGTCTCGCCGGTTGCCAAGGCACCGACGCAAGGGGCATTCGTTGGCGGAGATACCGCCGCGTTCGCACCCGCCGAGCCGCCGGCTGAGTGGTGGAAGCTGTTCAACGCGCCGGTGCTGGATGGGCTGGTTGCCGAGGCACTGAAGAACAACACCGATCTGCGCGTGGCGGACGCCAATCTGCGCGAAGCCCGCGCACGGCTGCGCGAAACCCGCAATGCACGGCTACCATCCACCCAGGTCAGTGCCAGTGCGAGTTACGGCCAAGCGGCAGGCTCCACGCTGAATCTGCCCGGCGCAGGCCCGCGTGGCGAAAATTACGATGCCGGGCTCGATGTTGGCTATCAGGTCGATCTGTTCGGTCGCATTGCGCGGGCGATTGAGGCCGGGCGCGCCGATGTCGAAGCGGTGGAAGCGGCTTATGATCTGGCGCGCATCACCGTCGCGGCAGAAACCACGCGCGCTTATGTCGATGCCTGTTCGAACGGCCAGCAGCTTGCGGTCGCCCGCGAGAGCCTGCGCGTGCAGGAAGGGACTTTCGATCTGACGCGGCGCCTGTTCGAGGGTGGTCGCGGCACAGCGCTCGATACCAGCCGTGCGGGCGCTCTGCTTGAACAGACTCGCGCCGATATCCCCACGCTGGAAGCCGAGCGGCAGGCAGCGCTCTATCGCCTCGCGGTGCTGACCGGCCGTCCGCCTGCGGAATTCCCGGCGGAAGTGGCATCGTGCGATGTTGCGCCGACGCTCAACAGCGCAGTTCCCGTCGGCGACGGCGCGAGCCTGCTCGCCCGCCGTCCTGACATTCGCGCTGCCGAGCGTCGCCTGGCTGCGGCCACCGCGCGCGTGGGCGTCGCCACTGCCGATCTCTACCCCAGCATCAGCCTGGGCGGCTCGATCGGATCGACCGCCAATTCGCCCGACGGTTTGTTCTCCCCGTCGGGGTTCCGCTTCGGGCTGGGGCCGCTGATTTCGTGGAACTTCCCCAATATCGGGGCAGCCCGGGCGCGGATCCGGCAGGCGGAGGCGCAGTCCGATGCTGCGCTGGCGACCTTTGACGGCACTTGGCTGAATGCGCTGCAAGAGACCGAAAGCGCGCTCAAGCGCTATGCGGGTGCTGCGGATCGCATGACCACGCTTGAGCGCGCGCGCGCCCAGAGCATGGAAGCGGCCCGCATCGCCCGGTTGCGCTATCAGGCGGGTGCCGAAAGCTTCCAGATCGTGTTGGATGCCGAGCGTTCGCTGGCGGCGTCTGAAGCTCTGCTCGCGCAGGCGCGCGCGGCATATTCGGATCAGGCGGTGACGCTGTTCCTCGCGCTGGGTGGTGGTTGGCAGGTTCCTTCAGTCGCCGAATAAGGGCAGGTCGGTGGATTCTACCGTCTCGAAGTTCGAGACGGTGACGCCGACCAGTCGAATGCCCTTCGCCACGGGAAACACCGAGCGGATCAGCGCAAGGCTGGTGTCGCGCAGCTTCTCATGGCTGTCGATCTTGTCCGAATAGCTCCGGCTGCGGGTGGCCTTTTGGAAGTCCTGCCACGTCATCTTCACCGTCGCGGTGCGCCCGAATTCCCGCGTCTTTTCGCACCATGCCCAGACGTCATCGACCATGCGCAGTACGCCCGCTTCGATCTCTGCGGGGTCGGTCAAATCGCGGTCGAACGTGGTCTCCGACCCTGAAGACTTGCGGATCTGGTTCGGGTTGACCGGGCGATGATCTTCGCCGCGCGAAATGGCATGATACCAAGCCGCGGCGCTGCCGAAATGCTGGCGGAGGAACTCGATCGGTTTGTGACGCAGATCGGCCCCGGTCTCGATCCCCAGCGACTGCATCTTGCGGGCAGTGACCGGGCCCACGCCGTGGAAACGCGACACGGGCAAGCCTTCAACCCAGGCCGCGCCCATATCGGGCGTCACCGCGAACTGCCCGTTGGGTTTGCGCTGGTCGGAAGCGAGCTTGGCGAGGAACTTGTTGTACGAGATGCCGGCAGATGCGGTGAGCCCGGTTTCCTCCAGGATGCGCGCGCGGATCGCCTTGGCGGTGGCCCAGGCGGTGGGAATGTCCTGCAAATTCGCGGTCACATCGAGATAGGCTTCGTCGAGCGACAGCGGCTGGATGATCGGCGTGAACTCCTCGAAGATCGCGCGGATTTGCTTTGAGACCGCGCGATAGACTTCGAAGCGCGGCTTGACGAAGATCAGGTCCGGGCAGCGCCTAAGCGCCGTGACCGAGGGCAGGGCGCTACGCACGCCAAAGCTGCGCGCCTCATAGCTTGCCGCCGCGACCACGCCCCGCGCTGCTGGATAGCCCACCGCCACCGGCTTGCCGCGCAGATCGGGATCGTCACGCTGCTCCACCGATGCGTAGAATGCGTCCATATCGACATGGATGATCTTGCGGATCGGGGCGTCGTCCATCGCCTTACCGTCTAGCCGACAACGAACAGATACGGAACACCTGTCCTACATTGCGGCAATAAACTAATTTCGCCGGATGGTGCGGATACTCGCTTTATGGCTCCTTCTACTCGCCGCACCAATATTGCCGGCGCGCGCAACGAAGTTTCACGATTCACGGGAAAAGTGTGACGCTAAGCAAGCGATTTCCTATCCCGACGCGCTAGCGCCGCTCGGGCATTGCCCCTTCACGCTGCGTCGCAGCAATGCTAGGGGCCGCGCCATGCTCAACCTGACCGACATCACGGTACGCCTTGGCGGGCGGACGATCATCGACGCTGCGACGGCGAAGCTGCCCCCGCGCGGCAAGATCGGGCTGATCGGTCGCAAC
>JAZKJE010000019.1:16600-45616 GCA_040384525.1 Pseudomonadota bacterium
GGGCAAGACGACTCTGGTCAAGGTGATCGCATCTCAGCTTGAGCCCGATGGCGGCTCGATGGACATGCCGAAGGGCGCCCGGCTGGGCTATCTCGCGCAGGAAGCACCCTCGGGCGAGACCACGCCGTTCGAGACGGTGCTGGAGGCCGATGTCGAGCGTGCCGCGCTGATGATCGAAAGCGAGACCAGTACCGACCCGGATCGGCTGGGCGAAGTCTATGATCGGCTGATGGCGATCGACGCCTATACCGCGCCGAGCCGCGCGTCGCAGATCCTTGTCGGCCTGGGCTTTGACGAAGAAGCGCAGCACCGCCCGCTCGATAGCTTTTCGGGCGGCTGGAAGATGCGCGTGGCGCTGGCCAGCCTGCTCTTCTCGCAGCCCGATGTGCTGCTGCTCGATGAGCCTTCGAACCATCTCGATCTCGAAGCAGTGTTGTGGCTGGAAGACTTCCTGAAGTCCTATCCCGCAACGATCCTGCTGGTCAGTCATGAGCGCGACTTCCTCAACAATGTCGTCGATCACATCCTGCATCTGGGCGGCGGCAAATTGACGCTCTATCCGGGCGGCTATGACGCATTCGAGCGCCAGCGTGCGGAGCGCCAGGCGCAGATCGCATCGGCGCGTGAGAAGCAGCAGGCGCAGCGCGAGCATCTACAATCCTATATTGCCAAGAACTCCGCCCGTGCTTCCACCGCGAAGCAGGCGCAGTCGCGCGTCAAGGCGCTCGCAAGGATGCAGCCCATCGCCGAGTTGCACGACGATCCCTCGCTGACCTTCGACTTTCCGAACCCGGATGAACTGCGCCCGCCACTGATCACGCTCGATTATGCCAGCGTCGGCTATGGCGACACGCCGATTCTTAAGAAGCTCAACCTGCGGCTCGATCCCGATGATCGCACCGCGCTGCTCGGACGCAACGGCAACGGCAAGACCACGCTGGCCCGCCTGCTCGCGGCGCAGCTGACGCCGATGGAAGGCGCGATGAACGCGTCGGGCAAGATGCGCGTCGGCTATTTCACACAGTATCAGGTCGAAGAGCTCGACCGTGACGAAACGCCGCTCCAGCACATGACGTCGCTGATGAAGGGCGCGAGCCAGTCGGCGGTGCGTGCCCAGTTGGGCCGCTTCGGCTTCCAGGCGCAAAAGGCGACCACGCAGGTCGGCAAGCTTTCGGGCGGCGAAAAGGCGCGATTGGCGCTGGCGCTGATCACCCGCGACGCACCACACATGCTCATCCTCGACGAGCCGACCAACCATCTGGACGTCGATGCCCGCGAAGCTTTGATCCAGGCGCTCAACAATTATTCGGGCGCGGTCGTGATCATCAGCCATGATCGCCACATGCTGGAGATGACCGCGGATCGGCTGGTGCTCGTCGATAGCGGCATGGCGAAGGAATTCGATGGTTCGCTCGACGATTACATCGCCTTCGTGCTGAGCAAGGACGGCAGCGCCGACGGCCCCAAGCTTTCCAAGGCTGACAAAAAGGAAGCGCGCCGCCTCGCCGCCGAAGCGCGCGAAAAGGGTGGCGAGTTGCGCAAGGCCGCCAAGACCGCCGAGGAAGAACTGGCGAAGCTCACCGCACAACGCAGCGCTGTGGATCGCGCGATGTTCGATCCTTCGACCGCCGAAGCATCGCTCACCAAGCTGAGCATGACCGATCTGATGAAGCGCCGCGCCGATCTCGATACCAGGGTCGAGGCCGCAGAGCTGGCATGGATGCAGGCAAGCGAAGCACTGGAAGAACTCGCCGATTGAGCGAGTTTTTTAGTAAGAGCGCTCGATAAACGTCGTTACCTGAAAGTTAAATCATCGCTCAACAGGCGCTGATCACGCGATTCCGTCTCGTATCGGATAGAAAACAATCGGCCTTTTAGGCGGCTCCAGGCCGTTGTCCAAGCATGGCCCGAGTCAAGCCTGCATCGACCCGAACTCATTTCCTGCTCCTGCAACGATTGGCAACAATGCGCGTTCTCGGGATCGTAGCATTTGAAATGATTCCATTTTTCCGGGGGGGGAAGAGGCGATGTATGGACCACCCCATCCTCTTCAATCCGGACAATCGGCTGCTGAGCTCGGCTACGGGCGATTTCGGCATGTACGGCGGACAAAGCGACGCACGCTTCTCGGTTCATGAAGTAAGCGATGACGCGGCTGTCTCGATATCCGGTTCTGCCGCCGCGAATGTTCCTGCGGATCTCGCCGCGTCTGATCCTTCCACACCAGTAGCGCCGCAAGCAGATGCCGGGGCCTCGGATGCGGTGCCGGATGGGGGTTCGGGCGCGCTCGCTCCCCAATCCTTCCTGATCACGCCCTCCGTCACCGAATTCGCGCCCGTGCAGCACGTGACGCTCGATGATGCATCTGCGCCGGTTCAATCGGACTGGGCCCCCTCCGCGCCGGAGGCTTTGGCGTCGGCACCTGCGCTCGATGCGCCTGAGCCGGTTGCTACCATTTTGCCGGATAGTCCCTTGATGGGCCCCGCGGCGGGCCTGCTCGACGAGCTTGCGACTGCGCCTGAAGCCCCGGGCGTGCTGACCAGCGCGGTGGGTGATACGCTCGAAGGGCTGGCCGGCAGCGATCCGCTGGGCGGCGTCGCGACGCTCGTCAATCTGGTCACGGTTTCGGACACCTTCGATCTGACTCCCCTTGTCGCGCCCCTGTTCGAGACGGTGAGCGACACGGCCACGGACCTGCTCGACGGTCTTCTCGGTGCGGAATCGCTGCTCGGCGACCTGCACGATGACGGGCTGCTCGGCGGCCACATCATCCCCGATCACCCGCTCGGTCTGTGAGGCGCATATGACACCCAAGGATCACAGCGAAGCGCAGCAGTCCAAGGCCCAGATTAGCGACGCGACTGCGGAAGTCATCGCACTCGATAGCGCAATGCGCTCGGCCGAACTAACCCCCGGCGACGAGTTCGCCTCCGCGCTCAAGCAGTGCAAGAAGTTGCTGATCGCGGCGGCCCTTTTCAGCGGCGGTGTCAACCTGCTGTTCCTCGCCTCGCCAATCTATCTCATCCAGATTTACAATCGCGTGATCCCGAGCGGCAGCGTTGCGACTTTGGTGGGTCTCAGCTTCGCTTTGCTGCTCGCATTGGGCACCATGGCGGTGTTCGATGCGGTGCGTGCGCGCATCCTGATCCGCGCGGCCGCCCGGCTCGATCGCATCCTCGCGCACCGCGTGTTTCAGGCGACGATTGATGGCGCGCCGAAATCCACCATGGGCGCGCGCAATGCGCAGACGCTCCGTGACCTGGATCTCTTCCGCTCGGCGCTGGCGGGGCAGGGCGCGCAATTCTTCTTCGATGTGCCGTGGATGCCGCTGTTCCTGATCGTCTTGTTCCTGATCCACCCGCTGCTCGGCGGCGTCGCGATTGTGGGCGCGGCGATCCTGCTCGGCCTCGCATTCTGGAACGACCGGGCTACGCGCGAGAGTTCGCAGATTGCGGGCGAGGCAGCCAATCGCTCCTACGCTTTCACGGATAGCGTTGCGCGCTATTCGGGGCCGGTGCGCGGCATGGGTATGGCCGATCGCCTCGCGGTTCGCTGGCATGTCGACCGCGATACGATGATGCGCCGCCAGGCCGAGGGCAGCGACCGCAACGCCGACTTCGCTTCCTCGATCCGGTTCCTGCGGCTGGTGCTGCAAAGTTCGATGATCGGCATTGGCGGGCTTCTGGTGATCGAGGGTGCCATTCTGCCAGCGAGCATTTTCGCCGCGAATATGCTGCTAGGGCGCGGGCTTGCACCGCTCGAGGTCGCCGTCTCGGGCTGGCGCGCGATTGCCAACGCGATTGCTGCAGGTCGCCGCGTGCAGTCCGCACTCAAAGCAACCCCGGCGCCGGCGACTCGGATGAAGCTGCCGGAGCGCGACGTCGACATCTCGATACGCGACATGAGCTTCACGCCTCCGGGTGCGCCGCGTCCGGCGCTCGACAAGATCAACCTTGAGATCATCGCGGGCGAAGCGATTGGCATCGTTGGTCCTTCGGGCGCTGGCAAATCCTGTCTCGCGCGGCTGCTGGTTACCGCGGCCGATCCCACCAGCGGCAAGGTGCTGCTGGGCGGCGTAGAGGGCCGTCATTGGACCGCCGAAAACCTTTCGCGCTATGTTGGCTATCTCCCACAGACTGTAGGCCTGTTCCCCGGATCGATCCGCGACAATATCGCTCGCTTCACCGATGCGCCCGATGACGAGGTTGTTAAGGCTGCGCAGCGCGCCAACGTCCACGACATGATCCTGTCGCTGCCCGAAGGCTATGAGACGGTGATCAACGCAGGTGGCTTCGG
Source organism: Pseudomonadota bacterium (assembly GCA_040384525.1). Classification (GTDB taxonomy): domain Bacteria; phylum Pseudomonadota; class Alphaproteobacteria; order Sphingomonadales; family Sphingomonadaceae; genus Sphingomonas. Next base: position 20,897 of record JAZKJE010000019.1, read on the forward strand.
TCTGTCCGGTGGCCAGCGCCAGCGCATCGGGCTAGCCCGTGCGATGTTCGGCAGCCCGCGCCTGCTCGTGTTGGACGAACCCAACGCACATCTCGACAGCGATGGCGAACAGGCGCTCGCAGCGGCGCTTTGCACGCTGAAGGCCGAAGGCTCGACCATCATACTGATCGCGCACCGGCTCAATCCGATTGCGCATGTCGATCGGGTGATCGTGCTGTGCAACGGGGCGCTGCAATTGGATGGCCCGCGCGCACGCGTCTTTCGCAAGGTCCGGACCGACATCGTCCGCTCCGTCGCACCGGAACCCGTGGAGGTTGCCACGCCATGAAACTCGAATTCCCCGGCTTTGGCGGCTTCGGCAACGGCGCTGCGCTCCCGCTCCCCCGGCGCCTTATCGAGCGCCGCATGCGCCGCCTTGACGTGCGCCCGCTCGACGATGCCAGCCGACCGATCCGCATCGGGCTGATCGGCGCGGGGCTTTTCTTCGGCGCCTTCCTGCTCTTCGCTCTGCTCGTGCCGATCTCGGGCGCGGCGATTGCGACCGGCGAGGTTTCGGTGAGTGGTGCGAAGCTGGTAATCCAGCCCGCGTCATCGGGCATCGTATCCGAGATAATGGTGCGCGAAGGGCAGGCAGTAGTCGCGGGCCAGCCGCTGGTTCGCCTCAACGGCGTCAAGTCGGGCGCGCAACTGCGGCAGGCTCAGGCCAAGCGCGACGCGTTGCGTGCCGCCGAAGCGCGGCTAATGGCGGAGCGCGACGGCAAGGACCAATTGCTGTTCCCCGCCGACCTCGCGCAGCGCTGGGACGACCCTGTCGCGCGTGATGCAATGGCAGCACAGCGGGCGTTGTTCGAAAAGCATCGCGCCGTGATGGGTGCCGATCGCGGGATTTCAGGCTCGCAACTCGAAGTGGCGCGCGCAAAAGCCACGGCGTCGGAGAAGCAATTGCAGCTGATCCGTGACGAACTCCGCGATTATCGTGCGCTCTACGCCAAGGGCTTTGCGCGCAAGACCACGATCCGTTCGCTCGAGCGGACCGAAGCGCAACTGATGGCTGACACACTTTCCGGCAAAGCGTTGGTCGCGCAGGCCGAGCTTTCGCAGGGCAAGATTAATGACGGGCAGCAATTGGCGCTGCTTTCCGAATTGCGCGAGATTCAGGACCAGCTTGCCCAAGTCGATCCGCAGCTCGATGTCTCCAAATATTATGCCGATCTCGATCTGATGCGCGCGCCCGTTGCGGGCCGTGTCGCTGGCGTGGCGCAGGTCGGGCCGGGCACTGTGGTTCCGGGCGGGCGCACGCTGATGGAGCTTGTGCCCAACGGTCGCGGGCTGATCATCGAAGCGCAGGTGAAGCCGCAGGACATCGACGATGTCCGTATCGGCACCGAAGCGATCGTGCGCTTCTCGAGCGTCAACCCGCACGGGCAATCGGCTTTCAAGGGTAAGGTGATCACGCTCTCGCCAGCGCGCGTGGGGCAGGAGGGTGGGCAGCCCGGATATTACCGCGCGCAGATCATGCTGGACGATCCCGATGCGGTGCGCCGCGCGGGCGTGGAACTGCAGCCGGGCATCCCGGCGAGCGTGAACATCAATACCAAGAACCGGACGCTGATGGATTATCTCTTCGCACCCTTCAGCGACGCATTGAGCAAGAGTTTTCGAGAGGAATGACGACGATTGGCGGGGTCGGGGCGTGTTTGAAAACGACTAAAGGAGTTCAGCCATGACGTACAAGGAAGCCAATAACGACCAGCCGATCGACGACGGCAATTTCGGATCTGCCGGCAATAGCGCAGGCACGCCTCCGCAGGGTGGCGTGGAGGACGGGTCGGGTAGCGGCGGTGGTGGCACGACGGGCGGTGGCGCGGGTGACGGCGGTGGTGGCGGCACGACGGGCGGTGGCGCTGGTGATGGCAGTGGTGGCGGCACAACCGGCGGCGGCACGGGCGATGGCGGTGGTGGTGGTACGACCGGCGGCGGTACAGGCGGGGGAACCGGCCCCATCGTCGCAGTGGACACTACGGGCGGCGATCCGCTTACGATCAATCCCGGTGGCGACACAATCGCGACGGTTACGACCGATGATGGTGGCAGCGGTCAGCCTGCGGATGCAATCGTTGCCGTCGATACAAGTGGCGATCCACTGCTGAGCGTCGATCCGAACGGCGGCGAGTTGATTTCCATCGACGATAGCAGCCCTGGCAATGGTGGCGGCACCGGTTCGGTTGTCGATCTGGACACCACGGGCGGCCAGTTGCTTGGCGTGAATCCCGATGGCGATTCGCTCGCGACGGTTACGACCGGCAGCGATGGCAGCGGCCAGGCTGCGGACGCGATCATTGGCGTAGATACGAGCGGCGATCCGTTGCTCAATGTGGACCCGAACGGCAGCGAACTTCTGTCGCTCGACGACAGCGGCACTGGCGGTAGCGATGCTTCGATCGTCGATCTTGACACCACGGGCGGCCAGTTGCTGGGCGTGAACCCTGGTGGCGATACGCTCGCAACGGTTATGACCGACGGCGATGGTAGCGGTCAGGCGGCGGATGCGATCGTCGCGCTGGATACCGGCGGCGACCCGCTATTGAATGTCGATCCGAACGGCAGCGAGCTTTTGTCGCTTGATGGCGGTGGCGGTGGTACGGGCTCGATCATCGACGCCGATACGACCGGAGGCGAGTTGCTCGACCTCAATCCCGAGGGCGATACACTGGCGACGGTCACTACCGGGACCGAGGGTGGCAGTCAGCCAGCCGATGCGATCGTCGGTATCGATACGAGTGGCGATCCGTTGCTCAATGTCGATCCGAACGGCAGCGAATTGCTGTCGCTGGATGACAGCGGCGGTGGCACCGGTGATGGCGGTGGAACGGATTCGCTGACTGCGGATCTCAGCGTCGATGCCTTGCTGGAGGGTGATGCGCTCACCAGTGGATCGGATGGCAGTTCATCGCTCGATCTCAATCTGGATGTCGATGCACTGGCTGAACTGCCGCAAAGCGAGGCCATCAGCGGCTTCTGGCACAGTTTGGACAGCAATGCAGATACCAGCGGCGCGCTGATCGACGCCGATCTCAGCGGTGACGGCGAATTGCTCGACATTAACCCGGATGCGGATTCGCTCCTCTCGGTCGATACCGGTCTTGAGGGGTTGCAGGATGCCGATCTCGGCCTGAACTGAGCCCACCTCTCGTAGCAATAGTCCCGCCGGGCCATCGTCGCCCGGCGGGATTTTTTCGATCCGCCCAAATAGGCCGCAAAATACCTGTCCAAACGTGCAGGCCTGTGTGAGCCTCTTTGCTTGGGGGGACGCTACAGGATGCGCCAAACGACCTTGTCCGTCGCGCTCGAGGTGAAGCCGGAAAGCGCAGATCACCTATCGGGCCTGCTTGATACGTTGCGCGACCGGCGCAATACCGATCCGTCGGGCGGCACAGGGCCGTTCGCCGAGTTCCTGACGCTGGTGCCCGCACTGCACTTCATGTCGCTTAGCGTGTTCCCGAGCGCTGAATATGATCCGCTGTTCGTGCTGGAAGCGAATTTCGACGGCAAGCCCGGGCCGTTCTGGGCACAGCTCGAAGCCGCAATCGGCAAGGATCTGCGCGCACTGCTGCGCTGCTGCAAGCGCCCGCTAGACAATGACGGGCCCTTGTTCGATGCGATCACCGCGGCCGACAGCCGCACACCCATCGCGCCCTATCTGGAGCGGCGATCGCTTACCCCCACCGTTTTCCACCACGGCAATCGCGGGATGACGCGCGACCGGATTCTTGCTGAGCACCAATTGTTTCTCGGCACTCGAAAGGCGCTGGCGGACGGCGAGACTGGCCGCAGTCCCTATCACCGGATGACGCCGGTTGAGATCCACGACACATTGCGCGCGCAATTGCTGCCGGGCTTCGACTGGCTCAACCAGAAGGCGCCGGCGCGCATTCCCTTCCTTCAGGGGCTGATGGATTATGTGCGGCTGACGGCCTTCGTGCTGCTGGCGGTGTTTGCGCTCTCTCTGCCCGGGCTGATCGTCAAGCTGGAGATGCCGTGGGAGCGTTACCTGATCCTGCTGGGCGTGCTGTTCGCGATCTTTGCGGCGTTGCTCAAGAAGATCGGTGTGGCGCTGCCGGGCACGGAAACGCCCACTAGGTTCAGCTTCATCAGGCTATCGATCCAGACATTGGTGCCCACCCTGATCTTCTTCGCCATCTATGTTGTGGTTGCCGCGGCGGCGGGCACCGGCCTGTCGATGCTGATGACCGGGCGCAGCCTGTCGCTGGCATGGAAGGATATGCTGATCTGGCTCGGCTGGGGTCTGATCAGCCTGCCGGTCACGCTCGCCGCCTTGGTGTTCTGGCTGCGGAGCCTCGAGCGTGCCGACGCGTCGCAGGATGCGCCGCCCGTCGATCCGCTGATGCTGCGCGAAATGGCGCGGCGTGAGGATTGGATTCCGCAGAACCATATGGGATCGGTCGTGCTGATCAAGCCCGGCATTTTGCGCATGATCATCATCCGCGCCGGGCATCGCGCGCTGGGTCTCGCGCTGCGGATCGTTGCGCGAAACGGGTATCTCGGCTCGATGCGCACCATCCATTTTGCGCATTGGGCGATGGTCAACAACAAGAGCCGGCTGATGTTCTTCTCGAACTTCGACCAGACTTGGGAAAGCTATCTCGATGACTTCATAGAGAAGGCGCATGGCGGCCTCACGCTGGCATGGTGCTGCGGCGTCGGCTTCCCGCCCACGCGCTTTCTGGTCAAGGACGGCGCCAGCCATGGCCGCCAGTTCAAGGAATGGGCGCGGCACTCCATGACGGTCAGCCGTTTCTGGTATTCGGCGTATAAGGATCTGACCGCCGAGCAGATCGAGCGCAATTTCCGCGTCGCCTGTGGTCTGCGCAAACCCAGACTTTCGAGCAAGGAGGCCGCGTCGTGGATCAACGACCTGTGAGCGAGCCGGGCGGTTCGCCGCCTAGCTGGCGCCTCGCCAAGCCGCATGACGCGTTGACGCAAGGGCTGGTGGCCAGCGGTTTCTCGTCGCTGCCCACGGGCCGTGCGCTTTTCCTGGAATTCGGCTGGAAGGGAACACCGAAAAAGGGCGGAGGCGATTGGCTCAAGAAGCTCGCCGAGATCGCGCCGGTAACCGATGCCGATGGGCGCGACGTGAAATGCGCGGCGATGGGGTTCACCTTTGAAGGCCTGCGCAAGATGGGTCTGAACAAGAACACGCTGGCCTCGTTCGATCGGCCGTTCAAGGAAGGCATGTTCCAGGAGGATCGCCTGCGCCGCCTGGGCGATCGGCGCGGCGAGGAATGGCTGGGCACCGTCATTCCCGGCGGTCCGAAGTGGAGCGGCAACACTCCGCTTGACGATGCGGCGATCGATGAGGAAGTGCGCGCGTTCGACGATATTGACGAGCACACCAGAGAGGCCCGGATCAAGACGCCGGTGACCGTCCATGCGCTGCTGATGCTGTACGAGAAGGACGAGGAGTCTGCGGAGGCTTGGTGCGCTGAAGTGAGTGCGGCGCTGGCACCGTTCGACATCACCGTCGTCCACCGCCTTCCGCTTGATTTGCGGCTCGATGAGCAGGGAATCGCGCGCGAGCATTTCGGGTTCGCTGACGGCATCTCGCAGCCGGTGCCCTATGAAGAGGGCGTCGTCGTTTACAAAAACGGCCAATCCGCACCGCACGATTATTGGAACGGTGTGCCCCTCGGCGAAGTGCTGATGGGCCACGTCAACGCGCATCACGAGGTCTCGCCCGGCCCGGTGGTTCCCGACACCCCCGAAGGCCGCGATGCGGGGCTACCTGCACACCCCAAGGCCGAGGGATTTCTCGATCTCGGACTCGACGGCAGCTACATGGTCGTGCGCGAACTCAAGCAGGACGTCGTTGCCTTCTGGCAATCGATGCGCGCGGGTGCGGAGCGTATCCGGGCCAGCGATCCCGAGCACTCAGCGCACGTTACCACCACATGGCTCGCCGAGCGGGTGGTGGGGCGCGATACCAAGGGCAATCTATTGTGCCCGGTCGGCGTGCTGCCGGTCGATCAATATGGCCAGCCCGACAATGATTTCGGCTTTTACGACCGCGACTTTCATGGCCGGGGTTGCCCGCTTGGCAGCCATGTTCGCCGTGCCAATCCGCGCGATGGCCTGGCGCCCAAGCCGAGCGACAGGCAGACCCTTCTCGATGCCGCCAACAGCCACCGCATCCTGCGCCGCGGCCGCAAATATGGCGGGACGATCAGCATGCCGCCCAAGGAGGATGGCGTGGATCGTGGGCTGCTGTTCGTCGCGCTCAACACCGATCTCACGCGGCAGTTCGAATTCATTCAGCAGACCTGGTTGCTCAATTCGAATTTCGCTTTCCTCTACGACGAAACCGATCCGTTGCTCGGCCCGAAGGGGACGATGACGATCCCCGAGGATCCGCTGCGCCGCATCGTCGATGTCGAGACTTTCGTGCAGATGGCGGGCGGCGAATATTTCTTCCTGCCGAGCATGCCTGCGCTTCGCTATCTGGCGGGGTTATGAGCGCGCTCACTTCACGCGAGGTGCTTCGCCCCGAGAAGAAGGGGCTGGGCGGCTTGCTCCAGCGGATGATGTTTGCGGGCATGCCGTACGTGTTCACGTTCCTGCGGCGGTGGAGCCCGGTTACCAAGCTGGGGAGCATGTATCTCACGTCGCGGCATGACGATGTGCGCGAGGTGTTCGCGACCGATCCTGCATTCGGCGTGCCTTATAAGCCCAAGCTCGATGTGATCATGGGCGGGCAGCCCTTCTTCCTCGGCATGGGCGATACCCCGCAATATCGGCACGACACTGCAGCGATGCGGAAGGTCATGCGGCGCGAGGATCTGCCCGCGCTCGGGAAACAGGTTGAGGCGATGGCCGAGGGCATTGTCGCTGCCGCAGCGGGCCGGATCGAAGTGGTGGATACGCTGGTGCGCCGAGTCACTTTCTCCGCGCTGGGCGATTATTTCGGCGTTCCAGATCCGGTTGGAGGCGATCTGCGTGTCTGGGGCACGCGATTGTTCGAATTCCAGTTCGTCGGATCGATGCGCGACAAGGAATTGCGTGCCGAAGTCGATCAGATCGCACCGGCACTGCGCGCGCATATCCAGAGCGAGATCCAGCGCCGCCGCGCTGCGCGGGGCAAGGACGACGTGCTGTCGCGCTGCCTCGCCGAGCAGAAAGCGGGCACCAGCGGGTTCTCCGACGACGAGATCCGCACGGCGCTGATGGGCTTCATTGTCGGCGGACCGCCGCAACCGCCGATGGTGGTGCCGCAGGCGATGGAGCAATTGCTCCGGCGCCCCGAAGCGCTGGCGGGCGCGCAAGCTGCTGCACGCGCAGACGATGACGATCTGCTGTGGCGTTATGTGCAGGAAGCGATGCGCTTCGATCCGCTCGCGCCGGGCCTCCCGCGCGACGTGCTGACGGATTGGACGCTGGCCAGGGGTACGCGGCACGAGCGCAAGATAGCGGCGGGATCGACCGTGCTAGCGGCCTTCGCATCGGCAATGATGGATCCGCGCCGCGTCGCCGACCCCCGCCGCTTCGACGTTAACCGCCCGGCGAGCGATTATTTGCACTTCGGCTACGATCTGCACCAATGCTTCGGCGTCCACATAAACCGAGCGACGCTGCACCTGATGCTCAAGCCATTGCTCAAACAGCCCAATCTGCGGCGCGCTTCGGGGCGGGCAGGGCGGCTGCACAAGAATGGCGCGTTCGCGGCATCGCTTACCGTGACATTCGGCTGAACCCGCAAGGCTGAGTCGAACCTGCCGCCGTTGCCAAAACTCATACAACACGCTGCACTGCCGCATAGGAATAGTGCGGCACGGTAAACGGCTGACAAACCATCATATAATCGCGCGTCAAATGTATGAGTTGACAGTTTCCTCCTCCGGGCATAGCAAATGTGACCGCTAACATCGCACTCATGCGGTGGAGCGATACGGCCCGTTAGAGGCCTATGAGGAGGGGATTATGCGCACTCGTTCTGCGACCAATTTCACTGCGCGCCGTGCCGCGATGCTTGGTGCCGTGCTGCTGGCGGGAACTGCGTGGCCCGCGCTTGCGCAGCCAATGACCGACCCGACGGGCGAGGCCGCGACGCCGCAGGACGTGCCCGTCACCGCAGCGCCGGCAGAGGACCAGGAGGGCGAGATCGTCGTCAGCGGCTATCGCGCATCGCTGCAAAGCTCGACCAACGCCAAGAAGAATTCGACCGGCTTCTCGGACTCGATCTTCGCAGAGGATATCGGCAAGTTCCCTGACACCAACATCGCGGAATCGTTCAACCGCATTCCCGGTGTAACGATCAGCCGCGAAGTGACTGGCGAAGGCCTGAACGTCACGATCCGCGGGCTTGGCACCAACTTCACCCGCGTGCTGCTGAACGGCGCACCGGTGGCAGTCGCCTCTACGGGCCGTACGGATTCGCAGAACACCAATCGTGAAGTCGATCTGGACCTGTTCCCGACCGAATTGTTCACCCAGCTGACAGTGAACAAAAGCGGCGTGGCAAACATGGTTGAGGGCGGTGCCGCGGGCACAGTAAACATGCGCAGCGCGCGGCCGTTCGATAAGCCCGGCATGCATTTCACGTATGGCGGCCAGCTCACCAAGAACACCAATGCCGATAAATGGGGCTATCGCGGCTCGCTGCTCGGCAGCGCGACCTTTGGCGATTTCGGCATTTTGCTCGGCGTCGCTGGCGTCCACAATCAGGTGCGCACGACGGGCTACGAGACGATCGGCTGGACCAATCCGAACCTGTCGGCAGCGCAGCGCACCAGCGGCACGCTGAACGGAACCGGCGGCGGTAACTGGACGATCCCGGCCACGGTGCCCGCCAATGCCGGCAACGGTCTGGTTACGGGTACGGTGATCGATCAGGCATTCCTGCTCGCGCGCAATCCCGGCGTCACGATCGATCAGATTGATAACGGGCTCATCCCGCGCCTTGGCCGCCCGATGGACGAATTCGGCACCAAGGACCGGATCAACGGCATCGCCAGCATCGAATATAAGGGCGAGAATTTCCACGCATATGTCGATGGCATGTATGGCTGGAAGAAGAACAATCTCGAGCGCATCGACATGAATTGGGTGGGTCGCAACGGCGCCATGGTGCCGCTGAACACCACTTATGATCGCGCCGATTGCGCGACCGGCTGCGTCGTGACGTCGGGCACCTATGCCAACGCGCAGTTCTTCCTCGAATATCGCCCGCATATCGAAGAGACGCACTTCTGGGGCATCAATCCCGGCTTCGACTTCCAGATTGCGGACAATCTGAAGATCGAGGTGCAGGGCAATTACACCAAGAGCACGTTCCATCGTGAATCGCCGACAGTGCTGGTGATCACCCCGGCCAGCTCCGGCGTGACCGTGAACTTCGACAATCGCAACGGCGAGGTGCCGATCGTCACCACTAACATCAACTTGAACAACGCGGCCAATTTCGGCTGGCCCGGCGGCCGCGTGAACATCCAGGACGAGCGTCGCGAAACCAAGACCAAGGGCGTGCGCGGCAGCCTGACCTGGGGCGAAGATCGCCTCAACCTGCAGGTCGGCGGCGCTTATGACGATGTGTCGCGCGTTATCCGGGCATTCGACAACAGCCAGAACTGGCAGAATGCGGTCTGCGGCAATCGCCCGAGCGTCAACCTGCCCGGGCCGAACACCCAGCCACCGTGCAACGGGCTGAGCCAGGTCGGCGCAGCGCCGGCCGGTTACCCGACCTATCCGGCGTATGGCACGGGCTCCACTACCGGCGCGGTCGGCCCGGTCACCTATCTGGGCTCGCTGATCCCGAACAACCAGGTCGCCAATTATCTGGTGCCCGGACCCAGCGGCTTCGTCACGGTCGATTGGGAGCGCTTCAAGGCCGCGTCTAATTACGACGCATTCCATGACGCTGCGGGTGAGGCCGGATCCTCCAACACCGGCGCAAATGGCGGCTATGTTCGTGAGAAGACCACTGCTGCCTTTGCCCAGGTGAATGGCGATCTGCCGCTGGGCAGCAACAACATCCGCTTCAATGCCGGCCTGCGCTACGTTCGCACCGACCAGACGATCGGCGGGCGCGTGACGATCACCGATCCGCGCAACAATATCGATCCCGATGGTGTCGGTCCGCTTCCTGCGGCCTGCCCGGGCGGTGGCGCCAATTTGCGCGACGGCTCGTGCTACGCGAACATCGTCAATTTCGTTTATACGAACGCCAAATACGACAATTGGCTGCCCTCGGCGAATGCAGCGTTCCATATCGGCGAGAATGCCGTGGTGCGTGCAGCGGCGTCGCGGACAATGACCCGGCCCAACCCCAATACGATGCTGCCGGGCCTGAACTTCAGCACCCCTTCGGCCGACGTCGGTTCGGTCGGCAACCCCTCGCTCACGCCCTATATCTCGACCAATTTCGATCTGGGCTTCGAATATTACACCGGGGCCGAGGGCTATGTTGGCTTCACCGCTTTCCGCAAGGCAGTGACTGGCTTCACCACCAACGGCAACATCACCGTGCCCTTCGGATCGCTGGCGACGTACGGCGTGACGTATGACACGCTGTCGCCGACCCAGCAGGCGGCGATCAATTCGCGCGGCGGCCCGAGCGCAGCGACGGTGGTGCTGACCCAGCAGGTCAACGCGAGCGGCACACTGAAGGTCAACGGCCTGGAGGTGATTTGGGTGCAGCCGCTCGACTTCCTGATCGGGCGCTATCTTGGGCTCAACGGCTTCGGCTTCAACGCGAACCTTACGCTGATCGATCAGGTCGGCTCGGGTGCAGCCCCGGCCGTGGCGACGGGCGTGTCGCCGGTGACGTATAACATCACCGGCTATTACGAGCAGGGCGGCCTCAGCACGCGGCTGAGCTACACGTTCAACCGGGGTTCGGTGTCTTCGGGCAGCAACCAGAACGGCATCCCGCTCGCTTCGCTATATGGCGACGATTACGGCCAGTTCGATCTTTCGGCGAGCGTCGACTTTGCCGAAGTCTTCGACCTGAAATGGGCGCCGCAGCTTACCCTCGACGTGCAGAACCTCACCAAGCAGAAGCAGCGCAGCTACTTCCAGTTCCAGAATGCCGCCTTCACGCTCTACAATCCGGGGCGTCAGGTGATGATCGGCCTCCGTGGCCGCTTCTAGCGGCACGGCAAACAGAGCGCGCGGCCGCTTCTAGGAGCGACGCGGCAAAAGGGGGCGTGGCGGCCGGGGGTAACCGGCCGCCGCTGCCAGCCCCCGAAGATACGGCAAGCCTTCCGCATCTGGGGCTGTCTTCGGACGGCCCCTTTTTTGTATGGGCGGCATGGGCTAGCGCTTGGGGATGGCATCTTCTCCGCTGATCGTCGGCCTTGAGCTGGGCGGTACCAAATGCGTCGCAATCCTGGGGACGGGACCGGACGATATCCGCGACCGCATGAGCGTGCCGACCGATGATCCCGCAACGACGCTCGCGGCGCTGGAGGTGGCGCTCGACGGCTGGCAGTTCGATGCGCTGGGCATTGCGAGCTTCGGGCCGCTGGAGCTCGATCCGCGCCAGCCGAACTTCGGATCGATCACCGCGACGACCAAGCCGGGCTGGACCGGCACTGACCTGACCAAGCGGCTGGCTGCGCGCTACGCCAAGCCGCTGGCGATCCAGACCGACGTGGTCGGTGCGGCGCTGGCCGAAGCGCGCTGGGGGGCGGCGCAGGGGCTTTCGACGCATGCGTACATTACCATCGGCACCGGGGTAGGGGTTGGCCTGATCGCGGGCGGCAGGCCAGTGCAGGGGGTGGCGCATGGCGAAGCGGGGCATATGCGGGTGGCACGTGCGCCGGAGGACGGCTTTGCGGGCTGGTGCCCGTTTCACGGGGATTGTGTCGAGGGGCTGATCTCCGGACCGGCGCTGGCGCAGCGCTTTGGCTGTCCCGGCCAGGACTTGCCCGATGACGGGCCGCAATGGGATCTGTTCGTCCATGATCTGACGGGGCTGCTGCACAACCTTGTCACGGTCGCCGCGCCAGAGCGGATCGCGATCGGTGGCGGCGTGATTACGGCACGCGAGCATCTGTTCGGGCGGCTGCGCGATGCGCTGGCGAAGAGCATTGGCGGCTATGGGTCGCTCGGGGCTTATGCGGGCGAGCTGGACCGGCGGCTGGGTCCGCCCGGGCTCGGTGCGATGGCCGGGCCGATGGGAGCCATCGCGATTGGGCTTGAAGCACTGGGCCGCTAGATCACATCCATATCCACCTTGTAATGGTGCCAGGCGAAGATTGCCGCCGCGCCGCGATGGGGGCGCCATGCTTCGGCGATCTCGCGTAGCAGCTTTTCGCTGGGGCGCGCCTCATGGCCCAATAACCGGCCGATCTCGATCTGTACGGCCAGATCGCCTGCCGGCCATATATCCGCGCGACCTTCTGCGAAGAGTAGATAGATTTCCGCCGACCAGCGCCCGATACCTTTGACGCGCACCAATTGCGCGATGGCTTCCTCATCGTCCTCCGGCAGGTTTTTCAGGTCGAGCGCGCCGCTGGTCACTTCCTCAGCAAGGCTGCGGGCATAGCTGGCTTTCTGGCGCGACAGGCCCGCGGCGCGGAGTGTTTCGTCCGATGCGGCAGCGACGATTTCCGGCTTGTTCAGGTCGCCCAGCGCGGTTTCCAGTTTCTTCCAGATCGATGCGGCGGCGGCAACGCTGACCTGCTGGCCGATGATCGTGCGGAGCAGGGTTTCATAGCCGCGATCGCGCAGGCGCGGCTCGGGATAGCCGGCGCGCTCGATTCCCGCGGCGATGGCCGGCTCGATCCTGGCGAGGGCATCGAGCGACGATTTAAGCTGCGCGGCGGTAAGGCCCATCAGTCATTTCCTTGAAACGGAGCGGCGAAGGCGGCATGGGTCGCCAAACCGGAGGAGTATCGCATGCCCAAGCTTATCGTCGTGAACCGCGATGGGGAAGAACGCGAAGTCACGGGAGCGGCAGGGCTTTCGGTGATGGAAGTGATCCGCGACAGCGGGTTTGACGAGTTGCTGGCGCTGTGCGGCGGCTGCTGCAGTTGTGCGACCTGCCATGTGCATGTCGATCCGGAATTTGCTGCCAAACTGCCCGAGATGAGCGAAGACGAGAACGATCTGCTCGAAAGCTCGGCGGGCCGCGACAGCCGCTCGCGCCTTTCGTGCCAGATCCCCTTCACCGACGGACTCGATGGGCTTCGCGTGACGATCGCCGAAGAGGATTGAGGCGGGTCGAGGCCGCCAAAGTTTACACCAGGTTTACACTATCGCGGATGTTTTTCCCGGCGTGAATGTACCGACATTCGCGGTGCCACCTTGGCGCTTGCGGCCGACGATTTCAAAGAGCGGACAGCAGAACGGACCGGCTTAGCCAAGCAGGCGAAATCCTACATTGCAAGGGCATCAAACCCGCCCCCGCAAGGGGGAGACGGAGGGGAGGGAACCACGACGGCAAGTTCGTCGCTTCCTCCCCCTCCGTCAGCTGCGCTGACACCTCCCCCTGGCGGGGGAGGATTTTGTAAGATCAGATCCCTTTCACCCGCAGCACGGCCATCGGTGCGTCTTCGCTAATGGGGGTTACCCTCCACGTCACGGTCTTGCTTGTGCCGCTGGTTTTGGCGCCTTCTTCCTGGTTCTGGCTGACGATCTCCGCATCGGTGATCAGCGTGAAGGTGCCGTCGAGGCTGGCGCTGGCTTCCTCAGCCGAGGGCATGCCGCCGCTATCGGCGTCTGATTGCTTGGCGAAGCCGGGCGCCTTTACGCGCACCTGATCCTTGCCGCGCAGTTCGACGGCGACGAAGGGGAAGATCAGGCCGGTATCCTGATTATAGGGGAATACGAAATTGTGGCTCAGCACGCCGCTGATCGCATATTCGACGTAAAATTTCCCGTCACCGCGATATTCGACGACGCTGTAGCCGGCCTCCTTGGCGAGTTTGGCGGCGATATCGCGATACTTCTTGTCGTTCTCCGCTTTCTGTTCGGGCGTATCCTCTGGCATCGCGGCGCTCTCATTGCTCGTGGCGCTGTCGGTCTCGCTTGTGTTCGCAAAGGCCGTGGCGAGCCCGCCCATCGCCTTGCTCATCATGCCCGCCATGTCGACCGCGAGAACCTCTCCCTTGTAGCTGTAGGAGAAGCTGCGATCGGCGTGGATGGTCATCACCGACGTGAACTTGCCCGGCACGAACAGGCAGGCGGCCAGCGCGAGCGGCACCAACAATGCGGCCGCGAGGCCTTTCCAATGCTTCATGACTTGTCTTCCCCCGGGAGGTTTCAGCTGCGAGTGGCCACCGCGTAGAGCGCGATCGCAGCGGCGTTCGACACGTTCAGGCTTTCGATCTTGTCCGAGATCGGCAGCTTGGCGAGCTGATCGCAATGCGCTTCGGTATTCTGGCGCATGCCTTCGCCTTCGGCGCCCAGCACCAGGCAGATGCGTGCCTTGCCCATCACTTCGGCGAGCGTCTGATCGCTGTGACCGGTCAGCCCGATGCGCCAGAAACCGGCTTTCTCGATCTCTTCCAGCGCGCGGGCCAGATTGACCACGCGGACCCATGGCACCACTTCGAGCGTGCCCGCCGCCGAGCGCGCGACGGTGCCCGATTCGGGCGGCGCGTGACGGTCCTGCGTGACGATGCCGAGCGCATTGAACGCCGCTGCCGAGCGGAGGATCGCGCCGACATTGTGCGGATCGGTGACCTGATCGAGCACGATCAACGGGCGATCATCGCCTTCACCCTGCGCGAGCAGATCGCCCAGCCAGATATCTTCCAGGGGATCGACATCGGCGACCAGACCCTGATGCGGCGCATCGTTCGGGACCAGCCGGCCGAGATCGGCGGCGTTGGCATAGGTGACCTGGATGGTGCTCGGGATATCGATCCCCTCCAGCGCTTCATGCGTGCCCCATATCTGGCGCACGTTGCGCTCCGGATTTTCGAGCGCGGCCATCACCGCGTGGCGCCCATAGAAACGCGGGCGCGACGGGCCGGCCTTGCTTGGACGATGTCCGCGCTTGGCCATTATTTGCCACCTCCCGGCGCTGCATAGGTGTAGAAATCGCCTTCAGTGGGCTTGGTCGGCAGGGGCAGGCGGGGGAGCGGCTTATCCGCATTCGCTGCATTGACGAGGAAGGCGGCGAGGATGATCGCGCCCTGACGCAGATCCTCAGCCTTCAGCGCATCATAGGTATCGAGATTGGTGTGGTGGCGCAGACTTCCGTAATCCAGCGGGTCCTGAATGAACTGGAACGCCGGGATGCCGACTGCATCGAAATAGACATGGTCCGTGCCGCCCGATTTGCGGATCGTCACCGTCTCTGCGCCCATCGAATGGAACGGCTTCAGCCACTCCGTGAAGATCGGCATCGCCGCAGCGTTGTTCTGCGCGTTGATGCCGCGAATCTTGCCCGATCCATTGTCGAGGTTGAAATAGGCGACAAGCTGGCTGTGGCCGGCAAGCGGCGTGATCGGCCAGCCGCTGCCCCAGCCCATCTTGGCCTTGATGCCCGTTGCGCCATCGGCGACCGGACGGCTGGCGATGTGGCGCATGACATAATCCTGCGAGCCGAACAGGCCCTGCTCCTCGCCCGACCAGAGCGCAAAGCGGATCGCGCGCTTCGTCTTGACGCCCGAAGCCTTGATGATCCGTGCGGCCTCCATCACCATCGCGCTGCCCGCCGCATTGTCTGCCGCACCATCGCCCACCGCCCAGCTATCGAGATGCGCGCCGGCCATCACATAGCCCGCTTTGGCATCGGTGCCGGGAATGTCGGCGATGACGTTATAGCCCTGCGGATCGCTGTCATCGTAGCGGACCTGGCTGCTGAATTCGACGACGGGCGCAGCGCCCATTGCCGCGAGGCGGGCGAGGCGGCGATAATCCTCCTGCGAGATTTCGAAGCCGGGGAGCGGCGGGCTGTCTCCCACCAGAAAGCGCGAGCCCTGTCCGTTGACGATCTTGCCGGGCCGCGAGCCCATGGTGGCGTAGCCGACGGCGCCTTCGGCCTTCAGGAACGCATCGCGGGCGCGGGCCAGCGCGATTCGGCCAGTGAACGAGACATTGCCCGCACGACGCGCGAAATCGAAGGTGTTGAACTTGTCGAGGTCCGCATCGGTCCAGCGCTTGAACGGCGCGTCTTCCCAATCCTTGGGCGGTTCGGCATCGCTGATCAGAACGAGCTTGCCCTTCAACTTGCCCTTATACTGCTCCATCGATGCGATGTCGGGCATCTGGGCGAGGATGATGGGGGCGCGCACGGTGCCTTCGGTACCTGGCGTCCACACGATCGGCGCGACGGTCAGCTGGGTCAGGCGCGGCTCAACCATCCGCATCGACGAGCCGAGCGATTCCCAGCCACGGCCGAACTCGAAGCCTTCCTTATGGACGGCGCTGAGGCCCCATTCGCGGAACTTGGCCGCGGTCCAATCCTCGGCGCGGCGCATGCCGGGAGAGACGGTGAGGCGCGGGCCGATCACGTCCGTCAGATACTGCGCGATCCGCATCACTTCGGAATTGGTGGTGCCCTCGGTGATGATTCGGGCGGTTTCGGCGGGGACGGTTTGCGCGGCGCTGGCGAATGGCGCAGCGAGGGCGGTGGCGGTCAGGAAGGTAGCAAAAGCGCGCATGGTGTGTGAGTCTCGCCGCAAAGAAGAGGAAGCGGAGACGCTATGCGCGGCAGCGGGTGTGCGCAAGGCGTTGACAGTCCGGCCTGAGCCCGGCAATGGACCGCGCTCGCTAAGGCGCCCAAAGGACAGGTGGCCGAGTGGTTAAAGGCAGCAGACTGTAAATCTGCCCGTGCAAGCGTACGCTGGTTCGAATCCAGCCCTGTCCACCATCATTAAAGCCAGTTAAGCCAAGCGCTTAGCTGGCTTTGTCATTTTCGGGGATTGGCCCGTGCGACATAATCCGCGTCGCGGGGCCGCATCGGGCGCAGTGCATATCGACGCATGATGGCATTTGCGCTGCCAGTCGCCCTGCCACTTCGGATATCGGTTCGCGCTGCCGTTCACGGCATTCTCGCTGCTGATCTGAGCGCTGGGAACGGGCGTGTCGCCGTCGATCGTGTGTTGGTGAAACCGCCCCAGTGCCGACCATATCTTTGGGTTATGTCTTGCTCCGGTTTTGCTTGGTTCCCACGCTGCGGGCCGCGTTCCACTGTTCCGGCATGCAAAGGACAGATGCCTGGCGACGGCGGTCGCGTACGATTGTGGTTGCGGCCGCGATGTTTTCGTTCGCTTCGATTGCCGGGTGCGCGCGTACCGCGCCGCCCGCGGTGGATCGGGTCGCGAGCGAGGGCCGCACCGCCAGCGTGCCCGTTGTCACTGCCGCGAATCCGCTCGCGGTCGATGCCGGACTTGCTGTGTTGAAGCGCGGCGGCACTGCGATCGATGCAGCGGTCGCGGTGCAGGCGATGCTCGGTCTGGTCGAGCCGCAGAGTTCGGGGATTGGGGGAGGGATGTTTATTCTCTCCTTCGATGCGGCCAGCCGGAAGATCACGTTCTTCAACGGACGCGAAACGGCCCCTGCCGGAGCCACGCCCGACATGTTTCTCGATCCAGCGACCGGCAAGCCGCTGGCGCGTCCCGTGGCGATGCTGAGCGGTCGCGCGACGGGCGTGCCGGGCGCCATCGCTGCGTTGCATGCGGCGCATCAGGCCGGTGGGAAGCTCGCGTGGAACAGCCTGTTCGACGACACCATTCGCACGGCCGAAGGCGGTTTCCAGGTTTCGTCACGGCTTGCGAAGTTCATCTCGGGCAGTTCGCCGCAAGCGAAAGCGGAAGACGTCCGTGCCTATTTCAGCATGCCCGATGGCCGCGCGATGGTGGCCGGCGACCGGCTGCGCAACCACGCTTATGCCGAGACTCTGCGCGCAATCGCGACGCAGGGCCCCGACGCTTTCTACCGCGGCAGCATCGCACGAGCGATCGTCGAGCGGGTGCGGCGTGGGGCGCTGCCCGGCAGCATGACCGAGGCCGACCTCGCGTCGTACAAGACCGATACCGATGTGCCGCTCTGCCGCCCGTTCCGGCTCGTCATATTGTGCGTGCCGCCGCCGCCATCGAGCGGGGTAGGGCTACTGCAATTGATGGCGATCCTTGAGGATGCCGACATCGCCTCGACCGGTCCGAATGATCCGCGTGGCTGGTATCTTTTCGCCGAGGCGAGCCGCATCATGTACGCTGATCGCGACCGCTATGTCGGCGATCCGCGCTTCGTGACGGTGCCCGTCGCCGGGCTGCTCGCCCCCGAATATGTTCGCACACGGCGCGCGCTGATCGGCGATCGCGCCGGGCCGGTGCCGGAAGCGGGGGTGCCGGAGGGCGCGCCGGCGGTTGGGATCGATGCGACACAGGAGCCGGGCGGGACGACGCATTTCGTGATCGTCGATCGTGCCGGCAACGCTGTGTCGATTACCTCCACGGTCGAATCCTTCTTCGGATCGGGCCGGATGGCGGCGGGCTTTTTCCTGAACAACCAGCTTACCGATTTCTCGCTCTCGCCGCTCGAACATGGCCGGCCCGCCGCCAATGCCGTGGCGGGCGGCAAGCGTCCGCGCTCGTCGATGGCGCCGGTGCTGGTCTTGCATCCCGATGGTTCGCTGATGGGTGCGCTTGGCTCGCCCGGCGGCAATTCGATCCCGGCCTATGTCGGCAAGTCACTGATCGGTGCCTTCGTCTGGGGGTTGCCGCTTCAGGAGGCGTTTGCGCTGCCCAACCTTGTGGCGCGAGGCGACCGCTTCGACGGCGAAGCGGATGCCTTCTCTCCCGAAGTGTTCAAGGGGCTCGAGGCTCGCGGGGTGAGAGTGCGCGCCGGGGCAGGCGAGGATTCGGGCCTGCATGGGGTGCTGTTCCGCAATGGCCGCGTCGAAGCGGCTGCTGATCCACGACGCGAAGGCGTCGCGCGGACTCTGCGGTGAACGCGCCCGAAGGCTTTCATGCGGTGTCGCCGCACGTATCGGGATGGCCGATTGCCGAAGTCGATACGCTTGTCGTCGGCGCGGGCGTAGTCGGGCTGGCCACGGCCTATGCCTGTGCCCGGCGCGGGCAGCGGGTGGCGGTGGTAGACCGCGCCGAAGGGCCGGCATTGGCATCGTCCTTCGCGAATGGCGGACAGCTTAGCTATGCCTATACAGATGCGCTCGGCAGTCCCGCGCTACTGAAGAAGCTGCCATTCCTGGCACTGGGCAGCGATCCCTATTTCCGTTTGCGCAAGCGGCTGGACCCCGGGCTTGTGCGCTGGGGGCTGCAATTCATCCGGAACTGCAGTGATGCGCGCTTCCGCAGCAATACGCTGGCGGTGCTCGAACTCGCGCTGGAATCGCGTGACGCAATGGAGCGCCTTCTGGCGCAGCATCCGATAGATTTTGCGCACCAGGTTCCAGGGAAAATGCACCTTTATTACGATGCGGATGCGCTGGCGGGGGCGGCGAAGGGCGTGAAGCTGAAGCAAGGCCATGACCTTGCACAGCGCATCGTCGATGCGAGGGAGGCGATTGCGATCGAACCGGCGCTGGCCGGGGCCGAGGGGCTCGCTGGCGCGGTTTATTCGCCGGGGGACGCAGTGGGCGACCCAAATCGCTTTGCCGCAGGACTGTTGCGGTTGCTGGCCGACCAGCATGATGCGCACAGCTTCTTTGGGTTCGAGCTCGTAGATATAGCGGAGGACGAGGACGGCGTAACCGTGCGCGACCGGCGCGGACGCGTGGTGCGGGCGCGGCAGATCGTGCTGTGCGCGGGTGCCGACGCGCCGGCACTTGGGCGCAAGCTTGGCCTGAAGCTGCCGATCCTGCCCATGAAGGGCTATTCCTTCACGGCACCCAAGGGGGCGGCGGCGCCCAAGGTCAGCATCACCGATACTGCCCGCAAGCTGGTGTTCTGCGATCTTGGCGGATCGATGCGCGTCGCCGGTCTCGCCGAACTCGGCGAGAGCGATCCCAGGGTCGATCCGGCGCGCATGGCCGATCTGATCGGTTTCGCGTGCCAGTCCCTGCCGGAAGCCGCCGATTACACGGCAATTTCGGCGCGCTGGGCCGGGCTGCGGCCGATGACCCCATCTTCAATGCCGATCATCACGCGGCCCCGCCGCTCGATCGTGATCAACGCCGGCCATGGCATGCTTGGCTGGACCCTGGCGATGGGCGCGGGCGAACGCGCCGCGCACCTTTTGGAAACGAATTGAGGACCAATAGAATGAACCAATTGCCTCCCCCGCTCAGCAAGACCCGCCGCGCGGGCGACCTTTTATTCATTTCCGGGCAGCTCCCACGCGCCGCAGACGGATCGATCGTGCCAGGCGGGATTATCGAGCAGACCCGCCAGGCGCTGACCAACTTGAAGGGGATTGTCGAAGGGGAGGGCGGCAACATGGCAGACATAGTCAAGACTACAGTGTGGCTCACGGATGCCGGAATGATGGGCGATTTCAATAGTGTATACCGCGAGTTTTTTGCCGAGCCCTTTCCAACCCGCTCAACGATTGTGTCAGGCCTTGTCGCCGCTGCCGATGTCGAGGTCGAGGCGGTTGCATGGCTTCCCGCGAAATAACCCTGAGCGCGGTTATGCAGTGAAGGGCGTGCGATGCGGCTGAGGCAGATCGAGGTTTTTCATTCAGTCTATGTGAATGGATCGATCAGCGCGGCCGCGCGCGCACTGCACGTGTCACAGCCCGCCGTGAGCAAAGTGATCCATCACACGCAGGACCAACTCGGCTTGCGCCTGTTCGATCTCGTCCGCGGACGATTGGTGCCGACGCCCGAAGCGCACGCCCTCTTTCGGGAAGTGAGCGATGTGTTTGGGCGGATATCGTCGCTGCAGCAGGCGATCCGCAACATCAAGAGCGATGGCGGCGGGCATTTGCGGATCGCGGTTGTGCCGTCGCTCGGATTGGCGGTCGCGCCGCTTGCGATCTCGCGGTTCCGAGCGAAGTTTCCGGACGTTACCTTTGACGTGCAGACCTTGCACCATGCCGATCTGTTTCGGGCATTGTATGAGCGCGAATGCGACATCGCTTTTGCATATGATCCGCCGGTTCATTCGCGGATGAAGCGAATGACGCTCAGCAAGGGGCAGCCGATGCTGTTGCTGCCGGAGGCGGCAGGCGACGATCTGCCCGATCCGGTGCCGCTAAAGCGGCTGGAGGACGAGGATCTGATCGGGCTGGGGGTGAATAGCGGGCCGCTGGGTGACCTGCTCGCTTCGGAACTGCGCCGCCAGGACATCACGATCCGCGAAGTCGTTTCAGCGCAAACCTTTTATATCGCCGCGGCCATCGCGCGCTTCGGGGCGGGAATGACGATTGTCGACGAGTTCACTGCCCGCGCAAGTGCGGGGAACGGCATGATATTCCGCGCCCTTGAACCCAAGATGGAATTCGCAGTGCAATGCGTATTCCTCGAAGACATTCCACCCTCGTCACAGGCCCGAAAATTTATCGAGATGTTCCGTAAGGCATTGATCGAGCAACAATCGGGCGCATCAGCGGCTCCATAACCCGGCCTTATGGCCGTGTGACGTTATCTTGGGTTTTCCCTCGCGGCATTCGGGTGGATCGTTGGTCCAAAGCGGGCGCATCTCGGAATTATCCAGCCGATCAGGTGAAGGCGCGCGCTTCGGGGTGGAGAAGAAAAATGGTTGGTGGGCTTTCGTTCCGGCGTGCATGTTTGTGCGGTGCCTCGATCTTTGCCGCGGCGACGGCGCAGGCGCAGACCCAAGATTCCGCAAAGCAGGTGACGCCGGCTCCCGCCGCCGCGCAGCAGGACACGGTCAACGATCCGCAAACCGCAGGTGCCGAAGTCCAGGAAACCGCGAACGATGAAATCGTCGTTGTCGGCAGCCAGATCCGTGGCGCGCAGATTGAGGGCATCCTTCCGGTTTCGGTGGTGGACAGCAGCGATATCGAAGCCGCCGGGGCAATCGACGGCGACGACCTTTTCCGGACGATCCCGCAGAACGGCGAAGTTGCTTTCAATGAATCGCGCGACACCGGCGGCATCAACGATGCCCGCGGCGACGTCGCTTCGATAAACCTTCGCGGTATCGGCACGGGCAATACGCTGGTTCTGATCAACGGCCGCCGCCTCGTCACGCACCCAGGCACGCAGGCTGAAAATCTGGTGCCTGTCGCCAGTGTCAACGTGAACGCGATCCCCGTCACCGGTGTCGATCGCGTCGAAGTGCTGCGCGAGGGCGCGGCCGCGATCTATGGCACCGATGCGGTGGCGGGCGTGGTCAACACCGTGCTCAAAACCCGCTTCGACGGCCTCACCGCCGAGGCGATGGTCGGCCAGGCGACGGGCACGCAGCAGACCGAGCGCCAGTTCAACCTGGAATGGGGCAAGACCTTCAACGGCGGCCGCACAAACATTTCGGTTTTCGGCACGTACAATAAGCGCGATCCGCTTTTTGCGCGCGAGCGGCGCAACTCGCGCTCGAGCGACCTGCGCCCGCTGGTGGCCAATACGGCCTTTGCCAACGACACCGACTTCGACAATCGCAGCACCGATACGATCTGGGGCGAGTTCGTCCGGCTCGATGACAGCTATCAGCCCGTCACGACCATTGCGCGTTACAACGGGACCGCGCTTACCACGACGGGCGTTTTTCATGTCCAGCCCGCGACCAACGAGGGCTGCATTGCCCCGGCAGGCGCCGGGATCTGCTACGATAACAGCACGCTTTCGACCGTAAGCACCGACGCCAATCTGAAATATGATACCAACACCGACCGCACGGTTCAGGGCAAGAACGAACGCGTCAACGTTTTCGGCTTCATCAACCACGAATTCAGCCCGAGCCTGAGCTTCTATGGCGAAGTGGGCGTCTATCTTTCCGACTTTAATTCGCAGCGCGAGCAGGAGACGCCGCTTGCGACCCAACGCCTGATCGTTCCTGCAACGGGATATTGGAACCCGTTCGGCGTCGCCGGCAGCCCGAACCGTCTCCCCGGGCTGACCGGCGTCGCCACCACCGGCGTGCCGCTGGAGCTGCAGGACTATCGCTTCGTCGATGCCGGGCCGCTCAACATCAACGTGAAGAACTCGACGCTGCGCTTCCTGGGCGGCCTGCGGGGGAATTTCGGCGATTTCGATTTCGACACGGCGGTGCTGTATTCGCGTGCCGAGACGACCGACACCATGGAGACTGTCAGCCTGACAAAGCTCCAGCAGTCGCTGTCGGGCACGACTTCGGCTGCTTACAACCCGTTCAACGGCGGTGATCCGGCGGATCCGGGCCGCTATGACAGCAGCCCCAATCCGCGGGCGACGATCGATGGTGTCCTGGTCGATGTCTATCGCAAGAACGCCACTTCGCTGGCGCTGTGGGATTTCAAGGTTTCGAACGCGCGGCTGTTCCAGTTGCCGGGCGGCAATGTTGGTGTCGCGGCCGGTGTCGAAGTGCGCCGCGAAACCTATAATGACGATCGCGATCCGCGCCTTGACGGCCAGATCAGGTTCACCGCGCTGGATGGCAGCGTAAGCCCGAGCGACGTGATGGGGGCGAGCCCCACTCCGGATTCAGGGGGGAGCCGGACGGTTCAGTCTGCGTTCCTCGAGCTCGCCGTGCCGATCGTGTCACGCTCGATGAACGTGCCGTTGATCCGCTCGCTGAGCCTCCAGCTCGCAGGCCGGGTAGAGAATTACACGAGCTTCGGTGCGGTCGCGAAGCCGAAGGTGGCGCTGGGATGGGTGCCGGTCGACGGGATCCAGTTGCGCACCGCCTGGTCGCTTGGCTTCCGCGCGCCGAACCTGCCGCAGCTTTTCGAGAACGGCATCCAGCGCAGCAACACCCGCACCGACTGGATCAATTGCGAAGCGGACCTTCGCGCCGGACGCATCGCCAATTTCGACGCCTGCGCGCGCGGGGTAAGCGTTGTTTCCAACCGTTCCGGCAGCCAGTCGCTCGAGCCTGAATCGTCGACCAGCTTTACCGTGGGCGCAGTGATCGCGCCGCCGCTGCCGTCCGAATTTGGCCGGCTGACCTTCACGGTCGATTATTGGCGGATCAAGCAGAAGAACCTGATCGGCCTGTTCGGCGATGCCAATGCGCTGACGCTCGATTACTTCCTGCGCCTGAACGGGTCGTCGAACCCGAATGTGCAGCGCGCAGCGCCGACCCCGACGGAGATTGCCAATTATGTTGGTACCGGGCTGACGGCGCCGGGCCGCGTGGTGCAGGTGATCGACAATTATGCGAACCTCAATCCTCGCACGGTTCGCGGGCTCGATCTTGGCCTGTTCTACCGTCTGCACGATACCCCGATCGGCAATTTCGATTTCAAGGTGAACGCGGCGCATCTGATCGAATTCTATCAGGATCCCGACGCGCTGAAGGGCCAGTTGATCGCCGCGCAGGGCAGCGGCACCATCAACGCGACGATCCCGATCAGCGGCGCCGAGAGCCTGATCCGCCAGGACGGCCGCCCCAGCTGGCGGTTCACCAGCACGATCACCTGGCGCAAGGATGGCTGGGGACTGGGTTATTATAACAGCTATGTCGACAGTGTCGAAGACACCTCGGCGTCGCTGCCGGACGGCACCCTTTGGCAGGTCGACGACGTACTGACCCACAATCTCTATGGGCAATACACCTTCGGGCGTGACGCAGGCGTGCTCAGCCGCACGCGGCTTCGCATCGGCGCGCGCAACATCCTGAACACGCTGCCGCCAATCGCCGATCAGTCGTTCGGCTATCTCGGCGAACTGCACAGCATCCGCGGCCG
>JAZKJE010000019.1:45626-92388 GCA_040384525.1 Pseudomonadota bacterium
CTTCTGATGGGGGATGTGACGATGCGCATCGCAAAAGCGGTATTTGCCGCGATCGCTCTCTCTTTGACGGTGCCGGCGCTGGCCCAGGTCGCACCGACCGACTCCGAAGCGGACGGCGAAACCGTTGCCGAGACCGTTGCACCCAGAGGCAAGGTGAAGGTCGAGACCGTCAAGTTCATGAGCGCCGACGGCAAGAACATGATAAACGGCTATGTTTTCACCACCGATGGCGCGACGGCGCGCAAGCCGGCGATCGTCATGGTGCACGGCCGCTCGGGGGCGTATTCGAGCCTGGCGGACGGCGAATATAGTGCCGAAACGCTTTCCTCGCGCCACAAGATGTGGGGCCGGATGTGGGCGCGGCACGGCTATGTCGCGATCATGGTCGATGATTTCGGCGCGCTTGGATTCCCCAAGGGCTTTGGCCGCTTCACTTATGATACGCGCCCCAAAGAGCTCGACGAAGTCACGATCCGCCCGCTGCATGCCTATGGCGCGCTCAAATACCTCAAGGCCCGCGCAGATGTGGATCCGAAGCGGATCGGGCTGATGGGCTGGTCGAACGGCGGCAGCCTGACGCTCGCCGCAATGGCTGACGACAAGCCGGAGGGCATCCGCGAAGCCGGTTTCAAGGCAGGCGTTTCCTTCTACCCCGGTTGCGGACTCAAGAACCGTTTCGAGCGCAGCGGCTACAAGCCTTACAATCCCGTGCTGCTGATGATCGGCACCGGCGATGTCGAAGTGTCGGCCACGTCATGCGAGCGCCTCGTCTCGCTCAGCCGCACGCGCAAGGGCGATATTGAGATCAAGCTCTACAAGGACGCCGAACACAGTTTCGACACGCCGACCAAGGCGCGTCAGTCGATCCCGGCGAACGCGACGGCGAAGGAAGACGCGATGGCTCGCACCGTCGCCTTCTTCGACGAGAAGATGGGCGTAGCGAAATAAAATCCAAACGGCCCGGCCTGAGTGCCGGGCCGTTCAATTTCCAGATTACCGGGTCCGCAAGAAGGACCGGCCAGACACCAGGTACGGAGACACCCGATGAGCTTTCCCCGCACACGCGCCACGCGCTCGATCTCGCGCCGCAACCGCTCGCTGCTACTCGCATCGGTGTTCGCCGCAGGAGCGTTTCCTTCGGTGGCGTACGCGCAGACCGTCGTCAGCACCAACACCACTGCGACGACGGCGCTCGCTGTAGGCGGAACGGCAACGGTTACGGTCGACGCTGGCGTCACGCTGAAGACGGGCGGCGCGGCCAGCCGCGCGATCAGCTATACCACTGCGCCGACCGGTGACGGCCCAGTCATCACCAATAACGGAACGATCCTCGCTGTGACCGGCGACACCACGTCCAGCACGACACCCCGCGTGATCGACACCGCCGGCACGTTCACCTCGCGGTCGATGACCGTGAATAATAATCTGGGTGCGATTATGCGCTCGACCCAGGACGTGATGCGTATCCTGAACACCGATACCGACGTCACGGCACTCACTACGATCAGGGTCAATAATGCCGGCACGATGATCTCGTACAATGGCGACGGCATCGATCTTGATACGGTACGCAGCGCCAATCTGATCCTGAACAATAGCGGGGCCATTCGCGCCCATGACGGCACTGACGGCACCGGCGGATCAATAGCGTCGCGCGGCAATGGCGTTGTGTTCGGCGCCGGCACGATCGTCAATTCCGGGCTCATCCGCGGCGAATACGGCATCTACGGGCGCGGCAATTTCACGCGCTCGATCACCCTCAATGGAACTGGCTCGGTCGTGGGCGTGCTCACGGCGGGGACGACGAGCATCACGACGAGTCGCGGAATCTCGCTGGCGGAAGACGGTATCAATACCGTCACGCTAAACGACACCAGCAGCGTTTCCGGCGATTACGGCATCTATCTTTCGGGCGGCAACACCGGAATTACGCTCAACGGCGGCAGTTCGATCATCGGCGGCGAGCGCGGCATTTCCTTCTCAAGTTCTTCGGTGATTGCGTCCGTGGCGTTGAACGGGACGAGCAAGATCACGGGAACCTACGGCCTTTATGCCTCGGGTGGCGCCAACACGATCACGCTTGGCGGAACCAGCCTGGTCGATGCGACCGATCGAGGAATCTACCTGATCGACGGCACCAATAACGTCACGCTGAATTCGGGTTCGAGGGTGCAGGGCGGCGGCTATGCCGTCTATCTTTCCGGCGGCACCAACACCGTCACGCTGGGTGCCGGCAGCACGGTCCAGGGATCGACCGCCGGCGACGTGGTCTACATGACCGGCGGTGTGAACACCGTGCGGGTCGAGACCGGCGCGACCGTATCCGGAAGCATCCGCGGCGGCCTCACTTCCGCCGGCGGCTCGGAAACGCTGAACTTGTTCGGCACCGGCACCGGCATCCTGCCAACGATCACCAATTTCGAGGGGATCAACGTCCAGGCGGGTGACTGGACCGCAAACCAGGCCTTTTTCGTCGCCGCCAACGGCGCGACGATCAGCAGCGGTGCGACGCTTCGCCTGGGCGATGGCGGTACGCTTGGCAGCATCGGCGGCTCGATCGCCAATGAAGGCGCGCTGGTGTTCAATCGCAGCAACGTGTCCAACCAGACCACCGGCGACGCGATCAGCGGCACCGGCACCCTGACCATCACCGGCGGCGGCACCTTCGCGCTGGACGGAGCGAACAATTATTCGGGCGCGACAACGATCACGAACGGCACGTTGCGCGCCGATTCCGCGAACGCGCTCTCTGCTGCGTCGATCTATTCGATTGCCGCTGCCGGAACGCTCAATATCAACGGCTTCAACCAGACCGTCCTGGGCTTCAGCGGCGCGGGTTCGATCCAGTTGGGCGCGGGCGGCGGCACGCTGACGACGGGCACCAACAATGCCGATGCGCTGTTCTCGGGGGGAATCTCGGGTACCGGCGATGTCATCAAGACCGGTACCGGCACGCTGACACTTACCGGCACCAGCAGCCTGATCGGCACCACCACCATCGCAGCAGGCGGGCTGCGCGTCGATGGTTCGCTGGCCGGGGGCGTGGCGTTGAATGCCGGCACCCTCGCAGGGAGTGGCACGATTGCAGGCGCCGTCACGGCGGCCGCTGGAACTTCGATTGCGCCGGGTTCGCTGGGCACCGCCGGTTCGCTTAACACGGGCACACTGGCTCTTGACGCGGGCACCACGCTGAACTTCGATCTCGGTGCGCCGGGCAACGCCAACGCTGCGCAGAGCGACCGGATCATCGTGACCGGCGATTTGACGCTCGATGGCACGCTCAACGTCAACAATGTCGGTGGCTTCGGTCTGGGCGTCTATCGCCTGATCGATTATACCGGGAGCCTGAACGATCAGGGCCTCGCAATCGGCACCGTGCCCGTGGGCACCGACATGGGTCTGGTCTCGGTCCAGACCTCGATCGGCCAGCAGGTCAATCTGGTCTATGGCGATGCGAGCACGCTCGTGCCCGCCGTTCAGTTCTGGGATGGCGGTGGTACCGCAGGTGACGGTGTTATCACCGGCGGCTCGGGCAGCTGGCAGACCGGCGTCACCAACTGGACCCGTTCGAACGGCGTGGTCAACGATGCGTGGGGCGAGCAGTTCGCGGTGTTCGGCACGCCCGGCGGCACCGTCACAGTCGATGGCGCAATCCGTTTCGGCGGTATGCAGTTCATGGTGGATGGCTACACCATCGCGGCCGGCACCGGCACGCTGGAAGCGGTCGAGAATGTCACCGCGATGCGCGTGGACCCCGGCGTCTCAGCTACGATATCGGCCGCGATCGGCGGCACCGGCGGCCTGACGAAACTCGATACCGGTACGCTGACCCTGACGGGCGCGAACAGCTATGCAGGCAACACGGTGGTCAATGGCGGGCGCCTGCGCCTCGCCGGAACGGGTGCGCTTCCGGGAGGGGTCACGATCGCTTCCGGTGCGGTAGTTGAAGTCGCAGTGGCGCAGAGCGCGCGGACGATTGCGGGCGAGGGCACGATCGAGCTGGGTAGCCGGCTGACGATCGGTGCCGATGGTTCGGACAGCAGCTTCGCCGGCATTCTGACCGGTGCCAGCGGCATCACCAAAGCGGGCAGCGGCACACTGATCCTGACCGGCGCGAACAATTATGCGGGCACGACCACCCTAAGCGGCGGCATCCTCCGTTTGGCGACAGGTGGCGCGCTGGGCACCGGCAACCTCGGGATGACGACCGGCACGACGCTCGATCTGGCGGGTATCGCGACGCAGGTGGGCGCGCTCTCCGGCGCAGGCACGCTGACGCTGGGCGCCGACGGTTCGCTGACGGTCAACCAGGCTTCGAACACCAGCTTCGGTGGCGCGATCACGGGCGCGCGTGGCGCGTTCGTCAAGAATGGCACCGGCACGCTGACGCTCACGGGCGCCAACACCTTCACGGGCGGCACGACCATCAACGCGGGCACGCTGGCACTGACTTCGAGCACCTCGCTCGGCAATAGCGGCGCGGTGCGTATCGAAGCGGCGGGCACGCTGTCGCTGGGTTCGAACAAAACGCTGGGCGGCGTCAATGGCAGCGGCGCACTGCTGCTCGGCGTGAACACGTTGACGGTCAGCACGACCAACACGCATGAATTCTCGGGCGTTGCGAGCGGAACCGGCGGCATCACCAAGGCGAGCAGCGGTACCTTCACGCTGAGTGGCTTGAACACCTATACCGGGCTGACGACTGCCAGCGCCGGTACTTTGCTGATCAACGGCGTAGTTGCGGGCGATGCCAGCGTCGCTAGCGGTGCAACGCTGGGCGGCACTGGCACGATCGCAGGTACGGTCAATGTCGCGAGCGGCGGCAATTTGACCGGTGGCACTGCGGGAGCAGCGGGCGTGCTTACCATCGGCAATCTCGCGCTGGTGGACGGATCGAACCTGAACTACGATTTGGGCACGCCCGGAATTGCCTCTGCGAGCGACCGGATCAATGTGCTCGGCAACGTCACGCTGGCAGGCTCGCTCAACATCAACGATGCGGGCCAGTTCGGCACCGGCGTGTATCGCCTGATCGACTATGGTGGCGCGCTGACCAACAATGGCATCGCTCTCGGCACCGTGCCGGTGGGCGTCGCTTTGGCCCAGCTCGATCTGCAGACCAGCGTCGCCAATCAGGTGAACCTCGTCGTTTCCGGAGCGCTTCCCGACATCCAGTTCTGGGATGGGGCCGGCCCGGGCAATGACGGCATCGCGCAGGGCGGCGCGGGAAGCTGGACCAACCAGGCGTATAACTGGACCGAGGCAGACGGCCTGAGCAACAGTCGCTGGGGCGCCAAATTTGCCGTGTTCCAGGGCGCCGGCGGCGCAGTGACGATCGACGATGCGATCTCGTACACCGGCATGCAGTTCATCAACGACGGCTATGTCCTCGCGGCGGGCACGGGGACGCTGCAGACCACCACCGCAGCGGGTAATATCCGCGTCGATGCGGGTGTGACCGCGCGTATCGATGCGAGCATTTCCGGCACGGGCGGACTGACCAAGCTCGACACCGGCACACTGATCCTTGGCGGTCAGAACAGCTACACTGGCGCGACGACAGTGAGCGGCGGCACGCTGCGCCTCGCAGTGACCGGCGCGCTCGACGTCTCCTCTCCAGTGAGCGTGGCTTCCGGTGCGACCCTTGATGTCGCGGCAGCCAATGCGATCGGTGGACTTTCGGGCGCGGGCGCAGTGGCGCTGGGCGCAAGCCTCTCGGTTGGAGGCGGCAACGTTTCAAGCGTTTTCGAGGGGCGTTTTTCGGGCGCCGGCCTGCTGACCAAGGTCGGCACGGGGGTGTTCACGGTTTCGGGCGATCAGGCGCATAGCGGCGGCACCAACGTGGATGCAGGCACGCTCCGCCTCGGGGGCGCGACGGTGCTCGGCACCGGCGCGGTGACGCTTGCCGCCGCGGGCACGGTGGACCTTGCCGGCAATACGCTGCGCGTGAACCGCCTTGCGGGCGCAGGGGCGGTGACGCTTGGCACCGGCGGCGCGCTGACGGTGGCGGAAGCTGCTGCGGACGGCAGCTATGGCGGCGTCATCTCCGGCGCGGGCATGCTGATCAAGGCGGGCGCAGGCACGCTCACCCTCACCGGCACGAATACCTATAGCGGCGGAACGCGTATCGATGCCGGCACGCTGGCGCTGACGACAGGCACCTCCATCGCCACCACCGGCGCGGTCGAAGTCGGTGCAGCGGGCACGCTCACGCTCGCCGCCAGCAAGACGATTGGCGCGCTGAGCGGCGCGGGCAATGTTGTGATGGGTGCAAGCACCCTGACGGTTGGCAGCGGTAACGGCACGGGCGTATTCACCGGCGTTGCATCGGGCACAGGCGGGCTCACCAAGACAGGTACTGGCACGCTGACGCTGGGCGGTGCCAATACCTATACCGGCACGACGACGATCTCGGGCGGCACGCTGGCGCTGGCGACCGGCGGCACGATCGCGGGCGGCGTCAACATTTCCGGAGCCACCGGCGTGCTCGACGTGACGGCCGGCAGCAAGACCGTGGCGGGCCTGCGCGGCGTCGCCGGTGCGGCGGTGCAACTCGGCACATCGACGCTGACGATCGCGGGCACCGCGACCGAGACGTGGAGCGGGACGATCAGCGGCACTGGCCATGTGGTGAAGGCGGGGACCAACACGCTGACCTTTGCGGGCGCGAACACCTATACCGGCACGACGACACTCAGCGGCGGCATCCTGCGCGCGGGCGCGGCCAATGTCTTCTCGACCGGGGCGCTGAATATCACCGAAGGGCGGCTGGACCTGGCCGGTTTCGATCAGACGATCGGCAGCTTGACGGGCGTGGGCACCGTGACGCTTGGCGCAGCTACGCTGACGGCTGGCGGCAACAATGCCACCACCACCTATGACGGCGTCATCTCCGGCACCGGCAATCTGGTGAAGGCGGGCGCCGGCACGCTGACGCTGACGGCTAACAACACCTTCACCGGCTTTGCACGGGTCGATGCCGGCAAGCTGGTTGTGAACGGCACGCTCTCCGGCGCCGCGATGAACGTTGCAGTGGGCGGGCGCCTGGGAGGCAACAGCAATTATGCGAGCCTGGATGTTGCGGGCACGATCACGCCGGGCAATTCTGTAGGCACGATCCAGACGACCGGCAACGTCACTTTCCGCGCGGGTTCGGTCTATGAAGTCGAGACGAACCCGACGATCGGCAGCGATCTGATCGCCGCAGGCGGCAACGTCCTGATCGAAGGCGGCACGGTGCGCGTCATGCCGCTGGGCACGGGCTACAACCCGCAGACGACATACCAGATCGTCAGCGCCGGCGGTTCGCTTACCGGGACTTTCACCAGCGTGACGAGCGACCTCGCCTTCCTGGCACCGAGCCTGGTCTACACCGCCAATGCAGTGAACCTCGTGCTTTCGCGCACCGACACTGCGTTCGATACGGTTGCGCAGACGGCAAACCAGGCTGCGGTGGCGCGCGCAGTGCAGGTGGCCGGTTCGGGCACGATATTCAGCCAGGTGCTCGGCCAGGATACCGCCGGTGCGCAGCGGGCGTTCAACGAGCTCTCAGGCGAAGCCTATGCCGCTTTGCCTGCGCAGGCGGCGTATCAGGCCCGCCAGAACCGCGACGCAGTACTCGACCGCCTCGCGGAGCCGGTCGAGGGTGGTGTCTGGATCCAATACACGTCGAGCAAGGCGGATGTGGATGCGCGCAACGGGTATGCGGCGCTGGATCGCCGCGCGACGGGGGTGCGTGGCGGACTCGATGCGGGCTTGTTCGGGGCGCGCGTCGGCGTAGTGGCCGGCCACATCACGAGCGATGTGGATAGCGATACGCTCGCCAGCCGGGCGAGCCTGACCGGCACCCATGTCGGCATGTATGCCGGCTTCGGTGCCGGGCCGTTCAAGCTGCGCGCCGGGGCGATCGTCGACGGTATCTCTGCCAAAGCCTATCGCTCGGTCTCGATTGGCGGCTTTGGCGATCAGCCGCGCGGCCAGGGCAAGATCAGCACGATTCAGGGCTTTGGCGAGATCGCCTACGGTGTCGAGTTTGGCAATTGGAGCGTCGAACCCTTTGTCGGCGCGAGCGTCACGCGAGTGAAGGCCCACCAGGTTACGGAGACGGGCGGGCTTGCCGCGCTCGATGTGGCCAAGATGGAGGAAAGCGCATTCGGCGCCCGCGCTGGCGTGCGCTTCAGCGGTGCTCTGCCGATCTTCACGGACAGCAAACTTCGTCTCACAGGTGGCGTGTCGGTCCAGAACGAAGATCTCGACAAGGTCGCGCAGCGCACCGTCCGCTTCCTGGCGACAGGGCAGGCGTTCACCATCGGGGGCAACCATCCGGCCAATACCAGCACTTCGGTGAATTTGGGGCTGGCGCTGGATGCAATGGGGGGCACCCTCTCGGTCCGCTACGTCGGCGATTATTCGAGCAATACCAAGGATCACGGGATCCGCGCCGGCCTGGGCTGGCGGTTCTGACAGCGGCGTTTGAAGGGGTGAAATCGATGTTGAAGTTGCTGGCTATTGCCTTGCCGTTGTTCGTTGCTTCCACTGTGGCAGGAGCACCGTCGATCGGGGCCCGTGCCACGGCGCATTCCGCCGGGATCGCGCGCGATGGTGGACGATCTGCCGAACGGCCGCCGGTGCTCGGCGCGAATGGCTATATCGAGTATTTCCCCGGCAACGCGCCGATCATCATCACCGCGCCGCATGGCGGCAGCCTGATGCCCGAGAGCATTCCGACGCGGGCGGACGACACTTGCGGCGGCAAAGCCACCATAGTGACCGACCGTAACACGCTGGAGCTTGCCAAGCAGATTCGGGAAAGCTTCTTCAAGCGCTACGGAAAATACCCGCACGTCATCGTCAGTCACCTGTCCCGCAAGAAGCTGGACGCGAATCGCCCGCTTGAAGAAGCAACTTGCGGTTCGGCCGAAGCCGCGCAGGCTTTTGGCGATTGGCACCGCTTCATCGAAACGGCGAAGGCCGACGTCATGCGCGATTTCGGAAAAGGGTGGTTCATGGATATTCATGGCCATGGGCACGACATTCCGCGAGTGGAGATCGGCTATCTGCTCAAAGCGGATAGCCTGAACCTTTCCGATGCGGCGATCAACGCAGATCCCGCGCTTCGCGATCAATCGAGCATCCGGACCGCAGGCGCGCAAAAAAACGTGCCGCTCGCAGAATTGCTGCGTGGGCCGAATGCATTGGGCTCGCTCTTCCAGCGCACGGGGTTTCGCGCGGTTCCAAGCGACAAGGAACCGGGCCCGGAAGACGCCAAATACTTCTCCGCCGGTTACAATACGCTCCGCTACGGCTGCTCCGCAGGGGCGAGCCGGGCTGGTGGCGATTCCAGCGGCGCGATCTGCGGGGTCCAGTTCGAAACCCATTATAAGGGGCTGCGCGACACCGCTGCGAACCGCGAACGCTTCGGCGATGCAACTGCGGTGGCGGTTGGCGATTTCCTGCGGCGGTATTTCGATCTCGATCTTGCCAAGTAAAAGCCAGGCGGGCGAGGCGTCGACGGCGGGCGCGAGAACAACTGCCGAGCGCAAATCAGCTGCGACCCCAATGTCTTGCGGGGCCATTCGAATGGCGGGGTCGCGACCTTCATGCGGCCTGGAGATACTATGACAATCGCCCGCCAATCACGCTGGGGTACATCCTTCATGGTCGCGGCCGCTTTGCTGCCGGCCTGTGCTTTGGTCACCGGTTGCGGGGCGGCCGCGAACGCGCCGACGGCACCCCCTGCGCAAATTGTCGTTGTCGAAACGCCCGCTCCAACGAGCACGCCCACCAGCGTTCCCACTACTGCCCCAACGGCGCCCGCAGCATTCCTTGCAGTCGCGAGGGACAGTGCTGCGGCTCTGTCGTGGGACGCATCGCCAGGTGCGGCGACATATGCGGTGAGCCGAAGCACCAGTTCGGGCGGGCCCTACACCACAATCGCAAGCGGACTTGCTTCCACGACCTACACCGATGGCGGTCTGGCAAACGGCACAATCTACTTTTACGTCGTATCCGCTTCCAACGTGGCGGGCGTTAGCCCGAATGCCACGCAGGCCCGAGTTACGCCGGTCTCGACGGCTGCGTCAGGATCGGTCCGGTGGCCGCTCAGTTCGAGCGCATCTGCCGACGCCGACGGGGTTCGCTATCCCTACGCGCCGCGTCGCATCGATGGCAGCTACGATTTTCACGCCGGCGTGGACATTCCAGCTCCCAAGGGCACGCCCGTTCACGCAATAATGGATGGTGTAGTGACCGGGATCACGCTGGATGACGGCAGCACCGGCCCCGGCAACCGTGTGCTGGTAAATCATGGCGACCAGAAATGGGTCGGCTATCTGCACCTCGACGCGTTTGCCGCCGGGATAATCGTCGGCAAGCGCGTCACCGCAGGGACGCTATTGGGCTATGTCGGCAAAACCGGCGCCACAAACTACCATCTGCACCTCACCTATATGGTCGGGCTGCCGTCGGAAACGACGAGCGAATCGCGCAGCAAGAACCCGCTCGAAATCCTTCCGCATTCCGCTCCACCGGGCCTCACCGCCGTATTTGCGGGCGACAACAGCGTGGAGGTATCGCTTCCGGCGCACCGGATGACGGTACGCTGGATTGTTCTCAAAGGGGGCGGCCAGACTCGGCTTGTGGACTATTACGAGGTGGTCTCGAAAGGCTCGGCCAACCGTAACGGCCAAAGCCAGTCCGGCGTCTATATCGATGCCACCGCGCCCCCCGAACCGGATCCTGCGGCACGGCTAAGCTTCAAGCTTGTCGTCCGCCCCGATCCGGCCAACGCATTTACCGTGGATAGGATTATCCTGAAGGATTTTAACGGCAGCACCCTGCTGGATCAGGTCCGGTAAACGGGTTTGGACCATTGCGAGAGCCGCGCACAGCAATTCGCTTCCAAAGTGGCCCGCACCCAACCGTCTAGGTAAGGGCGATCGCCGCGCGGTTAATTTTGGTAATGGCGATGGCCGTGCGGCGAATGGCGCGGCGAACGCTGTCGTGCCGGGCGCGGGCAGCGTTGCGGGCGTCACCACGCTCAACAAGCTCGACAGCGGCAATTGGAGCTTCAGCGACGATGTTCAGCCATAGCCGCATGGCCCGGCAAAGTTACGGCCGCCGCCGGTAAAACAAAAAGGGCCCCGCATCTCGCGACGCGGGGCCCAGTTTGTAGAATTTGGTCTGGGTTAGAAGCGAACCGAGACCGAAGCCTGAGCCGAATGGTTGCTCCAGTCCTTCGCGAAATTGCCGGTATAGCCAATGCTAAAGCCGAAGCGGCCGGTGCGGGCTTCCACACCCAGGCCGACTTCCGCTGCATCCTTCGCCACGATCGGGCCGAGGACACCGAAGCTGGGCACGGTACCGACGAAGCGGCCGTTCAGCACCTGTGCGGTATCGCCCCATGCGCGGCGATAGGCGATCGACACGTTCGGGTTGATCGACGCGCCGCCAACTTCTGCGCCCGGCAGGCCCTTCACCTTCACGCCGGCCAGACCGAAGGTTACGTTGCGGTTGTCCGCGCCGATCACCAGCCCGGTCGAGCCGCCTGCTTCGCTCACTGCGTCACTGTCCACATTGACCTGGCTGAGGCCGATGAACGGACCGAACGCGAACTGGCCAGAATTTGCCATGAAGCCGAGTTCGCCGAACACCTGGCTGCTCTTGCTGTCAAACTTGCTGGTCAGCCCCTGCGAGATCGCGCCGAGCGACGAACGACGCGTCACGTCGAACTCGTTCCAGGAATAGACGCCACCGAGCGTAGCCCAGAAGCCGGTATCGCCCTGATACCCCAGCGTGCCGGTGACAGCGCGCGTATCGCCGCGTGCTTCACCCTGCGAGCGGAACTTGGTCTTGGTGCCAGCATAGCCGACCGAGATATCCAGATTACCGGTCGAGTAGCCGATGCCGCCGGCAACGCCTTCCTGGCTGGTGCGGAGGTGATCGGTGCGCGTGGTGCTATCCGCATCGCCCCAATTGCCGATGGCATTGGCCCAGCCATACAAGCCTGCATCAGCAGGCTTGGCGCGACCGGTCAGGCTACGGCGCAGTGCCGACATGTTCTCGATCGTACCGCTGGCGATGCCGCCATAGATCTCGCCGGTGACCGAAGCGAAGGCCGGACGGACCTGCGTGTCCTGCAGAAGCAGGGTTTCTTCGAACAGCGCATTGTTGGCACCCAGCGCCTGGATCGCCGTAGCAACACCGATCTGACCGGTATTCGCACCGAACGATGCGAAGGCGGCGTTGTTGCGGGTCAGCGCCAGCGTGACCGTCGTCGCGCCATAGGTCACGCTCGGGGTCAGGAAGGCGAAGCTGCTGGTGATCGTGCCGAACGTGCCGGTCACGCCGCCTGCCGCGGTCAGGATCGTGTAGGTGGTGCGACCGCGATAGCGGCCGGCCTCCGGCAGAACCTGCAGCGTTGCGCCGCCCAGTGCAGCAGTGCCGGTCGCGTCGATGCGATCGGCGCCGCCGACATTGTTGACTTCGACCTGATAAACGAAGGCCGGGTTCCACACGATGTTACCAAGAACGGTGAGCTGGCCGATCGAGTTGCCCGGTGCGACATTGCCGCCCGTGCCGCTCAAGCCGCCGATCGTGCCGTTGCCGCCCAGCGTACCGCCAGTGGACATCACCACCGTCGATTCGCTGATCGAACCGTTGACCTTGAGCGTGCCGCCCGAAACATTCGTGTCGCCGGTGTAATCGCTGTTTCCGGTCAGGTTAAGCGTGCCGGTGCCGGTCTTGGTGATGCCACCGTCGCCCGAGATCGTGCCGGCGAACGAAGTGTTGGTGGTCTGGTTGACCGTCAGTTCGCTATTGCCCAGCTCGACGCCGCCCGAAGACGTGCCGGCGAGTTCGCCGATCGTCTGCTGACCGCCTTCAATCTCCGACAGATCGAGCGTGCCCGAGGTCAGGTTGATCTCGGTGGTGGGCGCGAGCTGGCCGGTGAACTTGACCGAGCCGCCATTGATGTTGGTGGTGCCGGTGAAGCCGTATTCGCCACCGAAGGTCAGCACCCCTGCGCCGTTCTTGTTGAGCGAGCCCGCGCCGGTGAAGTCGCCTGCGATCGTGTAGCTGTCCGAGCGATCGTAGATGAAGGTGCCGTTGCTGGTCAGGTCGCCGGTGATCGTGCCGGTCGTGCCGCCATTGCCGAGGCGGAAGGTGGCACCGGTCGCGATCACGATGTCGCTGGTCATGTTGCCGCTGGCGAGCTGGACAGTACCGCCATTGATCCGCGTCGCGCCGGCATGCGTCACGTTCGCATCGCTCAGGATAGTCGTGCCGTTGCCGATGAACACCGTGCTGCCGGTGCCGCCAACCACTACGCCGTCGTCGAGCAGGGGCGTGGCGCCGGTCGCGTTGACCACGAACACGCCGTTATTCACATATTCGTCGCTTCCGATCGTCGCGACGCCGTCCACCGCATTGATCTGCAGCGTGGCGCCCGATGCGATAGTGATCTTTTCATACAAACCGCCGCTTTGCGTACCGGCGGTCCAATAGCCCGAGGCTACCGTGACGTTCTCGAACAGATAGGCCTTGGCCATCGTCTCGGCGACCGAGCTGACGGTGCCCGTGCCGCTGAGGATCAGCGTGTCCACGCCATCGCCACCCACCAGTGCACCATTGACGACCGAACCGGTCTTAAGCGTGACCGTGTCTGCAAGGGCGCCCAGCACCACTGCATATTCATAGTCAGGATTGCTGCCAATCGTGCCCGAGTTGACGAGATTGACTGCCCCGGCGGTGTAGATTGCCGGAGCCGTGGTGCCGGTGATCGTGCCCGTGTTGTTGATCGTAAGCGTGCCGCCCGTGTTGATGGCGACAGTGCCGCTGATCGTGCCGGCGTTGTTGATGGTGGTCTGGCCCGTGGCGGTGCCGGTGATGCCTACGCCCTTGCCGCTGACCGACTTGCCCGCGCCGACCGTGATCGTTGCATTGGCTGCCTGGGAGTAGATGCCATAGGCGTTCGTCGAAGCGACTGCGCCGTTGACGGTGATCGCATTGTCGCCGCCGGTTGCGATCGCGCGCACGGCATAGCCGTCGGTTGCGATAGAGCCGGTGGTGATGGTGTTGCCACCAACGCCCTGGGCCAGGATGCCCGTTGCGCCTGCGGCGGCGGATGTGATCGTGCCGCTGGTGACCGTGACCGTGCCGGTGGCGCGCGCATTGATCGCCCCCGTTCCAGTACCGGTCGAGGTTACGGTGCCGCTGTTGACGATGGTGTTGCCCGCCAGCGCCTGAGCATAGATGATCGCGCCCTGGTTGCCGGATACACTGGCGGTGGTGCTGTTGAGGGTCACCGAGCTGCCGACGCCGGCGACTGCGCTGCCATACAGGCCGGCAGTCGATGCGTTGTTGCTCGTGATCGCGACTGCGCCGCTATCCGACAAAGCTACTACGGCGTCGGCGGTGAAGTTACCGAACATGCCCGTTGCGTTCAGATGGGTCTGGTCGGCGACGAGCGTGATGTTGCCGGAGGTGCTGCGTGCAGCGATGCCAGCGCCGCTTGCGCCCGTGGCGGTCAGCGTGCCGCTGTTGACGGTCACGGCACCTGCGCCGCCCAGGATCATGATGCCGGCCGAGTCCTTCGCTGCATAGCTCAGCGTGCCCGACTTGACGTCGATCGCGCCGGTGCCTGCGACATAGATGCCGTAGCGGTTATCGCCGGCAACCGTGACGCTGTTGCTCTCCACCGAGATGGCGCCTGCGCCGCCCTCGACGACGATGCCGCCCTGACCACTGCGGAAACCGTTGGTGAGGCCGGGGTCTTCGCCGGTGCCGGTGATCTCGATGATGTTCGACTTGATGCTGGCCGTACCCGTCACCTCGGCTGCGATGCCGATGGCGTCGTCGTCATGGCCACGGATGGTGCCGCGCGCGTCGATCGTCAAATTGCCGCGGGCTTCCGCCTCGATGCCACCTTCATAGCCATCGGTCACGGTACCCTGGCCGAGCACGATCGCGACGTTGACGCCGTCGGCACCGATGCCGGGACCGTCAACGCTGGAAGTGGTGTTGCCGTTGACGGTAATCGAAACGTCACCATCCGACGAATAGGCGTCGATGGCGCGACCAGTGCTGGTCGTGGTCGTCGCGCTGATCGTCACGCCGGTCTTGCCCGTCGCATTGATGCCGTTGCCATATGCGTTGGTGTTGGTGGCGGTGCCGCTGTAGATCGTCACCGAGCCATTATCCGCGATGGCGTCGATCGCCGCATAGCCGCCGCTCGAAACGGTCGTGCTGTACGCCAGAATATCGCCGGCAGCGCTGTAGGCGTTGATGCCATAACCCTGAGCACCGGTGCTGCTGACGATGTTGCTGTTGATGTTGACGGCATTGGTGCCGCTGGCGCGAACGCCGATGCCGGTCAGGCCGGTTGCGGCAATCGTGCCGTTATTTGCAAGGATCGCGGTGTCGCGACCGGCAAGGATCACACCGTATTCCGCGCCGGTGGTGCTCGAAGCCAGGCTGGTGTTGATCCGGGCGACCGTGCCAATGGCGCGCGCGCCATATCCAACGATCGTCGTGGTCGGCGTGTAGTTGGTACCGGCCACCGTCGTGCCGCTCAGATTGATCGTCGCATCGCTTGCCGATGAGCTGGCGTTCACGCCGAAGCGCCCGGCCGTCACATCGACCGAATTGACCGTCTGTGCGCCAGCGCCCGTCGCGCTGATACCATATGCATTGAGACCCATGGTCGACACCGTGGTGCTCGTGACCGTCGTCGAGCCCGTGCCCAGATTGCTACCGGCGATGCCGGATGCGGAGCTGCCGGTGGTCGTCACCGAATTGCTGGTGATGTTCACGTCGCCGCTGGTGCTGTTGTTCCAGTAGAGCGCAGTGGTGTCGTTGCCGCCGGTCGTGATCGTGTCGCTGCTGATGGTCACGCCGGTGCCGGCAACCGCAGCAATGCCGCTCGCGCCATAGCCGGCGATCGTGACGGTGCCGCTATCGATCGTCACCGTGCCGCTGGTGTCGGTATAGATACCCTCGCTGGCGGCCGCACCGGCGTTCAGGCCGGTTGTCGACAAATTGACGCTGGTGATCGCGATATCGCCGCCGCCGGTCGACGTGGCGTGGATGCCCGGTGCGCCGTTGCCCCCGGAAACCAGCGTGCCGCTGTCGATGGTGATGTCGCCATTCACGCTGGTGGCGCGGATCGTCGCAAAATCGTCGGCGTTCGACGAAACATTGACCGACTTGATGATGATCTCGCCGTCCGCGACCGTGATCGCGCTGATGCCGTGGCGCTTCGCGCCGTTCACCGTGACACTGTTCGAGTCGATCGTGACGTCACCACCAGCGGCGGCGTGCGCGCCGATACCAGCGGCGATAAACGTGCTGGTAGGCGCCGCAGTGCCTTCGACGGTGACGATGTTGGAAGTGATTGTCAGATCGCCATCGGTGGTCATGCCGACGCCGCCCTCGGCTGCGCCCTTGGCTGCAATCGTGCCGTTGTTGACGAGCACGCCGTTCCCGCCGGTGCCGGGACGCGAGCCGCCCGCGACCACCGTGCCGCCATAGCCGGTTACGACATGGTCTGCTGCGAGCGTGATTTCGAAGCCGGCCATATTACCGCCAACGCTGATCGCGTTGGAGGTGCGCGAGGTGATGTCACCCGTGGTATTGATCGATGCGACGGTGTTGGAGAATACGCCGCCCACATTGATATTGCGAACTGCAATCGACTGGCCCTGCGATTCCACGGTGCCAGCGTTGACCTCTACGTACGCGCCGCCCGACTGCGCGAAGATGCCGTTTGAGGGGGTGTTGGGGAAGTTCGTGTTGGAATTGAGGATTTCGTCTGCGGTGATCGTGATCGAACCCCTGTTGGCCGTCACGTTGATCATGGCAGAGTTTGCCGAGCCGGTTACCGAACCGGCATCAATAACCACATCGCCGTTGTTCGACCCGACCTGAATGACATTGGTCGTCGATGCGATCGATGAAGCCTTGCCGACCGTCAGTTCCACGCCACCAGCGCCAGCAAGACCGATCGCTTCGCGCGTTCCGGTGTTGGACACTTCGTTGATGTTGGCGACGACCTTGCCCATCGTGCCGCCTGCCGAACCACCGATCGTAGCCGCCGCGGTCTGGCTGCCGGTCACCTTGCCGCCGATGTCTAGCGTCAGGTTACCCCGCGCCGTAACGCCGATCGTGCCAGAATTGAGTACGCCGCTCGAGGTCGTCGTGCCCGCTGCCGTGGAGATCGTGATGTTGCCGCCCGGAGCCGTATTATTCGGGATGATCGTTGTGCTCGCGCTGATGGCGTTGCTGGTCGCGCCATGCGTGTTGCCCGTCGTCGAGACCACGACGTCGCCAATCGCCGAGACTGCCTGGATTGCGTAGGTCTGGCCGGTGGTGGTGCCGGCATTGACGGTCGTGCCGCCGGTGCCGCTCGCGAAAATGGCTCCGGCGCCTGTGGCGCTGGTGACATTGCTGTTCACCAATACCTTGTTGGCGGCGTTCACCGAGATGGCCGGGGCGGTGCCCTTGCCGGTTACGGTGCCCATGCTGTTCAGCGTCGCGTCGGTCGTGACGTTCCCGATGTACACGGTCGCGATGCTGCCGGTCGCGTTGGACGAGGTCGTCGTGCCGGCGGCCAGATTGACCGTGGCATTCACCGCCGCGGTCGTGTTGTTGTTGGTGCCAACATAGACGGCGTTGTTGGTTTCGGAATGCGTGTTTCCGGTCGTCGTGATCGTAACGTCACCCGCGCTTGCCGTGCCGAGGATGGCGTAGCCCGTCGCGCTGGTGGTGCCGGCGTTGATCACCGTGCCGGTCTTCGAGATGCCCGAAATCGCGTAGGAATATGGCCGATTGGTGACAAGGCCGGTGCCCGAGGCGATCGTCGTGCCGGCGTTGATGACTGCATTGCCACCGGTCGAGCGCGCTCCAACGACGCCGCTAACCGAATTGCCGGTCGCTTCGACCGTCCCGGTCGTGGTGGTGCTGGCGGTGCCCAGGCCGTTGACGAGCGCGAAAACCGCAGTGCCCTGGTTGCCCGTGGTCTTGCCCGAGCCGACGACCACCGTGGCGTTGCCGCCGGTCAAGCCGTTGTTGACGCCGGTAACTGCGGCAGCGATGCTGCCGATATTGCCATCGACTTCACCGCGACCGAGCGTGATGCTGGCCGTGCCATCACGCGTGATGGCCACCATGCCGTCGCCCGTATTGCCGTCCGCGTCGAAGTTCGGGCCGCGCAGGATCAGCGTGTTGCCGGTCAGCGCAATGTTGCCGCTCGTGCTATTGGCGATGACGCCGGCGGTGAAATTGCCCGTCGAGTCGATTGCGCCGGCATTGATGTTGATGTTGCCGGTCTGCGTGATCGCGTAAACCGCCGTGCTGTCGCCGTTGCCCGTCGTCGTGATCGTGCCGAAATTGGCGGTGATCGCCTTGTCGCCCGTCGTCGCAAGGCTGACGACCGCGCCGCCGGCAACGTCGGTCGCGGTCGAGGTGACCGTGGGAACCGTTACGTTGATCGTGCCGCCATTGGTCTGCAGATACACCGCCGTCGCAGCGCCCGTTGCGGTCGGCTGGTTGACGGTGATGTCCGTGGTGACGCCGGTCTCGACCACGCTCTGCGCGAATGCCTGGCCCGCCACGCCAAAGCTGAGTGCGGTGGAGAGCATAAGTGCGCTGCGAACGCGGCGCGCGGTGCGGGGGGTATGGGCTTTAGTCACGGTCAGATCCCTCTTACGATGCGCAAGAGGAGCCCACCCACAAAACTGTGAGTAGTGCCTACCCCCCGGCAGTTTACTACCCGCGTTGGTTAACGTGTGGCGCGCGGCGGCGCGTGTGGCATATTGATGCGCATTGCGGGAAATCACCGCGCGATGGTTTAGATGCCGTCGATCTTGGGCAAGTCGACATGCAGCCGCTGGAGCAAGCCCGATATCTCCGCATCGCCTTTCCAGCGCGCGGCTATGCGTGAGGTTATGCTGGGCGAGTACCAGCGTTCGCCCAGGTTCGCCGCTTCCTGCATCAGCGACAAAAGCTCGGCGCGGTCGCCCATCGAAGAGGCGTAGAAAGCCGGCACTTCGCGGATGCGCCGCGTGCCTGCATCGATCTCACGCCGGGCATCGGCGATTAGCACGCGGTGTGCGGTAGCAGGATCGCTGCGAATAGCCTTGCCCATCGCATTCGCCACACGCAGAACATCGGGCTCGTTGCGGATGCGCGCCATCGTGCCATATTCGATGGCGAAGCTGCGAATATCGCCCAGGCCGATATGCACCCAAGCCAGGCAATTGCTGATCGTCGCGTCTTGCGGATAACGCTTCTTCAAGTCGTTCATCAGCTTGAGCGC
The DNA here is from genome assembly GCA_040384525.1 of Pseudomonadota bacterium. Classification (GTDB taxonomy): domain Bacteria; phylum Pseudomonadota; class Alphaproteobacteria; order Sphingomonadales; family Sphingomonadaceae; genus Sphingomonas. The sequence continues at coordinate 64,939 of JAZKJE010000019.1, forward strand.
CAATTGGTCGCGTCCCGCCTGCCACTGTGCGCAGGCATGCTCGACGGCGATGGGCTGCGAGCCGGGCGAGAGCATCCGCGCGCGTTCGTAATATTTCTCGGCGGCATCCGCCTTGCCCAGATCGGCGAGTACATTGGCGAACCAGAATACGGTTTGCGCGTCCCTGTCGTCCAACGCGATAGCGCGCTGGAAGGCGGCAACCGCGCCGATGGGGTCATTGTCCCACCAATAATCGATGAAGCCGATTGCGCGCTGTGCGCTGGGTAGTTCGGGATCGAGTGCGATCGCCTTTTGCGCTGCAACCTTTGCCACGCTGAAAGCGCGGGCATCGCTGACATCGCCATATTCTCGGTAAATCAGCCATGCCTCCGCCAGCCCAGCGCGGGCGGGCGCGAAATCAGGGGCGCGGCGGATGACATCGTCAAACAGTTTGATCGAATGCTTGAGGTCCTCGGGCGTGCGCCGCGCCCACGCATCCCGCGCGGCGACATAGTCCGCCATCACTTTGGGATCGACCGGCGCGCGCTTGGGCGAGGATTTCAGGCCGCCCAAAGCAAGCGTGACCACGATTGCCGCGACGATCATCGCTACCGCGATCGCCGCGAACAAGGCTCGGCGATCGGGTTTGACCGGCGCCGCGACCTTGGCGGCGTCTACCGGGCTCTCTTCACCAACCCCGGTCACGCTCGCGTTGCGCGTCGCCCATGCGGTCAGTTCATGCTCATATGCGAACACCGATTTCTGCTTGCCGCCCGGAATGTGGTGAACCGGCAGGTTCCGCTCGCGCATCCACCGCGCCACGGTGGTCCGGTCCCGGCCAAAAAAGCCAGCGATGGATTTCCAGCCGTCGAGTCGCTTTTCAGAACTCGTCATTCGACCCTACGCTCCCACCCCTATCGCGGAGGACAAGGCGTGCCCGGCACTCCCCGATTGTTACGGGATCGTCCGTCACTCTAAACAAGTCAATGCAAGCAAATGCATTGGTGAAGAAAAGAGAATTGCGGGTTGGCTGGGCTGCAGCGGGGTCAGCCCGCCGTTTGGGGGAACGACAAATTTCGGGACAAGTACGATTTCGCGCTATGACGCCCGGCGTCTTCAGGGCCCACACGCTGAAGCCGAATGACCCCCGGGGATTCTGATATGGTTGCAAGCACGTTCGATCTATTCAAAATCGGGGTTGGCCCGTCCAGTTCTCACACCATGGGCCCGATGACTGCAGCGGCGGCATTCGCGCGCGGGCTTCCTGAAGGAATCGTGCGCGTCGAGGCGGTGCTTTACGGATCGCTGGCACTGACGGGGAAGGGGCACGCGACCGACACCGCCATATTGCTCGGCTTGTCGGGCCACGTTCCCGCCGATATCGATCCTGATGCAGCGGAGGCCGAGGTGCGGGCGATCCGGGCATCCGGCAGACTGCGGCTCGGCGGCAGGAGCGAGATTGCGTTCAATGAGGAATGCGATCTGCTGTTCCTCCAGCGCGAACGGCTGGCATTCCATTCCAATGCGATGACCTTCGCCGCCTATGATGCGAACGGCGTCGCCCTGGTGCGGACGACCTATTATTCGGTCGGCGGCGGCGCCGTGCTGCGTGAGGACGAGATCGGCCGCAACGCACCCGCCGAAGGGGGCTGGGACGTGCCGCACGTCTTTCGTTCGGGTAACGAATTGGTCGCGCTGACCGAGACCACCGGCAAATCGATTGCCGAACTGATGCGAGAAAATGAGGAAGCCGCGCTTTCGCCAGAGGAAGTCTCGGCGAAGCTCGCGTTGATCCGCGCTGCGATGTCGGCGTGCATCGATCGCGGTATCCGATCCGAGATGGCGGAGCTGCCGGGCGGCTTGCGCGTCAAGCGGCGTGCGCCGGGGGTTCACCGGATTCTCCTCGATCGGGCCGAGCGCGCGCTCGCCGACCCGCTGACCGTGATCGACTGGATCAACCTGTGGGCGCTCGCGGTGAACGAAGAGAATGCGGCGGGCGGCAAGGTCGTCACCGCGCCCACCAATGGCGCAGCGGGGATCGTGCCCGCCGTGCTGCGTTATTATGAGCGGTTCGCGCCCTCTGCCTGCAAGCGCGGCGCGGAGGATTTCCTGCTTACCGCAGCCGCGGTTGGCTCGCTGTTCAAGGAGAATGCTTCGATCTCGGGCGCCGAAGTCGGCTGCCAGGGCGAAGTGGGCGTTGCATGTTCGATGGCGGCGGCGGGGCTTGCGGCCGCTTTGGGCGCCACACCCGCCCAGATCGAAAATGCTGCCGAGATCGGCATGGAGCATAATCTGGGCCTCACCTGCGATCCGATCGGCGGGCTGGTCCAGGTGCCGTGCATCGAGCGAAACGCGGTCGGCTCGGTCAAGGCGATCGAAGCCACGCGACTGGCGATGCTGGGCGACGGCACGCACCGCGTGAGCCTCGACGAAGTGATCGAGACGATGCGCAACACCGGCCTCGATATGAGCGAGCGCTATAAGGAAACGTCGCTCGGCGGCCTCGCGGTCAATGTGGTGGAGTGCTGATCTACAGCGAGAGCCGGATTCCGGCCACGACGCGCAGTCCGCTCGCGTCTTCGCCATCGGCAATCGCATAGCGCCGGGTTCCGCCGAACCGTGACGTCCATTCGATCCCGGCATAAGGCGCGAACTCGCGTTCGATCTCGTAGCGCAGCCGCAATCCCAGCTCGATCTCGCCTAGGCCCGAACCTTGGCGCAGTGCTGGCGTATCCTGCGCGGAGAATTGGATTTCGGCGGAAGGCTGTAACACAAGCCGCTGCGTGATCCGGGCATCATAACTGCCCTCGATCCGCGCAGACAGTTCGCCACGATTGGACAGGAACAGGGCGCCTTCGACTTCGAACCAATAAGGTGCGAGCCCTTCGACGCCGAGCACGGCATAGCTGCGGTTGCGTGGCTGGCCGAAATCTTGCCGCACGCCTGCCTGCACATCGAAATAGGGGCCGATTGCGCGACTGTAGAGCAATTGCACTTCGGCTGCGGACTTGTGGCGGAATTCGCCCTCGAACTCGGCCTTTGCGACCACGCGATTGATGTCGCCACCATACCAGCCCTCGGCTTCGATCCGGTAGCTTTCTCCATCCTTCCCCGACTGGATTTCCGCGAGGTTGAAGACGATCTGATGCATCGTCGCGCCGCCATGCTCCTTTGCCACCTTCGCGCGCGCCTTCGCCATTTCGGCGGGATCGTAGACGCTGTCGGCCGCCCAATCGGTACTCGGGGCGGGGGCGATCACGCTTCCCGAGGGCGCAGCGGTTTGCGACGGGACACAATGGCCCATTGCGGTATGTTCGGGCGGGCAGTTCGGGTCTGCGGCGGGCGCTCCATGCGCATGCTGGGCGCGGGCGGGTGTGGTGCCGAGCAATATTGCGAGGGAAACGAGCATCAGGCTGAGGCGCGCGCTCATTTCGGCACCTCCGCGCCGTCGCGAACCGATACGACCTGCATCATACCGGCGTGCATGTGATAGAGTAGGTGACAGTGGAACGCCCAGTCCCCGGGAGCGTCCATGGTCACGTCGAAGCTGGCCTTGCCGCCAGGCTGCACGTTGATCGTGTGTTTGCGCGGGGCGTGATCGCCGTGGCCGGTCACCAGTTCGAAGAAATGGCCGTGCAGATGGATCGGGTGCGCCATCATCGTATCGTTGACCAGTGTGATCCGCACACGCTCGCCGGTGCGGAATGGGATCGGCCCCTTGATATCGCTGAACTTCACCCCGTCGAACGCCCACATATAGCGCTCCATGTTACCGGTGAGGTGGATTTCCATCGCGCGTTCGGGCGCGCGCACATCGGGGTTGCGGGTGATCGCGATCAGGTCGCGATAGGTCAGCACGCGGTGGCCGACATCTTCCAGCCCCTGGCCCGGCTCGCCCATCCGATCCATGGGCATGGGCGAAATCGACTGCACCGTCGGCGTGCGCGCAACACCGGGCGCCATCGAGAAGTCGCGCATCGAATGCTGCATTGGCTTCGCTGCACCTGAGACGCTCGCAGGGGTGCAATGGCCCATCGCCGCATGCTCGGGGGGACAATTGGGATCGGCACCCGGCGTGACATGCCCGCCCATGTCCATGCCCATATCCTTCATCGTCGCGAGCGGACGCGGGCGGAGCATTGGGACCTCGGCCTTCAGGCCGGACCGCGGCGCGAGCGTGCCCAGCGCCATACCTGAACGATCCACGCTCTCAGCGACCAGCGAATAGGCCCGGTCCTCGGCAGGCGTGACGATCACATCATAGGTTTCGGCAACCGCGATCTGGAGTTCATCGACTTCGACAGGGCGCACCGGCAGTCCATCGGCCTGCACCACGCTGAGCGCTAGGCCGGGTAGGCGGATATTGAAGGTCGTCATCGCGGAGGCGTTGATGATGCGCAGACGCACGCGTTCGCCGGGTTTGAACAGTCCGGTCCAATTGTCGGCGGGGCCGTGGCCGTTGATCAGATAAGTGTAGGTCGATCCGGTCACATCGGCGATGTCGGTGGGGTCCATCCGCATGGCGCCCCAGGCGAGGCGATCCTTGAGCGGCTGATCCTTGCCCGCCAACAGCCCGGCAAAGGTCTGCTTCTGATAATTGAAATGGCCGCCCATCAGCTTGAGTTTGCGGAAGATTGCATGCGGGTGGAGCGGGCTGTGATCGGATAACAGGATCACATGTTCGCGATCCGACTGGATCGGGTCCACGCCGGCGGGATCGATCACCAGCGGGCCATATAGCCCCATCTGCTCCTGCAGCCCCGAATGACTATGATACCAATAGGTGCCCGATTGGATCACCGGGAATTCATAGGTGAAGGTCGAGCGGGGGCGGATGCCGGGAAAGCTGATTCCGGGTACGCCATCCATCGAGAAGGGCAGCAACAGCCCGTGCCAGTGGATCGAGCTGTCTTCGTCGAGCGTGTTCGCAACCGACAGCCGCACCTTTTGACCCTCTCGCAGGCGAATTAGCGGGGCAGGGACGGTGCCGTTGACGGCGATGGCGTGGCTGGAGCGCCCGTTCACGGTCATCATCTGGTGGCCGATCGACAGCGCTATCTCGTCGCCCGAAAGCGTCGCTGCGGGTGCGATCCCATGCGACACCTGCTGCGCCCAGGCGGGAAATGTGAGCGCACCCGCGGCAGCAGCCCCAGTCTTGAGAAAGAGGCGGCGGTTGAGGTGCGGAGGGGTCATGCCCCAACATAGTCAGGCGCCTGGCAAATCCATCAGCATTTCCGCACAATTTTTTGTGCGAGCGCCACAGAGGTGGCATATCCGGCAGCGGATGCTCAGCCCCTCACAAATCGCTACGTTGAATCTGGAGGAAGCGCGTGCGTTGCGGGCTGCCGGGCGGACGTATCGCCAGATCGGCCGCCAGCTGAAGCTCAGTTCGGGCCAGCTCAGCCATATCCGGCGGACACTGAAGAGGGAAAAGGGAGCACTCACCCGGTTGCGGAGGCGACCGGACGCATTGGATCGCGATCTTCCGGTGGGGCAATCGATCCTGCCGGCCGGCCTGCGCAAGCTGCTGATCGCAGCGGGCCATCGCACGCTTGGCGATCTTGCGGACGCGGTGCTGGATCCGGATCGCGGCCTGCGCACCTTGCCCGGCATCGGGCCGCACCGGCTGGAGCTGATCCAGCGACTGCTCGATCAATATGATTTACTTCCCGGCGCTGACGATCTGCAGGCGGCGATCGAAGCGCTGTTTCCGGATTTTACCGACGGCTAGCGCTACGTAACCGGTGGTGCGATCATCTCGCTGATCTTGTTCGCGAGCCCGTCGAGCGAAAATGGCTTGGTGATCATCGACATGCTGCTGCCAAGAAACCCGGCGCGCAGCGTCGCGTGTTCGGCATAGCCAGTGATGAACAGGATCGGCAGATCTGGGCGATGGCCGCGCGCGACATCGGCCAGTTCGCGGCCGTTCATGCCCGGCATTCCGACATCGGAGATCATCAGATCGATGCGCGTGCCGGAGGCCAGAAGCGGTATCGCCGCGATCGGATCGGCGATTTCGATCGCTTCATAATGCAGCTCCTGAAGCACTTCGCGCACCAGCATGCGGACGGCGGGATCGTCCTCTACCACTAGCACGCGCTCACCCGCGCCGTGCGGTGCGCTGCGTGGTTTGAAGTTCGTATCGGGCGGCACGGCATCGGTGATCGGCAGATAGAGCGTAACCGTCGTGCCGAGATTCTCCTGGCTGTGGATCCGCACCGCGCCGCCGCTTTGCTGCGCAAAGCCATAGACCATCGACAGGCCGAGCCCTGTGCCCTGGCCGAGCGGCTTGGTGGTGAAGAACGGGTCGAATACCTTGTCGATCACCTCGGGGGCGATGCCCGTACCCGAGTCAGACACCGATATCGCCACGAACTGGCCGAGCGGCAGCCCCGGCCTGGTCGCGATATGCGCAGCGTCGAGATCCACCAGATTGGTCTCGATCACCAGCCTACCGCCATCGGGCATCGCGTCGCGCGCGTTGAGCGCGAGGTTCAGGACCGCGTTTTCGAGCTGGTTCGCATCCGCCAGAGCGCTGGGCAGTTCGGCGCCCAGCACCATCGCCAGCTCGATCTTTTCGGGCAGGGCACGCTCGATCAGCTCGGACATCGACTGGATCAGCGCGTTCATTTCCAGTGGCTGGGGATCGAGCGACTGGCGGCGCGAGAAAGCGAGCAGGCGCTGGGTCAGCGCTGCGGCGCGTTCGGCAGAGGTGGTCGCGGCGTCCATATAGCGATCGAGTTCGTCGACGCGATTGGCCGCGATGCGCCGCCGCATCAGATCGAGCGAGCCGATGATGCCGGTCAGCATATTGTTGAAATCGTGCGCGATGCCGCCGGTCAGTTGACCGACCGCTTCCATCTTCTGGCTTTGGCGAAGCGACGCCTCGGCGCGCTCGCGCTCGGCGGTCTCGGCTTGCAGGCGGGCAAGGGCGTCTTCGAGTTCGGCGGTCCGTTCGCGCACCTGCCGCTCCAGCTGACCCGCGGCATCGGCGAGCGCGCGGCGCTGCTCGTGCAGATCGAAGAAGACATTGGCCTTGCCGCGCAGCACGTCGGGCTCGATCGGCTTCTGGATGAAATCGACTGCGCCCGCTTCATAGCCGCGGAAGCGCCGCAGCGTATCGGCGCTGCCCGCAGTCAGGAAGATGATCGGCACGTGGCGGGTGCGCTCGTTGCCGCGCATGAACTCGGCCAGTTCGAAGCCATCCATGCCGGGCATCTGCACATCGAGCAAAGCCAGCGCGATTTCATGCTTGAGCAGAAGCTCCAGCGCTTCCTCGCCCGATCGCGCGCGAAGGAACCCCAGGCCGTCACGGCGCAGCAACGCCTCCAGCGCGACAAGGTTTTCCGCCAGATCGTCTACGATCAGAAAATGGACGATATCGGGCCTGCTGCTCATGTCGTTCCCAGGCCCACCAGGTGGTCCGCAATAGCGTCGAGCGTCAGGATTTTCGCCGCCGGGCACCGCTTGAGCGCTGCCTCGGGCATCGTGGCGGCAAATGCATTGGTCGGATCCTCGACCAGCATCGCGCCCCCTGCGGCGAAGATCGTGCGCGCGCCCATCGCACCATCTTCGTTGGCGCCGGTGAGCACTACACCGACAAGCTGCGCACCATAGCTGTCGGCGGCGCTTTCGAACAGTATGTCGATCGAGGGGCGCGAGTAGAGCACAGGCTCGTCCATCGACAGCGCGATGCTGCGGTCGCTCTCGACCAGCATGTGATAACCGGCCGGGGCGAAATAGACTGTGCCGGGGACGATCGGCTCCTTGTCTTCGGGCTCACGCACGGGCACCTGGCATTTGGCGCGAAACAGGTTGGTCAGTTCTGAGGGTTGGTCACCCACGTGCACGACAACCAATACGGGCAGGGGATAGCCCACCGGCAAGCGCGGCAGGATCAGCGACAGCGCCTGCACCGCCCCGGCCGATGCTCCGATCACGATTGCTTCCACCGGGGCTTCCGTCACGCGTCACGCCGCTGATAGATTTTTTCCTCGCGGACGAACTCGCTGAACGCGTCGGCATGGGCCGAGAAGCGCAGCGTCTCTTTCGAGCCGAGCCCCAGAAAGCCGCGGCGGCTGAGTGAATCGCGGAACAGGCCGAGTGCGCGGTCCTGCAACGGGCGATCGAAATAGATCATCACGTTGCGGCACGAAACGAGCTGGCATTCGGCAAATACAGCATCGGTGACCAGGCTGTGATCCGAGAACACGACCTGCGCGCGCAATTTCTTGTCGAACACGGCGCGGCCATAAGCGGTGGAATAATAATCGGAGAGCGAGGTCTTTCCGCCCGCGCGCTGGTGGTTCTGGGTGAACGCTGCGATCCGATCGAGCGGATAAATGCCGGCCTGTGCTGCCTCCAGCGCGGCGGGATTGATGTCGGTCGCATAGAACATGGTGCGATCGAGCAGGCCTTCTTCGTGTAGCAGGATCGCGAAGGAATAGAGTTCCTCGCCATGGCTGCACCCGGCGATCCAGAATTTGAGCGAAGGATAGGTGCGCAGATGCGGCACCACCTTTTCGCGGATCGCGCGGAAATAGCCGGGATCGCGAAACATCTCGCTGACCTGAACGGTCAGATAATCGAGCAAACGCGTCACCACCGCTTTGTCGTGCAGCAGCGCGTCCTGCAACGCCGAGAGGCTGGCAAAGCCCAGCTGCTCGCGCGCCTGCCGCAGCCGCCGCTTGATCGATGCACGGGCATAGTGCCGGAAGTCATAATGATACCGCCGGTAGAGCGCCTCCAGCAGGAGGTGGATTTCGATATCCTCTACCGGCTCGTTGTCCGCCTCACCGGGCGGCTGAGTCAGCGCGGCATCCATACGCGTACCAGCGAGAGCAATTTATCGACGTCTAGGGGCTTGGCCATATAGTCATTAGCGCCTGCCTCGAGGCATCGTTCCTGATCGTCGGGCATTGCCTTCGCCGTCAGCATGATCACCGGCAGCTTTGACCAGCGCGAATCCTTGCGGATGCGGCGGGTAGCGTCGAGCCCGTCCATCACCGGCATCATCACATCCATCAGCACCAGATCGATCGCATCGGGCGTGCCCGCACGCTTTTCCAGCGCGTCGAGCCCTTCCTGGCCGTTGCGCGCGATGGTGATATTCGCGCCGCGCGGCTCAAGGATGTTGGTCAGAGAATAGACATTGCGAACATCGTCCTCGACGATGAGGATCCGGCGCCCCTCAAGCAACGCATCGCGGTTGCGCGCCTGCTGGATCATCTTCTGCTGCTCGGGCGGCAGTTCGGACACCACCTGGTGCAGGAACAGCGTAACCTCGTCCAGCAGGCGCTCGGGCGATTTGGCGCCCTTGATGATGATCGAGCTGGAGTAGCGGCGCAGCTGCTGCTCGTCCTCGGCCGACAGATCGCGGCCGGTATAGACGATCACCGGCGGGAAGCTGTGGGCATCGTCCTTGCTCAGCGTTTCGAGCAGCGAATAGCCCGAAGCATCCGGGAGCGACAGATCGAGCACCATGCAATCGAAGGTCTGCTCGCTGAGCAGCTTGAGGCATTCGGCTGCTGTGCCGGCGCCGACGATCTCGATCTCGGGCCCGGCGAGCAGCTTGCTGACGGCGTCGCGCTGGACGTTATCGTCCTCGACGATCAGCACGCGGCGCATCGTGCGGGTGAGCTGGGCCTCCAATGCTTCGAGCGCATGGGCCAATTCCTCGCGCTTCACCGGCTTGACCAGATAGCCCATCGCGCCAAGCGAAAAAGCGGTCTGGGTCTGGTCGCTGGCCGAGATGACGTGGATCGGAATGTGGCGCGTGGCATCCTCGCGCTTCAACCGGTCAAGCACCGCCAGCCCCGATTGATCGGGAAGGCCAAGATCGAGCACGATGGCGTTGGGCTTATATTCGCGGGCGAGCGCGAGCGCCTCTTCTGCGGTGCCCGCGACAAGGCATTGGAACCCTGCCTCGCGAGACAGGTCGCGGACGATCCCGGCAAAGGTGCGGTCGTCCTCGACGATCAGCAGCATGCGGCGCGTGGCCTCAAGCCGGTCGCGGTCGTCCTCCACCGCTTGCCGCCGCGCTTTGCGCTTCACGCTGGTATCGGTCGAGCGCCACGCCGCAACCGTTACGGGTTCCGATGCGGCCGGTGCGGCGGGGGCGGGCCGCGCCTCAACCTGCGCCGGATCGTAATCGAGCGGGATCGTAACCGTGAAACTGCTGCCGGCACCCGGTTCGCTGGTCAGTGCGATCGATCCGCCGAGCAGGCGCGATAGCTCGCGCGAAATCGAAAGGCCGAGGCCAGTCCCGCCATATTTGCGGTTGATCGCGCCATCTGCCTGGCGAAACGCTTCGAAGATCGCCTGATGCTTTTCGGGCGAAATGCCGATGCCGGTGTCGGTTACCGTCAGGGAAAGCCGCTTGCCTTCGACGGGTTCGATCCGCAACGCGACGCGGCCCTCCTCGGTGAATTTGAACGCGTTGGAGAGCAGGTTTTTCAGGATCTGTTCGAGGCGCTGGCGATCGGTAGTGATCGATGCGGGCAAGCCATCGACGATATCGATTGCGAATTCCAGGCTGCGTTCGCGCGCAATCGGATCGAAGGTCCGGCGCAGATCCGAAGCCAGTCGCTTGAGCGTAACCGTTTCGGCGCGGACATCGACATGGCCGGCTTCGATCTTGGAGAGATCGAGGATGTCGTTGATCAGATTGAGCAGATCGTTGCCCGATGCCTGAATGGTGCGGGCATATTGGGTCTGCTCGTCGCTCAGATTGCCGTTCGGATTGTCGCCGAGCAGCTTGGACAGGATGAGCAGCGAATTGAGCGGCGTGCGCAATTCGTGGCTCATATTGGCGAGGAAATCGGATTTGTACTGGCTGGCCTGTTCCAGCTCGCGCGCCTTGAGTTCGACTGCGGAGCTTGATCGGGCGAGGTCGTCGCGCTGGGTTTCCAGCAATTGCGCCTGTTCCTCCAGCTGCGAATTGGTCTGCTCCAGCTCAACCTGCTGCTGTTCGAGCCGCACTGCCGATTCCTTGAGCGCGCGGCCCTGCTCTTCGAGCTCCTCGTTCGAGACGCGTAGCTCTTCGCTCTGGACCTGCAATTCTTCCGACTGGCGCTGTGTCGCTTCGAGCAAATTCTGCAATTCGGTGCGGAAGCGGGCCGTGCGCAATGCAATGCCGATGGGCTGGGCCACCTGCTCCAGGAATTCCAGCGTCTGCTCGTCGATCGGATGCAGGAAGCCGAACTCGATCACGGCATTGACGACGCCATCCGCGCTGAACGGTGCGATCACCAAATGCCGTGGTGTGTCGCGGCCTAGCCCGGAGCCGATTGTCAGATAGCCATCGGGAACGTCGCCCAGCACGACCGGCTTGCCATCGGCGGCCGCGCGACCCAGCAGGCCCTCGCGCAGGATGAACGACTTCGGCACTGCAGCATCGCCGGGCACGCCCAGCATCGCGGTCTTCTCAAAGACGTCATTCTCGCCCTTGAACAACACGCTGGCCTGCGCGCCGAGATAGGGGGTGAGGAAATCGAGAATGCTTTCGCTCAGTTGCTGGACATTCTTGTCGCCCAGCATCGCCTGGGCGAGGCCGACTTCGCCGGCTTGCAGCCAGGCCTGACGCACCCGCGCGAGGGTGCTGCGGTGGATGAGGATGCCGATCGCGATCGTCAGCGCAATGCCGAACAGCGCCGAAAGGACGCCGCTCATCGTCGCGGTCTGATAGGCACTCTGCATCTGCGCCAGCCGCGCTTCACGCAGGCGGCGCTCTTCGGCGCGCATCGTGCTGATCTGGGCGCGGACCGCATCCATCGCAACCTTGCCGCGATCGGTATTCACCAGATCGAGCGCTGCTGCCATTCCCCCGCTCCTGCGCGCCTCGATCGTCCGCTTGAGTTCTTCAAGCTTGGTGTCGACCGGCAACTTCAGGCGCCGCAGATTGGCCTGCTGCGCTGCATTGTCGGCGATCAGTGCCTCGATCGAGGCAAGGCTGGTTCCAGCTAGCGCAAGCGCGTTTTCATAGGGTTCGAGATACCGTTCGTTGCCCGTTAGCAGATAGCCCCGCTGGCCGGTCTCTGCGTCCTGCACGGCGGAGAGCAAATTGCCGAGTTCGGTGATAACTTCGTGGGTGTGCACAACCTTGGCCGTATCGGCGCGAACGGCCTGCATGTTCGAATATGCGAGTGTGCCACTGATGATGAAAAAGATGAGCGCTACCGAAACGGCCAACGCTGTGCCGAGCCCGATTCTCGATCCAGATTTTGAAGAACCGTGTGCAGGCGTTTGCGGCATTGTATCGAGAACCTTCTTTAGCGAGCGAGGTTCCTATCCCGCTTTTGCGCCAAGAAGCTACGCACAAATGCGCGCGCTATAAGATCGCTTTACCAGCCGGGGGGGTGGCAATCTGCGCGGCTCAGGCGGGCCGCGCCCATTCCCGGTTCACCGCAAGTGCTGCCAGCGTGCAGAGCGCGCCCGACAAAAGGTAAATGCCAACCGACCACAATCCGAAGCGGCTCGCCAGCGCCAGCGCGACCAGGGGGGCAAAACCAGCCCCGAGCAGCCAGGCGAGATTCGCGACGGTCGCGGCGCCGGTATAGCGGCGCTCTGCCGAGAAGCTGGCGTTGACCGCGCCCGAGGACTGGCCGAATGCAAGGCCCAGCAGCACGAAGCCCGCGAGCATATAGACCGTCTCGCCAAAGCCGCCCGCACCCAGCAATTGCGGCGCGAAGCCGCTATAGGCAGCGATCAGGCCGGCAGAGACACCGAGCACCGCGCGCCGCCCGACGCGATCGGCGATAAAGCCCGAAGCGAGCATCGAGAGAACACAGACCGCAGCGCCGATGATCTCGATGACCAGGAAGCGCTCGGCGCTCTCGCCGCTGTACAACATAACCCAGGAGAGCGGGAACACCGTGACGAGGTGGAACAGCGCAAAGCTGGCCAGCGGCGCGAACGAGCCGAGCGCAATCGTCCGCCATTCGAAGCGGACGGTTTCCCAGAACGGCGCGGGCTGAAGCTCGCGGCTTTCGAACAGGCGCTGGAATTCCGGAGTCGCCACTAGTCGCAGCCGCGCGAAAAGCGCCACCACGTTGATCGCGAACGCCACAAAGAAAGGATAGCGCCAGCCCCAGTTGAGGAAGTCCGCGCGCGACAGCGTCGAGATGAAGAAGGCAAACAGCGCCGCCGCAACGATCAGGCCGAGCGGGGCGCCCAGTTGCGGAATCATCGCATACCAGCCGCGCCGGTTCGGCGGCGAATTGAGCGACAGCAAGGATGGTAGCCCGTCCCACGCGCCGCCGAGCGCGATGCCCTGGCCGATGCGGAGCGCCGCCAGCATCCACACTGCGCCAAGGCCTGCATTGGCGTAGCTGGGAAGGAACGCCATCGACATGGTCGATCCGCCAAGCAGGAACAATGCAATGGTGAGCTTCACCCCGCGGCCATGATTGCGATCGATCCACATGAAGATCGCCGAGCCAAGCGGTCGCGCGATGAACGCCAGCGAGAACAATGCAAAGGAATACAGCGTGCCGGTTACCGGATCGACGAACGGGAAGATCAGCGCCGGGAACACCAGTACCGACGCAATCGCATAGACGAAGAAATCGAAGAACTCGCTCGTCCGCCCCACGATCACGCCGATGGCGATTTCGCCGGGCGCGATCTTGTGCTCGCGGGCGGTAATGACCCGGGCATCGCGTTCCAGCGAAGTGGAATTGGGAACGGCGGGGGATGCACTCATTGCGGTTTCGCTCCGGCAGCCTGTATAGGCTATTATTGCGTTTCAACGTCCCTTGCACCAGAAAAGAGCCGCGGTGGGGATAGGACAAAATGTCCAATGTCGGCGTTGGGTGCGCCAGGATAGGCGGATGGCATGCGTGCAACACCTACGCCCCTAAACAAGATGATGCCTTCGCGGCGTCTCAAGGCAGCAGCTCTGCTTGTGGCCACCACCCTGCTATCCGCATGCAACCATGAGGTGCTGAACCCGGCGGGCGATATTGCGCTCCAGCAGCGGGATATCATCTATATCTCCACTGCGCTGATGCTGCTGATCATCGTGCCGGTGCTGGTGCTGATTGTCGTGTTCGCATGGCGCTATCGCGCGTCGAACAAGGACGCGACCTACGATCCCCATTTCGATCATTCGACGTCGCTCGAACTGGTCATCTGGGCCGCCCCGCTGCTGATTATCATCTGCCTGGGCGCGCTCACCTGGTGGAGCACGCATCTGCTCGATCCGTTCCGCCCGGTGAACCGGATCGCGGCGGGCAAGCCGGTCGATCCCAATGTGAAGCCTTTGGTGGTGCAGGTCGTCTCGCTCGATTGGAAATGGCTGTTCATCTATCCGGAGCAGGGCGTCGCCACGGTCAACGAACTGGCGCTGCCGGTCGATCGCCCGGTGCGGTTCGATCTGACCTCGACCAACATGATGAACACCTTTTACGCGCCGACGCTTGCGGGGATGATCTACACCATGCCCGGCATGCGCTCGACGCTGCACGCGGTGCTCAACCGCGAGGGCAAGTTTGAGGGATTGTCTGCAAACTATAGCGGCGCCGGCTTCTCCAGCATGCGCTTCAAGCTCTACGGCGTCGATGCAGGCGGGTTCGACAACTGGATCGCCCGCGTAAAGGCCAGCGGCCCCGCGCTGGACACCGCGCGCTTCCTCGAGCTGGAAAAGCCCAGCGAGAAGGTCCCGGCGATGTATTTCGGCGGTGTCGACCAGACCTTGTTCACCCGCGTTTTCCAGCGTTGCGTGAAGCCCGGCACTCCCTGCATCACCAGCATGCACGGCGGCGGTCATGACAAGACCGACAAGCCAAAGCCCGAAGGCGCGCTGCTGGACGACACTATCGACAAGGACACCGGCGACAGCCTGACCGCGCCGCCGGGAGCGCAGCCTTCCGCGCCCGCCAGCCCCGCCACGCATTCGCACCAGGAGCGTTAAATGTTCACCGAATCGCTGGCGCGCACGATCTTCGGCCGCCTGACCTTCGAATCTTTCCCGATCCACGAGCCGATCCTGCTCGTCACCTTTGCGGTCGTCGTCCTGCTCGGGCTCGGCATCGTTGGCGCGGTCACCAAATATAAGCTTTGGGGCTATCTGTGGACCGAGTGGTTCACCACCGTCGATCACAAGAAGATCGGGATCATGTATATGATCCTCGGCATCATCATGCTGCTGCGCGGCTTTGCCGATGCGCTGATGATGCGTTTGCAACAAGCGATGGCGTTCGGTGGTAGCGAGGGATATCTGAACGCCCATCATTACGATCAGATCTTCTCGGCGCACGGGACGATCATGATCTTCTTCGTCGCGATCCCGCTGGTCGTCGGCATCGTCAATTATGTGATGCCGCTCCAGATCGGTGCGCGCGACGTGGCGTTCCCCTTCCTCAACAATCTCAGCTTCTGGCTGACCGTCGCCGGCGCAGGGCTGGTAATGACCTCGCTGTTCGTCGGTGAGTTTTCGCGCGGTGGCTGGCTCAATTACGTCCCCGTCGCCAATCTGGAGAATAGTCCCGATACCGGGCCCGATTATTATCTATGGGCGCTGCAGATAGCGGGCATCGGCACAACGCTGAGCGCCGTGAACATGGTCACCACGATCATCAAGATGCGCGCGCCCGGCATGTCGCTGATGAAGATGCCGGTGTTCTGCTGGACCGCTTTGTGCAGCAACGTGCTTGTCATCGCGATCTTCCCCGTGCTCACCGCCGCCTTCGCCGCATTGTTGCTCGATCGCTATGCCGGCTTCAATTTCTTCACCAACGATCTCGGTGGCAATCCGATGATGTATTGGAACCTGGTGTGGATCTGGGGTCACCCGGAGGTCTACGTCCTGATCCTCCCCATCTTCGGCATCTATTCCGAGATCACCTCGACCTTCACCGGCAAGCGGCTGTTCGGCTATTCGTCGATGGTCTACGCCACAGTCGTCATCACGATCCTGAGCTATCTCGTCTGGCTCCACCACTTCTTCACGATGGGTTCGGGCGCGAGCGTCAACTCGTTCTTCGGCATCGCCACCATGGTGATCTCGATCCCGACGGGCGCGAAGATCTTCAACTGGCTGTTCACGATGTATCGTGGCCGAATCCGCTTCGAGCTGCCGATGATGTGGGTGATCGCCTTCATGATCACCTTCGTGGTCGGCGGGATGACCGGCGTGCTGCTCGCAGTGCCGCCCGCAGACTTCGTGCTGCACAACTCGCTGTTCCTGGTGGCGCACTTCCACAACGTCATCATCGGCGGTGTCGTGTTCGGGCTGTTCGCCGGCATGGATTACTGGTTCCCCAAGGCCTTTGGTTTCCGCCTCGATCCCTTCTGGGGCAAGGTGACCTTCTGGGGCTGGGTGATCGGCTATTGGGTCGCCTGGACGCCGATCTACATCGTCGGCCTGATGGGCACCACGCGGCGCGTGCGGATGTTCGATGACCCCAGCCTGCAGCCCTATTTCATCGTTGCGATGATCGGCGCGGTGATCATCCTGATCGGCATCCTGGCGTTCGTTATCCAGATCGCGGTGAGCATCAAGAACCGCGAGAAGCTGCGCGACACGACCGGCGATCCCTGGGATGGCCGCACGCTCGAATGGTCTACCAGCTCGCCGCCGCCCAACTATAATTTCGCCTTCACGCCGCAGATCCACGATCTCGACGCATGGTATGACATGAAGGATCGCGGCGCAGTGCGTCCCATCAAGGGCTTTCTGCCGATCCACATGCCGAAGAATACCGGCGCGGGGGTGATCCTCTCCGGGTTGTCGATGGTCTTCGGCTTCGCGATGATCTGGTACATGTGGTGGCTGGCCGGGCTCTCGGCTGTCGCGCTGCTGGTCTACAGCATCTGGCACACCTTCGATTACAAACGCGACTATTACATCCCGGCCGAGGAAGTCGCAGAGCAAGAGGACGCGCGCACCAAGCTGCTCGCGGCAGGGGCCTGATCATGGCGACTGAAGCACCGATCTTTTACGTCGTAGAAGAAGAGCATCACGAGCCCGGCGGGAGCACGATGCTGGGCTTCTGGATGTATCTGATGAGCGACGCGCTCATCTTTGCCACGCTCTTCGCCCTGTATGGCGTGCTCGGCACCAGCTTCGCGGGTGGCCCCACCCCTGGCGAAATCTTCGCGCTGCCGCTGGTGGCGGTGAACACGGCGCTGCTGCTGACCTCGTCGATCACGTATGGCTTCGCGATGATCGCGATGCAGGAGGGCAAGCTTAACAGCGTCCGGTTCTGGCTGGTGCTCACCGGCCTGCTCGGCATGGGCTTTGTCGGCATCGAACTCTATGAGTTCAGCGAACTGATCCATCTGGGTGCGACGCCGCAGACCAGCGCCTTCCTCTCGGCGTTCTTCCTGCTGGTCGCGACGCACGGCCTGCACGTGACCTTCGGGATCATCTGGCTGGTGGTAATGCTGTTCCAGCTCAAGCAGCGCGGCCTACACCCGGAAAACCAGCGCCGCCTGATGTGCCTCAGCATGTTCTGGCACTTCCTCGACATCGTCTGGATCGGCGTGTTCACCTTTGTCTATCTGCTCGGAGTGATCGGATGAGCGCTGCCCCAAATGCTGAACGAGGCGATGCCGCGCCTGCTTATGGTGCAGGCGACTATCATGCCTCACGCCGCAATTATCTGATCGGCTTCCTACTTTCGGTCGTGCTGACCGCGGTGCCATTCTGGATGGTGATGACCGGGGCGGCCGCGCCTCAGCTCACTGCGATCCTCGTCGTCGCGTTCGCAGTGGTGCAGATCATCGTCCACACCGTGTGCTTCCTCCACGTCAATACGCGCTCGGAGAGTGGCTGGACGTTGATGGCATATGTCTTCACCGCCGTGATCATCCTGATCGTCATCGCGGGCTCGCTGTGGATCATGACGCATATCAACTCCAACATGATGCCGATGACGGAGATGTCGGCAAACTGAGATGGGGCGCTGGCTGCTCATCGCGTTCGCGCTGCTGGCCGCCCTTGGCTTTACCGCTCTCGGCGTGTGGCAGGTCGAGCGGCTTTCGTGGAAGCTCGATCTGATCGCGCGGGTGGATGCCAGCCTCAAGGCGCCGCCCGCAGACGACTGGCAGAACTTCGCCGAATATCGCCGCGTCCGCCTGAGCGGTCTATTCCTCTACGACCGCGAGACTTTGGTGAAGGCCGTCACCGAGCACGGCGAAGGCTATTGGGTAATGACCCCGCTGCGCACCGCGCAGGGCCTGTTGCTGGTCAATCGCGGCTTCGTCGCATCGGAGAAGCAGGCGCGCTGGTGCGGCCCTGACACGCAGGTCAGCGTCACCGGCCTGCTCCGCGCGACCGAGCCCAAGGGCGGCTTCCTGCGCAGCAACGATCCGGCCGCAGGCCGCTGGTACTCCCGCGACGTTGCCGCCATCGCCGCCGCGCAAAAGCTTGGGGACGTCGCGCCCTTTTTTGTGGATGCCGATGCCACTCCCAACCCCGGCGGCTATCCGGTAGGAGGGCTCACCGTGGTAGCTTTCCGCAACAATCATCTGGTCTATGCGCTCACCTGGTTCGTGCTCGCGGCGCTGAGCGCGGCGGCCGCGATCTTCGTTCTGCGGCAAAGGCCCGCTTGATGGAAACGCCGCTCCTCGCCCTGACCCGCCCGAGCGGGCTCGCCGCCGAGACCGCGGCTGCCGCGAACATGCGCCAGCTCATCCAGTTGCGCTGGATCGCAGTGGCGGGGCAGACGATCGCGATCCTGCTCGTCCATTTCGGGCTCGGCGTGCCGCTGCCGCTGTTCGAGATGCTTGGGGTCGCATTCCTGCTTGGCACCGCGAACCTGCTCGTCACCTTGTCGGTCCCGCGCCACCGCGTTCATGATGCCGAGGTAATGCTGGCGCTGCTGCTCGACATGGGTGCGCTGACCCTCCAGCTCTATTTCAGCGGCGGCGCGGCCAACCCTTTTATCTCGCTCTATCTGCTGCAAGTCGTGCTCGGTGCGATCCTGTTGCCCCCTGTGTCCGCCGCCGCGCTCGTCGTCGCCACCGTGCTTAGCTACGCCTTGCTCAGCGTCCGATCGGTGCCGCTCGATTTGCCCAGCGGCTTGTTTGCCGAAACCGCTGACCTGTTCGCGATCGGGCGCTGGATCGCCTTTGTCATGGTCGCCGGCCTGCTCGTTCTTTTCATCACCCGCATCAGCCGCAATCTGCGCGCACGCGACGTGCATGTCGCCGATCTGCGCCAGCACGCTGCTCAGGAAGACGGCATTGTCCGCATGGGGCTGTTCGCATCGGGCGCAGCGCACGAACTTGGCACGCCGCTAGGCACTTTATCCGTGATCCTCGCCGATTGGCGGCGGATGCCCGCGATCACGAACGATCCCGAACTCGCCGCGGAGGTCCAGGAAATGCAGGCCGAGGTGCAGCGCTGCAAAGGCATCGTATCGGACATTCTCCATTCCGCCGGCCAGCCGCGTGGCGAAGCGATGGAGAGCATGGGGGCAGGGCCTTTCCTCGATGCCGTGGCGGAGGCGTGGCGGCCGACCCACCCGCAAATCCCGCTCGATTACGATCCCGAAGGCGCGGGGGCGGCGGTGATCGCCGTTGATCCCGCGCTGCGCCAGGCTATCTGGAACCTGCTCGATAATGGCGCGGAGGTTTCTCCGGCAGTGCGCCTGCGCGCGCGGATCGAGGAGGGGATGCTGGCAATCACCGTCAGCGATTACGGCCCTGGCTTCACGCCCGAAACCCTCGCTGCAATTGGCCAGCTCTATCAATCGACCAAGGGCGCCGGGCATGGCCTCGGCCTTTTCCTCGCCACCAACGTCGCGCGCCGCCTGGGTGGCCGCCTCGAAGCGCGCAATCTGCCTTCGGGCGGCGCGGAAGTCCGCCTCCTGTTACCGGTAAAGCCGCAATGACCGACCAGCCGAGCCTGATCATCGTGGAGGATGACGAGACGTTTGGCCGGGCCCTGGCGCGCTCGTTCGAACGGCGCGGGTATAGCGTCCGCACTGCTGCCAGCCCCGCCGAACTCGACGCGCTGCTGGACGCCGAAATTCCCGGGCACGCGGTCGTCGATCTCAAACTGGGCACCGCATCGGGCCTGCCTTGCGTAGCGAAACTCCACGCGCGCGATCCCGATATGCTGATCGTGGTCCTCACCGGCTATGCCAGCATCTCCACCGCGGTAGAGGCGATCAAGCTTGGCGCCTGCCACTATCTGGTGAAGCCCTCCAATACCGACGATATCGAAGCTGCGTTCGGCAAGGCGCCGGGCGATGCCAGCGTCCCCGTCACCGCGCGCGCTTCCTCAATAAAGACCCACGAATGGGAGATGATCAACGAGATGCTGGCCGAGACCGGCTTCAACATCTCCGAGACCGCGCGCAGGCTTGGGATGCACCGGCGCACATTGGCGCGAAAGCTGGAGAAGCGGCCGGTAAAGTAAACTTGTTCGCGCGCCGGATTTTGGGTGTACCAAGAACCGGACGCATTCTTATTGCGGCGCAGCAATGGTCTTGCCTAGAGTTGCTTAGTCTGCGATCCAAAACAGGCATTCGGGGGAATAGTTTTGAGCGGGCGCAAAGTAGCTTTGATCACGGGCGTCACTGGGCAGGATGGCGCCTATCTTTCGCACTTATTGTTGGCGAAAGGCTATGAAGTCCATGGTGTCAAGCGCCGCTCGTCTTCGTTCAATACGGGTCGTATCGAAGACATATATGAGGACCCCCATGTCGAAAATGCGCGTTTCACGCTGCATTATGGCGACCTGACCGATTCCACGAACCTGATCCGCATCGTCCAGGAAACTCAGCCCGACGAAATCTATAATCTGGCGGCGATGAGCCACGTCCATGTGAGCTTCGAGACGCCCGAATATACTGCCAATGCCGACGGCATCGGCACGCTGCGCCTGCTGGAGGCGATCCGCATTTTGGGGCTGGAGAAGAAGACCCGCTTCTATCAGGCTTCGACGTCGGAGCTGTACGGCCTGGTGCAGGAAGTGCCGCAGTCCGAGACGACGCCTTTCTATCCGCGATCGCCTTATGCCGTCGCCAAGATGTATTCCTATTGGATCGTCGTGAACTACCGCGAGGCATATGGCATGCACGCGTCGAACGGCATCCTGTTCAACCATGAGAGCCCGTTACGCGGCGAGACGTTCGTTACGCGCAAGATCACGCGGGCGGTGGCTGCGATCAAGCTGGGCCGACAGGGCAAGCTCTATCTCGGCAATCTCGATGCAAAGCGCGACTGGGGCCATGCCCGCGAATATGTGTTCGGCATGTGGCTGATGCTGCAGCAGGATACGCCAGACGATTATGTGCTGGCGACCGGCGAGACGACACCGGTGCGCACTTTCGTGACATGGGCGTTCGAGGATGCCGGCATCACGCTGCGCTGGGAAGGCGAAGGCGTGGAGGAGAAGGGCTATTGCACCGAGACCGGCAAATGCCTGGTCGAAGTCGATCCGCGCTATTTCCGCCCGACCGAAGTGGACCTGCTGATCGGCAACCCGGCCAAGGCCAAGGCCAAGCTCGGCTGGAGCCACGAGACATCGGTGCGCGAGCTGGCGCGTGAGATGGTGCTGGCGGATCTGCTGGTGATGAAGGACGCGATGATCGCGAAGGACGCTTGAGCGTGGCCGGCGAAAGCGCGCGCAATATTATTGCGACGGGCTTCATCGCCGACACGTCCGACACGGCCAGCGAATTCCCCTCAGCGGGCAGGGATTCGTCGGACCCCGCGTTTCAGGCAATCTATTGGCGCTGCATCGCGGTGTTTCTTTTCAGCGCCCGCCTGAATAATCCCAATGCGGAGATCATGCTGTTCAGCAACGTCGCTGCGCCCGTGATCGATGGCATCGACCTAGGCGAACTTTGCCAGCGGCTGGATGTCCTCCAGGTGGCGCTCCCGCTGACCAAGCGCATTCCTGGCAGAGCGCGGTGGGGAACCGTGTTTTACGTCCTCGATATCCTCGACTGGATGATGGCGAACCGGCCTGCGTGCTGCTTCTCGCTGTTTGACAGCGACGTTGTTGTGACTGCTCCGCTCGCCCCCTTGTTCGATTCTATGGAGACCCATGCGTTCGGCGGCTATCGGATGGCGTATCCCGCCGACCATTCGGTGAACCGGCTAACTCCGGCACAGGCCGCGATGATCGTGGCCAGTATCGATGGGGCAAAAGCGGTGCCGATGCTGCCGATCTATGGCGGTGAACTTTTTGCCGCCAACATGCCGCTCGCGGCCGCATGGCTACCGAAGATCGCGGACCTTTGGGATTTCACGTTGGAGCATGCGTCTGACGAACAGGCCATTCATACCGAAGAGCATTTTTGGAGCATTTTCTTCGCGCTGCATACCCTGCCGATTGCGGATGCGCATGGAGCGGTGAAGCGAATTGCCACCTATCACAATTTCACCACGACGATCGCGGGCGATGAAGACGTTCCGGCCTGGCATCTGCCCGCCGAAAAGCGACTTGGTTTCGCGGATATGTTCGCGCGGCTTTCGCGCAGCGGATTTCCGCTAGCTTTTGGCTCCACGGCGTTCAGGTCGCTCGCAATGGAAATTTTCGGGATTCCGCGACGCGGATTGGCGAAGCAACTGCGGGATAGTCTCAAGCGTGCCCGGCGGCTGATCGCCAGGAAACTGGCAAAATCACGGACTGGTATCGGTTTGGACCCAGCATAGCTGCGCGTCGGGGAAAGCGAAAATGAGCTATCGTACGTATTTCATGCACGGGCTGAAGCGCGTGGGGCTGGAAAAGGCCGTGGTCCTTTATTGGAAAATGCTGGGCCGACCGACCGACTATCTGACGGGCAGCCGGGCGGAGCGATTCCGAACCATCTATCGTAACAAGCGCTGGTCGGGGGACCGGGAGGATAGGCCATCACTCTCGGGTTCGGGGTCGACGTTGCCAGCCACCCAAAACCTTCGCGCAGCGCTGCCCGCGTTTCTGACCGAAGTGGGCGCCAAGTCGTTGCTCGACGCCGGCTGCGGCGACTATTACTGGATGAGAACCGTGGAATTGCCGTGCGGTTATATCGGCGCCGACATCGTCGATACGGTAATCGCGGCCAACCAGAATGCGTTTGGCGATGCAACACATCAGTTCGTCTGCATCGACGGTGCCGCCGAGCCTCTGCCAGAGGCGGACGTGGTAATGTGCCGGGAGGTGTTATTTCACCTGAGCTTGGCGGACGGTGCCGCCTTGCTAGCCAACATTAGGCGCACTGGCGCGCGCTATCTGCTCGCGACCACTGAACCACGGGTTCGGTTCAATCCGGACATCCCGACCGGAGCGTTTAGAGAGATCAATCTGGCTAATGCGCCGTACAGATTGGGCGAGCCGTTTCGGACTTTGCCTGATGGCGATGGCATCAATCCCAATCGAGTGATGGGAGTGTGGAAGCTTGACTGACGGCGAGCGTTTTTACGACCTGACCGGCAAGCGCGTCTACGTCGCCGGCCACCGCGGCATGGTCGGCTCTGCGATCGTGCGGCGGCTGGCGGGGGAAGGTTGCACATTGCTCACCGCGACGCGCGCGGAACTCGACCTTGGCGATCAGTCAGCGGTGCGAGAATGGTTCGATGCGAATAAGCCCGATGCAGTGTTTCTGGCAGCGGCTAAGGTTGGCGGGATCCTGGCTAATGACATTTATCCAGCGGACTTCCTCTACGACAACCTGATGATCGAGGCGAATATCATCGAAGCTTCGCACCGCGTGGGCGTGGGCAAGCTGATGTTCCTTGGTTCGTCGTGCATCTACCCGAAATTCGCGCCTCAGCCGATCACCGAAGATTCCCTGCTGACCGGCCCGCTGGAACCGACCAACGAATGGTATGCGATCGCCAAGATCGCCGGGATCAAGCTGGCGCAGGCATATCGCCGCCAGCACGGCCACGACTATATCTCGGCGATGCCGACCAATTTATATGGCCCCGGCGACAATTTTGACCTGAAGGGCAGCCATGTGCTGCCAGCACTGATCCGCAAGGCGCATGATGCCAAAGCGGCGGGCGAGAGCGGGATCGAGATCTGGGGCACCGGCACTCCGCTTCGCGAATTCCTGCATGTTGACGATCTGGCCGATGCCTGCGTGTTCCTGATGCAGAATTATTCAGAGGACGAGCACGTCAATGTCGGCTTTGGCGAGGACGTGACAATCCGCGCGCTGGCGGAACTGGTGATGGACGTCGTCGGCCTGGAGGGCGATCTGCGATGCGACGCCAGCAAGCCCGATGGCACGCCGCGCAAGCTGATGGATGCCGGCAAGCTCAGGGCGATGGGGTGGACTCCGAAGATTGGCCTGCGCGAAGGTATTGCAGGGGTCTATGCCGATTTCCTCGCATCTGGGGAGGGTGCGCGCGGGATGGCTGCCTGAACTTTTGCCACTCCCCCGATCTTCCCCATTCCAATGTAGGATTCCATGATGTTCATGAATTGTTCTCATAATGGAGAATAGTCATGACCGAACTTCCCAATCCTGCGATCTTCAACCCGTCCAGCATCATCGTGCCCAATGCGCTGGTCTATGGCGGCTTGGGCGAAGCGCCGGTGGCAGTGACGCCCGATACGCCGCTGCCGGTGATGGACAGCGCCGCGATGTCGCTGATCGAGCGGCTGAATCGCGAGGGCGACCCGGCGTCCAACTTTGCCGAAAGCACCTTTAGCAGCTTTGCAGCACCCACTGGCGGCGGCACAGTGACCTCGGCCGGTGTGGTTAATCCAGGAGTGGGCCGCGCGACTTTCATCCAGCGCGTCAGCTTTTGGGCGACGACGCCGATAGCCGGGCGATTGCAGGTGGGCGGTTCGAATTGGGCCACCGGTATCGGCACGCCCCCTCAAGCCGATATCGGTTTCGCATGCGGCCCGAACTATCCGGCATCCTTCGACGTCAACATTTTCGTCCGCTCGTCCGAAAAGCCGAATCTGGGCGCGACCGTGAAGCATTGGCTGGATCCGGCGGTGAGCGGCACGCACTATGTCGGCAGTGGCTCGACCTGCTTCATCCTGGCCGATTCGATCAATTTCGATGCAAAGAAGGTGATGCTGTTCCTGGGCGACAGCCTGTGGAACGGTACGGGCCCAACCAGCGTGCTGACCTGCGTGCCGTGGCTGATCAACAATTTCTACCGCGGCCAGGGGCAGGACTGCCGCTACATCCTCAAGGCCTATTCGGGATCGACGACCGGCGGGCATGAGACATTCCGTCAGGCCGGCAAATATGAGTTCGCGCAGGTCGATGCGATTTTCTATCAGCTCGGCGCGAACGATGCCGGCCAAAGCTATTCGACCGCGACGAGCATGGCGAACGTGCAGGCGATGATCGCGTGGAAGCAAAAGCGCTATCCCAGGGCGAAGCTGGTAGTGATCGGGGCGCCCCCGGTGCAGACCAATGCGCACGAAACGGCGCTTGTCGCACTACGCTCTGCCGAGGCCGCTTATGTAGCAGCGCTGTCGGATCCCAACGTCCAATTCTGTGATCTGGGCAGCAGCTTCGATCGCAGCGTATATGCCAATTATGTCGGCAGCGATGCCAGCGGTTCTGCGGTGCATCCGGCCGATGCTGGGCTGCAGCAGGAGTGGAACGGCGGATATAGCGGATTTGCCGGCCTGCGGGCATGGCTTGAGGCGCATCTCCCGCGGATTTGAGGTCTGTGCGGGGGCGAGCGTGGGATGATCACGCTCGCCCTCGAGCGCGGCTTTCCTAAGGGCTTGGCGCAGGTAGCGGCGACGTCTAGGCTGCGCTGCAGCATTCGGGGGCGAAGCCGTGCAGTCACTGTCCAGTCCAGAAGCGCGCAATGCCTCGGGCCTTGCGGCCACGCGCATTCTGGGCGTGCCGGTTTCGCTGGTCGACCTCTCCAGCGCGGTCGCGTCAATCATCGGCTGGGCCGGAGCGGGAGAAGCGCATTTCGTTTGCGTGCGCGACGTTCACGGCATCATGCGCGCGCAGCAGGATCCCGATCTGATCCGGCTGCATGAGAAAGCTGGAATGGTAACGCCCGATGGCATGCCATTGGTATGGCTGGCGCGGCGACGCGGGCACAAACAGGTCCAGCGTGCGTGCGGTGCCGATCTGGTCAACGCCTTGTGCGAAGCCTCTGTCGAGCCGGGGCTGCGGCATTATTTCTATGGCGGCAAACCGGGTGTCGCGGAACGGCTGGCAGCGGTGCTCAGCGAGCGCTTTCCCGGATTGCAGGTGGCCGGCACATCGACGCCCCCCTTTCGCGCGCTGACCGATGCGGAGGATGAAGCGGCGACCGCCGAGATCACCGCGACCAAGCCGCACATCGTCTGGATTGGGCTGAGCACCCCTATTCAGGAATATTGGATGCGCGACCATGTCGGCAAAATCCCCGGCGCCACGCTGCTGGGGGTAGGAGCCGCGTTCGATTTCCATACGGGAGACGTCAAGCGCGCGCCGCGCTGGATGCAGAAAAACGGGCTGGAATGGCTGCACCGGCTGGCCAGCGAGCCACGGCGACTTTGGCGGCGCTATCTGGTGCTGGCGCCGCGCTTTGTGTGGCGGGTGCTGCGCGAGGAGTGGCGGCGGTGAAGCCGGCTGGGCGGGGCGCCGAGCATGCCAGATAGATTCGACGGCGAACTGCCCAAGGTGCTGGTGATCCATAATCGCTATCAACAGGCAGGCGGCGAAGATGCGGTCTTCGCCAATGAGGTGGCGCTGCTCCGTTCAAGTGGCAGCGAAACCGAGACACTGACCGCCGATAATGACGATATTCAGGGAGCGCTCGCAAAAGCGGCGGCGGCGTTACGCGTCATACACAATCCGGCAGGCCGAGCCGCGGTTGCCGAGGCCATTGCGCGGTTTCGGCCTGATGTGGTGCATGTCCATAACTTCTTCCCGAAGCTGAGCCCGGCGGTGTTCGATGCCTGTGCAGATTCGGGGGTGCCGGTAGTGTGGACGCTGCACAATTTCCGTTTGGCGTGCGCCAATGGATTGCTGTTTCGCGATGGCCGCCCTTGCGAGGATTGCGTCGGCCGCGCGCCGATTTCCGCCGTGTTGCATCGCTGTTATCGCGGATCGCTGGCCGGATCGGCGGCAGTGGCGGGAATGATCGGCTTTCACAACATGCGCGGAACATGGCAGCGCAAGGTGACGCGCTTCATCGTGCTCAGCGATTTTGCTCGCGCGCTGGTGACGCGCGCCGGGGTCCCGGCCGAGCGAATTTCCGTGAAGCCCAATTTCATTTTCGATCCGCTATCCGGAATCGATCCGGGCCCGCCCCAGCGCGGCGGCGCGGTGTTCGTTGGCCGCCTTAGCGCCGAAAAGGGCGCGACGGTGATGATCGAGGCTTGGCGAAAGCTGCCGAACATTCCACTGACGTTATTGGGCGATGGGCCGGAGCGCGCCGCACTCGAGGCTGCCGCTCCCGCAAATGTCCGCTTTCTGGGCTTTCAACAGCGCGCAGAGGTTATGGCCGCGGTGCAGAGCGCGCAGGCGATCGTGGTGCCCTCGACCTGCTATGAGAATTTTCCACTGGCCGTTGTCGAAGCCATGGCACTGGGTACGCCGGTGATCGCGT
>JAZKJE010000019.1:92398-105189 GCA_040384525.1 Pseudomonadota bacterium
CGCGCACGCAGACCGCCGAGCGAGTCTCGGGTCTCGGCGTGTCGCCGGTGATCGCGTCGCGGATCGGAGCGCTGGCGACGATCGTCAGCGATGGTGTGGATGGCTTGCACTTCGCGGCGGGCGACGCGGACGATCTGGCGCGGGTGGCGGCGCAGGCCTTTGCCGATCGCGCGATGCTCGCGCTGTTGGGCCGGAACGCGCGCGATACATGGCAATCGGATTTGTCGCCGGAGGCCAATATGCGGCAATTGCTGGGCATCTACCGGCAGGCGATTGCGGAAGGCGCTTGCGCATGAGCAATCCGCGCGTCTCGTTCGTCACGCGCGTGCTGACCCATTACCGCATCCCGTTTCACGAGCAGGTGCGCGAACTACTTGCCGAGCAGGGCGTCGAGTATCAAGTGATTCACGGCCAGCCCGATGCGGAGGAAGCCGCAAAGCAGGATCTCGCTACGCTTCCTTGGGCGAAGGCGATCCGCAATCGACCGCTGTTCGGTCGCGGCAAGCTCGTATGGCAGCCGGTGCTTGAGAGTATATCAGGCAGCGATCTGGTGATCCTGGGGCAGGAGAACCAGCTGCTGGTGAACTACCCGCTTCAGATAATGCGCAAGCACGCGCGGCGCATTGCCCTGTTCGGCCATGGCCGCAATTTCCAGTCGCGCAATCCGGGCGGCTTGGCCGAGCGCTGGAAGCGATTCTGGGCGAAGCGTTGCGATTGGTGGTTTGCCTATACCGACGAGACGAGTCGGCACCTTGTGTCGATTGGATATCCCGGCGACCGGATCACCGTGTTCAACAATGCCGTCGATACCAGCGCGCTGCGTGAGCAGGCGACGGCGTTGGGATCGGCCGATATCCAGGCCGCAAAGGCAGCGCTCGGCATCACCGGAAGCAATGTCGCGGTGTTTGTCGGCGGTCTTTATCCCGACAAGCGCATCGAGTTCCTGGTCGATGCTGCCGACCGCGTTCGTGAGAGCGTCCCCGATTTCGAGCTCGTCATTATCGGTGCCGGTATCGATGCGCCGAAGCTTGCCGTTATGGCTGAAACGCGGCCTTGGCTCATCGTTGCCGGACCGCGCTTCGGCAGCGAGAAGGTGGCGCTGATGATGGCCGCCAGATTGTTTCTTATGCCGGGGCTGGTCGGCCTCGCGGTGCTCGACGCTGGGGTACTTGGCCTGCCGATGGTGACGACCGCCTTCCCCTGGCATAGTCCTGAGATCGCCTATCTGCGAGATGGTGAGAATGGCGTGATCGTTGAGGCGTGGGAGGACGTGGATGCCTATGCTGAGGCAATGATTGCGCTGCTGCGCGACGAGGAGGGGTGCCGCAATATGGCTGCAAGGGCGGTTGCCGCGGCGTCACATTACTCCGTTGAAGCCATGGCTGAGCGATTCGCCGACGGCGTATTGCGAGCGTTGCGCTAAGCCGCGACCTGTTGCGGATCCGGCTGGCCTTGTGATTTGCGGGGATTGGTGGGAACCGATCGTATCCACAGGATCGCAACGAAAATGCCCAGCAACCCGTCTACACGGACTTCGTAGCTGATAGACAGGATCGCGGTCGCGATGCAGAATGCCAGCGGATAGGCTGGAAATTCCAACCTTGCCCTAAACAAATATGATGCTGAAAGCGTGGTGATGATGGCCAGCAGCGCAATATAGCCAGCTAACCCGACATACCCCATCATGGGCAAGCTCCCAAAATACATGCTGTGCGCGCTAAGCTCCCACGATCTGAAATCGCTACCTATAAAAATGAACACCGGCGGGAGCTGTCCAGCGGGGTAGCCAAACAATTGCGTAAAGGTTGGTAAGGTCGGCCAGATGTTCATCAGGCTTTGCCAGACTTGCTGCCGCGTGCCCAAATTCGCGTCGCGACGATTGATGAAATCGATTCCCACGAGGTCGACAAAAGTCATCGACAGGACTAGTAACAAAGCGGCTAGCCCGAGCGCCCCCAGGAAGAAGCGCAGCGACCGCGCTTGCCCCCGCTCGGCCAGAAAAATTACCGCCAATGCAGCAATCGCGGCAATCAATGCGGTGCCTTGCCGCGTCAGCAGGATTGCAACGGGAAGCAGCAAAGTGAACACTGTAACAGCATCAAACCTAAGGCGCTTTTTACGGAGCAGTTCCGACAGGAGAAATCCTGCCGCGAGGGTCATCATGCCTGCCCCCCAAGCCGAAAGGGCCCGGCCGCCATCATTCGCGTCGGCCGCCGTCGTATCGAAGATCATGAACAGATTGGGGACCGTCGCCACTCTCAGCAACACCAATATACTCAATGTCGCTGCGCCCATTATCAGTGCCTGACGCGTGGCATTGATAGTGGCGCCGCGTCGCCGCACGCAAAGGGCTAGCAAAAGCACCGATGCGATGCTGCTATTCGCGCGGATACTCAGCAGCGCCGCTGCCGGATCGAGTGTAAGCCCGCGAACCGCGTTCATCGTTATTAAGGACGCGATCAGGATGATCGGTAGCGAAAGCGCACGCGTTGACACGCGGCCATTGGCCAGATGAGCAACAACTGCGAAAACGCTGAGAGTAATCGGCAGGTCGATGACATGGAATGTGTAGAAGCCGAGACGGACAAGCTCGGTTTGCCCAAGGATCTCGCGCACCACACCCGCTACGACGAAAAGTTGGACCGCCCAGATGCTGAGCCGATCGGCAAAGTCATTGCGGCTGTGGGTGAAGTATCCCACGTGGCCGGCAACCGACAGATGCTGTCCTGTACCAGACACGCAAAAACCCCTAAATCTCAGTCGTTGCACCTTGTACTGCACTGCGGCAAATATCCAAGCACGCATATTTGGAGGACACGTGCAGGATTCGGCCGACATGCCTTCGATGGCGATCCTGATTGTGTGCCGCAATCGCCGGGAGACCACGCTGGCGGCGCTACGGCGCGTGGCCGGGCAGGACCTGACAATTCCGCGTACCATCGTGCTATTCGACGATGCTTCATCCGACGGGACAGTCGAAGCAGTGCTGGATGAGTTTCCCGACGTGCGGATCGTACGCGGTGATGGCAATGCGTTCTGGAATGGCGGGCTACATGCGGTTTGGCAGGCTGCATTGGCCGAGCCAGTGGACGCGTTCCTGTGGCTTAACGACGATGTCGTGCTCGATGCGGATGCATTTGCGCACCTTGCCCAAGCTTGGCGGCAATTGGCACAGGGCAAAGAGCCCAGGTTCATCCTCGCCGGCGCGACCCGCGGCGATGACGGAGCAGTCAGCTATGGCGGGATGCGGCATGAAAAAAGCCCTGTTGCGCTTCGCTTCCGCGCGGTGGCGCCCACGGATCAGTTGCAGCCTGTCGATACCTTCAACGGCAATATCGTATTGGTGCCGCGCCACGTGGTGAAGGAAATCGGAATCAACGATCCCTATTTTCATCACAATCTGGGCGACGTTGATTATGGCTTGCGCGCCCGTGCCGCGGGCATTCCGATCCTGTTGCTTCCCGGCACGCTTGGCCACTGCGCGGCGAATGATACAAAGCGAACCAAGGGCTATGGCGCGCCCGGCACGTCGGCGATCCATAATTGGCGGAAGGTGAACACCCATCATGGCCTGCCCTTCAAAAGCTGGTGGCGGATGACGCGGCGGCATTCGGGCCGATGGTGGCCACTACACTTCATACTCCCGTATCGCTGGCTGGTCCTGCCCTGGCGGCGGCGCTGATGCGACGGTTCCTGTCAAACAAGTTGCTTGGCTTGCAGTCACGCTGGTCCACTATTGTCGCTCGCCAGCGCATGCGCGGGCTCGGCACGGTGGGTCGCGATCTGCGGTGCGTGGGGCTGCCGATCGTGCAATGCGCGCCGGGTTCCTTATTCACGATTGGCGACCGCGTGGTGATGACCAGTCACAGCACCGGAACTGCGCTGGGCGTTTCGCACCCGGTGGTGCTGCGCTGCCTGACTCCACAGGCGCGGATCGTAATCGGAGACGATTGCGGCTTTAGCGGCACATCGATCTGCGCGGCGATCGAAGTGCGGATCGGCGCGCGCTGCCTGTTCGGCGCCGATGCGATGGTGTTCGACACCGATTTCCACAATCATGCGCCGGAGGGGCGGCGCTATGCCGCGCCCGATTGGCCCGCGATCAGCCGCCCGACGATCATCGGGGATGATGTCTTTATCGGCGCGCGCGCGATCGTGACCAAGGGCGTGACGATCGGCGACGGAGCAATCGTCGCGGCGGGCAGCGTGGTAGTGTCCGACGTGCCGGCGCGCAGCGTTGTCGGCGGGAATCCGGCAAAGTTGCTGCGAATGCCCAGTTAGGAAATGGCCAGATGAAAGTCCTTCTTGCGGGCCCGCTGGAAACTGCGGCGCTGGGCGCCGCTACTGGTATCGATCTGACGGGTCTGCCTGCCGCCACCGCGCAGACGCCGATCGCTCCGCTGGCAGCCGGGCTTATTAGAGCAGGCCATCAAGTCGAAATCGTCACGTTGGACCCCGACGTGTCGCAGACGAAGGTTTACCACCGAGGCCCTCTCAAGCTCACCTTTTGCCCAGTACGTGGTGCTCCTAGATACCGCGCACGCGTAAGGTCGCGCGATTTGTTCGCTGTGGAAATCCGGCATCTGGAAGCAGTTATGCGTCAGTCAGATGCAGACATAATCCACGCCCACTGGACCTACGAATATGCGGAGGCGGCGATCCGAAGTGGGCGGCCAATGATCGCGACGATGCACGATCTGGGCTGGAACTGTCTTTTCATCTTTCGGGACGCCTATCGGTTCATGCGCTTGCTAATGAAGTATCGCGTGATGCTGCGCTTGAAGCACGTCACAGCGGTCGCTCCTTTCGTGGCAAGAAAGGCTTGGCAATATGGCTATTTCGGCGATGTCCACGTCGTGCCCAATCCGATAATGCTCGCAAAATGTGCTGCCAAATCAGTTGAGACGATCAAGATTGTTACCATCGGTAATAGCGCTAGAGTGAAGAATGTTAGGGCCAGCCTCTCTGCCTTCCCACAGATACGCGCGCGTTTTCCGAACGTGGAACTGCATCTGTTCGGGCCGGGGCTGGAAGAGGATGGCGCTCTTGGCGGCGCAGGTGAGGGAGTCGTCTATCACGGCAATGTTCCGCATAGTGATCTGATGCAGTTCCTGGAGGATGAAGCCACGTTATTAGTACATCCTTCGCGAATTGAGGCCTGCCCGGTTGCATTAGGAGAAGCCAAAATGCGCGGTGTGCCTGTGGTAGCAGGGGCCAATTCGGGCGGCGTCAGCTACGTCGTGGGCAATGCCGGCGGCAGGCTGGTCAATATCGAACAGCCGGATGACATTGCCGCCGCCGCCATTCAGCTATTGTCTGATCCAGAGTTGTATGCGCGGATGCAGCAGGAGGGTCGTGCCGACGCGGTTAGGCGCTTCTCAGTAGACGTGGTGACCGATCAATATGCTTCGATCTATCGCCACATCCTAGCCGAAGCGGGCTAGCGGTGGCGTCGCTCACCCAGCGCAGCGCTCATGCCGCGTTGTGGAACTACGCTGGCAACACGGCGCGGCTGCTGCTGCAGTTCACGATAGGTGTGATTTTGGCGCGGCTGTTGGGCCCGCAGGCGTTCGGGTTAGTCGCAATTGCGATGCTGCTGATCGGGCTTGGTCAGTTGTTTGTCGATTTCGGTTTTAATTCAGCAATTATCCAGAGCCGCGAGATTGCGCGCGGCGATGTCGATTTCGTATTTACGATGCAGATCGCGATTGGTGCGGCAATGACCGGCTTGGTCCTCGTTGCAGCAGGGCCGATCGCCGGCTTTTTTGGCGAACCCGCCGCGGCGCCGGTTGTCGGGGCGATGGCATGGATGTTCGTGCTGCGCGCAATCGGGCAGACCGCAGCGGCGCTGCTCGGTCGAGAGCTTAGGTTCAAGGCATTACAGCTCGGCGCGATCATCAGCTACTTGGTTGGTTATGCCGCAATTGGCCTGCCGATGGCATTTTACGGCTATGGTGTGTGGAGCCTGGTGGCAGCGCAATTGGTCCAGACTGGCATGTCCACGGTCATTGCCGTGTTCATGGTCGGCGGGCTGCACCGGTTTAGCCTTCGCGGTGGGCGCGGTGATCTGTTTCGCTTCGGCGGGTTGGTTATCTCTGCCAATATCAGCAGCTGGTTCTTGAGCAATTCGGATGCGCTGATTGTCGGCCACGTCAATGGCGCTACGCCGTTGGGTTTCTATAATCGCGCCCAAAATCTGGCTGGCGTGCCGATGGGTGCAGTGGTCGGTGGAATGCAGGGTGTGTTGTTTGCGAGCGCCTCCCGCGCGCAAGACAACCATGAAGCTCTACGAAGCGGGCTACTTGCCTGCGTTGGGTTGTTCGTCCTGCTTTCCGGGTCGGTATTGCTGGCTGTTGCCGCTGCTAGCGACACCGTGATCTTGGCGCTGTACGGGAAACAGTGGGAGCAAACCGCCGCACTGCTCACCCCCCTATGCGTTGCAATGGCGATCAATGGCATACTTGCTTTTATCGGCCCGGTGTTGATGGGGATCGGGCGCGTTGACAAGGAGGTCAAAGCGCAATGGCTTTCAGTGCTGATGATGGTGCCTGCCATATACGGCGTAGCGCATATCTCGCTGGTGGCGATGGCGTGGACGGTGGTGCTGGTCTATTTCATCAGGATGTGCCTGCTAAGCTACGCACTTCAGTCATCGGTTCAGTTTGGCTGGAAAGAAGTAGCACAAGCTATAATAGCGCCACTTATAGTTGCCGTCGCCGCCGCTGTGTCGGCCAGGCTGGCGGATTATTCTGCGGGATCGCTTTCGGTGGGGTGGCGGCTGCTTTTTGTCATAACGGCTGCGGGCCTCGGTTCGGCATTTGCTGCATTCTGCTTGCGAGGCTCATTGATGCGCAGTGCGTTGGGAGCGCTGATTTTGAAAAGCGACGTAATCCCTGTTCCTTTCTGTCGCTGGCTGACTCCGCGTGGCTAAGACAATATCGCCACCGCCATTGCTGGCTATCGTGTCGTATTTGGATGGCAACGGTCCAACGGGTGTTGAGACGCATTTTCTGGCGGTTGAAAGGCTCGCTTCCGACAAAGGCATTGATGTGCTGCGAATTCATCCACATGGGGCGCGCTCATTCGCTGCTATTATCCAAAAACTGCTGAGAAAAACCGTTGGGAAATTCGTCGGGCTTGAGAAACGGTTCCTAATCGATCAACGATTCAATGCACTCGTTATTCGTTCACGCGTGAAGGCGCTACTTCGTGTTGCTAGGGGGCGAGAGCTTACATTCTACGCGCAGGATTCGCTGAGCAGCGCGATCGTGGCGCGAGAGCGCTACGCCACGTCCGCCCGGTTGGTGAAGGTGGTGCACTTCAACCATTCCGAAGCGGAGGAACTGGTCGAGCGCGGGCGGACGCGGCCTGGGGGAAAGTTATGGAATGTCACGCGTGAACGGGAAAGCGCGTCTCTCGATGCGGCCGACGCCATTGTCTTCGTTTCCGATTATATGAAGAAGCACGTGTTGCACCGCGCCGCGCACCTGATGGGCAAATCGCATCTCGTTTACAACTTCCTTGAGAGCGATCCGGCTTCACCTGCGCCTGTTCCGGAGCGCGATCTGATCGCCATCGGAACGTTGGAGCCGCGCAAAAACCAGTCGCTGTTGCTCGACATCCTGGCAGCCTGCACCAAGCTCGGGCATGGCTATACGCTCACCATCGTCGGGGATGGTCTTGATCGTCAGGCTCTCGAAGCCAAGGCGGTAGCATTGGGCCTGTCAGATGCGGTTCATTTCGCTGGCCATCGAACGAGCGCGCACCTGCTGATTCCGTCGCACCGTGCATTAATTCACACCTCGAGGATCGAGAATTTGCCGATCGCCCTTATCGAGGGACTGGCGCATGGCCGGTTGGTTTTTGCGCTGCCGGTGGGCGGCATTCCCGAAATAATCGACAACGGTAGACAGGGCTCATTCCTGTCGGAGGACGCTCTTGCGTCGGCACAAACAATAGTAAACGTGCTCGAAGACCCGGCGATGGAAGCATCGATGCAAACCGCCGCTCGCGCGCGCTACCGGGAGCGCTTTTCCACGAACGCAATCGCGCCTGTCCTATTAAAAATCCTGTTCCCCAATTCGCTATACTCGTAGGCGGGCACCTCATCGCGACGCAGCGCGCGCTGATGGGAGGGGGCTCGATTTCGCGCCAATCATCCCCGCTTTGCCGCGGCTTGATCCCGCTTAGAAACTGCTATTTGCACGGCCCGATCCGGTCCGCAGCCGCCACGCCGCGCATTGCCGCGCACGGGTCGCGCCGTTTGCGGGTCGGCATGAGTACGCGTTCGACGGGGGTGGGGGCTGCAACCGGCTTGGCCTCGGCCACCTCCGGTGCGGGCGTGGATGCTTCGCTCTCAACCGGCATCGGCTCCGGCGTTGGCAGGGAGTCTATCAACGAAGTCATCGGGGGCAATAGCGCGAGATCCACTGTGGGGACGATTTTCACTGCGGCAAGATCGCGCGGAGTCAGGCATTCCAGGCCGGGGCGCTTCAGCGCCTTGCAGTTCCACAATGCCCGGCCCGGCGCCACGCCTATGCCCGGCTGATACAGGAAAGACGCGCGCATCAGCGCTGCGTGATGCTTTCCGATTTCGGGCAACGCCTTCATGCCGCCCGGCCAGCCGATGACGAAGCAATCGGGGCTGGGGCCGCACAAAGTCGAAGCCAGCTGGGGCAGGATTTCGAGCGAGGCATCAGCATCCCAGCCGATCAGGAATGCATTGCCTTCGCGGCGGATCGCCATGGTCTCAAGCGCTTTCGCCATGCGCAAAGCGGCCAGCGTCTCGGGCGTCTTGTGCACATCAGAGAAGTCGGCAAGCGCCGGGACGATCGGTGCTTCGATTGCCGGCACCTGGCGGAATGCAGGCGGCGTGCCCCACCAGCCTTTCCAGCGGAAGAACAAGTGCGTCTTCACCGCTGTGATCTTGTCCAGGCTCGAGCTCCAGTAAGGGACCACCCAATCGGTGTGGTAATGCGTCGCGGTGCCGACCTGCGCGAAGACTGCGCCGTTAAGCGCCTGCTTTGCCAATTCCTGCGCCCGAAGCCACACTTCGGGCCTGGGCGAGCGGCGAGTCATCGAGCCATCGCAGGTGAAGCTGAACTGGCAGCCCGTTTTGCGCTCCGAACCCTGGAAGACCACGCCGCAGACTGTGTTGGGAAATGCGGGGTGGTGCACCCGGTTCAGCACCACCTGACCGACCGAGCGTTCACCCTCGGCATCGTCGCCGGCTTCGAATATCATCGCTGTCGCCAGGCACGCGACAGAGCGCTCGAGATCGTCACCGATCTCAACGGATTTATAGGGTGCAGCCGCAGGGTTGGGCGCGGTCGAAAAAGCTACAGCGGCGTTGATCTTGCGCGCCGAATCCGGATCCGTCGGCATCAGTATCGTCGGTTCGACCACCGGCATCGGCTCTTCCTGGCCGGCTACCTGTTGCGCAGCGGGCGCGGTTGCGGGCTGCTGCGCCTGGCCGGTGACATGACGCAGCGAGACATAAGCGATGATGCTGATGCCGATAAGCAGCAGCACACCAAAGCCGGCATTGAGCAGTACCGTCCGGCGATCCATCATCTTGATGTTCTGAATTAGCGTGCGGCCACGCTCCCCCAGCGCTTCGGCGCGTGCTGCGATGACGACCTTCAGCGTCGCGGCATGCGCAGCGATGACGCCTTTCCAGTCGTTAAATTTTACAAAGGCGCTCGTCATCTCTGCCCCCAGGGATACTCTCCGCCATTGAAAATGCTGCGGCGCGACATCACTGCGATCATCGATCGCGATCAGTTAATGGTGTCCCTATACGAATTTTATCCAGTTTCCACCAACCGGTTTCACAGCGCCTGTCTCAACTGGACGAAAAGAATTTGGTGTGTGACTCCTCTAAACTTGCGCAGTGCGGTATATCGACTCGGGGCAGTTCACGGGATCCGTGGCGAATAGGGGCAAGTATTTCGTACATGACCGAGGGGAAAGACCTTCCGGAAGGCATGTCGACTGACGATCATATTTTTGATCGTGGCAGTCCCAAAGATGTGCGCCGTATGATGTCGAAGGCGCTCCTTCGCGTGCAATTATATGCGTTGCTGGCCGCGGCGGATGTACTGGCGATCGTTATCGGAATAGCTGTGGCGGCGATCCTTCGCCTTGGCACGCCGTTCGATGCATCGGTGCAGGAAATGCTTTTGGGCCTGGTGCCGCTTTATCTATTGCTGGGCTTCTACAATCAGGCCTTCTCCTTGCAATGCCTTGAGCGGCGAACCCTGAGTGTCCGTCGTGCGCTGTCGACGCTGGCATTGACTGTCGCGGTGGTGCTGGGCGTGGGGTATGCGCTCAAGATCAGCTCGGATTATTCGCGCCTCGTCTTGATCATCGGCCTTGCCGGATCCGCCTTCCTCACAATTATATTCCGGTTGCTGATCGATCGCGCGGGCAGGGTGTTGCTGCGCGGCGGTGTGGTTGAACATCTGGTGCTGTGCGACGGTGCGATGTTCCTCCCCAAGCACGGCGAGCGCGTGATCAACGCGCGTGCAATGGGATTGCATCCGCGGCTGGACAGCCCGCAGATGCTCGATCGGCTCGGTCAGATTTTCGGGCAGGCCGATCGCGTGGTCATCGCCTGCGAGCCTGCATCGCGGGCGGCCTGGGCCGCAGCGACCAAGGGGCTGGGCGTCAGCGTCGAAGTTCTCATTCCCGAGGTCGAGGAATTGGGTGTGCTTTCGACCGACAGCTATGACGGGCGCCTGACCGCGATTATCGGGCGCGGCCCCCTGAGCACGAGCGACAAGATCATCAAGCGCATGTTCGATCTGCTGCTGCTGCTGGCGGTATTGCCGGTGTTCCTGATCGTTGTCGGGGTGGTCGCATTGCTGATCAAGTTCGACGATGGCGGGCCGATCTTCTTCAAGCAAAAGCGGATCGGGCAGGGCAACCGGCTTTTCGACATGTATAAGTTTCGCAGCATGCAGCTTGAGCGAAGCGATAGCGATGGCCGCGTATCGGCGTCGCGGGGCGACGAGCGGGTGACGCGGCTGGGCAGATTCCTGCGCAAGACCAGCATCGATGAGCTTCCGCAATTATTCAACGTGCTGAAGGGCGATATGAGCGTGGTTGGGCCACGTCCGCACGCGCTGGCCTCTACCGCGGGCAACGAATTGTTCTGGGAAATCGATAATCGATACTGGGTTCGGCACGCGGCCAAGCCGGGCCTGACGGGGCTGGCACAAGTGCGCGGATTTCGTGGTGCCACCGCCAATGCCGGCGATCTGATCAGCCGCGTGCAATCGGATCTGGAGTATCTTTCGGGCTGGTCCTTGTGGCGCGATGTAAAGATTGTCGCGGCGACGCTGAAGGTCATCTGGCACCCGAACGCGTACTAGAAGCGGACGGTGCGAGCGATGTGCTCGCTTTCCCCTTACGCGAATCATCCGTAACGGTGGTTCGGGGGAAAATTCAGAGAATGGTTGAGCAGGCGAGCGGGCCGCTTTCTGGCTTGCGCATCCTTGAATTTGAATCCCGCGACACGGTGCCGCTTACGGGGATGGTGCTGGCCGATATGGGCGCAGACGTGGTGCGGGTTCGCCGCGGTGGGCCAGACGCAGGCGCCATGATCCCGTCGCTGTATCGCGGGCGGATGGAATTGACGCTCGATCTCTCAACGCATGCTGGCCGCGCGGCGGCGGTCGCGCTGGTCGAGCGCGCCGATGCGCTGGTGGAAGGCTTTGCTCCCGGCATCATGGAGAAGCTTGGATTGGGACCCGAGCAGTGCCTGGAGCGTAATCCCGCGCTCGCATATTGCCGTCTTTCGGGCTGGGGCCGCGAAGGCCCGTTTGCGGGCATGCAGGGCACCGACATCAATTATCTCGCGATCAGCGGTGCGCTGCACGCGATCGGGCCGGCCGGTGCACCGATCCCGCCGCTGGCGCTGCTCGCGGATTTTGCCGGCGGTGGCTTGATGATGGCGATGGGCCTGATCGCGGCGGTGTTTCGCGCGCGCGACAGCGGGCAGGGGCAGGTGGTCGATGTCAGCAAGCTCGGCGGGGCGGCGGCTTTGATGTCGATGTATTACTCGCTGCACGCCAGCGGGCATTGGCCCGATCGCCGCGCTGCCAACATGACCGACGGCGGCGCGCCCTTCTATCGCTGCTATTCGTGCTCCGACGCCCGATACATTGCCGTGGGCGCGCTCGAGCCCGGCCAGTTTGCCGCTTTGTGCGATCGCCTGGGCATCGCGAAGGACCGCTTCTCCCAATATGATCGCGCGGGCTGGGGCGACATGACGACGGTGTTCGCCGCGATTTTCGCCTCGCGCACCCGCGATGCATGGGAGGTGCATTTCGAAGGAGCAGATGCCTGCGTCACGCCGGTGCTCGCGCTCGCAGAGGCGCCGCATCATCCGCATAATGAGGCGGCGCGCGTGTTCGGCTTTCCTTCGGGATCGGTGCAACCGATGCCGGTGCCGAATTTCTCGGTTACGCCCGCCTCGGTCCGCGAGAGCACACCGGCCACGATCGATACGCTGCTGTCGCGCTGGGATCGCAATTAGCTAATCGGCGCCGCGCTCATATTTGGGCATTATCGTGGGAAAAGCCTGCGCCACACCAATGCCGAGCAGCGCCAGCATCGAATAGCCAACGCCGGGAATCTGCGCGCTGAAATCGAGCAGCGAATGGACCGCGACCAGCAACACGACCGCAAATCCCAAAGCCGGCAGATCTTCATCGCGACTGCGGCGGAACACGCCGATCAGACAAGTCAAAGCGAGCCACAATATAGCGAGGAGCAAGGCTGCGGCC
>JAZKJE010000019.1:105199-121776 GCA_040384525.1 Pseudomonadota bacterium
GTTGTAATGTTCATCTACCGCGAGGATTACTACAATGCCGAGACCGAACGCAAGCTCCAGATAGGTGCTGTGCGCCATATGATACTCGCCCCCCGGCAGCGTCAGGTCACGATACATCTGGAAGACATTGTTGAACGATCCATAGCCGCTGCCCAGCATGGGGGCGGACTGGATTGCTTGTTGCGTGGTTGCGATCAGTTCGGGGCGCCCGCTTGCACTGCCAGCGGAAATCCGGTCGAGCGTCGATCCACCGCTGAGGAACAGGATGAAGATGGCTGCGACTGCGATGATCGCCGGGGCAATCCAGCCGCGCAAAATGCCGCGCAAGCGCAGCAAGAGCAGCAAGGCGCCCAATCCGGCCACGGATGCGACGAAGCCCATGCGCGAATGGCTTTGGAGCAATGCCATCGCCGTCACCAGGGTTAGGCCGAGCAGCACGCTCACGCGCCCGCCCAGCGCCTCGACATGGCGGCCCAGCCAACTCAGCCCCGCATCGCCGATCCGCCAGCGCGCACGAAAAGCGCGGACGAACAGGATCGTCAGCGCAAGAATGCCCATGCCGGCATAGGTGGCATAGGTGTTGCGGTTGACGAACGTGCCGGTCACGTCCTCCAGATAACCCCAGCGCGTATAGAATAGCAGCAGCTGGTTGCCGGTGAGGAAATTGAGCAGGCCATAGGCCGAATAGAATGCTGCCGCGAAGCCGAACCAGGTGACCAATTGCCATGCGCGGTCGCGGTCATGGCCATATTGCAGCGCCAGCCAGAAACAGCCGGCACCGCTCAACAGGCGCAGGAGCAATGCCACGCCATCTTCGGGCGATGCGCTGATATAACCGGTAAGCGGGGTGCTCAGCGCAGTGCCAGCGAGTTGCCACAAGGGGTGCGCTTGTGCGGGCGACACTGGCATCAGCGACTGCACTGCGATCCAGATCACTACACCGGCAAACAGCAGGGCAGGCACCCACAGGCTGTTGCGCCAAAACAGCGCCAGCCGGCCAGTCGCAACCGATCCCGCCCAAGTGAGCAGGAGCAGTGACACGATGATACCGGCGAGGCTCCACGACCATGGCCGGAATGTGCCGAAGGGCAACGGCAACAGGACGATCAGCGCCAGGAATAAAGTCCAGACCCAGCGGTTCATTTCGCGGCCGCCCGGGCGCGGATGGCGATCTGGTTTTGGATGCTCTTGTTTGCGGTCTCGTATTTTTCGCTCGCCTCATTGTCTCGGGCGAGCACGAAGCGGATCAGCGCGTGTGCGCCGGTGCGATTGGCGAAACGGGCCAGGCCATTCGCATCGCTGCGCGCGGCAAGGATGATCTGATCGCGTACTTCTTCTTCAATCAGCGGATCCCGCATTGCCCGCAACTTCAGGCCCAGTTCTAGACGGGTAAAGGCGATTGGCGGCTTGTAGCGACCGGTGAAGACCGACATCTGCCATGCCGCTGCAGCCGCTTTGGTGTCGCCGGCCTGATAGCGCAGCCACGCAAGGCGCGACCAATTATAGGGCGAGGCCGGCGAGATGCGCAGTGCGTCGCGGAGCGGACGCTCTACGTCGCCGGGCGCAACCTTGGCACCTTCACTGGCCGCGGCGAACAATGCGCTTGCGGCCAGCGTGTTGTAGCGCGCGGATTCGAACCATTTGGCCGCGGATAAATTGGCGTTTGCGGCGGCGGTCAGTCGTTCGGCCCCGGGCTTTCCGCCGATCCGCACTTCCTCCAGCGTGGCGTCGGCACCCAGGGTCATGAACGCCGCACGGGCGGAAACGAGCGACAGGCCCGCCAGCAACAAAGCGGGAATCGCGATCAGCGTGGCTGCGACCGCGCTAGGTCGCCGATCCATAATAGCCCTTATACTTCGAATAATGGTACCCGTAGTCGCCATATCCATATTTGGCGTGACGGGTGAAATCGACCTGGCTGAGCACGGAGCCGACGAGCGGCGCACCCACGCGCTGGATTTGCTTGATCGTGTTCTGGACGACCGGAACCGGCGTCGAGCCCCAGCGTACCACCAGCAGCATCTTATCAACCAGACGCGAGATGACCTGGCTATCCGTCAGCGGCGCGAAGGGCGGGCAATCGAATACGACGAAGTCGTAGCGTGCGCGCAACTGCGCGACGAGCTGCGCCATATGCTCGGACCGCAGCATGTCTGGCGGATTGGCGGCGCCATGGCCTGCGGTCAGCACGTACAGCCCGGTCGCTTCGTCGAGATACAGCGCCTCATCGAGCGAAATCTGGCCGCTCAGAACCTGCACCAGGCCATGTTCGTTCTTGCAGCCAAGCGCCTTGTGCACACGCGGATGGCGCATATCGGCATCGACCAGGATCGTGCGTGCGCCCGACTGCGCCGAAACGCGGGCAAGGCCGAGGCTGGTAAACGTCTTGCCTTCGCCGGGCACCGAAGACGACAGCATGATCACCTTGGGGGGATTATCGACATCCGAAAGCGTCAGGGCGCTGCGGAGCGTGCGCAACGCTTCCGGTACCATCGCATCGGGCCGATCGATGACCACGTCTTCAGGCCTGCGGAACGCGCCCTTGCTCACTGGAATGAACGAGAGTGCCGCGCCGCCGCCCATGCGCTCCACCAATTCGGCGCTGCGGATGGTGTTGTCGAGCCGCTCAAGAATTGCAGCGAGCGCCAGGCCGACAAGCAGGCCCAGCGCCATCGCTGCCGCCATCGACATGCCGAATTTGGGGAACGAAGCGCCGCTGGGAATTTGTGCCTCCGTTACGATGCGGGCATCGGCGGTCTGCAGCTCAACTTGCTGGTTGGTTTCCTTCAGCCGGTTGAGAAAGACTTCGTAGACTGATTTGGTCGCGTCGGATTCGCGGGTCAGCTCGCGCAATCGCACGCTGGCTTGTCCGCCGCTGCTGACTGTTCCTTCAAGCCGGCCAAGGCTCGATGCGAGCGTGGATTCGCGTGCGCGCGCGATCTGCACGTCGTTGGCGGTCGATGCGGCCACACGACGCACTTCTTCGCCAATCTTGCTGCGCAGATCGCGCAATTCCGCATTGGCGTTGATGATCCGCGGGTGGCGCTCGCCATAGGTGGCCTGCAATTCTGCAAGCTTGCGGACGACTTCGCTTTCTTGCTCACGCAGGCGCTGGATAAGTGCGGAATTGAGGATCGCGCCCGATGCTTCGATGCCGCCATCGCCACCGCCGGCGCTAAGCGAACGTATCTGGTTAAGCTGGGCTTCCTTGGCGGCGCGTTCGGCACGCGCGGCGACGAGCTGCGAATTGAGCTCGGACATCTGCTGGCCGGCGATCGTGCTGCCGGTATCCGAGCCGATAAGGCCGGCACGCGACCGATAGACTTCGGCAGCCTGATCGGTCGCGACCGCTTGCCCGCGCAGTTCGGCAACGCGCTTTGTCAGATATTCGGATGCGCGCCGCGTCGCTTCATATTTCGCGTCGATGCCGTCGGTGATGTAAATGTCGGCGAGCTTGCTGGCCATGTCGGCCGCCGTCTTGGGATCTTCCGAAGTGGCGGTAATGGTCAGCAGGAACGAGCGCGGCACAGCGGCAACGCTGATCGAATTCATCGCCTTGCCAAGGATCGCGGCGTGCAGCTGTTCGGGTGTGCGCTTGGCGGCATCCGGCTTCTTCGCGGGCGTACCCCACCAGCTGCCGGGATCGAACAGCGAGAACTTCTTTGCAGCTTCGGCGAGTTCGGGATTGAATTCCGGCTTCTGGTTCAGCCGCAACTGCTCGACCAGTTTCACCGCCAGCAAGTCCGAGCGGAGGATCGCAGCCTGGGTTTCCATGGTCGCAGCGTCAGGAGTCATGCCCGACATGACGTCCTGGATATTGACGACCTGCTGCTTCTGATTCTGTACTGCAACCGATGCGGTAGCCGTATAGCGCGGCGTCATCTGCATCAGCGCCAGCGCAGCGATCACCGCGATCAGCGTTGCGGTACCGATAATCAGCTTCCAGCGGCGTTTGAGGAACAGCATCAAGCCGCTGAGATCGATCCCGCCGTCCTCGTCGTCGAAATCCAGATTGCCGCGCGGGGCCAATGGATTGTTCGGCCCGCTATCCGCGGCGTTGTACATCATAAAATCACCTGAACATCACGTAGCCGACCGGCCTAGAACTGGAGACCGATCGTCGCGCTGACGCGATTGCGGCTGAACTCGATTCCTGGGAAATTCGAGTCCGTCGAGCGCTTCGACCAATCATAAGAGGCCTTCGCGTAGACGTTGCGGGTGACCAGATATTTAATCGACGCGTTGGCCGCATAATTGTCATCGCTGCGGGGGCCAATCGCCGCGCCGGTCGCCAGCTTGTAGGTATCCTTGCCGTAGCGTCCTTCGGCCGAGAATTTGAGGTTCGGAAGAAACTCATGCTCGATGCCCAGCGCGCCCGTAGTAGACAGAAAGCCGCGATAGCCGGGAAACTGGGTTTCGTTGACATTGCGATCCACGTTGAGCTTGATCGCGGTCATCGGGGTTGGGTGCCAGGTCAGAGATGAGCCGAACACCGCGCTTTCAATCTTCGGGAAGCGCGCATCGTCATAGCTGCGCGTCAGATAGCCGCCCCAGATTTCGCCCTCGAGCAAATTGCTGAGTTCGAAGTTTACACCGATCGTCCCGCGCCAGCCATGCGATTCACGATCGAAGCCGGCATCGTCGAGCGCGAGGCGATAATTGACCGTTTCATAGCTCAGGCGGGCAAGCAGACTGTAACCGGGCGAAAATTCGAAACCGGCGCGGCCGGCGATGCG
Organism: Pseudomonadota bacterium; assembly: GCA_040384525.1. Lineage (GTDB taxonomy): Bacteria > Pseudomonadota > Alphaproteobacteria > Sphingomonadales > Sphingomonadaceae > Sphingomonas. Next base: position 109,936 of record JAZKJE010000019.1, read on the forward strand.
GGCAACACCCTTATCGCGATCGTCATTGTTGGTGATGAAACCGTTCAACTGCTGATTGTCACGGTAATCGAAGTTGCGATACGAAGCGTCGAGGCCGAACTTGGCGCGCGTTAAGGTCGTCGAGAACCCCGCGCCGCCTTCCGTCAGGCTGTACTCGGTTGGGCGGCGATCGGTGTAGACCGCGTTGGGATCGCCGCGATCTTCGTGTGCACGGCTAAAGCCGCCGGCGCCGTAAAAGAACGTTCCGCGCTTGGCCTCGATCGAAGCGTTCGCTCCAACGCTCCAATCGGTGCGGCTTTCGCGGCTGGCTTCCCAATATTCGTAATGATCGACCGACGCGCGCAGCGCCGCGGTCGCAACGCCCATATCGCCGCGGAAATCGATCGACGGCGAAATCTTCGAGATGAAATCGTCGGTCTTGTTCGCGAGCGCGTAGATATTGTCGTTATAGATCAGGCTGGTTTCGACTTTCGGATACAGCATGAACGATCCGAAGCGGGCACCGACCGGTTCATAATCCGTATTGTCCGCCGCCGTATTGGGGAGCGCGGTTCGACTCTGCGTCGTATCGTTGACGGTCGGCGGGACGGAGCCCACGGTCTGCGCCATGACCGGCGCGCCGTAAGTGAGTGCCGTTATCGACGCCATCGTCGAAAACACGAACCGAGCAGTCGTGCGCATAGATCCCCCAATATTTCGATTTCAAGCCAGATAGCGCCGTTGTTGACGCTTACCTCGCCTTACAAGCTCCCCGAAAGCGTTTCAGGTCGGGCTGGTTTGTGGACCGGAGCCGTTCGGGCCGACACCATTGTTATTCGCTGCAACCGTGGAAGCGGACTCTGTGCCCGTACCGCTGCCGTTTTGCGAGCTGTCTCCCGTGGTGGACAGTCCGAGTTCCCCCGTCGGTGCATCAGCCTGCCCGAGCTGCGTATTTTCCTGCGAGAGCGAGCCGTTCGGGGTCGAATCGGTAGGGATTGACGCCAGATCGACACTGGATGCTGCGCTAGCGAGTTCCCCTGCCGAACCGGCGCCCGGATTACCCGCAGAGACAGTGCTCGCGATCGAATTGATCGACTGGCCCGAAGCCTGAGCCGCTACCGCAACCATGGTGGCACCGTCAGCGCCCGCGCCCACCGCCGCCGAAGCGATCTGGCCGGCCATGCTCGGCTGCGCCTTTGCGGCCTGCGACACGATCGACGCTGCACTGCCCGGCAGATTCCTGACCGCCGTGGCGACGATCGCAGCAATAGTATCCGGGGTTGCGGTGGCGATCGCAGCGGCCACGCCCTCCGGTGTCGTCAGATCCTGGGCTTGAACCGCGACTGCCGCCGGCGCCTTGTCCGCACTAAAAGCTGCGCCCGCCGAGCCAGCCATCGCAAGCGTCGCCAATGCGACCAACTTGATATGATTCCCCATTTTCTGCCCTTCCGTGGAGTCTGTCGACTCGTTTCGGTCGGCGATACATATCATGCCGCAATGCAGCTACATAGTAGTTTATTAACGAGCTATAGGCTCGTTGGCTCGTTGATCGTAATTTCAATCAAGCAATACTGCGCTATCGCCCTGAATCACGGCGCAACTTAGCCTTCCCGTAGCATAGGCTCCCGTGTCGAGCGAAATGCGATACTGTCCGAGAATAGCTTGAGGCAGAACTGTGTGGCCATGGACTACGCGCCACGGAAGTTTCGCTTTTGTGCTTAGAAAAGGCTCACGAATCGTCAGTAAATCCATGCGGCGCTGGACTTTCAACTCCAGCCCCGGGCGAATGCCGGCATGGACAAATAGATAGTCACCAAGCTCGATCCAAAGCTCGAGGTCGCGCAGAAACTGGAGGTGCGCGTAGGGAACGGCATCGGCTAATCCTTGCTGCATCGCAGCGAGATTTGCGCTCTCCATGCCTCCCGGTGCGCGCACGCCATAGCTGGCAAGGGTCGCCATGCCGCCATAGTTCAGCCACTCGACATGGCTGGCGGGATCATCGAGGAATCCCAGCATGGCGTCTTCGTGATTGCCGAGCAGGTACCGCGTTGACAACCCGGCGAATTGTCCGCGGGACAGGTGCTTGACCACTTCGCGCGATGCGGGGCCGCGATCGATATAGTCCCCCAGAAAAATCACCAGCGTTTCGTCGGCGGCGCCAGCATTTGCCTCATGCCGCGCGATGCGCGCCTCCAGCCGCTCAAGGCAATCGAACCGGCCATGAACGTCGCCGACCGCATAGACGCGCAGTCCTTCGGGAAGCGCGTGCTGCTTGGCTGCCCGTCCAGTGTTCCAGAAGCGGGGAAAAAAACTTTGGGCCATGGGGTGGAGTCGAGTTATACCTAGGTCCACCCTGTGGCGCCAAGGGATTCCACATTATGCTTCGTAATTGTGCTCGATTCTTCAGCCTGATGCTTTTGGTTTTCCTGACGGCGGCGCAGCCTGCGCTTGCACAGGAGAGTGCGGCTGCCGGTGTCGCGGATGGGGCGTATCGCCTCGGATCCGGCGATAAGGTGCGGCTGACGGTCTATAATGAAGACACGCTTTCGGGCGAGTATGAGGTCGATGGCTCGGGCAATCTCTCGATCCAGCTGATCGGTACGATCAGTGCCGCGGGCAAAACGCTGCCGGAAGTAAAGGGCGTGGTCGAGGCCAGGCTGAAAGACGGGTATATGGTGAACCCGTCGATCGCGCTCGAAGTGCTCAACTACCGCCCCTTTTACGTGCTCGGCGAAGTCAAGGAACCGGGGAAATACCCGTTCGTGTCGGGCATGACCGTGTTGAACGCCATCGTTCTTGCGGGCGGCTACACCTATCGCGGCAAGAAAGACAAAGCATATGTCATCCGCGCCAGTGATCCTGAGAAAAAGGAGATCATGCTAGGGCCGAATTCGGTGATCATGCCGGGTGACATCGTCCGGATTCCCGAGCGCATTTTCTAAGGAATACGCCGCGCCACAGCAAATTGTGGTTAAGGCAATAGTTACCATGCCACGTAACCATCCGTGGAAGGCTAGCCTCCATCACGCCGCTCAACGCCGAAAGCCAGCCCTTCTTGCTGCGCCTGCAGGGGCGTCCGCCCATATTCCTGGACTGCTCTGCAACTCATCCGGGCATTAACCATTTAGCGTCTGTTAATGCTTGGCGTGCGAATGGGCGCTTCAGGCACTGCCGGTGGATAGGAATGGACATGGCATCGCACGCGCGATCTGAATCCAATGTTGCTTATAATGCTCCTGCTGGTGCGATGCCCGCGAGCGCATTTGCGCGCATGATTTTTTCCACCGTTGAAGAGCCGAGCGATGCCGTCCCGGCTTTGCGGGCCATGACCCTGTTCGGGCTGATCGGGGGCAGCGTGCTCGCCTGGGCCGCAATCGGCGCAGCCGCGTGGAGCGCTTTCGTCTGAATTCCGGTCAGGTGAGCCCGCGTTTATGGGCCTCCAGCGCAGCTTCCGCGCGCGACGTGATTTCCAGCTTTCGATAGATAGTCTTGACGTGGGTGGTCACGGTTTGCGGGCTGATCGCCAGCACCCCGGCGACTTCCGCAGATTTCAGCCCGCGCCCGATCAGGCGCAGCACTTCGGTTTCGCGGGGCGAGAGCGAGGCGTGGCTCGGCTCGTCGGCGCGGAAGCGCTGAAGGAGCCGCCGCGCGATGGCGGGGGAGATCGGCACTTCGCCATGATCGATCATCGCCAGACGGTGCGCGATGCCGGGCCCGTCCTGATCCTTTAGCAGATAGCCCTGCGCGCCCGCCGCCAGCGCCGCCATCAGCGATTCATCGTCGTCAAACACGGTGGTGACCACGACCAGAGCATTGGCGCAGCGCGCGGCAACCTCTTCGATAAAGTCCGCGCCATTGCCGTCAGGCAGCCCCAGATCGACCAATGCGAGGATGGTTTCCTTGGGGTCCTGCTTGCGCAGCCAGGCCCGCGCCTCTCCCAAATTAGAAGCGGCATGTGCGGCTGCGCCAAACACCTGCGCGACGCTCGCGACCAGCCATTCGCGCGTTTCGGCAATGTCTTCGACGACGAGATAGCTTCGGGCGACATGGTTCATCCTGCACAGCGATACCCGGCCTTTGCGCATCGGGACATACCCGGTTTCCGGTACCCCACCGGCACCTGCGGCGGCGGATACCCCGAACGGGGGATGCCGCTCCGTCCGCCATCCTGCGAGTTGAGCGCCCTATCTTAAGGGGGAGCAGCAACTTGCGGATCGTTTTGATGACTGGTGTGGCCGCCATGATGTGCGCACTAGCCGCGCCGGCGATGGCGCAGTCGGACAGCCTCACCAGCGATGCGATGGCATTGCAGGTGCAGGGCAAATCCGAAGCAGCGTATCAGTTACTTGCCCCCCAGATCGGCGCGCGCGCGGGCGATCCGGACTTCGATTATGTGCTGGGCCTCGCCGCAGCAGATAGCGGCCGCTTTGCCGAGGCGATTGCGGCGCTCCAGCGCGTACTGGCGGTGCAGCCCAACAACACCCAGGCGCGTGCCGAGATCGCTCGCGTCTATGCGATGGCGGGCGACATCGATACTGCGCGGGCGGAGTTCAACACGGTCAATAATGATCCCACCGTGCCCGATCCCGTGCGCCAGCGGATCGGCAAGCTGGTACGCGATTATGACAAGCAGATCAGCGGCGGCGGCAGCGATATTACCGGCTTCACCGATGCAGAGATCGGCTATGACAGCAACGTCAACACTGCGACGGGCCTGAGCTCGATCACACTGCCGATCTTCGCATTCCTGGGCCCCGCCACGCTGACCGGCCCGGCCACGCGGATGCATGATGGCTATTACCAGCTGCAGGCTGGGCTGAGCGGGTCGACCGGCGTTTCGCGTCAGACCAAGCTCTACGCGTCCGCACTCGGTTCGTGGCGCGACAATTTCGAGAGCGATCTGTTCGATCAGGCGGGCGTGACCGGCACTGCGGGCCTCAGCCACAACCTCGCCAATCAGGATGTCGTGTCGCTATCGGGTCAGGTGCAGCGCTTCTGGCTCGATCGCAGCGGCTATCGCACCAGCCTGGGCGCCATCGCGCAATATACCAAGCGCTTGTCACAGGGCAGCGCGCTGTCCGGCCAGCTCCAATATTACCACAGCAATTACGACACAGACCCGCTGCGCGACGCCAATCGCTATGCCGCCACGATCACGTACGTCGATCGATCGAGCTTCGTCGGTGTGGGCGGCGGTGTTGAGGAAACGGTGCGCGCCGGCGCCCGCAACCTTGGCTATTGGTTCGTCGCGGGGCAGGCGGGCAGCGAGTTCGCGGTCGGCAAGGATCTTGCCCTGCTCGTCGGCGCGAGTGCCGAGCATCGCGGCTATCACGGCACCGAGCCGCTGTTCCTGAAAAAGCGCGACGACACCCAGGTCGATGCATCGCTTTCGCTGCGGATCAAGCTGACCGATGCGATCGCGCTGCGTCCGCGCGTCACTTACACGCGCAATTTCAGCAACATAGGTCTTTACGACTATTCACGCGTGACCGGCTCCGCCGGCATCCGCTTCGAATTCTGAGGGGCAAGCACATGAAATCGACCTCGCTGCGCATTCTGATCGCGACTGTCTCGTCGCTGGCGCTTGCATCGCCGCTAACGGCGGCCCCGCGGATCATCTTCACCACCGCATCGAGTGGCGGCGCGACGCTGACGCCGGGCGATCTGAGCGGCCCGATGAAGGTCACGGGCGGCGTCACGCAGCTGCGGCTAGATAGCGGCGCGATCGTTTCGTTCGTCGGCGATGCCGAGTTCAATGTCGATGCACAGGGCCGTCTGATCGTCACTTCGGGCGCGTTCACGGCAGGGACCGGCGGCACGCCGCTGACGATCCTGACGCCGGGTGGCGGCGTGGTTACGCTGCCGACTTTGGGTTCGGTCGCCAGCCTTCAGGTCAGCGATTCCGGCCAGGTCAGCGGCTTTGCGATGATGGGAGGGTTGAACGTCACCTCGGGCGGCGAGACGCGCAATTTTGCCGGCGGTCGCGCCTTTTCGGCCGATGCCGGCGGCGCGCCAGCAGCGATCGTCACTGCCGGTGCGCAGCCGGTGACTGCCGGCACGCCCGATCTCGCCGGAATCGAGCAAATGATGCGCGATCTGCTCAACAATGCGTCGCTGATCCCCGGCCTCATCGGTGCCAACGGCGTCCCGGTGCTCGGCAATCCGGTGATTCCGACCGGCATTTTCGGCGGGTTCATTCCGACTGCCACACCGACGCCCACACCGACCCCCACGCCAACGCCAACCCCGACGGTGACACCAACGCCAACGCCAACGCCGACCCCGACGCCAACGCCAACGCCAACGCCAACGCCAACGCCGACGCCAACGCCAACCCCAACGCCGACGCCGACCCCAACGCCAACGCCAACGCCAACGCCAACGCCAACGCCGACCCCAACACCAACACCGACACCCACACCGACCCCGGCGCCGACCCCAACCCCGGCAGCAACGCCGACGGTCGCGCTCTCGCTATCGGGCATCGGTGGCGGTGGTTCGCCCGATCCCGGCGTGATCTCGATCGGTGTCGATGCGAACGGGCGGCCGCTCAACCTTGGCTTCTTCGGTGCGCCCGGCACGGCGCGGCTGGTCGAGTATCAGACCTCCACCGGCACCGATTGGGCGATCGGCCGCTTCGGCGACGGCACCTTCGGCACATCAAGCAGCATGCGGACCTACACCGCCAATCAGGGCGTGCACTTCGCTTTTGGTCCGCCCCTCACCAACAAGCCGACCAGCGGTGGTGTGCTCTACACGGTGGTCTCGGCTACAACACCGACGCTTTCGGGCAACATCCCGAACGGCGGGGCGGTCGCCTATAACGATCCGCCCGCGGTGACTGACAGCCGGCTTGTAATGAATGTCGGCGTCGCGTTCGGCGCCGCGCCGGTATTCGGTTATGACGGTACGCTAGCGTTCACCGTGAACGGGCAGGCGAGCAATCTGGCCTTCTCGACAGCGGGCGGCAGCGCCACGCCTGCGACCACGATCTACGACAATGGAGGCAATCGCTTCGGTCTATACGGCGTGGCTCCCGTCACTTCCGCCACGGGCGGCTATTGCACCGCTGCCCCCGCGTGCAGCCTCAACGCCAATTTCATGGGCTCGGGCGATGGCGTTGCCTTCCTGATGGGCGGCTATGGCCTTGTCCAGAGCAGCACCAATTTGCTGAGCGGCGCGGTCGTGCTCGGCAAGAGCGGCACGATCAACGTGCCGGCGCCAACCGTGTTTACGTTCGAACAGGTGCCGGGCACGCGCGCGACGAACCAGTTCGTTTTCAGGGTCGATCCTCTGAGCGCAATTTCGTCGGGTGGCCCCGCTACTACGGTCATCGATAGCAACGGACTGGCCGCTTATCGCAGCAATTCATCCAGCTCCGAGAGTCCGCAGCGCGGCACTGCAAGCGCCGAGAGCGGCAGCGCTGGCGGCGGCGTGGTCGGCTGGACGCGCTGGTATGGCGGCACCACGGCGGGCCAGTTCAATGGCTCCGGTGGACGCACGCTTCTCGCGAGCCAGGGATGGCATTTCGTCTATGGTGCGCCCGCCACTGCATTGCCGACCGCAGGCGTCGCGACCTACGCCCTGGCCGGCGCAACCAGCCCGACGATTGCCAACGGCGCGACCCCGGTGGGCGTCTTTGCCGGCAATGCTGCGGTCGTCTTCGGCACGGACGCGCGCGTCGCGCTCGATTTCACAACCAGCTTCGCCGACGCAAGCTATCGGACGACGACGGCGGGCGGGCTCACCACCCCGCGTGACAGTTCCCTCACCCTTCGCACGAACGGGACTTTCGACGGTGGCAATATCACCACCACCGGTACCGGCGTCGCGTGCCCCGCCGGAACCTGTAGCGCGTACATATTGGGTTCGCTGGCGGGTGCTGGCGGCACGTATCTGGGAATTTCCTATCTGTTTTCCCAGAGCGGCCCGGGCCAGACCGCGACGGCGATTTCCGGCGCAGCCGCCTTTGCGCGGACGGGCCTGACCGTTCCCGGAACGGCGCCAACCGGTGCTTCTATGGTCAGCTGGCAAGGTCCAGGATCCGTGAACCGCGCCGCCATTCTCGGCTCGGTGCAGGCGACTCCGGACGCTCGTCTTGCTATCGCCAGCGTTGGGCAAACCTTCGTATCGCGCGGCAGCGCAACCGACACGGACAATGGCGGCGTGGCCGGGGTGATCGGCTGGAGCCGCTGGACGAATGGCAGCTACAGCACGCAATCCGTATCCGACACGCTAAGCGCGAACCAGGGCCTGCATAATGCATGGGGTACTGCGGCGACGAACATCCCGACCGCCGGCAGCGCGACCTACGCCTTGGCCGGAGCTACCAAGCCGACGATGGACAATGGCAGCGTTGCGCCGGGCACCTTTGCGGGCAGCATGGGCGTCAATTTCGCGGACATGAAGGCCGGGATCGATGCGACGATCACCATCGGCGGCACCGCTTATGCCTATCGCTCGGCAGGTGGGATTACCGCACCTTCGGCTTCGATCGCTGCGAATGGTACTTTCATTGCTTCCACCGAACCCTTGACCGGTGTCACCGGCGGCCGCGCTTACGGCTTCCTTGCGGGTCCGGGCGCATCGCACCTTGGCATAACCTATACGATGAACATGGCGAACGGGCGCGTTGTTACCGGTGCGGCCGGGTTCACGAAATAAGGCCAAGGCGCGTGACTAGTTCGAACCAGTGGGCAGATCATCTCTTAATTCATTGATTTTGAATATAGACATGAACTGCCCGCCCCGCCACACATCGCCCATGGGGGAAGGGGCAGCTGCCGCACAGAATCGACCGATTCGTCGGCCGCAACGGCGGCTGCTCGAACTGTCGCTGCTGACGCTGATTGCCATCGTCATCGTCCTGATTTCGACGCTGCGCCTGCCCATCGCCGACATCAAGGCGGTGCGCCACGATAATGAGCGGCTCGAGCTTAGCCATGCAGGCGGCACATTGCTGCTCACCCGCGATGCGCCGCTGACGATACAGCCGCAGCGCGGCGATCCGATCGTAGTGCGCGCGGATACGCTGATCGACGGCATAGTCGCGCAGGGGAGCCGGGCGGCGAACCGCGAATGGTGGGCCAAGCGCGATGCCGTGGCGCAGGCGCTGCTCGCGGGACCGGTGACGGTGCGTTTCGCCGATGGGCAGTCGTTCACCGCCGCCAGCCGGCCCCGGCATCTGAGCGATCTTACCGGCGGTTTCTGGGCAGCCTTGGTCACAGGTTTTACCGGTTTGCTCTGCGGCCTGTGGATCCTCGTGATCCGCCCGCGCAGCAACGCCGCGCGCACTTTTGCGGTGATGAGCCTGGGGCTGTTCGGCGTCGGCTGCACGTTGGCGGCGGGGCATGATCCGCTGCTGCTCGGCGGCAGCTATCGTTTGCTGATGCTCGCCAACCACGCGTGCGTGCAGCTCTTCGCCGCGTCCATCCTGATCCTGTTTTGCCACTTCCCCCGGCCAATGATGCCGCGCGGGGTTGCATGGGCGATTGGCGCGGCGGCGGTTGCGCTGACGATCGTCAACATCACCGATCTGACTGCCGATACGGTCGCATTGCTGTTCGCAGCGATCGTCGTCGAGTTCATCTTGTTCGTGTCGCTGATCATCGGTCAGGCTTGGTCGGTGCGCAGCGATCCCGTCGGATCGGCGGCGATGCGGCTGATTGGAACCTCGGCGGTGCTCTCCTCGGCATTATTCGTCGCGATGGTGATCCTGCCGATGCTGATCAGCGGAGCGCCGTTGATCAGCGAAGCCATCGCTTTGCCCTTGCTGCTGGTCATCTATGCCGGGCTTGGCGCGGCGATTGCGCGGCACCGGCTGTTCACCGTCGATGGCTGGGCGCCCGGCATGCTGTTGTCGGTTTGCGCCGCGATTGCCGTTGCCGCGGTTGATCTGGCGATTTTGGGCGTGGCGGCGGGATCGCACGGGATCGCGCTGCCGATTGCGATTGTCGCGGTGGGGCTGATTTATCTGCCGCTGCGTCAGGCGATCTCCCGCCGCGTGGATCGCCGGCGCAACGCCGCCACCCAGCACAGCCTGCGCCTCGCCACCGAACTCGCCTTTGCACTCGACGCCGATGCGCGGACCGAGCGCTGGCGTGCGGGGCTTTCCGCTATGTTCGACCCGCTCGAGATCACGGACGATCCCGAGCCGGTCGGTCAGCCGCTGGTGGCAAGCGATGGCGTCGCGCTGCGATTGCCGCGGGTGGGGGACATGCCCGGGCTCGTGCTGCGCTATGCCCAGCGCGGCGCCCGCGATTTCGACGCCATCGATCTGGAGCAGGCGCTCGAAGTGATCGAAGGCGTGGATACGCTGATGCGAGCCCGCGATTCCTATATCCGCGGCGTTGCCGAGGAGCGCGCGCGGATCACGCAGGATTTGCACGACGATGTCAGCGCGCGGCTGCTCACCAGCCTGCACCGCGACGACGCCAATACGATGCGCCGCGATGTGCGGGAGGCGATGGCCGATATCCGGGCAATCGTAACCGGTACCAGCGGCTCGCTGCGCCCGCTCGACGATGTGATCGCTGACATGCGCTTCGAGACTACCAACCGGCTGGAAGCCAATGGCATTGCCCTCGAATGGCCGGTCACCGCCACGGGTTCAAACGGGCAGATGGTCGATTACGCGACCGCACGGCACCTGATCTCGGTCGTGCGCGAACTCGGCAGCAACGTGGTGCGGCATTCGGGCGCGCGGAACGTGTCGGTCGAGATATGGATTGAGGCTCGCCAGATCGCCTTCAGCATGACCGACGACGGCAAAGGCTTTGATTCCGTCGGCGATTGGGGGAACGGCCTGGCAAACTGCGCGCGTCGTGCGGCGCTGTTGAACGGCTCCTTCCAGATCCGGCCGCATACACAGGGCACGACCGCGCATCTGCTGATCCAATTGGTTGAGGATCAGGCCCGGTCCGAACCCTCGCTGGCCTGATTTCCCGGCCGGGCGCGGCCCAGCCCCATGCGCGCCAATTGCGGCAGGCGATCGGCAAATTGATGCTTCAGTGCGCCGCCAATGTGCAGGATTAAGAGCAGTAGCATCAGCCAGCCGCCAATCTTGTGCGCGGTCTCGATTTTCTCGTGGAGTTCGGCCTGTTCGGGCACGCCCTCAGCGGTGCTGCCCATCTGGGCAATCGGCCCGATCATCGGGATCGGTGCCAGATCCCAGAACATGCGCGGGCTTCTCGGCTTGGGCGCGGGCCTGCCCTCTGCCTGCGCCCTCGCCACCTGCTTTTCGAACGCATAGGCTGCCCCCGGTGAACCGACGGGCGGGCTGGAGGAGATGAGTGCCCAGCCCGAGAGGGGGATCAGCACCATCGCGGCATAGAGCAGGAAGTGCACGCCGTGCGCGAGATTGGCTTCCCAACGCTTCATCGGCAGGAATGCCGGCGGCTTGTGCGTCAGGCGCCACACGACGCGCACCACGGTCAGGAGCAGGATCGTGATCCCGGACGACACATGATAGGTAAAGAAGCCGCGCGGCAGAAACTCGCGCAGCAGCCCCGAAGACAGATTGTAGAGAACCAAGGCGGCGATCGCCCAGTGCAGCGCGATTGCGACGCGCGTGTAGCGGCGATTGTCAGCGACCGCCTGCATCGTTTCCGTCTGGTCAATCGTCATCGAACGCCCCCTCGGGTGATTAGATCAGATCGCAACGAAGCGCCCCGCCTCGCGATCCTTGCGAACGCGCAAGCCGTCAAACACTTCACCGCTCATCGCGATGTAGACGCCCGGCGCGGCGGTCTGCACGCAGGCGAAGGCCATGCCGAGGTTGAATACCGCGTCGCTCTCGGCGAAGCGCGCCGGGGTTAGCGCACCGGTAAGCGCAATGGTCTTGCCGGTGATCGGCGCCAATGC
>JAZKJE010000019.1:121786-133128 GCA_040384525.1 Pseudomonadota bacterium
AACCAAAGCAACGCAATTGCCATCGCCCAGTTTTGGCTCGCCTGCCAGCGCCCGCCCTGCGCGGTTTCCGTCATCGTATCGGTGCCGTGGGTGATGATGATGCGCTTTTCGGGTGCGGCAGCCACGCGCGCGACCAGATCCGCGCGATCTGCCTCGGCGATATCCAGGCTGTCCTTGCGCATCACTTCCTCGATGCGGAACGGATGCGCGACGCGGGCGACCTCCAGCAGCCGGGCGATGATGCTTTCGGTGATCGCATATTCGCTGAGCGCGTCGAAATATTGCTTGTCGATCGTGCCGCCGGTGGTGAGCACCAGAATGTCGCTGTCGCTGCTCATGCTCGATTTCGCTGTTGTGGCTCGCCGCGCTATATCGCGCAGCGCGCGCTGTCCAGCCGGGGCACGGGTGCCCGGGCTAGAAGAGCAGGGTCGATGCGTAGAATGCCGCGCCGATCGCTGCCGAGGCCGGAATGGTGATCACCCATGCCATCACGACACTCTTCGCCACGCCCCAGCGCACGGCCGAAGCGCGCCGCGCCGTGCCCGCGCCAATGATCGCGCCGGTGATGGTGTGCGTGGTTGAAACCGGGATGCCGAGCGTCGAGGCGGTGAACACGATGATCGAGCCCGACATGGATGCGCTGAAGCCCTGATGCTGCGAAAGCTTGGTGATCCGCGATCCCATCGTCTCGATGATCTTCCAGCCGCCGGTCATCGTGCCCGCGGCGATTGCGATGTAGCAGCTGATCGCCACCCAATGCGGCACTTCGAAATCGCCGGTCAGTCGCCCGGTGGAGTAGAGCAAAACGGTGATGATCCCCATCGTCTTCTGCGCATCGTTCAGGCCGTGGCTGATCGAATAGCAGGCGGAAGAGATCAGATGCAGCACGCGAAAGCTGCGCTCCGCCTGGAAAGAACTGGCGCGGCGCAGAATCCAGCTGCTCGCCAGCATTACCATCATCGCCAGGATCATGCCGAGCGTGGGCGAAAGTACGATGGCGATCAGCGTCTTGTTCAGGCCGGTCCACTGGATGCTCATCAGGCCGCCATGTGCGACGCCCGCGCCGATCAGCCCGCCGACCAGCGCATGGCTGCTGGATGAGGGTATGCCGCGCAGCCAGGTGATGACGTTCCACGACATCGCGCCGCCCAATGCGCCAAAGATCACGGCGGGGGTGACGATATCCTTGTCGACCAGACCCTTGCCGATAGTCTCTGCAACCGCGTGAAGCGCCGGAAACGCGAGCGACAGGAAATAGGCCGCGAAATTGAAGAAGGCGGCGAACAGCACGGCCTTGACGGGCGACAGCAAACGCGTGGCTACCACCGTCGCGATAGAGTTCGCGGCGTCGTGCAGGCCGTTCAGATAGTCGAACGCCAGCGCGACGGCGATCAGGCCGACGAGCAGCGGAAAGGCTAGTTCATGCATCGGTGTGGATCGCGATCACGCGTGGTCGATCACGATGCCGTCGATCTGATCGGCAACATCCTCGAACGCGTCGACGATGCGCTCCAGATGCTTGTAGATTTCGCGTTCGGTGACGAAGCGCAGCGTATCCGCGTGGCCGTAAAGCTGGAGCGAGCGCTTCAGGCCTGCAGCGTGGATCGTATCGGCATGCCCCTCGATGCGGACCAGCCGCTCGGTCAGTTCGTGCAGGCGATCGCCGTTGCGGCTGATATCGCGCAGCAGCGGCATGGCTTCGGCGGCGAGGCGCGCGGCATCGACGACGATGCCCGCCATGTCCTGCATCTCGGTCGTGAACTCGGTGAGCTCGTACAAGTCGATTGCGGCAGCGGCTGCGTGCATCTCGTCGATCGTATCGTCGAGCGCCCCGATCAATGCGGTGATCGCGCCGCGATCGAACGGGGTGAGGAAGGTTTTGCGAACGGTCTGGAGCACTTCGCGGGTGATGTTGTCCGCGTCATGCTCGCGCTCGCTGATCTCCTTGATGTGATCCTTCGCGTTGGGACCGCCGGCAAGCAATCGCGCGGTCGCTTCGGCGCCGGACAACACCGTCGCGGCATGCGCTTCGAACATTTCGAAGAAATTGCCCGTGCGGGGCAGCAGGCGCTGAAACCATCCAAACATCGAAGCCAATCCCGTATGTCGTGTCATGGTGCTGAGCGCACCGGTGCGCCGCACTGCGGCCTTGAATTCTGCAGGGGCAAAAGAGCGAATCAGGTCCCTGAGGTCGGGCTCGTCTACTGCGTTCGCAGCTTCGGACAAGCTGAACCATTTGCGCTCGCGCTGGGACTGCTCTTTCCACGAAGGCATGATGTCGTGAACAGAGAGCGGGAACACTTCGACGCTGACCATCAGCGTCGCGCCGCTGCCGCGCAGCTTGCGATATTGGAAGCTGCCAAGCGGGATGGGGCAGAGCGCACCGCGCACCCCGGCTTCCTCCTGCGCCTCCAGCGCCGCCGAAGCATGCGCGGAAAGGCCGGAATTGTGGTTGCCCTTGGGAATTACCCAGCGACCGGTGCCGCGCGATGTGACGAGGAGAACCTGCACGGTCGGCTCCTCGGTGGTGCCATCGATGCGATAGGGTAGGGCGGCTGTCTGGCGAATGATCTGCACTCTCGGGGTTTCATCGAGTCGCATAGAGCAACGTCACAGAACCGTCATGCGATTTGAAGCAGTGGCGGCGCGCAGGGGCAGAAGCCTGATGTCGCGAGATTTTTGTGATGCAGTGATATAATTCACTACCACACCCTGCGGTTATCTGGCATATTTCAGCGAAAGCTCACGGAATGCTCATGCCGCTCACCCCGGCGCGGGCGATATCGGGGTAACGCAAACACGCAAAGGGCGGGACGTTTCATGGTTCTCAAGCAGTTTTATCTCCACGGTTCGGCAATGGCGGCGGCGATGACCGCGCCAGGTCTTGCGCAAGCCCAGACGCCGCCCGCGCAGCAGACTGCACCTGCCAAGCCAGCCCCGGACAAGTCAAACGAAGTGGTGGTAACCGGCCAGCGTTCCGAAGTGACCGCGGCGCCCGATCGGCTGAGCTTCAACATCACCAACGATCTGCAGGCGCAGAACGGCACCGTTGCAGACGCCCTGCGCGCAGTGCCCGGCGTGGAAGTCGATCTGGAAGGCAAAGTGAGCCTCCGCGGCGATTCGGGCGTGACGATCCTTGTCGATGGCCGCCCCTCCGCCATGATGAGCGGTGAATCGCGTGCGACCGTGCTGCAATCCATGCCCGCATCGCAGATCGAGCGCGTCGAAGTGATCACCAATCCCTCTGCTGCGATGAGCCCCGAGGGTTCGGGCGGCGTGATCAACCTGGTCACCAAACAGGCGCGGCCTGGCGCGCGATCCGGCACCGTGCGCGGGACGCTCGCAAGTCGGCGCAGCGGCGGGATCAACGTGAACGGCGTGCTGTCCAAAAAGGACATCACCCTCACCGGCGACCTTGGCTATCGCAAGTTCCGCTCCGAACAGCGCTCTGTGCAGGAGCGTTCGCGCTTCGATACGCTCTCGAACAGCTTCATTGACAGCCGCCGCGATTCGCTGGCCCGCAACACCGCGCAGTTCGCGAATGGCCGGATCGCGGCCGATTACGATCTCGACAAACAGAACCGGCTGAGCACCGAATGGAGCTATCGGGACGGCAAGTTCACTACCTCGGGCACCGATACGCTTGCCGGCGCGACCATTGGCAATGTGCGCACCTTTGAGGGCAAGATGACGAACCGCGGCGGCGGCGGGCGGGTTTCGTGGCGCCGCAGCCTGCCCGGCACCGATCACGAGTTCGTCGCCGATGTCGATTTGCAGAAGGCGCGGATGCGGCGCGATATCCGCGCCGTCGATACGCCGAGCCTGCCCGTCGGGCCCGCTCGCTACGAGCGGATCGGCAATGCGGTGGACACCAGCGATTTTGGCGTGAAGCTCGATTACAAACGGCCGATGGGCGAGGGGCAGTCGCTCAACATCGGCTATCAATTCGATCTGGATCAGAACGGCTTCGATTTCTCCGGCGCGCGCGGAACCAGCACCGGCTCTTTGCTGCCGGTGGCGGCGCTGACCAGCCAGTTCGATTACCGCCAGGCGATCCATGCGCTCTACGGCACCTTCGCATTTCAGGCCGGCAAACTGAGCGTCCAGCCGGGCCTGCGCGCCGAGCAGGTCGATTACGATCTCGATCAGGTCACGGCCGGCGTGCGCATCGGCGACGATTATTTCCGGCTCTATCCAACGATGCATCTCGGCTACGAACTATCCGCCAAGCAGAAATTGCGCGCCAGTTATAGCCGCCGCATCCAGCGCCCCAATTCGCAGGATCTCAACCCCTACATCCTCTATGTCGATCCGCAGAATTTGCGGCGGGGCAATCCTAATCTGCGCCCCGAAGTCACCGACTCGTTCGAGCTTGGCTGGCAGCTGCGCAATCAGGGGACCTTCTATTCGGTCAACGCATTCTACCGCGATTCACGCGGCGGGGTGACCGATGTGTTCACCGATCTGGGCGGCGGTGTGTTCCTCTCCAGCCGCGCCAATCTGGCGACCACCAAGCGGGCGGGCGTGGAGCTGATCGCCAATGGCAAGTTCAGCAAGACGCTGACCTACAATGCTTCGGCCACATTCCTCTGGAACAAGATCGATCCGCGCACTGCGGGCGTCTCGACGCCGCAATCGGGCACCACCGGCAATGTGCGTGCGAACGTCAATTGGCAGCCGACCGCCAAGGACTTCTTCCAGCTCAACGCCTTTTATTCGGGCCGGCAGCTGGTGGCGCAGGGCTATCGCGAGAGCTTCGGTGTCTTCAACATCGGCTATCGCCGCAAGGTCAGCGAGAAGTTCAGCCTGTTGCTGACCGTGCAGAACCTGCTCGATACCGCCAAGCAGGAAGTTTTCATCAGCACGCCAACGATCCGGGACCGTTTCCAGCAGCGCGGACCGGGCCAGATATTCCTGCTCAGCGCGACCTATAATTTCGGCAATCCCGGTGGCCGCAAGCAGCGCGAGCCCGGCTTCGAATTCGATGGCGGCGGCGGTGCCCCGGGCTAATCAGGCGATCTGCGCGCGGACCTCGCGGACCAGGGCTTCGGCCATCGCCGCATAGGTCTCAGCGCCCTCGTGCGCGCTCGCGGCGGCGGGATCGCCGAAATAGGCATGCGGGCCGCCCGCTTCGGTGAAGGTCTTCGCACCTTTTGTGAACGCGGTGACTAGGCTGTTGGGATTGGCCTCCAGCGCCTTGCCGCTCTCGCGCACGGTCTCCGGCCGGTCGGCGAGGACAAGGCTCGTCTCGAACTGACCCGCATGGCACGCGCCCGACTGGAACTCCTCGGTCAGCATCTGCGCCAGCACGCGGCGGGTGAAGTCGGGGAAGGCCACGCGCAAGCCGAGCGCCACGATCTCGGGCACCGCCGCCCGCAACATCGCGACATTGGCGGGGTCGAAATGGCTGTTGGCAAGCGCGAGGCAAGCAAAGCCCTGCGCCTTCAGGCTGCGCGCAATATCGAGCAGCAAAGCCGTCGCCGTCGCCGAACTGATCGAGATCGTACCCGCAAATTCGGCGGCATATTCGGCGGGCGCATAGGCCAGAGCTGGCAGCACGAAAGCGCGGATGCCCCCGGCCTCCAGCGCTTCCGCCGCGCGCTTGGCCATGCCGTCGCTGATGATCACGTCGGTGCCGAGCGGCAGATGCGGGCCGTGTGCTTCGATCGCGCCCAGCGGCAGGATCGCTACCACGGGGGCATCGCCCGCCAGCGCGTCACGGATCTCGGTCCAGGGCAGGTCGGCGTACATCAGATTTCCTTCCGGAGCCGCTTGCGGTCGATCTTGTCGCGGTCGTTGCGGGGCAAAGCTTCGGTGCGAAAGGCGACTGCATGCGGCACCTTGTACCGCGCCAGCCGTGCCTTGGCGAAGGCGATGAGTTCGTCGGCCAGCGTCGTTGCGTCATGCCCATCGACCGGCACCACCAGCGCAAAGGGCTTTTCCAGCCCATTGGCATCGGCCTTCCCCAGTACGCAGCATTCGCGCACCGCGGGATGCTCGGTCAGGCATGCTTCGACCTCCACGGGGCTGACATAGATGCCGCCGCTCTTGATCAGATCGTCGCCGCGCCCTTCGAAATACCAATAGCCGTCTTCATCCTGACGAAACTTGTCGCCGCTGACGATCCAGCCGCCACGCAAATGCTCGACCGATTTGGCGTAATCGGCGTGATAATAGAGCGCTGCGCTGTCGCCGCGAATGTGGAGCGTGCCGACGCCGCCGGCGGGAACCGGGGCGCCCTGGTCGTCGAGCAGCTTCGCTTCGTATCCGGGCACGAGCTTGCCGAGGCTTCCGGGGCGGATGTCGCCGGGGCGATTGCTGATATAGATGTGGAAGCTCTCCGCGCTGCCGATCCCGTCGATTACGGCCACGCCAAATGTTTCGTCCCAGCGCCGATGCAGTTCGCGCGGCAATGCCTCGCCTGCGCTCCATGCAAAGCGCAGGCTGGAGAGATCGGGCTTGGCGATATCCGCTTCCAGCATCCGATTGATCAGCGTGGGCACGGCCGTGAGCACGGTCGGGCGATGGCGCTCGATCAGGCCGAACAAGCGCTCGGCGGTGGGCGCATCGCGGAACAGGATCGTCGTCGCGCCGACCGAGAAGGGAAACATCAGGTTCGTCCCCGTCGCATACCCGAAATACAGCCGCGCGCCGGAGAGCGTGATGTCGTCCTCACGCACCCCGATAAAGTCCTGCGCATACACTTCGGTGTTGAACGGGAAATGCGCGTGGGTGTGCACCGCGCCCTTGCTCTGTCCGGTACTGCCGCTGGTGAACAGCCACACGGCGGGATCGTCGCGGCACGTGGGCCAGGGTTCGGCGTCGGCACGCCGCCCGGTCAGCCATGCCTCAAAGCCTTCGGCCGTGATCACTTCCGGCTGGAAACGCGAGCCCGCATGTGCCGCGCCAAACGCCGCCACACTCGCCTCATCGACGAACGCGAATTGCGGCTTCACATAGCCGAGATAATAGGAATAGTCGGCCACCGGCAGCAGCGGATTGACCTGCGTCACCACCGCGCCGGCCTTCAGCGCCCCGAACCACGCGTACACGAACTCAGGCCGGTCCTGCATGCACAGCAATACGCGCTGCTCGGGCAGCAATCCGCCCGCGATCAATTGCGCCGCGACCGCGCTGACCTTGTCCGCCACCTCCGCATAGGTGATCGCCTGATCCTCAAACAGGATCGCGGTCTTCGCCCCGCGCCCGGCCTCCACGTTCGAGAAGACGTAATAATCGGCTAGGTTGAACGGCTCAGCCATTGGGGATCACCGCGGTGGTTTCGATCTCGATCTTGGCGGCGGCTTCCATCAGCGCGACAACCTGGACGACGGCCATCGCCGGGAAGTTCTTGCCGATGATCTCGCGATAGGCCGCACCGATCGCGGGCAGGCTATCGAGATATTCCTGCCGGTCTGTGACGTACCAGGTCATCCGCACGATATGCTCGGGGCCTGCGCCCCCTTCTGCGATGATCGCCAGGGTGCTTTGCAGGATGCGGCGGAACTGCCCGGCCATATCCTTGTCGGGGAAAGTCTCATTCTCATCCCAGCCGACCACGCCGCCGGTCCAGACGGTGCGGCCCTCGGCGAGGATGCCGTTCGCATAGCCCTTGGGGCGCGGCCAGCCGGGGGGCAGCAAAGTACGATGCATGGTCATGCCATTGCCTCCAGCCGGGCGCGCCAATCATCGGGCCACGGCACTGCCTTCATGCTGGTCATGTCCATCAGCACGATCTTGAGCGTCACTTCAAAGCGCAATTCACCACCGCTGGTCACCCTAGCGGCGAGCGTCAGCGAGGTACGCCCCACCTCGCGAACCGCAATCGCGACATCCAGCAAATCGCCATGCCGCGAGATCGCTGCGAAGCTTGCATGCAGATCGACTGCGGGCGTGCCGAGCTCCATGTCGCGGTGCATCGCCGCGCGCGAAACGCCGAGCGCAACCTCAGTCCAATCCTCAACAGCCGCATCCACGATTTCGAAATAGCGCGGATAATATGCGATCCCCGCGGGATCGCAGTGCGCGAAGCGGAGCGGCGTTTGCACCGTGAAGGTCATTGCGCCCCTTTCAGATGCTGCCGCGCGATCACCATTTTCTGCACCTCGGATGCGCCCTCATAGATGCGCAGCGCCCGGATCTCGCGGTACAGGGCCTCGACCGGCACCCCGCGCACCACGCCCATCCCGCCGAACATCTGGACGGCCTTGTCGATCACGATCTGCGCGGAATCGGTGGCGTGCAGCTTGGCCATCGCCGCCTCGCGGGTGTTGGTCCGCCCCTCGACATCCCGAACCCAACCGGCGCGGTAGATCAGCAGGGCCGAGGCATCCACATCGAGCGCCATCTCCGCCAGATAAGACTGCATCACCGCATTATCGGCGAGAATGCCGTTGCCCTGTTTGCGGGCCATCACGCGCGTGGTCGCCTCATCCAGCGCCCGCCGTGCAAAACCCAGAGCGGCTGCACCAACGCTGGTGCGGAAGATATCGAGCGTCGCCATCGCCTGCGCAAAGCCGCGTCCCGCTTCGCCGAGCAAAGCATCGGCGGGCAGGCGCATGTCAGTGAAGCGCAAGGTCGCCAGTGGATGCGGCGCGATCACATGGATGCGCTCGCTGGCATCGAGGCCGGCTGCGTCGGCGGGCACGATGAACGACGAAATGCCCTTCGCGCCCGGCGCTTCGCCCGTCCGCGCGAACAGCACATAAAAATCGGCGATGCCGCCGTTCGAGATGAGCGTCTTGGCCCCGTTGATCACCCAGCCATCGCCGTCGCGCACCGCTTCGGTCGTCATCGAGGCAACGTCCGAGCCGGACTCCGGCTCGGTCAGCGCAAACGCCGCAATTGCTTCGCCGCGCGCTACGCGGGGCAGGGTTGCGGCTTTCTGCGCGGGCGTGCCGAACAAGGAGATCGCCCCCGATCCCAATCCCTGCATCGCGAAAGCAAAGTCGGCGAGCCCCGAATGCCGCGCCAGGGTCTCACGGATCAGGCACAGCGAGCGCACATCCAGCGCCTCCGAAGCGCCGCCATATTCGGCTGGCACGCAATGCCGCAGCCAGCCGCCAGCACCCAGCTTGGCCACCAGCTCGCGGCATTCGGCATCGACATCGTCGCCATGCGCATCGTGGATTTCGCGCGCGGCCCATTCGTCGAGCGCATCGGCCAATTCCCTGTGCGCGGCACCGAAGAACGGCCAGGCGAGGAAGCTGCGGTCCGCCATCAATCGCCCCCGAACACAGGCGTTTGCTTGGCCGCAAACGCTTCAAAGGCACGGCGGAAGTCGTTGGTCTGCATGCAGATCGCCTGCGCCTGCGCCTCCATCTCGATGGCAACGTCGAGGCTCACCGACCATTCCATCTCCAACTGGGTCTTCGTGATCCCGTGCGCGAATGTCGGGCCATCGGCTAGGCTTCGTGCCAGCGCCACGGCCTCCTCCACCAGCGCATCGGGATCGACCAATCGATTGTGAAAACCCCAGCGCTCACCCTCGTCAGCCGTCATTACCCGGCCGGTGAACAGCAACTCCGCCGCGCGTCCCTGTCCGATGATCCGTGGCAGGATCGCACACGCGCCCATGTCTGCGCCGGCCAGGCCAACGCGCGTGAACAGGAACGCTGTCTTGGTCCGCGGTGTCGCGATGCGCAGATCGGAAGCCATCGCCATGATCGCTCCGGCGCCCGCGCAAATGCCGTCGATCGCGGCGATCACCGGCTGGGGGCAGCGGCGTATCGCCTTGACCAGATCGCCGGTCATCCGCGTGAAAGCGAGCAACTCCGGCATCGCCATTTCGGTCAGCGGCCCGATAATCTCATGCACATCGCCGCCCGAACTGAAATTTCCGCCCGCGCCGTTGATCACCACGGCTTTCACAGTCTGATCGAGCGCCAGATCGCGGAACGTGTCGCGCAATTCGGCATAGGAATCGAAGGTCAGCGGGTTCTTCCGCTCGGGCCGGTTGAGCGTGATCGTCGCGACGCGATCCGCGTAATTCCAGCCGAAATGCTTGGGCGCGAAACTTGTCGGGTTCATGCGGTTTCCTCTGCGATCGAAGATTTGAGCGCGCCCAAAGCGGCATAGAGCCGGGCATGGTCCTCGCCATCAAGCGTGGCGAAGAGCGCGTCGATATGGTTGTGATGCACATGGGCGAGTTGCGCGAAGTGCGCACGGCCTGCGGGGGTTAGGCGCACGCGCGAGATGCGGCGGTCCTGCGCATCGGGCGCGGCTTGCACCATGCCTTCGTCGGAAAGCTTGCGGACGATCTGCGTGACGTTGCCGTTCGAGACCAGAAGCGCCTGCGACAGCGCGCCCATCGTCATCCCGTCCGGCACCCGCTCCAGCGCCGCCATCACATCGAAGCGGGGCAGGGTGGTGCCGCGCTCGCCCAGCACGCGCTGCGCCGATTTCTCGATCGCCATCGTGCAACTCAGCAGCCGCAGCCAAAGCCGGACATTGGCATGATCGCCAAGCGCGCCGTCATGTTTTTCGGCGATGGCAGCGGCGCGGCTCATGCGATTTCCAGCGCTTCGCCGGTGCGGTCCGAAAGCACCAGTTCGACCACAGCCTGGGCGATTTCCTGCGGCGCGATCAGGCGACCGCTGGGGTTGAATTTGGCGAGTTCGGCGCGGGCTTCTTCGTCGCTGCGCCCGGTCTTCGCCTGAATGTTGCGCGCGGCTGCGGCGACGATCTCCGTGTCGGCATATCCCGGGCAGATCGCGTTCGCGGTGACGCCCTTGCCCGCAAGTTCCTCGGCCAGCGCCCGCATCAGCCCCACCGCGCCATGCTTCGCTGCGACATAGGGCGCGACATAAGCGGCTCCGCGCAGTCCCGCGATCGAGGCGATGGTTACGATCCGGCCCCCGCCAGCCGCGATCATGCCCGGCAGCACCGCCTGGCTGCAGTGGAACACGGCATCGAGATTGACCGCCATCACTTGCCGCCATGCCGCGTCCGTTACCTTCGCGAAGGGTGCGCTTTCGGCGAGCCCGGCATTGTTGACGAGGATGCTAAAGGGGCCAGTATCCGCGACTATCCGCTCGATGGCAGTGCGATCGGTGACGTCCGCTGCGATTGCGACACCATGGATTTCCGCCGCCACCTGCTGGAGCGGCTCCAGCCGCCGGCCGATCACTACGACCTGCGCCCCCTCCGCCGCCATCGCCCGCGCAATCGCCGCGCCGATACCAGTGCCGCCGCCGGTGATCAGCGCGTGTTGGCCGGTCAGCCTCATGCCTTCAATTCCTGTTCGCGCTGCAAATTGCGCGCAAGCTGGCCCATGCCGCTGAGATAGGGCGGGGGCACCGTGACGCCGCGATAGCCCTGTTGCGCCGCCGCGCGCAGCGTCC
>JAZKJE010000019.1:133138-141597 GCA_040384525.1 Pseudomonadota bacterium
CAGCTCGGGTCGATCAGATGCGGGCGGGCGAGCGCGACCAGATCGGCGCGCCCGGCGGCGAGGATCGAATTGGCATGATCCGCTTCGAAGATATTGCCCACCGCCATCGTCGTCAGCCGCCCCTCATTGCGGATGCGATCCGCGAACGGCGTCTGGAACATGCGGCCATAGATGGGCTGGCAATCGGCCCAGGTCTGCCCCGCCGAAACGTCGATCAGATCCGCGCCCGCCTCCGCAAAGGTTTGCGCGATCTCGACCGCCATCTCCGGCGTAACGCCTGCATCGCCCATCCAGTCATTGGCGGAGATACGCACCGACATCGGCCGCTCGGCGGGCCACGCCGCGCGCATCGCCGCGAACACTTCGATCGGGAAGCGCAGGCGGTTCTCCAGGCTGCCGCCATATTCATCGGTCCGCCGATTGGTCAGCGGGGTGATGAAGCTGGAGAGCAGATAGCCGTGCGCGGCGTGAAGCTCGATCATGTCGAAGCCCGCCACGATTGCCGCGTGCACCCCCGCGACAAACTGGCCGCGCACCGCATCCATCTCGGCGCGCGTCATCGGGCGCGGGGTCTGATTGTCCGCGCTCCACGCCACATCGGAAGCCGCCATTAGCGGCCAATTGCCGGCATCGAGCGGCACGTCATAGCCCTCCCAGCCGACTTTGGTGGAGCCCTTCGGCCCGGAATGGCCAAGCTGGAGGCAGAATTTCGCGTTCGAATGCGCATGGACAAAATCGACGACGCGCTTCCACGCGGCGACTTGCTCGTCCGTATAGACCCCCGCGCACCCCGGCGTGATCCGGCCTTCTTCCGAAACACAGGTCATCTCGGTGAATACCAGCCCCGCGCCGCCTTGTGCCCGTGCGCCATAATGGACGAGGTGGAAGTCGTTGGGCACACCTTCCACCGCCGAATAGGTCGCCATGGGGGAGACGACGATGCGGTTCTCCAGCGCCATTTCGCGCAGCCGGAACGGCGCAAACATCGGCGGCGCGGACTTCTCGCCACCCTGAAACCAGCGCTCCAGCCCCTCGAGCCATTCGGGGTCGCGCAGCCGCAAATTCTCATGGCTCACGCGCTGCGATCGGGTCAGCAGCGAATAGGCAAACTGGATGGGCTCGAAATGCAGATAGCGATCGAGCGTCTCGAACCATTCGGTAGAATTGCGCGCGCTGTTCTGGAGCTTGAGCACCTCCAGATTGCGCTCGTCGCGATATTCGATCAGCGCCGTCTCGCGGTCCAGCCCCGGCCGGTTGAGCACTTCGGCCAGCTTGATCGCATCCTCCAGCGCCAGCTTGGTGCCCGATCCGATCGAGAAATGCGCGGTATGCGCTGCGTCGCCGAGCAGCACCAGGTTCCGGTAATGCCACTGATCGCAAATGATGCGGCGGAAATTGAGCCACGCTTCTGGCCCGGCGAGATGCCCGGCATTGGACATCAACGCTTTGCCGTCCAGATGCTTGGCAAAGATCGCCTCGCACTTCGCGATGGCCTCTTCCTGGCTCATCCGATCGAAGCCCAGCCCGGCCCAGGTCTCCGGCTCGCACTCGACGATGAAGGTCGAGAGCCCGTCGCCAAAGCGATAGGCATGCGCCCAAACCCAGCCTGCTTCGGTCTGTTCGAATGCGAAGGTGAAAGCGTCGAACACCTTGTGCGTGCCGAACCAGAAGAACTTGTTCTTCCGTGTCTGGATATCGACCCCGAAATGCTCCTCGTAGCGCGTGCGGATGCGGCTGTTTGCGCCGTCTGCGGCGACCACCAGATCATAGTCGGCCCACTCATCCAGATCGGGGCTGGCTTCATGCTCGAAATGGATCGTCACGCCGAGTTGGCGGGCCCGATCCTGCAGGATGCGCAGCAGGCGCTTGCGGCCAATCCCGATAAAGCCATGCCCCGAACTGCGGATGCACTCTCCATGGATGTGGACGTCGATATCGTCCCAATGCGCGAATTCGTCGCGGATCGTGGTGCCGCTGACGGGGTCGTTTGCCATGAGGTTTTCGACCGTCTGGTCAGAGAAGACCACGCCCCAGCCAAAGGTGCTGCCGTCCGCGTTGCGCTCGAACAGATCGACCACATGGCGCGGATCGCGCAGCTTCATCGAAATCGCGAAATAGAGCCCGGCGGGGCCGCCGCCAAGGCAGGCAATACGCATCCGATCCTCCTAATTGCTTTAGGAGTAAAATATCTCGGAGCGCACCGCAAGCGGCTCCGCTCGCCTTCTAGTTCTCTTGCGAAAGCAGGAGTCCAGAATCACAAGCAAGAACACCTGAAACCCTGGACTTCTGCTTTCGCAGGAGAACGGTTCAGTCCAATACCGCGGCAACCAACTGATTGAACGCATCCGCGCGGTGGCTCATCAGATGCTTGGTCTCAGGCTCCATCTCGGCAAAGGTCTGGGTATAGCCATGCGGCACGAAGATCGGATCATAACCATGGCCATTGCTGCCGCGGGGCGGCCAGACCAGCGTGCCGTCTACGCGGCCCTCAAACCATTCCACATGACCATCGGGCCAGGCCAGAGCGAGCGCGCAGATGAAATGTGCATCGCGGCCCGTTTCAGGCGGAAGCGCGGCGAATTTGTCCTCGATCAGCTGCATCGCCATGTCGAAGTCGCGGCCTTCGCCGCCCCAACGCGCCGAGAAGATACCCGGCTCGTTGTTCAGCGCTTCCACGCACAGTCCGCTGTCGTCGGCGAGCGCAGGCAGGCCAGACAGGTCTGCCGCCTGCATCGCCTTCAGTTCGGCATTGGCGACGAAAGTCGTGCCGGTTTCCTCGGGCTCGGGCAGATCGAGTTCTGCGGCCGAGACCGGCTCAATTCCGAACGGCCCAAGCAGCTCGCGGATTTCGCGGACCTTGCCTTCGTTATGGCTGGCGATCACCAGCTTGCCGGGGGTTAGTTTGCGGATGGCCTGTGGGGCTTCGCCTTCTCCACTCATACGATTGCCTTTAATTGTGCCTCGAAAATCCGGCCGCAGCCGATGCGGGCGAGGCGGAGCAGGCGGAGCAGCCCCTCCTCGTCATAGGTTGCGCCCTCTGCGGTGGCCTGTGCCTCGGCGATGTTGCCATTGCCCAGCAGCACGAAATTGGCGTCGGCATCGGCATTCGAATCTTCGTCATAATCCAGATCGAGCACCGGATTGCCCTGATAGATGCCGCACGAAACCGCCGCGACCTGCTGCGTGATCGGATCGGCAGCGAGCACGCCAGACTTGAGCAGACCGTTTACCGCCAGCCGCAGCGCGACCCATGCGCCGCTGATCGCCGCGGTGCGCGTGCCGCCATCCGCCTGGATCACGTCGCAATCGATCGTGATCTGGCGCTCCCCGAGCAGCTTCAGATCGGTGACCGAGCGCAGCGAACGACCGATAAGCCGCTGGATTTCCTGCGTGCGGCCCGATTGCTTGCCCTTGGCCGCTTCACGGCTGCCACGGGTATGCGTGGCGCGGGGGAGCATGCCGTATTCGGCGGTGACCCAGCCTTCGCCCTTGCCGCGCAGCCAGGGCGGAATCCGCTCTTCGATGCTCGCGGTCACCAGCACCTTGGTATCGCCGAAGCCGATCAGCACCGAACCTTCGGCGTGACGGGTGAAACTGGGCTCGATGGTAATCGCACGCATTTCATCGGGGGCGCGGCCGGATGGGCGCATTGGTTCATTCTCCTGTAAACTCGTTGCGGCCACCTATACGTGAAGACCGGAACGCGCCAGTGTTGCAGCGGGTCCGCAACAGGGAGAATGACGATGCGGCAGTGGATGGCTTTGGCGGCAATGGGGCTGGTGCTGGCCGGCTGCGCACGCGATCCGCGCCCCGATCTGCCCGATGCGCCGGTTGCGATCGAAGCCGATTCGATCCGGTATGAAACCAGCATGTGCTTCGGCGCCTGCCCGGTCTACGCGGTGACGCTGCGCCCCGATGGCACCGGCCTGTTCGAGGGCAAGCGCTTCACGGCGGTTACCGGCACGCGTGAGTTCAAGCTGAGCAAGGCCGAATACAACGCCTTCGCCGCCAAGCTCGCGCCGTATCGCCCCGAAACCGGCACTGTGCTGTACACTCCGGCAGACAAGAAGAATTGCGCACAGGTCGCGACCGATCTGCCCGGCGTCGATGTGGTCTGGACCCGCGCGATCGGTGACAGCCAGTCGCTCTCTTATTATTTCGGCTGCGACATGGACAAGAATCAGGACATGGCCGAAGCGATCGGCAGCGCGCCAGAGGAAGTGCCCGCGCTCGAAGCCCTGATCGGCCCGCGGCCTTAATTTCCTTATTTCGTCACCTCCGCGAAAGCCGGGGCGCAGAGTTACTCGGCGATGCCATGCTTGGCTCTGGGTCCGGCTTTCGCCGGAATGACGGGTAATTGTTGGAAGCCAGCCAGCACACGCTACATAAGGCCTGAATGACTACGCCCCCCATCCACGAACTGACCGACCGCGCCCGCGATGTGTTCCGCATCGTGGTGGATTCGTTTCTCGATACCGGGGCGCCGGTGGGGTCGCGGACGATCTCGAAAATTTCGGCGCTGAACCTCAGCCCCGCATCCATCCGCAACGTGATGCAAGACCTCGAGGAACTCGGTCTGCTCGCCGCCCCGCACACCAGCGCCGGGCGGATGCCGACCGAAACCGGCCTGCGCCTGTTCGTGGACGGTATGATGCAGGCAAGCGCGCCTTCTGCCGAGGAGCGTGCGGCAATCGAGCTGCGGGCAGGGCAGGCGGGCCCGGTCGAGGACGCGCTGGCGAGCACTACCGCCGCGCTCTCCGGTCTGTCGGCCTGCGCGGGCCTGGTGCTGGTGCCCAAGGCCGAACCCGTGCTGCGCCAGTTCAGCTTCGTCCAGCTTAGCCAGACGCGTGCGCTCGCGGTGCTGGTGGGTGAGGACGGTTCGGTCGAGAACCGTGTCGTCGAATTGCCCGGCGGCATGGACTCCGCTTCGCTACAGCAAGCCAGCAATTATCTGACAGCGATGCTCGGCGGCGTGACCCTCAGCGAAGCGCAGCAGCGCATCGAACGCGACCTGACCCAGCAGCGCGCGGCGCTCGATAGCGCGGCATCGGCTCTCGTCGAGCGCGGGCTTGCGGTGTGGAGCGAGGATGGCGGTCGCCGCCCGGTGCTGATCGTGCGCGGACAGGCCCGGCTGATCGATGCCGCCGCAACCGAAGATCTCGAGCGCGTCCGCCAATTGCTCGACGAACTGGAGGGCAAGGAGGAAATCTCCCGCCTGCTCGACAGCGCCCGCGAAGGCGAAGCGACCCGCATATTCATCGGATCGGAGAACAAGCTCTTTGCGTTGTCCGGCTCGTCGGTCATCGCAAAACCGGTGCGCGCGCTCGATGGGCGCGTCGTCGGCGTGGTGGGGGTGATTGGCCCCACAAGGTTGAATTATGCGCGGGTAGTGCCAATGGTGGATTTCACGGCCGCAACGCTGGCCCGATTACTTGCGTAAAACAGAAGAGATATCGTGAAAGACAAGAAGATGGACACGACCGAGGCCCAGGACACGCAGGACGAAACGCTCGATCTGCGCGAGGAAACCGCGGAAGCCGCGCCCGAAGTCGCCGAGCATGACCGCTTTGCCGAGATTGAGGGCGAACTGGCCGAAGCCAAGGCTGCGGTAATGTATGCCCAGGCCGAGACCCAGAACGTCCGCCGCCGCTTCGAGAAGGAAGCCCAGGACGCCAAGACCTATGCCGCCACCGCTTTTGCGCGCGACGTGCTGTCGGTGGCCGATAATCTCACGCGCGCGCTATCCGCGATCCCTGCCGAACTGCGGGAGGATGAAAAGCTCAAGGGTCTGGTGACTGGCCTCGAAGCCACGGGCCGCGAACTTGACTCGGTCTTCGCACGCCACGGCATCTCGAAGATCGTCGCCATGGGCGAAGCGCTCGACCCCAATCGCCATCAGGCGATGATGGAAATGCCGACCGCCGATGCCGAGCCGGGCACGATCGTGCAGGAAATCCAGTCGGGCTACATGATCCGAGACCGCCTGCTTCGCCCGGCATTGGTGGGCGTGGCGAAAAAGCCGGACTGATCCGCCTTTTCCCCTCCCGCTTGCGGGAGGGGAGTAGAAAGGGTGACGGCTGTGGTTGCGCCCGCTATCTCCCTTTTATGTCCCGCTTCGATTCCGTCCCGAACCGCCGCTCCCTGATCGACCGGCGTGGCGTGGCCGAGCGGCTGGCAGCGCTGGAGGCCAAGGACGGCACCAAACTCCGCCAGGCCGCCACTGCCGAACTCAAGCTCGCGCTTGATGCGGGCCGCGCCGAAATCGCGCGGCGCATCGACGAGCACCCCTCACGCGGGCTGGAAGCGGCAGCGGCGGGCGCGTTCCTGATCGATCAGCTGCTTCGCTTGCTCTGGGACTTCACCACCGAGCGGCTGCACCGCAATTCCAACCCCAGCACTGCCGAGCGCATGACGCTCCTCGCGGTCGGCGGATATGGCCGCGGCGAGATGGCGCCCCATTCGGACATCGACATCGCCTTCCTCACGCCGTGGAAAGTCACCGGCTGGAGCGAGCAGGTGATCGAATCCATGCTCTACTCGCTGTGGGACATGCAGTTGAAGGTCGGCCATTCGTCGCGCTCGCTCGACGAGATGGTCCGCCAGGCCAAGGGCGATGTGACGGTCCGCACGGCGTTGCTGGAGGCCCGCTATGTCTGGGGCGACACCGATCTCTATGACGAAGCTTCGCACCGCTTCAAGACGGACGTGCAGCAGGATACCGCCCGCGCCTTCATCGCGGACAAGCTCGCCGAGCGCGAAATTCGTCACAAGCGCATGGGCGACAGCCGCTACGTGGTCGAGCCCAACATCAAGGAAGGGAAGGGCGGCCTGCGCGATCTCCACACGCTCTTCTGGATCGGAAAATACGCCTATAACGTCCGCGAACCCGCCGAGCTGGTCGAGGCTGGTCTGCTCTCCGCGCATGAATTCCGCCAGTTCCGCCGCGCCGAGAATTTCCTCTGGGCGGTGCGCAACCAGCTCCATCTGATCACCGATCGCGCCGAGGATCGCCTGACCTTCGACGTCCAGCGCGAGATTGCCGAGCGCATGCGCTTCGCCGACCGGCCGGGGAAATCCAAGGTCGAGCGCTTCATGCAGTTCTACTTCCTGCAGGCGAAGAAAGTGGGCGACCTCACCGGCGTCTTCCTCGCGCATCTGGACGAGAAGTTCGCCGCGCGCGGGTCGCGCTTCGGGCTGCCGACATTGTTCAAATCGCCGCGCAAGCTCAACGGCTTCACGATGGATCGCGGCCGCCTCGCGATCCCGCGCGACAATTTCTTCGCTGAGAAGCCGATGCGGCTGATCGAATTATTCCAGCTCGCCGATCTGCATGGGCTGGAGATCCACCCGCTGGCGATGCGCGCCGCCGCGCGCGATGCCCGCATGGTCGATGGCGTGCGCGACGACCCTCAGGCGAACGCACTGTTTCTCGAAGTGCTGACATCCCCGCGCGATCCGGAAACGGTGCTGCGCTGGATGAATGAGAGTGGCGTGTTCGGGCGCTTCGTGCCTGAGTTCGGCCGTGTCGTCGCGCAGATGCAGTTCGATATGTACCACCATTATACGGTGGATGAGCATTCGATCCGCGCCATCGGGCTCCTCGCACAGATCGAAAAGGGCGATCTGAAGGACGATCACCCGCTTGCCACGGGCATCTTCCAGCAGGTTATCAGCCGTCGCGTGCTCTATTGCTCCGTGTTGCTGCACGACATCGCCAAGGGGCGCGGAGGCGATCATTCGGTGCTGGGCGCCGAAGTCGCCGAGCGGCTCTGCCCGCGCCTGGGGCTGAGCGCCGCCGAGACCGAGACGGTTGCGTGGCTGGTGCGCTGGCATCTGCTGATGTCCGCCACCGCCTTCAAGCGCGACCTTTCGGACTTCAAGACGATCCTCGATTTCGCCGAGATGGTGCAAAGCCCCGAGCGCCTGCGCCTGCTGCTGATCCTCACCATCGTCGATATCCGCGCAGTCGGCCCCGGCGTGTGGAATGGCTGGAAGCGCCAGTTGCTCGGCGATCTCTTTGAAAGTGCAGAGGAAGTGCTGCGCCTCGGCCACAAGCAAAAGGGCCGCACCGAGCGCGTGCTCGCCAAGCAGGCGGCGCTCGCCGAAATGCTCGGCTGGGACGAGAAGCGCATGGCCGCGCTCAAGAAGCGGCTGACCGAGCCTTATTGGATCGCCGAGCCATTGGATGTGCTTGAGCGAAACGCCCGGCTGGTCGATGCCGCGGGCGATTCCAGCCTCTCGGTCGAAGCACAGGTCTATCCAGAGCGCGGCGCGACCCTGGTGACGGTCTACGCGTCGGATCATCCGGGGCTGTTTTACCGCATCGCGGGCGCGATTCACGTCGCCGGGGGCAATATCATCGACGCGCGCATCCACACCACGCGTGACGGCATGGCGCTCGATAATTTCCTCGTTCAGGATCCGCTCGGCCGCCCGTTCGATGAGGACGCGCGGCTTCA
>JAZKJE010000020.1:0-7500 GCA_040384525.1 Pseudomonadota bacterium
CGCCACTCGCCACGGTCGAAATCCAGTTCGCTGTCGAACTGGGTCAGCATGCCCGCCGCAAGCACGCCCCGAATGCCTGCACCGAAACCGCCGCTCATTGCCGCGAACACCACGTCGCGCTGTCGCACGCCACCACCGAATATCACGTCGCTTGCACGGAACAGGCGGGAGATCTGGCTGCCACCCACGCCACGCATCCCGATTTGGCCGATGCGTGTCAGTCCAAGCTCAGCGATAAGCCCCTCTTCCATCAGGCTCAGATAGCCGCCGGTATCGATCATGAAGGGATACGGGCCTTTGCCATTGACCATCACGTCGATGGTCACGCGTGGCCCAAGCAACTTGATCTTGGCCGCGAATACGCGCTTTTGCCCAAAGGCGGGCAGCGCAGCCGTTAAGGGCACAAAAGCGGCGGCGGTCAGCAAGGCGCGGCGAGTCTGCACGGAAACTCCTCGATGGCGATCTAAAGCGTGTCGCCACATAAGGTTACACGGTCAAGTCAGCGCTTCCTGAGTGTCGCAATCGCAACCAGGCTGATCAACCCCGCCCCGGCCAGATACATGCCGACCAGTGACAGCCCGCCTTTCTCGACCAGGGCCTGCGCGATAAGCGGCGTAAGGCCACCGCCAATGATCCCGCCCAGGTTGAACGTCACCGAAACACCGGTGTAGCGCACCCGCGCCGG
This sequence comes from Pseudomonadota bacterium, assembly GCA_040384525.1. Classification (GTDB taxonomy): domain Bacteria; phylum Pseudomonadota; class Alphaproteobacteria; order Sphingomonadales; family Sphingomonadaceae; genus Sphingomonas. The sequence continues at coordinate 686 of JAZKJE010000020.1, forward strand.
GAACAGACTGGGCAGCCACCCGCCCAGCGGCCCGTACACCAGTCCCATCGTGAACAAAGCGAAGGCCAGCCAGCCGAACAGCATCACGGGCGCGCCGGGTGCGAGCATCGAGGCCATCGCGAAACCTACGGGCACGGTGATCACACAGCCGATCGCCAGCACCCGCGCCGCACCGATCTTGTCCGCATAAGTGGCGGCGATGGCGATCCCCGCCGCCATGAACAGGATCGCGCCCAGCTCGAGGCTCAGGAACATCTCGCGTGGATAGCCCAATGCCTTGGTGCCATAGCCGATGATGAACACGGTCGAGATGTAGAATAGCGCAAAGCACGCGACCGTCGCGACGGTGCCTGCCACCGTGGCGTGGAGATGCTCGCGCAGCAACTCGCCCACTGGCACGCGCGGCGGCGGCGCTTCTTCCTGCGCTTCTACGAACGCCGGCGTCTCGGTGAGCGTCAGCCGCACCCAAAGCCCGAGCAGCACCAGCAATGCGCTGGCGAGGAACGGCAGGCGCCAGCCCCATTCGGCGAACTGCGTGTCGCTCAACACCGCGCCCAGGATCAGGAAGAAACCATTGGCGCAGATGAAGCCCACCGGGGCACCCATCGGTGGAAACGCGCCATAGCGATTGGCCCAGCCCGGCGGCGCATTCTCCACTGCGAGCAGGCTAGCCCCGCCCCATTCGCCGCCCAGCCCCAGCCCCTGCCCAAATCGCAACAGGCACAGCAAAGCTGGCGCGACCCAGCCGATCATCGCATAGGTTGGCAGGAACGCGATCAGCACGGTCGATATGCCCATCAGCATCAATGACGCGACCAATGTGGACTTCCGCCCCATCCTGTCGCCGAAATGTCCGAACACCAGTCCGCCCAGCGGTCGCGCAAAGAACGCCACGCTGAAGCTCGCATAGGAAGCCAATTGCGCCAGCCCCGGATCGGTCGCGGGGAAAAACAGCGCGGGAAACACCAACGCCGCCGCAGTCGCGTAAATATAGAAGTCGTAGAACTCGACCGAGGTGCCGACGAGGCTCGCGAACAGGATGCGGCGGTGCGACGCGGGCTTGGTCATGGTTTCACGCATTCGGTGCGCTTGATCTCGATGATCTTGCCCGCCGCGTCCTTGATTTCCTCGCGTCCCGGCACGCAGGGCGGACGTCCCTTCGGTGTGGAAGTGCGCCACGCGACAAATGCCGCTATCACGGCAATCGCCAGCACGATCGCGATACGAGCTTTACGGTTCCGCCAGTTCATCTCGTGAGCCTATCGCCCGCACCATCCCGCCGCAACGCCGCTGAAAATGAAACTGTATATAACGCGCGGCATACCCCAAGCGGGGGATTTACCGCACCTCCCGCATCGCCCACGAGATGCGCGTCGCCTGCAACGCGCTGCCCGACGCCACCATCGCCGTTAACGAGACCGTCAGCATCCCCTTCGGGCATTTCTGCAGCAGCCGCGCCTATTTCTACGAGGGCAACCCTCCCGCCTCTTGCGCCGAGGCCCGCCTGTCGCAACAGGCATTCGATCGCCTCGGCATGCCGCTGCCCTATGGCACACCGCACACCGATTATGTCGAGGGCCTGAAGACGGCGTTGAAGCACATTCTCACCGTACGCTGCGCCCAATGAAGCAACTTGCTCCGGAGTTCGGCGTTCCCTAACTGTTCGCCATGAATCTCCCCGCCGAAACCCATGACGCCCCCTATCTTCAGGGCCTGAACGAACCCCAGCGCGATGCCGTGCTGACGACCGAGGGGCCCGTGCTCGTCCTCGCCGGCGCCGGCACCGGCAAGACCGCGGCGCTCACCGCCCGCCTCGCCCATCTGCTCTGGACCCGCAAAGCCTATCCGTCCGAACTCCTTGCGGTCACCTTCACCAACAAGGCCGCGCGCGAGATGAAGGAGCGTGTCGGCCGCCATGTCGGCGAAGCGGTTGAGGGGATGCCCTGGCTCGGTACCTTCCACGCGATCGGCGCCAAGATGCTGCGCCGCCATGCCGAACTCGTCGGCCTGCAATCGAACTTCACGATCCTGGATACCGACGATCAGCTGCGGCTCCTGAAGCAGCTCATCACCGTCAACGATCTCGACGAGAAGCGCTGGCCCGCCCGCCAGCTCGCCGGCCTGATCGATCAGTGGAAGAATAAGGGCCTCACCCCGAAAGAGATCGGCGCGGGCGAGAGCGAGCAATATGCCAATGGCAAGGGCCAGTCGCTCTACCAGCAATATCAGGACCGCCTGCGCACGCTCAACGCCTGCGATTTCGGCGACCTGCTGCTCCATATGCTCGTCATCCTCAAGACCCACCGCGACGTGCTCGAGAGCTATCAGCAGCGCTTCCGCTACATCATGGTCGACGAATATCAGGATACCAACGCCGTCCAGTATCTCTGGCTGCGGCTCCTCGCGCAGGAACGCCGCAACCTGTGCTGCGTCGGCGATGACGATCAGTCGATCTATTCGTGGCGCGGCGCGCTGGTCGAAAACATTCTGAAGTTCGACAAGGATTTTCCCGGCGCCAAGGTCATCAAGCTCGAACAGAATTACCGCTCGACCCCCCACATCCTCGCCGCCGCCTCCGGCGTGATCGCCAATAATGGCGGCCGCCTCGGCAAGACGCTCTGGACCGAAAAGCCCGAGGGCGAGAAGGTGAAAGTGCTCGGCATCTGGGACGGCCCCGAGGAAGCCCGCCGCGTCGGTGAGGAGATCGAAGGCGGCCAGCGTGGCGGCAAGAGCCTCGAGGAATTCGCCATCCTCGTCCGCGCCCAGCACCAGACCCGCGAATTCGAAGACCGCTTCATCTCGATCGGCCTGCCCTATCGCATCATCGGTGGCTTCCGCTTCTATGAGCGCGCCGAAATCCGCGATGCGCTCGCCTATCTCCGCGTCGTGGCCCAGCCTGCCGACGACCTGGCCTTCGAGCGCATCGTCAACACGCCGAAGCGCGGCCTGGGCGACAAGGCGCTGCAAAAAGTCCACCAATATGCCCGCGCAGACGGCATCCCGCTCACCGTTGCCGCCGCCCGCATCCTCGATACCGACGAACTCACGCCGCAAGCCCGCCGCAGCCTTGGCAATTTCGTCGGCGATGTCGCCCGCTGGCGCGCAATGGGCGACACCCTCCCCCATCCCGAGCTGGCCCGCATCATCCTCGACGAAAGCGGCTATACCGCGATGTGGCAGGCCGATCGCACCGCCGAAGCCGCGGGGCGCCTCGAAAACCTGAGCGAACTCGTCCGCGCGATGGAGGAATATGAGTCGCTGACGGCGTTTCTGGAACACGTCAGCCTCGTCATGGATAACGAGAATAACGCCGACGAAGCCAAGGTCACCATCATGACCATCCACGCCGCCAAGGGGCTGGAATTCGACACAGTGTTCCTCGCCGGCTGGGAAGAAGGCATCTTCCCCTCACAACGCGCACTGGACGAAGGCGGCCTCGCGTCATTGGAGGAAGAGCGCCGCCTCGCTTACGTCGCGATCACCCGCGCCCGCCGCGCCGCCATTATCCTCCACGCCGCCAACCGCCGTATCTACGGGCAATGGACTTCGTCGCTGCCGTCCCGCTTCATCGCCGAATTGCCGGCGGAGCATATCGATGCCGAAACCACGATGAGCGGCGGCGCGAGCCTGTGGCAAGCAAACTGGAGCGACCGCGCCGATCCGTTCGCCGATGTGGGGCGCGGAACGGGGCGCGGGCCGGGCTGGCAACGCGCGGCGGGCTTCGACGCGAAGAACCCCGGCGGGAGTTTCACAAGCCGCACCTTCACCCGGGAGGCGCCAAGAGTGCTGGAAAGCCGAGCGTCATCGGTGAGCGTCGGCGCCAAGCCGCGCGGCGACCTTTCCTTGGGCCAGCGCGTGTTCCACCAGAAGTTCGGCTACGGGCTGATTGTCGAGATCGAGGGCAACAAGCTGGAGATCGACTTCGAGACCGCCGGCCAGAAGCGGGTTATGGATAGTTTTGTGACGGTGGGGTGAAAAGATATCGGATGTTCCGTGGCGGTGCGGCAAGTGGGCCCACCGGAGTGTTGGTTGCGATCTAGATTAGAGCGCTATCCGCTCAAAAGCCTTGAACTCGCCAATTAGGAAGAGCTCAATTTTAAATCGATCCGAAATCGCGCGCTGAATAGTTCAAGCTAACCGATTGTAGAATCCGAGCCAGCACATTTTCTCCGTATTACAAGCGGAAGAGAAGTTTGATCGAAGGGCCGCCTCCCGATTCAGGACTCCGTTCCCATTGACATCTTCTGCGTAGTCTTAGACCTGAAGTGACGGAGGGGCACATGCTTGGAATGCTGACGAAAATATTCGCGCACTTCGCGTCATACGCGTCGATCCTCGGACTGTATCTTACGGCGGTTCCATTCAGTTCGGAGCGAGCGTCTTGGCACTGGGGCGTGCTAACGCTCTTTGCAGTATTAGCTGTTGTGGCGTTGGGCCGTGACATCTGGGAGGCATTTCACCAGTCCCACAGGCAATTTTGGACGATTTGGGGTATCAACCGCTACATGAGGCGATTTGTCGCGAGAGACGGTCGGACAGTAATATTCAGTCGCGACTTAAGCTGGGGAAGCCAACCCAAGGCTAAGGCGGCCCTCCTCAAGAAAGCTCGAGCGGGCGAGTTGATCGTTTATATTCATCACATGGTTCCCCTGGCGATAGAACTCGAGGAGGCGGGTGCCAAGCTAGTCGAATACGGGGCGACAGGATTGGAGCCCAGATCCCGTTTCACCGTGGTTGGGTACGGTAAAGAGGGGTCGCGGGTCGCGGTGGGCTCGAAAAAGAACGGTTGGCACATGGTATATGAATTTGATACCGGGGAAAATCCGGTGCACGCTCTTGCCGACGATCTGATCCGGTGCCTCGAATAGGACCACTCGATGTATTTTGCTAGAGAGGTGCCCCCTAAGTCGGTGATTGAGATCGCCGAAGAGTGGGACGCACTGGCGGCAATTAGATTGCGGCAAATGTCTTCGGGTGATGATGTGACATTTTCACGCATCATGATGCCGACAATGTTTGACTTCGTAAATAGACAGCGCCCAAAGTCAATACTTGATGCTGGTTGCGGAGTTGGCATCTTCACTGACTATCTTTCTAGATTTTTTCCAAATGTTATAGGAATTGATCCTAGTAAGGTGAGCATCTCCCTCGCTAGGAGCCACTTTGGGGAGAGGGCGACATTTAAAAATTGCTCGATCGAAGAATTTTCAGATGTCTCCAAGAAAAAATTCGATGTCATAACCGCAAATATGGTTTTGATGGACGCGCCAGACGCCGCGGAATTTCTCTCATCGGTGTCTAGACTGCTAAAACGAGGCGGAGCTTTTATATTTTCCGTCACGCATCCTTGTTTTTGGCCGAGATACTATCAATACGAACATGAACCATGGTTTGAGTATTGGCGAGAAATATTCGTAGAAAGTCCTTTCCGTATATCTTCGGACACCGAGGCTATTTTTCCTAGTACACATATCCACCGATCTTTTGAACGATACAACTCGCTAATAAGCGGTGCCGGGCTACATTTTGAGTTTATGAGAGAGCCATTTCCTGATGAGAAAACTCAGAAAATGTATAAACAGCCCTGGCAATATCCACGCTATTTAATTGGAATTTGTAGGAAACCTCGACGCCTCCCTTAAGTGTTCTCGAACGAGACATGCGCGGGCTTCGCTAGTGCTGCCGTCGATAAGCGATGGCCAACGCCGCGTTCAAGCTGGGCATCATGGCGAGCCCCTCTAGCCCCTTCCAATGTAGGATTTCGTCTGCTTCGGTCATCCGGTCCCCGGACCGCTCTTGCAAACCGTCGATCATCCTCTGCCGAAGCGCAGCACGCAAAACGCGAAACCGTGTCGTTGGCCTAAACTTCGCCTAAACTTCCGCGCGTCATGCCGCCGCGAAACATGCTCTTGGCCTCACCTTCCATGAACTTTCCGCACGAAAACGGCCCGCCCGCACCGCGAAAACAGCACCGATAGTGTAAAGTTGGTGTAAACTTCCAACCTGCCGAAACCCGCATTCATGCCCGCTTCACGCGCATTGCTGGAACGTTTCCGCTCCCTCAGCCGTCTACCATCGGCAACCCTTGGAGAGAGATTCAATGAAGACCTTCACATGTCTGGCAGCGATAGCCGCGGCCACGCTCGTCGTCGCCACTCCCGCAGCGGCCCAGCGCGGACCGGGCTATGGCGCACAGCAGAGCGAGGAAGCGCGTTTCGATGCAGCCCAGCGCCGCTTCGATAGTGAATACCAGACCTATCAGGCTGCAGTGGAGCGCTATCGCGCCTCGACACGCAATAATTATGGTCCGCCGCGCGGCCCCGGCGGCTCGGTCTACAATGATCCGCGCGACGACGAATTCTACGATCCGGCGCGCGACTATCGTGCAGGCCCGGGCTACCGCGAGCGCGTGCTGACCCAGGACGACCGCGTCTATCGCGGACAGGACGGCCAATATTATTGCAAGCGCAGCGATGGCACGACCGGGCTCATCGTGGGTGCCGCAGCTGGTGGCCTGTTCGGTAACGTCATTTCGGGCGGCCGTTCGAAGACCATCGGCACCCTGCTCGGCGCGATTGCCGGCGGTGCGGTGGGCGCGTCGGTCGATCGCAATCAGGAAGTGCGCTGCCGCTAAAGGCAATTTGGTCGGCGGCAAATACCTCGAATGGGTGGTTGCCGCCGCCCTTCCCTCGCGCCATCCTGTGCGGAAACGTGAAGGGATGCGATTTGGCCAAGATTATCCTGACCTACCGGCTGAAGCCCGGTGTGACGCCTGACGATTTCGAGAATTGGGTGCGCACCACCGATTATCCCGC
>JAZKJE010000020.1:7563-14023 GCA_040384525.1 Pseudomonadota bacterium
GATGCGCGGTCTCAGCCGCGTGTCGAGCTTCACCAATACCCGGGTCACCGGGCTGCTGATGGGCGAAGGCGAGCCTGGCATGGACTATATAGAGATCTTCGACGTGCCGGATCTCAACGGCTTTGTGACGCAGGACATGCCGGGCGGCGTGGTCCAGGGCATTATGGGCGATTTCATGAGCAAGGTGGATGAAGCGAAGTTCATCCTTGCCGAAGAGGTCGTTTAGGCCGCGGCTGCTTCTTCCGGCTCGATGGCCATGATCGCGCTGCCGACATATTTGTCGAGGCTGGGGTCGAACAAGTCGCTCTGAGCAAAGCCGCGCTGCGTGGTGGCGACTTCGGAGAGGCCGTCGATCTTGAAGGTGCCGATCTTCTCTTCGCGCGGGAGCATGTTTTCCCGCGAGACGACCAAAGCGTCGACATAGAGCCCGCCACCGCGCAGATAGGCGATGTGCGGCGCCAGGATCATGCGCTTGCGGTTATACGTGGCCGAGATGCAGCGCATCCGGACGATCGCTTCCAGCACCGTCGCCGTGGGGCCGCTGGGGCCCTCGCTCTCCTGGACTTCTGTCGATGTCATATCGGCATTATGGGGATTTTGCTGCGATGCAGCAAGAGGGCGCGGCGCATTTTCGTGCACCACGCCCGCTTGTTCGTCGTTAACGCCAGAAGAGCAGTAGCAGAATGATGATCGGGATCGGAATTCCCAACAGCCACAACAGGATACCCTTGCCCATGGATTGTCTCCTCAAAGGGTGATTTCGGTGGCGTAAGAACCATGGGGCGGCGTTGAGGTTCCTTCGGAGAAGGCGAACTTCGCAGGCATTTCGGAATCGCTCGTTGCGGATGCGATGCGGATCGTCCTAGAGCGCCATCATGGCTTCGCACCCCTTCGCCATCGCGAACTTCCGTTTCTATTGGCTGGCACGGCTTTCTACGACACTGGCGCAGATGGCGATGGTGATCGTCATCGGCTGGCAGGTGTACGACATCGCCCGCCAGACGATGACGGTGAAAGAAGCGGCGTTCCAGCTCGGGCTGATCGGCGTGGCGCAGTTCCTCCCTTTGCTGGCCCTCTCTTTATTTGCGGGCTGGGTGGCGGACCGGATCGATCGCCGGTGGATAGCCCGCACGGCTGTAGCGCTCGAGGCCTTTTGCGCACTCGCGCTTTTCTGGCTGACCTATACGCATAGCGTGACGCTGCCGGCGTTGTTCGCCATTGCGGCTTTGCTCGGCGTGGCGCGTGCCTTTGCGGGGCCGGCGTTGGGGGCGCTTGCTCCCAATCTGGTGCCCAAGGCGATCCTGCCCACCGCAATCGCGCTGAGCGCCGTAGCCTGGCAGTTCGGATCGATCATCGGCCCGGCGATGGGCGGCTATCTCTATGCAGGCGCCGATTGGCTGCCTTATGCGGTCTCCGGCGGTCTGTTCCTCTTCGCGCTGCTGATGCTTTGCATGATCGGCAAGGTTCCGCTGCCTGTCGCACAGGCGACCGGCAGCCCCTGGGCACAGATGATCGATGGGCTGCGCTACGTTCGCCGTAACCGGTTGGTGCTCGGGGCGATCTCGCTCGATCTGTTTGCCGTTTTGCTCGGCGGGGCCACGGCGATGCTGCCGGTTTATGCGCGCGATATCCTTCAGGTGGGGTCCGAGGGACTGGGTCACCTTCGCGCGGCGCCGGCCATCGGCGCCGTGCTGGTCGGGGCGCTGTTCGCCTGGCGGCCGCTCAAGACCAATGTCGGAATCAAGATGCTCCTGTCGGTCGCTGTCTTTGGTGCGGCTACCGCGGTGTTCGGGCTCAGCGCGCCGCTGATGCTTCCGATCTTCGGAGCGTCGGCCATCGGGCATGAGCTTGCGCCGGCTACGCTCCTCGCGCTGGCCGCCCTGTTCGTGCTTGGCGCGGCCGACATGGTCTCGGTCTATGTCCGCCAATCGCTGATCCAGCTTTACACGCCGGACGAGATGCGCGGCCGCGTCGGCGCGGTCTCCACCCTCTTCATTTCCGGATCGAACGAGCTGGGCGAGGCCGAATCCGGGTTTCTCGCCGCAGCGATCGGTCCGGTTGCCGCAGTGGTGGGCGGCGGGATCGGTGCGATCCTTGTCACGATACTATGGGCGCGGCTATTCCCGGAACTGCGCCGCGCGCGTACTTTCGACCCACCGGCCAATCTTGAGATACCCCCCAGGGAGAAGACGACATGAAGGCCAATTCGATCCTCGAGACCATCGGCAACACCGCCCATATCCGGGTGAGCCGGCTGTTCCCGGATGCCGAAGTGTGGATCAAGTCCGAGCGATCGAACCCCGGCGGTTCGATCAAGGACCGTATCGCGCTGGCGATGGTCGAGGCGGCCGAAGCATCGGGCGACCTGAAGCCCGGCGGCACGATTGTCGAGCCGACCAGCGGCAATACCGGCGTGGGCCTGGCGATGGTCGCGGCGGTCAAGGGCTACAAGATCATCCTGGTGATGCCCGAGAGCATGTCGATCGAGCGGCGCCGGCTGATGCTGGCTTATGGCGCGACCTTCGATCTGACCCCGCGCGAGAAGGGCATGAAGGGCTCGATCGAGCGCGCGATGGAGATCGTCGAGACGACGCCCGGCGCATGGATGCCGCAGCAGTTCGAGAACCCCGCCAATATCGACGCGCATGTGCGCACCACTGCGCAGGAGATACTCACGGACTTCGCCGATAGCCCGCTCGATGCGGTGATCACCGGCGTTGGCACTGGCGGCCACATCACCGGGGTTGCCGAAACGCTCAAAAAAGCTTGGCCGAACCTGAAGGTCTATGCCGTCGAGCCCGAACTCTCGCCGGTCATTTCGGGCGGCCAGCCCGGCCCGCATCCGATCCAGGGCATCGGCGCAGGCTTTGTGCCGCGCAATCTACACACCGATTCAATCGATGGCGTGATCAAGGTCGATGCGGGCGACGCCAAGGACATGGCGCGGCGCTCCGCGGCGGAGGAAGGCATGCTCGTCGGCATCTCCTCGGGTGCCACTTTGGCAGCGATTCGCCTGAAGCTGGCCGAGCTTCCCGCTGGGAGCCGGGTGCTAGGGTTCAATTATGATACAGGTGAGCGCTATTTAAGCGTTCCAGAGTTCTTGCCAGAGAGCTGAAACCCCTCGACATTAATCCCGAATTAACAGTAGGCTACCCGAGTCGGGGATAGACGGGCATTCCGGGGGGAATTCACGTGCGTAACGCAATGATCTGCGCCAGCTTTATGCTGGCGGCGTTTTTGGCTTGGCCTTTCGTATTCGGGAGCGAAGCAAAGGTCGTGCCTGCTGTCGCTGTCGAGGCGCGAAACGCAGTGAAGGCTGCTGTCGCGGCGGTACCTGCTGTTCATGTGATTCCCGAAGCTGTAGCGGCCCCTGCGCCGACGACTGCTGTGAAGCCCGAGAGCTGCTACAAGCGCTTCCAGCGCGAAGTGAAGCTGTGCAAGGAAGGCGCGAACAGCGCAGCGTGCAAACTGGGCGCGGCCGATCATTGGGACATGTGCGAAGCCACGGGTTTCTGGCCGAGCTGAGAGCGCGCAGCGCCAAAGTTTACACCAGGGTTACACTATGCGCGCGGTTTTCGCGGGTATTCCGCCGGGCCTGTTGGCGCGAGAGGTTAGGCCAGTGCGCGTGTTTTGCGCGTTCTACCGGCTGACGATTTCAAAGAGCGATGGAGTTCCAATTGACTCCCGCCCACAGAGCTAAGCGGCTGAAATCCTACATTGCAAGCTGCCCATCGCGGCTCCCGGCGAAGGCCGGGGCCAGTTGCAGAGGTTGTGGTAACGGCGTTCGGCGCTCGCCCACTACTAGATTCCCACTTGGGGCCCGGCCTTCGCCGGGGGGAAATATGGGAGCGGTATCAGGAGGAAATATGGGCCGCGCGGATACTCATATTATCCCGCCCTCACGCCGTTCCGCCGCCGTTACGGTTCCCTATCGACTTCTTGTGCGTTAAGGGGCCCGACCCCCGCGCATGGAGCCGCTTCTGTATCCGTCCGACACCGCGTCCCCCCGGCGCGTGCCCCTTATTCTCCAGATCATCCTTGGGCTGATCGCGCTTGCCGCGATTGCGGCTCCGGTGGCGCTTGTGCTGACGACGCCGCGCGTGGTGATCCAGAAGCGTCCCAATGTGGTGATCTCGACGCGCGTCGTACCCAAGACCGAGATTCCCATGGTCGAGCCGGTGCAGATCCAGGCCGTTGCGCCCGACGACGCCAAATCGATCAATGACAGCATCGCTTTCTCCACCCTGCCCAATCCCGCCGCGCGCCCATTCCGCATCTCGGGCTCGGGCGAGAGCCAGGCGCGCGCGGTGGATTGTCTAGCGGCGGGCGTGTTCTACGAAGCCGGTGACGATACGGTGGGCCAGCGCGCGGTGGCACAGGTGGTCCTGAACCGGATGCGCCACCCAGCCTTTCCCAAGACGATCTGCGGCGTGGTGTTTCAGGGGCAGGAGCGCACAACGGGCTGCCAGTTCAGCTTCACCTGTGACGGGGCGATGGTCCGCTGGCAGCCGCGCGCCGCCGCGTGGGATCGTGCCCGCGATGTCGCGCGCAGGGCGCTCACCGGATCGGTCTACGCCCCCGTCGGCCACGCGACGCATTACCACACCGATTGGGTCGTGCCCTATTGGAGCGCGAGCCTTGAGAAGATAATCGCGGTCGACACGCATCTATTCTTCCGCTGGACGGGTTGGTGGGGCACGCCGCCGGCATTCAACCGCAGCTATGCGGGTGCCGAGCCCAACGTGCCCAAGATGTCGCGGATTTCGGCAGTGCATTTCGGCGATCCCAATGCGCCCCTGGTATCTGCCGAAGGCGTGCCTCTGGGATCGGAAGGTGTGATCATCGATCCCGCAACGATCCCCGCAAACGTGGTGCCCCCGCCGATGACGGTGGAGAGCGGTGGTTCGGCTGAGGGCAACAACTTCATGCTGACCTTGCCCAAGGGCATGAGCGCTGACGCCTTTGCCGCACTGGCGATCCGGACGTGTGGCGAGCGCAATTACTGCAAGTTCATGGCCTGGGCAGATGCGAAGCAAACCCCTGCCCGGCTGCCGCTCTCCAGCGCGCAGGTTTCGGCCATGTCGTTCAGCTATTTGCGTGACCAGAGCCAGGGCTTTGCCAAGGCATTGTGGAACTGCCAGCAATTCCGGCGGCCAAGCCCGGTGCAATGCATGCGTGCGCAGCCGCCGGTTGCGCCTGCGGGTGCGGTGGTCGAGGATGCGAAGGGGCCTGCGCCGCTGGCCGGCGTGCGGCGGAAGGAAACGACGGTGGCGGTGCCCGCTGCGGCGACGGGTAAGCCGCAGGCTACGTTGACGCTGCCGGGGGCCAAGCCTGCGCCCGTGCCGAGGCCGACTGCTACGCCTGCGAGATAATTGGCTCCCCGGCGGAGGCCGGGGCCCAGTTGCTAGCGATAAGTGGCGCGCGATGCGCTCCGTTTCATCTACCTTCGCAACTTGGCCCCGGCCTTCACCGGGGAGCGGTTTTTGGTTAGATTACGCCGCGCGGAACATTTCCGGATCTAGCGCCATGACCGTATCGCTGCCGGCTTCGATCTTGCGACGCAGCGCCCCGGCTTCGGGGAAGAAGCGTTCGGCGTAGAAGCGTGCCGTCACCAGCTTGGCTTCGTAGTATTTCGCATTATCCGCGCCCTCGGCCAGCTTGGCCGTCGCAGCAGTCGCCATGCGGAGCCACATCAGGCCAAGCGCGACGGTGCCGGTGAGTTGCATGTACGGATAGGCGCCCGCGCCGACATGGTTGGGGTTTTTCATCCCGTTGGCCATGAACCACATCGTGGCGCCCTGGAGATGGCCGAGTGCCTTTTCCAGACCTTCGGCGAAGTCCTTGAGCTTCTCGTCGCCCTTCGCCGCCGCAATCTCCTCGCCACACACGCGGAACAATGCCTGCACCGCGCGGCCGCCGTTCAATGCGAGTTTGCGGCCGACCAGATCCATCGCCTGCACGCCGTTTGTGCCTTCATAGATCATAGAGATGCGGGCATCGCGAACATATTGTTCCATGCCCCATTCGGCGATGTAGCCATGGCCGCCATAGACCTGCTGCGCGTCGGTCGCGACGCGGTAGCCGATATCGGTGCCGACACCCTTGATGACGGGCGTAAGCAGCCCGACCAGATCGGCGGCGAGCTGGCGCTCTTCTTCGGTTTCGGCGGCATGCTCGAGATCGACCTGGAGCGCGGCCCACAGGCAGAGCGCGCGCAGGCTCTCGGTGAGCGCCTTGCCCTCCATCAGCATGCGGCGAACGTCGGGGTGCACGAACAACGTGTCGGCCTTTTCGGCGGGCTCCTGTGCGCCGGTGAGTGCACGGCCCTGTCGGCGGTCTTCGGCATATTGGACGGCGTTCTGCAGCGCGACTTCGCCGATGCCGAGGCCCTGAAGGCCCACACCCAATCGAGCCGCATTCATCATGATGAACATCGCGGCGAGGCCCTTCATCTCCTCAC
>JAZKJE010000021.1:0-1715 GCA_040384525.1 Pseudomonadota bacterium
TCTTCGGCTTCGATCGCGATGAGCTGCGCGGGATCGATGCGGGCGCGGGCGAGCATAAGATAACCCAGACCGAGCGGATCGGCACCTTCCTGGATGGCACGCTGACCGTGATGGAGGGCAAGGGCTTCACGCCCGATGGCAAGGTGGGTTTCAATGCACTGGGTGTGATGTCTTACGACACGCGCAGCAAAAGCTATTGGCTGACCAGCTGGGCGCTGGGCCATGGTGGCAAGTTCAAGCTCACGCCGACCGATAATGGCTATGTCTGGGAAATTCCGGCGGGTGAAATGACGATCCGCTACACCGCGACGCTGGAGGGCGGCGTGTGGACCGAAGTGGGCGATTATATCGCGGCGGGCAAACCCGCGCAGCGCTTCTTCCGGATGGACCTGAAGCGCGTGGGCGACAGCGACTGGCCGGCGGCGGGCGGCACGACCTTCAAGTAAAAGCGCAATAAAACCGACTCCGAATTGCCGCCGTTCGGCAATCGGAGCGTCATGCGCCGGGCCTAACCGGGCCGGGTAGCGCCACCTTCGTGGCGTACCTGAGCGCGAAAGGCCCGGCCATGGGTTCGCTTGCAAGACTTCCCAAGAATGTCGCGGTGCGCGGTGCCGTTCATCGCCACGAGCATCTGAGCAAGGAAGGGCTGCTGGAGCGCGCCTTTACCTTCGCGTTCAGGGGCCTGGTTTATCCGCAGATCTGGGAAGACCCGGATGTGGACATGGAAGCGATGGCGATCACGCCCGATTGCCATGTGGTGGCGATCGCATCGGGCAGCTGCAACGTATTCTCGTACCTGACCGCCAATCCGGCGAAGATCACCGCAGTCGATCTGAACCCTGCACATATTGCGCTGGGGAAGCTCAAGCGCGAAGCGGCGCTGCGCATGCCGGATCATGCGACGTTCCACTGCTTTTTCGGGCAGGCGGACAAGGCCGGGAATCTCGACGTGTATCGCGAGCTGCTGCTCCCGCACCTGGATCTGCCGACGCGGGCATATTGGGAAGGGCGCACGGCGGGCGGCCAGACGCGCATCCACGCCTTCACGCGCGGCTTCTATCGCTATGGGCTGCTCGGCAAGCTGATCGGCTTCGTTCACTGGCTGGGCCGGCGCTATGGCATCGACCCCAAGGAGATGCTCGCCGCGCGCGATCTGGCGGAGCAGACGCATATCTTCGAAACGCGGATCGCGCCGTTTTTCGACAAGAAATTGCTGCGCTGGCTGGTCGATCAGCCGGCTGCATTGTTTGGCCTGGGGATCCCGCCCGCCCAGTACGAACTGCTCAAGGCCGATGATGCGCAGGGGATTACCGGCGCGCTGCGCAGCCGCCTGCGCAAGCTGGCGTGCGATTTCGATCTGAAGGACAATTATTTCGCGTGGCAGGCATTTGGCCGTGGCTATGGCGAGGGCCCCGATGCGCCGCTGCCGCCTTATCTGCAGGCAAAGCATTGGGCCACGATCCGCGAGCGCGCCGGGCGGATCGAAGTGCGCCACATCAATTTCTGCGACTATCTGGAATCCATGCCCGCAGGGTCGCTGGATCGCTATGTGCTGCTCGACGCGCAGGACTGGATGACGGACGAGCAATTGACCCGGCTGTGGACCGGGATCACCCGCACAGCGAAGCCCGGCGCGCGGGTGCTGTATCGCACCGCCGCTGCGCCCGATGTGGTGCGCGGCCATATCCCGGAGCAATTGCTGGGCCAGTGGGAAT
>JAZKJE010000021.1:1725-25212 GCA_040384525.1 Pseudomonadota bacterium
AGGCACAGCTTGATGACTGGACGCGGCGCGACCGCTCTTCGGTCTATGGCGCGACGCACCTGTGGATGCTGAAGCCGCACGCGTGATGGCGGGCGGGCTGCATAACCAGAAGTCGCTGATGGACGATGTTTATGCGCTCCACCGGCACTTTTACGATTTCACGCGCAAATTCTACCTGCTCGGGCGCGACCGGCTGATCCGCGAACTGGCGCCGCCGCCGGGGGGCACAATGCTGGAGATTGGCTGCGGCACGGCGCGCAATCTGATCGTCGCGGCGAAGCAATGGCCCGATGCGTGGCTGCATGGCTTCGATATCAGCGCGGCGATGCTCGATACCGCGCGCAAATCGGTAAGCCGGGCGGGGCTGACCGAGCGCATCATGCTGGCCGAGGGCGATGCCGGGCTGTTCGATGTGGAGGCATTGTTCGGGATCGCGCAGGTCGACCGCATCTTCATGAGCTATACGCTGTCGATGATCCCGCCCTGGCAGGATGCGATCGAGCAGGGCGCGGCATGCCTCGCGCCGGGCGGGAGCCTGCATATCGTCGATTTCGGGCAATATGAGCGGCTGCCGAAATGGGCGCGGCGGCTGCACTTCAAATCGCTGGCCGACTTCCACGTTTTGCCGCGGCGCGATCTGCGCGAAGTGCTGGCGCGGGTGGCCGAGGAGCAGGGGCTGAGCGTGGAGTTCACCTCGCTTTGGCGCGGCTACACCTGGAGTGCTGTGTTGCGGCGGCCCTAGCCGCGCGGCTAGGCTCACCCGCGATGTGGAAGCAAGCGGGCATATACGGGGTGTTGCTGGGGGCGGGGACGCTCGCGCTGCAATGGCTCGATTACCAGCGGCTGGCGCGGGCGCATTCGGGCGACATCTATATTGCGCTGATCGCGGGGGCGTTTCTGGTGCTGGGTGTGGTGCTGGGCATCCGCTTTGCCGCGCCGCGCAAAGTGGCGGTGGCGGGGAACCCGGATGCATTGGCCGCCCTGGGCATCAGCCCGCGCGAGCTGGCGGTGCTCGAGCAAATGGCGGCGGGCCTGTCGAACAAGGAGATCGCGGAGGCCCTGGGTGTGTCGCCGAATACGGTGAAGACGCATGTTGCGCGATTGTTCGAGAAGCTGGGCGCGGTTCGGCGGACCGATGCGATCGCGCGGGCGCGGGAATTGGGAATCGTGCGCTGAGCGGGGAAGCAGATTCACGCAAATCATCCCTTTGGGCGATTGCCCGCCGCTTGCCGAGCGCCTGATCCCGGCGCAATCTGAGGCAAGGGGAAATATCATGAAGAACATTTGGATCGCCGGACTGATCGCGGGCGGCTTTGCCGGGATCTGGGGCTGCCTGATGTGCATCGGCGGTGTCGAGGTTTCAATGAGCCTTGGCATGACCATCGGCTACCTGACGATGCTGATCGGGCTGAGCATGGTGTTTCTGGCGATCAAGCGGCGGCGCGATGTGGATCAGGGCGGGGTGATCCGTTTTTGGCCCGCTTTCGGGCTGGGCCTGGCGATCAGCCTGATCGCGGGGTTCGTATATGCGCTGATGTTTGAAGCGACGCTGGCGATGTTCGGTTTCGACAAGTTCGTCGATCGGATGATGGCGATGATGCAGGAAAGTTCGAGCGCGCAGGAAGTCGCCGATATGCGCGCGTTTTTCGATGGGCCTTATGCCAATCCGCTGATCCGGATTCCGGTCACGCTCAGCGAGATATTGCCGGTGGGCATATTGGTGTCGCTGGTATCGGCGGCGCTGCTGCGCAATCCGCGGTTTATGCCGGCGCGGGAAGGCTGAGGAACGCGGGGCTCAGGCCGCGCGGCGCAGCTCCAGCCGGCCCCAGATTTCGACCAGGGCATCGACCAGTTCGCGCATCATCGTCTCGGTGTGTGCGGGGCCGGGGGTGAAGCGCAGGCGCTCGGTGCCACGGGGCACGGTGGGGTAATTGATCGGCTGAACATAGACGCCATATTCGGCGAGCAGCACGTCGCTGATCTTCTTGGCCTTGACCGGATCGCCGACCATCAAGGGCACGATGTGCGTGGTCGAGGGCAATACAGGCAGCCCTGCTTCGGCCATCATCGCCTTGAGCTTGGTGGCGGCGGCGTGCTGGCCGTCGCGCTCGCTGGTTGAGCCCTTGAGGTGCTTCACCGACGCGAGCGCGCCTGCGACGAGGACCGGCGACAGGCTGGTCGTGAAGATGAAGCCCGGTGCGTAGCTGCGGATCACGTCGATGATCATCTGATTGGCGGCGATATAACCGCCCATCACGCCGAATGCCTTGCCGAGCGTGCCTTCGAGAATGGTGACGCGGTCCGCCACTGCGTCGCGCTCGGTGATACCACCGCCGCGCGGGCCATACATGCCGACGGCATGGACTTCGTCGCAATAGGTCAGCGCGTTATACTTGTCGGCCAGATCGCAGATTTCAGCGATCGGGGCGATATCGGCGTCCATCGAATAGACGCTCTCGAACGCGATCAGCTTCGGCGCCGAAGGATCGTCGGCGGCGAGCATCTCTTCGAGATGGGCCATATCATTGTGGCGGAAGATGCGTTTCTCGCAGCCCGAATTGCGGATACCCGCGATCATCGATGCGTGGTTGAGCTCGTCCGAATAGACGATGCAGCCGGGCAGAACCTTGGCGAGGGTAGCGAGCGTCGCTTCGTTCGAGACATAGCCGGAGGTGAAAAGCAGGGCGCCTTCCTTGCCATGCAGATCGGCGAGCTCATGCTCCAGCTCGACATGGTAATGGGTGTTGCCGCCAATGTTACGCGTGCCGCCCGAGCCTGCGCCGACGTCGTGGAGGGCTTCCTCCATCGCGGCGATAACCTTGGGGTGCTGGCCCATCGCGAGATAATCGTTCGAGCACCAGACGGTGATCGGCTTCGGCCCGTTATGGCCGGCGAAGCAGCGCGCATTGGGATAGGCACCCTTGTTGCGCAGAATGTCGATGAAGACGCGGTAGCGCCCTTCGGCGTGCAGCCGGTCGATCGCCGAGGTGAAGACCCGCGAATAATCGACGGCGGGTGCAGGGCTGGTCTGATCACGCATGATGTTTTCGCCTCTAAACCGAAATTTTCCGGATTTCCAGCGCCGGGGGTGGGACAAATCGTCCAAGTTGCGACGAGCGTGATCGGACATGGTTGAGACAAGCTCGCACGCACGGGGCGTTTCGTCGCATTCCGCTGATCCGCATTAATGCGGCGCGCCGCGAATCGGCTATGATCGGACCATCGCTGCCCGACTCGCTGACAAGCAAGGCGGCGACCGAGAGATAGTATGCGCTCCCGCTTGCTTAAGATGGAGCATCGTCATGATCGACCAGGACCAGGAATATTACGCCAGGCGTGCGCAGCAGGAGCGCGAAAGCGCCGAGCGGACTGAAGACAGTATTGCGAAGCGCGTCCATCGAGAGCTGGCCGAGCGCTATGCCGCGCGGCTGAACGCGATTGCGCCGGTGCAGCGGGTGAACGCTTAAAGCGATTCGATTTCGGTGAGGCCGTAGCGAGCCAATGCGGGTGCCAGGGCGTCCGTTATCGCATCGCGGCGCGTGAACACCGCGCGGCCCGCGGGCTTTTGCTCGGGCCATTGCTGACCTTCGGTGAGAAAGGCGATGCGGCGGGCGATGCCGGGACCGCCATCGACGAATTTGACCCGGTGCGGGGCAGCCGCAGCAAGCTCTGATTCGAGCAAGGGGAAGTGCGTGCAGGCGTTGACGACTACGTCGATGCGGTCGCCGCCGGGCTGGTGAAACAGGCCGGTAAGGACCGCCCGGAGCCGGTCTGCCGGTGGGGTTTCGCCTGCCAATGCGCGTTCGGCCAGCTCGACAAGCTCGGCTGAGCCGTGGCGCAGCACCGCGCAATCCTGAGCGAAGCGCGCCGTGAGGTCGTCGACATAAGGCTGGCGGACCGTGGCTTCGGTGCCGAGCACGCCGATGACGCGGGTCTTGCTGAGCAAGGCGGCGGAGCGAATCGCGGGCACGGTGCCAACGATGGGGATGTCGAGTGCGGCGCGGACATGCTGGAGCGCTATTGTAGAGGCGGTGTTGCACGCGATCACGATCAGGCGCGGATCGTAGCGCTCGGCCAGCCGCCCCAGCAACGTGGGCACGCGGGCGGCGATTTCGGCTTCGCTGCGGATGCCATACGGGAAGCCCGCAGAATCCGCGACGTACACGATGGGCGCTTGCGGGAGCAGCGCAGTGCCGGGCGCGAGGACCGAAAGCCCGCCCATGCCGGAATCGAAGAACAGAATCGGGCGATGGTCCGCCATGTGCCTCACGTGATCGAGATTATTGCGCCCGCTTACGGGACCGCCTAGCCTGCGCACAATAAGGGGGCAGGGTGCAAAGCGAAATAGTGTGGGTGGCTCCGGCTGCTGCGATCATCCTTGGATATCTGCTTGGCTCGATCCCGTTCGGGGTGCTGCTGACGCGGCTGGGCGGCGCGGGCGATCTGCGCACGATCGGCTCCGGCAATATCGGCGCGACCAATGTGCTGCGCACCGGCCGAAAAGGGCTGGCGGCGGCGACGTTGCTGCTCGATCTGGCCAAGGGCGCAGCGGCGGTTTTCCTTGCGGGCTATGTAGCGCCGGGCGGCGAAGTGCTCGGCGCGATCGGTGCGTTCCTCGGGCATTGTTACCCTGTCTGGCTGCGGTTCAAGGGCGGCAAGGGCGTCGCGACCCTGATGGGCATTGTCGTTGCGCTCTATTGGCCTTCCGGCGTGGTTTACGCCGTGGTGTGGCTGGGGATGCTTGCCGCGATGCGCGTGTCTTCGCTGGCGGGGATGACCGCAGCGATCAGCGCACCGGTGAGCGCTGCATATTTCGGGCAGATCAATTTCGTGCTGCCATTCCTCGGCATGGCGCTGATCGTGATGTGGAAGCATCGCGAGAATATCGATCGGCTGCTGAGCGGGACCGAACCGAGGATAGGCGGCGGCAAGACGGATGGCTGATCCTCGCGAAGCGCAAAGCTGTGAGTGATCCGCGCGAGGCGCGGTTGCGGCTGTTGCGCTCGGCGAACATTGGCCCCGTTACCTATCGGCAATTGATTGCGCGCTTTGGCACTGCCGAGGCTGCGCTGGAGGCGCTGCCGATGCTAGCGGCGCGGGGCGGCGGTCGGGCGCCGGTGATCGCCGATGCAGGCGCGGTGCGGCGCGAGATTGCGGCGGTCGAGAAGCTGGGTGCGCGCTATCTGTTTTTGGGCGATGCGGACTATCCGGGGCTGCTGGCCGAACTGGACAGCGCGCCGCCGGCGTTGATCGTTCGCGGACGGACCGATTTACTGGCGCGCAACTGCGTGGCGATGGTGGGTGCGCGCAATGCTTCGGCAGCTGCGTGCCGCTTTGCGCGGCAATTGGCGCTGGGGCTGGCCGATGCCGGCGCGACAGTGGTGTCGGGGCTGGCGCGGGGGATCGACACAGCGGCGCATGTTGGGTCGATCGACGGCGGCACCGTCGGCGTGATCGCTAGCGGGATAGATATCGGCTTTCCGCCCGAGAATCGGGAGCTTCAGGAGCGCGTGGCGAACGAAGGCCTGCTGGTCGCCGAACAGCCGCCGGGGACAGAGCCGCTGGCGCGCTTCTTCCCCTCACGCAACCGCATCATCGCCGGGCTGTCGCTGGGCACCGTGGTGGTCGAAGCGGTGCCGCGTTCGGGCTCGCTGATCACTGCGCGACTGGCGGGAGAGGCCGGGCGCGAAGTGATGGCCGTGCCCGGATCGCCACTCGATCCGCGTGCGCAGGGCTGCAATCTGCTGATCCGCGAGGGCGCGACCTTGGTGCAGTCGGTGGACGATATATTGGAAGCGATACGCCCGATCGATGCCCGCGCGGTGCGCTCGCCGGTCAGCGGATGGAGCGGAGCGCCTGCGGAGGATGCCAGCGATAGCGAGCGGCGGACGGTGGAGGGGCTCCTCGGGCCCGTGCCGGTGCCAGTGGATGAGTTGATCCGGCAGGCCGGGCTGGTGCCTGCGGTGGTGCAGACGGTGCTGCTCGAACTGGAACTGGGTGGGCGGCTGGAGCGGCATGCGGGTGGGAAAGTGAGCCTGGCATAAGGCGTGGCCGCGTAACGAATTCGTGCCACGGGGCTGGCATGTCCTCTGCCCGTCCCTACATCCCGGCGAAACCTTCCCCCGGAGAATCCCCCATGGCCGACGCACCCGATCCCGCCAACAATCAACCCGCCGGCTATGTGCCCGCCAAGGTCTGGACGTGGGAGGCGGGCAATGGCGGCCAGTTTGCCAATATCAACCGCCCGATCTCCGGCGCGACGCATGACAAGGCGCTGCCCGTCGGCAAGCATCCGATCCAGCTTTATTCGCTCGGTACGCCGAACGGCCAGAAGGTTACGATCCTGCTCGAGGAACTGATCGCTGCGGGCCATGCGGGCGCCGAATATGATGCGTGGAAGATCAATATTGGCGAAGGCGAGCAATTCGGCAGCGGCTTTGTGTCGATCAACCCGAAC
Source organism: Pseudomonadota bacterium (assembly GCA_040384525.1). GTDB lineage: Bacteria > Pseudomonadota > Alphaproteobacteria > Sphingomonadales > Sphingomonadaceae > Sphingomonas. Next base: position 8,183 of record JAZKJE010000021.1, read on the forward strand.
TCGAAGATCCCGGCGATGGTGGATCGCTCGGTCGATCCCGCGATCAGCGTGTTCGAGAGCGGCGCGATCCTGATGTATCTCGCCGAGAAGTTTGGTGCATTCCTGCCGACCGATCCGGCGGCGCGGGCGCGGACGATGAGCTGGCTGATGTGGCAGATGGGCTCGGCGCCATTCCTGGGCGGCGGCTTTGGCCATTTCTTCGCTTATGCCCCGATCAAGATCCAGTACGCTATCGATCGCTATGCGATGGAAGTGAAGCGCCAGCTGCACGTTCTCGACACGCACCTTGCGAAGAACCAGTTCATGATCGGCGACCAATATACGATCGCCGACATGGCGATCTGGCCCTGGTATGGCGGGGTGGCGCAAGGCGATGCCTATGGCGGTGCGGCCGAGTTCCTGAATGTTGCCGAATATACGCATTTCAAGCGCTGGGCCGCCGAAGTGGGCGCGCGCGAGCCGGTGCAGCGCGGCCGGCTGGTCAATCGCGGGACCGGACCCGAGGACCAGCGCGTTCCCGAGCGGCACGATGCCAGCGATATCGATGCGGTTCGCGAACGGATGCGGTGAAAGCCGCCCGGGCAGGGAGCGTCGCCTCGCTCAGTGCGGGCGATACTCCACCCGCGCCGTACCTTCGGCCCATACCGGCAGGTATAGCCCCTGGCCCGCCGCCTTTAGCGCGCCGGTCGAAACCTTGCCTATCTCGGCGCGGATGATGAAATCGCCGGTGCGCTTCTCGACGATGGCGCGCTGGATCTTGGCGAGCAGCTTCTGGAAATCGCGGGTGAAATTCTGGGTCAGCGCCTCTGCCACGCTTCCCGCGAGCGCCGGGCTGTTGGCGAGCTGGACCAGGATGTCGCCGCCGACGCCGTCGGTGTTGCCGCGTACCTCAAGGTCGGTGAAGCTGACTTGCTGCGAGCCGGGCTGGTTGACCGGCTTGGCGGATATCCAGACCACGCCGCGCGTGACGGTGGCGCTTCCGGTCGGGTTTGCGGCGAGGGTGATGCCCATCGCGATGCGTCCGCCGGTGGTGCCGTACGCGACGATCTTTTCGAACCGCGCCTCGACCGGTCCGATGCCGGGCAGGTCGAACGGGCGCTGGGCGCGCTTGGTGAGTGCCTTGAGCACGACGGGTTCCAGCTGCGCGTAATCGGCAATGACCGGGATGAAGAAGCGCAGTTGCTCGCCACTGCGTTCGCGGGCCAGCGGCGGCAACTGGGTGGGCTTCGGATCTTGTGGACGGGGCCCGACAAAGGTCTCGGTCTGCGCCTCCATTCCGAGGCGCAGGCGCAGGCGATTGCCGGAAAGCGAATAGCCGCCATAGCTTAACCGCTGGGGCGTTATGCGCATCCATACCGGGGGATTGGCCTCATTGAGTTCGAGCGAGGTGAAGCTCTGGCGCCAAGCCTCGTTCACGCGGGCGCGGACATCGAGCTTGGCGATTTCGCGCGGCAAAGTGCGCTCCAGATCGCGGACGATCGGCTGGAGCCTGGCGTCTGCCTGGTCGGTGAAGGTGATGCGCTGGCCGAGAAAGTCGATCCCGGGCGGTGCGGTCCAGTCATAGGCCAGGCGCACGGTGGCGGTGGGGGTCCAGTCTTCGCGGAAGTTAAGCCGCACCCGGGCATGGGCCATGGCTGCGCCGGTCGCGGTCTCGCCCTTCAGGATGCCGCCGACGTTGCGGGCGGCGATATTCGCCTGGATCGGGATATCGGCGATGATGTCTTCGCCCTCGCCGCGCAGCCGGATCGCGCCGCGCGTGACCGTGCCGGTGACATTGCAGCCGATATCGGGAGTGACCTTGAGATCCTTTTTGAACAGCCGGACGCGGCGTGCGGCAACGCATTTGTCGAAATGCTTGTCGATCGTCCAGAGCGTGCGTGGGATTGCGCGCTCCAGCGCTTGCGACAGGGCGGCAGTGTCGGTTTCCAGCGGCACGGCGATCAGCGACGGATGCGCGGGGGCTTCGATCGCGTCGTTTACCCGGGGCGGCGGCTCTACGTTGGTATCGCGCGACCACCAGATGATCGCCGCGACCGCTGCCAACAGCAGTGCCAGCGCAATCGCGATAATCGCAAGGCGCCGCCGCCGGAAGGGCTTGGCGGGCAGGGGCGTGTCGGTGGTCAGGTCATATCCCCTGGGCTTCGCATGGCGGAAGTTCGCCAGATACGCATCGCCTCCGCAACGGTTCCGGTGCTACCCCGCTTGACGGCACCCAAATCCAGCCCCCACCTTACGCGTACACGTAAGGACCATTCGGAAACCCATGCAGCTTGTCATCGTAGAATCGCCGGCCAAGGCGAAGACCATCGAAAAATATCTGGGCAAGGACTATCGCGTCCTCGCTTCCTACGGCCATGTCCGCGATCTGCCGGCCAAGGACGGATCGGTGAACCCGGACGAGGGTTTCTCGATGGAATGGGAAACCTATGCCGACAAGGGCAAGCAGCTCAAGGCGATCACCGATCTTGCCAAGACCGCCGACCGCCTGATCCTCGCAACCGATCCGGATCGCGAGGGCGAAGCGATCAGCTGGCATGTGCAGGAAGTGCTGCGGCTCAAAAAGGCGCTGCCGAAAGAGGTGGAACGGGTAACCTTTAACGCGATTACCAAGCCTGCAATTCTAACCGCGATGGAACATCCACGCGAGTTGGATACCGATCTGATCGACGCGTATCGTGCACGGCGCGCGCTTGATTACCTTGTCGGCTTCACGCTCTCGCCGGTGCTTTGGCGCAAGCTGCCGGGCGCCAAATCGGCGGGCCGCGTGCAGTCTGTCGCGCTGCGGCTGATTGTTGAGCGCGAGCGCGAGATCGAAGGCTTCCGCCCCCAGGAATATTGGTCGGTCACTGCCGATATGGAGCAGGACGGCACGGCGTTTGTCAGCCGCCTGGTCAAATATAAAAGCGAAAAGATCGATCGCCTGACGATCGGCGATGGCAAGACCGCAGAGGCGGCGAAAAAGGCCGTCGAGGAGGGCCGTTTCTCGGTCGTCTCGGTCGAGACCAAGCCGGCGATGCGCAATCCGCCGCCGCCCTTCACCACATCGACGCTGCAGCAGGAAGCTGCGCGCAAGCTTGGTTTCTCGGCCAGCCACACGATGCGGATCGCGCAGGGCCTCTATGAGGACGGCGCGATCACCTACATGCGTACCGATGGCGTGCAGATGGATGGCGATGCGATCCAGGAAGCGCGCAAGGCAGTCGTGAACCGCTATGACGGGCATTACGTCCCCGAAAAGCCGCGCCAGTACACGGCCAAGGCCAAGAATGCGCAGGAAGCGCACGAAGCGATCCGCCCGACCGATTTCGGCAAGGACAGCTATGGCGGCGGCGATCATGCGAAGCTCTATGACCTGATCTTCAAGCGCGCGCTGGCCAGCCAGATGTCATCGGCGCGGATGGAGCGCACGTCGATCGACATGGAGGATGCGACCGGCCAGCACGGCCTGCGCGCTACTGGCCAGGTCGTGCTATTCCCCGGCTATCTCGCGCTCTACGAAGAAGGCCGCGACGATGAGGCGGACGAGGATTCGCGCCGCCTGCCCAAGCTCTCCGAAGGCGCGACGCCCGCGAAGAAGGACGTGAAGGCCGAGCAGCATTTCACCCAGCCGCCGCCGCGTTTCTCTGAAGCCTCGCTGGTGAAGCGCATGGAAGAGCTCGGCATCGGGCGTCCTTCGACTTATGCTTCCGTCATCCAGGTGCTCAAGGACCGCGCCTATGTGCGGATCGAGAAGAACCGCTTCTTCGCGGAAGAAAGCGGGCGATTGCTGACGGCGTTCCTCGAGCGCTTTTTCGAGCGCTATGTGAATTACGATTACACCGCCGGTCTGGAAGAAGAGCTGGACGAAGTTTCGGGGGGCCGCGCGCAGTGGCAGGCGGTGCTCGAGGCGTTCTGGAAGGACTTCAAGCCGCGCACCGCCGACGTGATGGAGCAGAAGCCGTCGGAGATCACCGCGGCGCTCGATCAGTTCCTTGCGCCGTACCTGTTCCCGCCCAACGCCGATGGCAGCGATCCGCGGCTTTGCCCGAATTGCGGCGAGGGCCAGCTGGCGCTGCGTGGCGGGCGCTTTGGTGCGTTCGTGGCGTGCTCAAACTATCCCGAGTGCAAATATACGCGCCGTTTTGCCCAGCCGGGTGGCGAAGGCAGCGAGTCGACGGGTCCGGAGACGCTGGGAGTCGATCCCGAGTCCAATTTGCCGGTCGAGAAGAAGTCAGGTCGCTTCGGGCCGTACATCCAATTGGGCGAGGGCGCGGATGCCAAGCGCGCTTCAATCCCCAAGGATGTCGAGATGGATCTCGAAATGGCGCTCAAATTGCTGAGTCTGCCGCGCACCGTTGGCACGCATCCCGAGAGCGGCGAGCCGATTACGGCCTCGATCGGGCGCTATGGGCCGTATCTGGCGCACTCGGGCAAATATGCGCGGCTTTCGTCGACCATGGAAGTGTTCGAGACCGGCATGAACGCGGCAGTGGTCAAGCTGGCCGAGGCTGCAGCGGGCGGCGGTCGTCCGCAGCGCGGCGCGTCGCGTGAGCCATTGAAGGTGCTGGGCAAGCATCCGCGCACCGAGGCCGAGATCAAGCTGATGGCGGGGCGCTATGGCGAGTATGTCACCGATGGCGAGACCAATGCGACCCTGCCCAAATCGATCGACAAGGATCAGTTGACGCTGGAAGAAGCCGCGCAACTGATCGACGCGCGGGCGGCGGCTGGCCCGGCGAAGGGCAAGGGCAAGAAAAAGGCCGCGCTGAAAAAGCCCGCCGCGAAGAAAGCCCCGGCCAAGAAGGCGGCGGCTAAGAAGTGAGCGAAGCGCCCGAAGCTCGACCCGGGCTTCGGGTGCCGCGCTGGGTGATATTCGCCTGGGGCGGGCTGATCCTTGGCCTGAGCGGTTTCCTGTGGTGGGCGGGCGGGCGCACTTTGGCAGAGAATGCTGCGCACGCGGTGGTGATCTACGAACGGACCAGCAAGGTGCCGGGCCAGGCGCTGCGCGATTGCCTGACCGATGGCAGCGTTCACGGCTTGGGTCTGGCAATGGAGGGTGGCTGGGGAAAGCTGCGCGCCGATCGCACTACGCATCGCGCCGTCAACAATGCCCGCAAGACGATGATCGATGTCACCGAACGCGGCGCGGAGCGGCGGGTGCGTTTCTATTCCTACCAGGGAAAGCCGATGCGGGAGAGTGAGCGCAACGCGCTGGCCCGCTGCGTCATCTGATCGGAACCCAGCGCTTCGCTGCCGGGTTTCTCCCGCAAAAGGAGAGAGCCGATGATGCGAGCCATAACCGCCGCCGGGCTGCTGATCGCCGCGCCCGCCGCCGCCCAAACCAGCAGCGGCGCGTGGAAATACCATTTCCATATGGGAGTGGGCCAGTATCTCACCGGGGAGTGGGACAGCCACACCAGCGGCGCGCTCAATCTGTCGTGCCTGGAGGGCGGCAAGGTGGCGATCATGGCGCAGATCAAGGGACAGGCGCCGCCCGCGGGATCGGTGCTGCGCCTAGTCGCGTCGTCGCGCGCCGGTTCGGCGGAATCGCACTTCACGGTCAATGCGCAGGGGACGGCGGAAATGTCAGCCAATGCGCCTGCCTTGCGCACGCTCTGGGCCAATCTGCGCAGCCGCGACATCGTCACGGTTCGCTACGGTGACGGCCGGTTCAGCGTCCAGTCGCTCGACGGCGCGCGGAAGTTGCTGCCGGTGAAGCCCTGTGGCTGAGGGCATAGGGTTGTCGCTCGCCGTGGCGCTTTTCGCGATCGTGGTGACGGTGTTCGCCGCCAAGCGCGGGGTCAGGCGGCGGCCGCACGCGAGCAGCGGTGCGCAGGTGATGCGCGCATTGTTCGCATTTCCCGGCCTGGCGCTGCTGCTGTTCGCGCTGGCGGTCGTCTGGACGCTGTATGGCGCGAACGATCCGTCCGGCGACAGAAATGCGGCCGGCATGGTAGTCTTCGCGATGGTGTTCTTCCTGTTATACGCGCTGGTCATCGGCGGGATCGCCAGCGTGCCCGCCGCGATCCTCGCCGTGCGCAGCGCGCGCAACAGCTAGAGCAGGCGCGCCAGCAGCCAGCCGGCGAGCCCTAGCTGGATCACCAGCGTGGCAATCACACCGAGCGCGCGCGGGAGCGGCGGCGGGCCTTTCGACGGGATGTAGAGGCCGTTTGCGTGGAGGATCCGCGCGGTGACGAAGGCGACCGCTGCGTACGTCAGAGTTTGCGGGTTGGCGCCGCCATATTCGAGCAGGCCGATCAGGATCAGCGCGATGGGGGCGTTTTCGGCAAGGTTGCCGTGCGCGCGGCTGGCCGCGGTGAGGCTGGGATCGTCGCCCAGGCCGAAGGGCAGGCGCGTCCGAAAGCGGTTTCGGATCGTGTCGAGTGCGAGCAGCACGAGCAGGATCGCGAGCGCGGCGGCGGTGAAGCCGGTGATCGTCAGTGGCATGTGTCCCTCCCCAGAATCGGGGAAGGCTAATCGCTTGTCGCTGGCAAGTCGAACCGTGTTTAGGCGGCGCGGACTTGTGTCATGACCATCCAGGCCCGTGCGGCCTTTTGCGCTTCGATGATTTCGCGCGCGGTCATGTCTTCGCTGATTTCCGCGCGGCAATCCTTGGCGCGCTCGTCGCCGGACATTGCCGCGAGATTGAACCATTTATGCGCTTCGATCAGATCGATATTCATGCCCTCGGCACCGCTCGAATACACCACGCCCAGATCGTAGCAGGCATTGGTATCGCCACGCGCCGCATCGCGGAGCCGGCTTTCGATCAGAAACTGTGCGCCTTTGAGACTGCTGCCCATGTCGCTTCCCCTTAACGCGCCCTCCCTTGGGCACATGCAGGTTTTCGCAGGCTATCTCACAACAAATGGTTAACGGCGTTAACCGTAATTATTCATATACGACGGCGATGTTGTCGATGAGACGCGTGCCGCCGATCGTGGCAGCTGCGAGCAGGCGCATGGGCTGGTCTGCGATGGGATTTCCCAGGGTCGCCGCGTCGCGCAATTCGACATAGTCCACATCGAAGCCAGCAGCGCTGAGCGTGTCGATCGCCTGGGCCAGCGCGTTGGCAGGGTCTTCGCCTGCAACGATCGCACGTTCGGCGGCGCCGAGGGCGCGGGGCAGGGTCACTGCCTTCATGCGATCCTCCGGCATCAGATAGATGTTGCGCGAGGATAGGGCGAGGCCGTCATCGTCGCGCTGGATCGGCACGCCCTGGATGGTGAGCGGCAACATCAAGTCATCGACCATGCGGCGGATCACGGCGAGCTGCTGCCAGTCTTTCTCGCCAAACAAAGCCACGTCGGGCCGCACCTGATCGAACAGGCGCGCGACCACGGTGGTCACCCCGTCGAAATGGCCGGGACGGTGCGCGCCGTCGAGCGTATCGCCGATTACGCTGGCCTTCACATCGATCTCGGGGCCGTTCGGGTACATTTCCTCGACGCTGGGCATCCAGAGTATATCGACTGCCGCGGCGGTCAGCATCCGCGAATCCGCCTGTTCCTTGCGCGGATATTGGCTGAAATCCTCGCTCGGGCCGAATTGCGTCGGGTTGACGAAGATCGAGACGACCACGCGGTCCGCGGCGAGCTTGGCCTCTTCGACCAGCGCCATATGCCCTGCGTGGAGCGCGCCCATCGTAGGCACCAGAGCCACGCGCTCACCCGCCGCACGGAACGCGGAAACCGCTTCGCGGAGCGCTTCGAGGTGACGGATGGTTTGCACGCGTTAACACTTTCGATAAGACGGGGAGCGCGGCCTTCTATGGGGGAGGGGCGGCACGATCAATAACGGAAGTTGGTTAGTTTTGAGCGACGGATCGAAGCGCCTGCACGTACTGGTTTTCGCCAACGAGAAAGGCGGTACGGGCAAGTCCACCACCGCGGTCCACGCGGCGATCGCGCTTGCCGCGAAGGGAGCGAAGGTCGCGTGCTTCGATCTCGACCATCGCCAGCGCACCATGGGCCGCTATCTCGACAATCGCACAGAGACCGTGCGGCGCACCGGGCGCGATTTGCCGATGCCCATTTACGAGACGCATGACGGCGAGAGCATGGATTTCTTTTCCTCCACGCTCGAACGGCTGGGCGAGGGCGCCGATTTCCTGGTGATCGATACGCCGGGCCGCGACGACAAGTTCGCGCGGATCGCGGTGACCAACGCCGATACGCTGGTTACGCCGATGAACGACAGCTTCGTCGATTTCGATCTGATCGGGCAGGTCGATCCCGAGACTTTCCGCGTCTCACGCCCGAGCTTCTATTCCGAGATGATCTGGGATTCGCGCAAACGGCGCGCCAAGGCCGATGGCGAATCGATCGACTGGGTGGTGCTGCGCAACCGCATGCAGCACATCGAGGCGCGCAATATGAAGCGCGTGTCTGAGGCAATCGACCAGCTTTCCAAGCGCGTTGGCTTCCGCGTGATCTCGGGGCTTTCGGAGCGCGTGATCTATCGCGAGCTCTTTCCGCAGGGGCTGACCATGCTCGATTCGGGCGAGTTTGGCGCGATGGGGCTAAGCCATGTCGCGGCGCGCCAGGAATTGCGCGAGATGATGGCCGGGCTGGCGCTTCCCGAAGTCGCACTGCCATTATTCGCATGACGGTGTTCGCCTGATGGGAAAGGCAATCCTCGCCGCGCTGATCGTCGCGGCGATCTATTACATGTTCATCAAGCCCCGACAGAAGCCGGGGCTGAAGCCGCAGGCCCAGCCGCGAACATTGCCGGGCGAGGATGAAGCGCGCTCTGTGCTGGGGGTCGGCCCCGATGCGGATCCCGACGAAATCCGCGCGGCGCACCGCCGATTGGTGACCGCATTGCATCCCGATAAGGGCGGTTCGGCGGAGCTGACGCGGCGGATCAATGCAGCGCGGGATACGCTGCTGAAGTAGTTCGCTTGCAACTTCCCGCTGGCTCGCGGATTAGGCCGGTAACAATCCCCCGGGAGGCCTTCATGACACACCGTTTCGACCCCACTTCGCTGCGCGAGTACGACATTCGCGGGATCGTTGGCGAAGCGCTGGGCCCCGATGACGCGCGTGCGATCGGGCGCGGCTTTGCGACCTTGCTGCGCCGTGCGGGCGGCCGCCGGGTGGCGGTGGGCTGGGACGGGCGCGTTTCTTCGGAAATGCTGCGCGATGCGCTGGTTGCGGGGCTGACGGCATCCGGCTGCGACGTGGTGCGCACCGGCATGGGGCCGACGCCGATGCTCTATTATGCCGAAGCCACGCTAGAAGTGGATGGCGGCATCCAGATAACCGGCAGCCATAATCCCGGCAATTACAACGGCTTCAAGATGGTGTTCCAGCACCTTCCGTTTTTTGGGGAGCAGATCCAGACCATCGGCAAGATGGCGGCGGACGGCGATTGGGACGATGGCGACGGCAGCGAGACCGTGACCGACGCCGATGTGGAAGACCTGTATGTCGGGCGTCTGCTCGCGGGCTATGCCGGCGGCACGTACCGGATCGGCTGGGACGCGGGCAACGGCGCTGCCGGCCCGGTAATCGAGAAGCTCGTCAAGCTGCTGCCGGGTGAGCATCACACGCTGTTCACCGATGTGGACGGCAATTTCCCCAATCATCATCCCGATCCCACTGAAGAAAAGAACCTCGCCGATCTGAAGAAACTCGTCGCGGACAAGCAGCTCGATTTCGGACTGGCTTTCGATGGCGATGGCGATCGTGTGGGCGCGATCGACGGCGAAGGCCGCGTGATCTGGGGCGATCAGCTTCTCTCCATTCTGGCGGTACCTGTGCTGCGCAAGGCGCCGGGATCGACGATCATCGCCGATGTGAAGGCCAGCCAGATGCTGTACGATCGCATCGCCGAACTGGGCGGTCAGCCTTTGATGTGGAAGACCGGGCACAGCCTGATCAAGACCAAGATGAAGGAAACCGGCGCACCGCTGGCGGGCGAGATGAGCGGGCACATCTTTTTCGCGCAGGATTATTATGGCTTTGACGACGCGCAATATGCCGCCGTGCAGCTGATCAATTCGGTGCATGTGATCGGCAAGTCGATGACGCAGATTCGCGGCGAGATGCCGGAATTTATCAACACGCCCGAGATGCGCTTTCAGGTGGATGAGAGCCGCAAATTTGCGGTGGTCGACGAAGTGCTGGCGCGGCTTGAGGCCGAGGGCGCGGATGTCGATCGCACCGATGGCGCGCGGGTGAACACGCCGGATGGCTGGTGGCTGCTGCGCGCGTCGAACACGCAGGACGTGCTCGTGGCGCGTGCCGAGGCGAAATCGCATGAGGGTCTCGACCGGCTGATGGCGATGATCGACGCGCAATTGGCGGCCAGCGGCCTGCAGCGCGGGCCGCAGGCGGGGCATTAAGCCGCGCCGGGTTTGAACTCTGCGACTAAATCGTAGCGGTCGCCCGGGAATAGTTGTTCGACGCGGGTGACGGGTGCGTCGATGCGCCAGGTCCAGCGCTCGATCAGCAGGCAGGCCTTGCCGGCGGGCATCTGGAGCAAATTGGCCTGTTCGGATGTGGCTTCGACTGCGCGAATTCCGTGGCGTGCACGGGTCCAGGGGACGTGGCTTAGCAGCCAGCCGCCGGGGGAGATCGTCGCGAAATTCTCGCTCTCGGCCTGCGGGACGGCGGCGAGGAAGATCGTGCGGGTTTCCAGGCAGAGCGGGCGATCAGCTGCGTGGTGGATGCCGGTGACGGTGAGTTCGGCATCGTGCTTTTCGCGGCTGCGTAGCTCCCAGCGATAGGCTTCGCCCCGCGCGGCGATCATGGCGGCGAGATCGGGGACTTCGAGCACCGCCGAATGGACTTGCGGATCGGCGACGAACGATCCTGCCTTTCGGCGCCGCTCGATCAATCCGGCGCGGGCCAGGCGCGTGAGGGCCTTGCTTACTGTGCCGCGCGAGCAGGCATAGGTTGCGACCAGTTCATGCTCGAACGGGATGCGTGTTCCCGGGCGCCATTCGCCCGAATGGACGCGGCGCTCGATATCGGAACGGATGCGCTCTTCGACGGTCATGCGAGCAATGCGGCTACCGTCTGGCGATAGCGGGCGGCGACTGCTTCGGCGGCGATGTGCTGGCCGTTTGCGACGACTTTGCGCCCGCCGCGCCATACCGTTTCGACCGCGCCGTGGCGGGCCGCGAAGATCCATGCGTCGAGGATAGTATCGTTCGCCATGCCAGCGAGTGCGGGGTGGTTGGGGTTTAGCGCGACCATGTCGGCGGGGTTGCCGATCGCGATGCCGGCCTGGATGCCGAGCGCCTGCGCGCCGCCGGTTTGGGCGGCGTCGAACAGGGTTCTACCGACTGAAGGGGTGGCTTCGTGCGCGAGCAAAGCGCGGCGGCGATGGGACAGGCGCTGCGAATATTCGATTCCGCGCAACTCGCCCGCTGCATCGACGAGGATGTTGGAATCGGTGCCTATGCCGATGCGCCCGCCCGCTTCGAGATAGCGGATCGCGGGGAAGATGCCGTCGCCGAGATTGGCTTCGGTTCCCGCGCACAGGCCCGCGACTGCCTTGCTTGCCGCGAGGCGGTCGCATTCCACGTCGGTTAGATGCGTTGCGTGGATAAGGCACCAGCGGGCATCCACATGCGCATTGTCGAGCAGCCACTCGACCGGGCGTGCGCCGCTCCAGGCGAGGCAGGCGTCCACTTCCCTGGTCTGCTCGGCGGCGTGGATGTGGATCGGACCGGTAGCGAGCGGGAGGATCGCGGCGAGTTCATCGGGGGTGACGGCGCGGAGGGAATGCGGGGCGATCCCCAGGATCGCGTCGGCGGGGAGTTTTGCGCGGCTCCCTTCGACCAAGCGGGCGAAGCTGTCCACATCGCTCAGGAAGCGGCGCTGGCCGGGGGCAGGCGCTGCGCCGCCGAAATCGCCATGGGCGTAGAATACCGGCAGTAGCGTGAGGCCGATGCCGCTTGTCTCTGCCGCAGCGATGATTGCGCCTGCGGTCTCGGCGGGATCGGCATAGGTGCGGCCGTTGGCCTGATTGTGGAGGTAGTGGAATTCGCCGACGCGGGTGAAACCGGTCTCCAACATTTCGACATAGGCTTGCGCGGTTATGGCCGAAATGTCGTCGGGGGTGAGGCGATCGAGGAAGCGGTACATCACTTCGCGCCAGCTCCAGAAATCGTCGTCGGGCCGTCCGCGCCGTTCCGAAAGCCCCGCCATGCCGCGTTGGAAGCCGTGGCTGTGGACGTTGCAGAGGCCGGGAAGGGCTATGCCGTGGCGGTTGCCAGTTGGCGGCACATTGGTTTCGATCGCGGCGATTTTGCCTTCGGCGATGCCGATGCGGACGCCTTTTGCCCAGCCGTTGCTCAGCAATGCGCTTTCAAACCAGAGATGCATCGAAACGGCCTCCTGCATATTATGTCTAGACATAATCCGGGGGCCCGCGCAACATTGCGGGCATGGATCGGCTGTGGACCAATGCTCGACTCGCCACGATGACGGGCGACGGTCTGGGCGTGATCGAAGACGGCGCAGTCGCGTGCCGCGATGGCCGGATCGCTTATGTGGGGCCAAGCGACGGTGCGCCGGATGCAGCCGAGACCGTGGATTGCGAAGGGCGCTGGATCACGCCGGGGCTGATCGATTGCCACACGCATCTGGTGCATGCCGGGGATCGTGCGGGAGAATGGGCCAAGCGGCTGGAAGGCGTTTCCTATGAGGAGATCGCTCGCGCTGGCGGCGGTATTCTCTCGACGATGCGCGCCACCCGCGCCGCGAGCGAGGCCGAACTGGTCGAGATCGCGCTGCCCCGGCTGGATGCCCTGCTCGCCGAGGGCGTGACCACGATTGAGATCAAATCGGGTTATGGCCTGACCGTTGAGGACGAGCTCAAGATGCTTCGGGCGGCGCGGGCTTTGGGGGAGGTGCGCGACGTTCGCGTTACGCCGACTTTGCTGGGCGCACATGCGTTGCCGCCGGAATATGCGGGGCGCGCGGATGCCTATGTCGATCTGGTGTGCGAGGCGATGATCCCGGCCGCCGTCGGGCAGGCGAATGCGGTGGATGCGTTTTGCGAAGGCATCGGGTTTACGCCGGAGCAATCGGGCCGGGTGCTGGCGGCTGCGCGCGCGGCTGGTTTGCAGGTCAAGCTGCATGCCGAGCAATTGTCTGCGCGCAACGGCGCCAGCCTTGCCGCGAGCCATGGTGCGCTGTCCGCCGATCATCTCGAACATGCCGACGAAGCCGATGCCAAGGCGATGGCGGCGGCGGGCACGGTCGCAGTGTTGCTGCCGGGTGCCTATTACTTCATGCGCGAGACGCATTTGCCGCCGGTCGATCTGTTCCGCGCGCATGGGGTGCCGATTGCCATCGCGACCGATTGTAATCCGGGCACTTCGCCGACCACCTCCCTGTTGCTGATGCTCAATATGGGCGCGACCTTGTTTCGCCTGACCGTAGCCGAGGTGCTGCGCGGGGTGACGGCCAACGCTGCCAAAGCGCTGGGCCTCGCCGATGAGATCGGCACGTTGGAGCCCGGCAAGGCATGCGACCTTGCGATCTGGCAAATCTCCGATCCCGCCGAACTGGTCTACCGGATCGGCTTCAACCCCCTGCAAATGCGCGTGAAGGACGGCCGATGCTGTTGACCCCCGGTGCCGTTCCCTATGCCGATTGGCGCGCGATTTATCATGGTGCGGCGGTCGAATTGGACCCCGCCTGCCGTGCGGCTGTGGCGGAGAGTCAGGCGTCGGTGCGGCGCATCCTTGCGCGTGGCGAGCCGGTGTATGGGATCAATACGGGCTTCGGGAAGCTCGCGAGCGTGCGGATCGAGAGTGAGGATCTGGCGACGCTCCAGCGCAATATCGTGCTGAGCCATGCCGCGGGCGTGGGCGATCCGATGCCGGTGCCGGTGGCGCGGCTGATGATGGCGCTGAAGCTTGCCAGTCTGGCGCGGGGAAATTCGGGAGTGGCACCGGCGACGGTGGATCTGCTTGAGGCGATGCTCGCGAAGGGGCTGGTGCCGGTGGTGCCCGCGCAAGGATCGGTGGGGGCATCGGGCGATCTTGCGCCGCTTGCGCACATGACCGCGGCGATGATCGGGGTAGGCGAGATATTCGTCGATGGCGCGCGGCGGCCTGCTGCGGAAGCGCTGGCGCTTGCCGGGCTTGCTCCGTTGGAACTTGGGCCGAAGGAAGGGTTGGCGCTTCTCAACGGCACGCAATTTTCGACTGCCTATGCGCTGGCGGCTTTGTTCGAAGCCGAGCGGCTGTATCGCGCGGCGTTGGTGACGGGCGTGCTTTCGACCGAGGCGGCCAAGGGATCGGATACGCCGTTTGACCATCGTATCCATAAGCTGCGCGGGCATGCCGGGCAGATCGAGACTGCCGATGCGTTGCGCGCCCTGATGGTGGGCTCGGCGATCCGCGCTTCGCATGCGGTGGACGATGTGCGGGTGCAGGATCCTTACTGCCTGCGCTGCCAGCCGCAGGTGATGGGGGCGGTGCTGACATTATTGCGGCAAGCGGGCGATACGCTGATCACCGAGGCCAATGGAGTTTCGGACAATCCGTTGATCTTTGCCGATACCGACGAGGCGCTGTCGGGTGGCAATTTCCACGCGGAGCCGGTGGCGTTTGCCGCGGACATGATCGCGCTGGCGCTTTGCGAGATTGGCAGCCTTTCGGAACGGCGGATTGCGATGCTGGTCGATCCGGCACTGTCGGGATTGCCGGCATTCCTGACGCCGCGACCGGGGCTGAATTCGGGGTTTATGATCCCGCAGGTGACGGCGGCTGCTTTGGTATCCGAGAACAAGCAACGGGCGACTCCGGCGAGTGTCGATTCGATCCCGACTTCGGCGAATCAGGAGGATCATGTCTCCATGGCCGGACATGGCGCACGGCGGCTGATGGCGATGTCCGGGAATGTCGATCACGTGCTTGCGATAGAGTTGCTGGCAGGCGCGCAGGGGTGCGATTTCCATGCGCCCTTGGCTTCCAGCGTTGCGGTGGAAAAGGTGCGAGCGATGCTGCGCGCGGAGGTGCCGACGCTCGATCATGACCGGCACATGGCACCCGATATGGCGGCGGCGGCGGAGATTATTCGTGGCCCCGCCATGCTTGAAGCCGTGGGCCGGCTGCCGGGGATCGCGCTATGAACTGGGTGCATGTCGAGCGTAGCGATAGCCCGCTGATCCTCGCATTCCCGCATGGCGGCACCGAACTTCGCGAGCATGAAGCGGAGTTTCGCTCGCGATGGTGGGCGATCCGGGATGCCGATTGGCACATCCGCGCGCTATATGAGGGGCTGGCCGATGCGACCTTCATCTGGACCGATATTTCGCGCTCGGTGATCGACTGCAATCGCGACCCTTCGGGTCAGTCGCTATATCCGGGGCAGACGACGACGGGCTTGTGCCCGACCGAAACTTTCGATGGCGAGCCGTTGTACCGCGACGGGTATGTGCCCGATCCCGCCGAGCGGATGAGATGGTTTTCGCCGTATCACGCGGCGATCGAAAGCGAGATTGCCCGGTTGCGTGAGAAGCACCCGCGCGTCGTGCTGTACGACTGTCATTCGATCCGCAGCGTCGTGCCACGGCTGTTCGAGGGCGAATTGCCTGAGCTCAATGTGGGCACCGATATGGGCAAGACCTGTGATGTCGCGCTGAGCGACGCCGTGGTCGCCCTAAGCTCGAACCGCAGCCATGTGCTCAACGGTCGCTTCCGGGGTGGCTGGACGACGCGGCATTATGGGGAGCCGGACAAGGGCGTCCACGCGATCCAGATGGAGACCGCGATGCGGGCTTATCTGGATGAGCCCGAAGGCGAGCCGGACGAGACCAATTGGCCTCCGGAATGGAATCCTGACCGCGCCGCTGGGCTGCGCGCCGATCTCACACAAATCCTCGCCGCCGCTATGGCCTTTGCGAAAGCACCCGCATGACCCGCATCGACAACGCGCGCCACATCCAGGCTGCGACCGGCACCGAGCTGACCGCGAAGAGCTGGCTGACCGAAGCGCCGCTGCGGATGCTGATGAACAATCTCGATGCGCGTGTGGCCGAGAACCCCAATGAGCTGGTGGTGTATGGCGGCATTGGCCGGGCCGCGCGCGATTGGGAGAGCTATGATCGGATCGTCGAGACCCTGCGGCGGCTGGAGGGCGATGAGACGCTGCTGATCCAGTCGGGCAAGCCGGTTGGCGTGTTCCGCACGCACGAGAATGCGCCGCGCGTGCTGCTCGCCAATTCGAATCTCGTGCCCAAATGGTCGACCTGGGAGCATTTTCACGAACTCGATCGCGCCGGGCTGATGATGTACGGCCAGATGACTGCGGGCAGCTGGATTTATATCGGCAGCCAGGGGATCGTGCAGGGCACCTACGAGACCTTCGTGGAGGCCGGTCGCCAGCATTACGAGGGCAGTCTTGCCGGGCGCTGGATCCTGACGGCGGGGCTGGGTGGCATGGGCGGGGCGCAGACGCTGGCGGCGACGATGGCGGGAGCTTCATGCCTTGCGGTCGAGTGCCAGCCGAGCCGGATCGAGATGCGGTTGCAGACGGGCTATCTCAATCGGATGACCGACAGCCTGGACGAAGCATTGGAGATCGTCACGACCTCCAAGACGCCGATTTCGGTGGGGCTGCTCGGCAATGCCGCCGAGATTTATCCCGAAATCGTGCGGCGCGGCGTGCGCCCCGATCTGGTGACCGATCAGACTTCGGCGCACGATCCGATCAATGGTTATCTGCCTTTGGGCTGGACGCTCGATCGCTGGTTTGCCGAGCGGGTGAGCGATCCGGACGCAGTGGCGAAGGCGGCCAAGGCATCGATGGCGGCGCATGTTCGCGCGATGCTGGATTTCCACAAAAGCGGCGTGCCGACGGTCGATTACGGCAACAATATCCGACAGGTCGCCTTTGACGAGGGCGTGAGCGATGCGTTCGATTTTCCGGGCTTTGTGCCGGCGTATATCCGCCCGCTTTTCTGTCGCGGTGTGGGGCCGTTCCGCTGGGTGGCGCTGTCGGGCGATCCCGAGGATATCTACAAGACCGATGCCAAGGTGAAGGAGCTGATGCCCGATGACGCGCACCTCCACCGCTGGCTGG
>JAZKJE010000022.1:0-113298 GCA_040384525.1 Pseudomonadota bacterium
ATGGCCCAGCCCGGCGGGCCCGACATGTAGGATATCATATGCAAAGACCGGCAGCATCGCTGTCGCGCCGCCCAGCAGCACCGCGAACAGATCGAGCGAGATCGCGCCGAGCACCAGCCGGTTGTGTCGCACATAGGCCAGACCTTCGACCATTTGGCGCCACGGATTGCGGGAGCGGTCCATCATCGTGCGCTCGATCGGGTGAATGATCAGCGTACAGATCAGTGCGACTGCGAACAGGCCCGCGCTGGTCGCGTAGGGAGCAGCGGAGGTCCATGCGTAGAGGTAGCCGCCCATCGCCGGTCCAAGGATACCGCCCACGCGCCCGGCGATCGAATTGCTGGCGATGGCGCGCGGCAAGACATGGAGCGGGACGAGGTTCGGCCCGAGCGCACTGAGCGCCGGCATCGAAAAGGCGCGAGCGATGCCGAGCAGTACAGCGACGGCAAATAGCGAGGGCAGCGCGATATGCCCGCTATGATTGAGCCAGGCGAGCATTCCCGCGCAGAACAATTGAAGCGAGAGGCACCCCTGGGAGATCAGCTTCCGGTCTACCCGGTCGGCAGTCCAGCCGGTGATCAGCGTCAGTGCGAAGAGTGGAGCGAACTGTGCCAGCCCGATCAGCCCGAGCTGAAATGCCGCCGCCTTGATGCCCATCGTCTGGCGCGCGATGTCGTAGACCTGCCAACCGATGACCACGACCATCGCGTTCTGCGCGAGGTTCGAACATAGCCGCGCCGCCCAATAGAAACGGAAATCGCGATAGGCGAAGGGATGCTGGCTGGCGGTCAAAACTGGGGATCTCTTGTAAACTGACTGCCGAGCGGATTCTTAAAAGCCCGCCTTAGCTGGCCTTTTTCAGTATCGGCACGACTTCCGCTTCGGCCATCCGCTTGCGGAGTAGTTCGATGAAATCGAGATGGATCTTGGTCGGCAGCCAGCCCGCCCGCAAAGTGATACCGATCGACGGCGCCGGCTCGATTGGGCCGAACGGGACCTGCGCGAGCGTATCGTCCTCATGCTTCAGCTCATAGGAGGTCATCAGCGTCAGCCGGTCGCTGCGCGCGAGCAGATGGCGGATGATAGGCAGCGAGCAGGTCGCGATTGAG
Source organism: Pseudomonadota bacterium (assembly GCA_040384525.1). Lineage (GTDB taxonomy): Bacteria > Pseudomonadota > Alphaproteobacteria > Sphingomonadales > Sphingomonadaceae > Sphingomonas. The sequence goes on from JAZKJE010000022.1 coordinate 1,110, forward strand.
GCACTGGGACCGGGGCCGCCGGAGAAAAGCCGCTCGAAACAGGCGCGGCGTGCAGCGCCAGCAGTGCCGACCACCCAATCATATTGGAGCAGATCGTCGACCGTCACCTTGCCCTGCCGCAGCAGCTTGTGGCCGCGCCGCGCGACGATGGTGTACGGCGTCTTGGCGAGCGACTGATTGACCAAGTCGGCGGCGGTGGTTTCCTGCACCAGCCCTAGCACGAAATCCACATTGCCGGCGCGCAGGCTCTTGAGCATCTCCGGCGCGCTTTCGTTGACGATCTTTACGTCGGCACGCGGATGCGCGGTGATGAACTCATCGAGCACCGATGCCAGCATGACGCTGCCGCCGAACGGCATTGCGCCGATCGCGATCTGGGCGTTGAAGCTGCCCTGCGCCGCGTCGATCTCCTTGATGCCCCATTCGACTTCCTGCGTTGCCAGCTTGATCCTGCGGCCGAATTCGATGCCGGCGGGGGTGACCATCACTCCGGCGGCGGTGCGGTAATATAGCGACTTGCGCAGATTGCCCTCCAGGTCGCGCGCGGCGCGCTGCAGCGATGCCTGGCTAAGCCCGAGCGACTGTGCGGCCTGGCCGAACGAGCCGGTCTCGACGATTGCGATCAGGCTGCGCGCCTGGCTCTTGGAGATCCGCCGAGCGACGGTCGCCGCGCCGGGCTGGCCGCCCGGGACGCCCAGATCGGTCAGCGCTTCCTCGATCTGCGAGAAAAGCCGCGTGGCACGGCGATGGAAGATTTCGCCGAGCTCGTTGAGATAGCTGCCGCTCGCGCGGCGCTCGAGAAGGATGACGCCGATCTGGTGTTCAAGCTTGGCGAGCGCCTGCGTCACGGCGGGCTGGGAGAGGTTGCACTCTTCCGAAGCCTTGCGAACGCTGTTGAGGCGGCCCACGCTCTCGAACAGCTTCAGCTGGCGGAAGCTTAGCGTCTCGGCGCGTGCTTGCGGGTCCATGGTCATAAGGTTCTATCCCCTCCAGACCCGCTCCCTACCGCAAATTTATCACCCCTCCAATCGCCCCGCTAACGCGGAATTTATACCAAAAGTTATGACGCGGCGCGGCATTTTGTTTCGCCGTTCGCACGGATTACGGCATGCGGCAGCGCAATATCCGTTTTGGCCTGACACTAGATTTATCGCCAGATTTTGCGCAAAACTTATATGCCAGGCGCGCGAATCTATCGGCTGTGGCGATAGGAAATGCGCCTGCCACCCCAAGATTTGATCCGGTCGCATTGACGGTGAGCGATGGCTGGCGCTTTTCGGCTGGGAGCAGGCGTTTCCGAGAAAGGGCGCGCCGCAAGCGTTTGAGTTTCCGGGGGAGCAGCCATGGCGGGCAAGGTACATCTGAAGATCGCGATCGCGGACCATCCGCATACGCTTGCCATCAAGCATGGGTCGATCGGCATTGAAGGCGTCGACGCCGAGTTCGTGACCGTCAAGCCGCAGATCGGCGCATTCCGCCGCATGGTCCGCGATGTCGAGTTCGACGTCTGCGAGCTTGCACCGACCACCTATATCATCGCGCGCGCTTATGGGGCGCCGTTCGTGGCGCTGCCGATCTTCGTGCAGCGACGCTTCCATCATTCGGGCATGCTCGTCCGCCCCGATGCCGGCATCAAAACGCCCAAGGATCTCGAGGGCAAGCGCGTCGGCGTGCGCGCTTACTCGGTGACGACAGGGGTGTGGATCCGCCAAATATTCATCGACGAATATGGCATGGACAATTCCAAGGTCACCTGGGTGGTCGATGACGAAGAGCATGTGACGCAGCTCAAGCTGCCGTCCAATGTGATCCATGCACCGGAAGGTACCTCGCTTGCCGAGATGATCGCCAAAGGCGAGCTCGATGCGGGCGTCGAAGCGGCGGCGGGTATCGGTCGAACCGGAGCTCCGACCGGAGGCTGGCAGGAAGTGGAGGCGGACTATCCCGATCTCATTCCCAACGCTCCAGAGGTCGAGGCCGAATATTATGCCCGCACTGGAGTCTATCCGATGCACGGCACGATCGTGGTGAAGGATTCGATCCTTGCCGAGCATCCCTGGATCGCAAGGTCGCTCAACGACGCCTTCACTCAGGCCAAGGACGAGTGGCTCGCCAAGCTCAATTCGGGCGAGGCCACCGGCGCGGGCGCGGACAAGTATCGCGAGCTGCAGAAGATCGTCGGCCCCGACCCGCTGCCTTATGGCATCGAGGAGAATCGTCCGACGATCGAAGCGCTCGAAAAGACCGCGTTCGAACAGGGGCTTACCCCGCGCCGTATGTCGATGGACGAATTGTTCGTCGATCCCGCCACGATTCCCGCCCGCCAAGACGCCCAGGAAAACCTTCAGGAAGTGCCATGATCATCGATTGCCACGGCCATTTCACCACCGTCCCCAAGTCGTTCCGCGACTGGCGAACCCGCCAGGTCGATTCGGCCAATGATCCCGCCAATTCGCCCAAGCGCAGCGAAGGCGCGATCCTGACCGACGACCAGATCCGCGAAGGGATCGAGGGCGGGCAGCTCAAGCTCCAGCAGGAGCGCGGGAGCGACCTTACGCTCTTCTCGCCGATCGCCGGGCTGATGAGCCATCATCTCGGCAATGAGCGCACCAGCCTCGAATGGGCGACGGTCTCGAACGACAACGTCAAGCGCGTGACCGAGCTCTATCCGGACAATTTCGTCCCCGTTTGCCAGCTGCCGCAATCGCCCGGCGCACCGCCCGCGAACAGCGTGCCGGAGCTTCGCCGCTGCGTGGAGGATCTGGGCTTTGTGGGGGTTAATGTGAATCCGGATCCAACCGGCGGCTATTGGACCGGCAAGCCCTTCACCGACCGCGAATGGTATCCCTTGTTCGAGGCGATGTGCGATCTCGACGTGCCCGGCATGGTCCACGTCGCCGCATCCTGTAACCCCAATTTCCACGGCACCGGCGCGCATTATATCAATGCCGATACCTCGGTGTTCATGCAGATCCTCCAGTCGCAGCTGTTCGCGGACTTTCCGACGCTACGACTGGTGATCCCGCATGGCGGCGGCGCGGTACCCTACCATTGGGGGCGCTATCGCGGCATGAGCCTTGAGATGATGGACCGCCCGCTCGAAGGGCTGCTCGACAATATCTTCTTCGATACCTGTGTCTATCACCTGCCCGGCGTCGAATTGCTGACCAAGGTGATCCCGACCGAGAACGTGCTGTTCGGCTCCGAGATGATCGGCGCGGTGCGCGGGCGCGATCCCAATACCGGCGAATATTTCGACGATACCAAGAAATATGTCGATGCGCTGCCGCTCTCGCCGGAGGACAAGGCGAAGGTGTTCGAAGGCAATGCCCGGCGCGTCTATCCGCGTCTCGATACGCTGTTGAAGGCGCGGGGCCTCTAGCTAGCGGCACCGCTAAACTTATGCCCCTGCGCGGAACTTCGAATATTCGCGAGCGCCGTTCTCCGCGATCAAGCTGACACAACAGGATATTCCGGGAGTGGGGCCTTGCCGTCGATCATCGATATTCACCCGCATGTGGTTTCGGATGACGAGGGCCGCTATCCGCCGGCGCCGTTGTTCGGCAAGCGTTCGGACTGGTCGCAGGAGCGGCCCAGCACCGTCGATACGCTGATCGCGCAGATGGACGCGGCCGGGGTGGCCAAGGCGGCGGTCGTCCACAGTTCGACCACTTATGGTTTCGACAACAGCTATGTCGTCGATGCCTGCAATCGGTTTCCCGATCGCCTGGTTGCGGTCGGCTCGGTCGATGTGCTGGCGCCCGACGCGGTCGCGACGATCCGGCAATGGGTGGATCGCGGGCTCGCTGGGCTGCGCCTGTTCACCGGCGGCAGCACCAAGGATTTCGATCCCAGCGAGCTGGACGATCCCCGGGTCTATCCGGCGTGGGAGTTGCTAGGCGAACTGGGCCTGACGATGAGTATCCAGACCGGGCCGGCGGGCCTCGATGCGGTGGTGGCGCTTGCGAAGCGTTTTCCGGGCGTGCCGATCATCCTCGACCATCTCGGCCGCCCCGATGTGACAGACGGGGCGCCGTATTCCGCAGCACAAAGGCTATTCGATCTGGCGCCGATCGAATCGATCTATCTCAAGCTTACGCCGCGGATCATGGGCGATTCGATCAAGGGCGCAGCGACGCCCGAGACCTTGTTCCCGAAGCTCGTCGAAGCGTTCGGCGCGCGCCGCATGGCCTGGGGCTCCAATTATCCGACCTCACCTGGCACGCTTGCCGAGATTCTCGCGACTGCGCAGGCCCGGCTTTCGGTTCTGCCGGACGAGGACCGCCAATGGATTTTCGCCAAGACGGCGCAGGCGCTGTATCCGGCGTTGAGCTAAGGCCGCGAAGCGTGTTTCAAACGAAGGATTTCATGTGAGCGATCGTCCGCGCCTCAACGGTATCATTCGCGCATGGGAGCAGGGGAAGCCCGCTTTCACCTGCTTCTCCAAGGTCGACAAGCTCGCCGCGCAGGAGATGACCGACGCGCCCTATGACGGCATCGTGTTCGAGATGGAGCATAACCCGTATGATGTGTCGGCTCTGGGCGACGCGCTCCAATATATGCTCAACCGCAAGAAGATCGCGGAAACCGGCTCGGTCGCTCCGTCGGTGACGCCGCTTGCGCGTATCCCGGCCAACGGGGTGGAGATGAACCAGTCTTTCGCCAAACAGGTGCTCGACCGGGGCGTTTATGGCGTAATCACCCCGCACGTCGCGACGGTGGACCAAGCGTACAACATGGTCGCTTCGTGCCGTTATGGTCGTCCCAAGGATGCTCCGCTATACGAGCCAAAGGGCGTACGCGGCGACGGGCCGGCGACGGCCGCACGCTATTGGGGCGTGGATCAGGGCGAATATTATGCCCGCGCGGACGTCTGGCCGCTGGCGCCGCATGGCGAGATCATGGTCGGCATGATGTGTGAGAGTACGCAATCGATCGAGAATCTGGACGATATCCTGAGCAATGTTCCCGGCATCGGGCTGGTGCTGATCGGCGAGGGCGACCTTAGCCAGGAGCTGGGTTTCGCGCGGCAATATGAGCATCCGGTAGTGATCGATGCCATGCGCAAGATTGTCGAGATTTGCCACAAGCACAATGTTGCTGTCGGCAATCCGCACACCAATGCCAAGAACGTCCAGCGCCTGCTCGACGAGGGCTATAAGTTCCTGATGGCAGCACCGCAGCGCAGCTACGGAGTGGTTGGGCAAGGCCGGGAACTGGCGGGGTATTGAGCGGGTGAACCCGCCCTATAGGTGGGCAGAGCATATCAGGCGCTCCAGGCAGGACCATGGCCCGCAAAAGCACGATCCCTGTGACCATTTATGTCGCGAGGAGGAAACTCGGGTGAGATGGTCGTCTGCTGGCTCTGTAGCCGGCCTACCGGCAAGACCATAATCTGGCATCATTCGCTGCCCAAGAGCAGAGCCGGACCTGATGTCGTACCCATGCACCCGATTTGCCAGCAGACGTTGATCGCCAATTGCACTAATTCCGAACTGCAGCGCTACGGGATGGACGTGGAGGGCCTGCTGGCGAACCCGAAGGTGCGTAAATTTGTCGATTGGGTGGGAAGAAGAACCCCGATTTGACCGCGACCACGACCAAGAAGCACGCTGACCTGGTTGCGCCTTCGCGCGCAACAGCCGCAAATCTATCACTCCGCCGCCGCTTTGGATTGGTAGCGCTCCGCGCGAAATGGTCTGACCCTTTCAACGGAGAGGGACACGAATGAACGGCGCCGAAAGCCTTGTGAACACGCTTGCCGATCAAGGCGTCGAGATTTGCTTCGCCAATCCCGGCACGTCGGAAATGCACTTCCTCGCCGCGCTCGAAAACCCGCGGATGAAGAGCGTGCTCTGCCTGTTCGAAGGCGTATGCACCGGCGCTGCCGATGGCTGGTACCGGATGAAGGACCGGCCCGCCTCGACGCTGCTGCATCTGGGGCCGGGCCTCGCCAATGGGCTCGCCAATATCCACAACGCCAAGCGCGCCAGCGTCGGCATGGTCAACATCGTCGGCGAGCATTCGGCGAGCCACCTGAAATACGATCCGCCGCTGACCTCGGACATCGAAGGGCTCGCGCGTCCGCTCAGCCATTGGGTGCGCCGCGCCGAATCCGCGCAGTCGATCGCCTGGGATGCCGCCACCGCGGTAGCCAAGGCCAGCGAGCATCCGGGCCAGATCGCCACTTTGATCCTTCCCGGCGATACCGCGTGGCAGGATGCGGGCGAGCGCGTTGTCCCCGCCGCAAGGTCCGTCACTCGCAAGGCGCCCGACGCGGCCCGTATCGACAAGATCGCCGAAGTACTCCGCTCGGGTGAGCCGGCGCTGATCATTCTGGCCAACAAATCGACGCGCGGCCGGGCGCTCGGGCTTGCCGGCCAGGTCCAGGCGGGCACGGGATGCCGCCTCGGTAGCCAGTTCTTCACCGCGCGGATCGAGCGCGGCGCGGGCCGCGTCCCGCTCGAGCGCATCCCTTATGCCGTGCCGCAGGGGCAGGCCTTTCTCGCCGGGTTCAAGCATCTGATCACGGTCGAGACCAAGGAGCCGGTTGCGTTCTTCGCCTATCCCGACAAGCCTAGCCTGCTCAAGGCGCCCGGTACGGTCGTCCACAATCTCGCCGATGCCGACGAAGATAGCGAAGCCGCGTTCGAGATGCTGATCGATGCGCTCGGCATCGGTGGCACCCCGTCGCGCATCCAGGAGCGGATCGAGACACCGGTGCCGAGCGGCGCGCTCAACCCAATTAGCATCGCCCATGCTTTGGCGGCCGCGCTGCCCGAGCATGCCATTCTCGTCGATGAATCTCTGACCACCGGCCGCGAGTCGATGGGGCTGACGATGGGCGCGCGTCCACACGATTTGATCAACAATATGGGCGGCTCTATCGGCTATGGCACGCCCGTCGCCACCGGCGCGGCACTCGCCTGCCCCGACCGCCGGACCTTCTGCATGGTGGGCGATGGCAGCGCGATGTACACGATCCAGTCGCTGTGGACCCAGGCGCGCGAGCAATTGCCGGTCACCACGATCATCTTCGCCAATAACAGCTATGCGATCCTCAAGGCCGAATACGCCAATATGGGCGCTGGCACGCCGGGGCCGCAGGCGCTGGCGATGATCGATATCGACCGCCCGACGATCGACTGGGTGGCGATGGCAAAGAGCATGGGCGTGCCGGGTGTCAGCGTATCGACCGCCGAGGATTTCCATGCCGCGATGGTCCGCTCGGTTGACGCCGAGGGGCCGGTTCTCATCGAAGTGAAGCTCTACTAAGGGGCAATGCAGTGACGGTGCTCAAGACCAATCTCGCCGACTATCCCGTTACCCAGGCGATGAAGGACGGGCGCGTCACGTCCGACATCGTCACGCTGGATTTCTGCGGTCCCGAACAGGCGCATAACGGCTTCAAGGCGATGATCCGCGAGAGCGCATACGATTGCGGCGAACTGGCGATCGTCACGCTCCTTCAGGCGAAGATCTATGGCAAGCCATGGGTGGCTCTGCCGATCCCGGTCAATGGGCGGTTCCAGCACCATTGCGCGGGCTTCAACGGCGCGCTCGGGCATCTCGATCCGAAGGACATTGAGGGAAAACGTGTCGGCGTGCGCAGCTATGCGCAGACCACGGGGCTGTGGATTCGGGGGATTTTGCAGCACGAATACGGTGTCGATCTCGACAAGGTCATCTGGTGCAAGGTCGGTGAAGGCCACCTGCTGGAATATACCGATCCGTCAAACGTGGAGCAGCTGCCCAAGGGTTCGGACATCGGCCAGATGATGCTTGATGGCGAGCTGTCCGCGACGCTTCAGGGCGTCGATTTGCCCAAAGATCCGCGCGTAGAATATCTCGTACCCCGCCCGCACGACGCCGCAAAGGACTGGTACGCCCGCGAGCGCGTGGTCTGCATCAACCACATGTTCGTGGTGCATCAGGAATTATCGCGGACCCGACCCGATGTGGTCCGGGAAATCTTCCGCATGCTTGTCGAGAGCCGGGGACTGACCGAGGGAGGCGTACCGGAAGTCTATCCGCCGATCGGGCTGGAAGCGAATCGCAAAGGCATCCAGTTAGCGATCGACTGGGCGCATGAGCAGAAGATCATCCCGCGCAAGATTGCTGTGGACGAGCTGTTCGACGAAACGACGGCGGAGCTGGGCCTTAGGTAGTCCCGAGCTGGTCGATCGTTCGCTGCAGCGCCTGGGCTTGCGGGGCGCGCGCCTTTTCGGTGGCGAGCCCCTCGTCGCATCGAGCTAAGGAAGACTCCCGCGGCCTCAGCCTCGCCATGCGCCGCCGCGATTCAGTTCGTCTAGGGTCCGCTTCGAGACTTTTCCCGTTGCAATCTCGCGTTTCCAGCAATCATGCTACGTGGAAATGGGGGGTAACTCAGGGCGCGCTATCGGAAGAAAATGGCGGAAAACCGTGAGTTTCTGATGATCACACTCGGGTGTACTTGAAATACCACACCTCGCGGCCGGCTTTGCGTGCCTTTCGCTCATAGCGGGTTTCGGGCCAGTCAGCGGGGCGGGTGAGGAAGTCCGCGGCGGTCCTGGCCTGCCACGCGAAATCGCGACGCTGGTTCATCACCATCATCGACCAATGGCAATAGGTCGGGTCGTCCGTGCCGAGGCGGAACTCTGCGCCGGGTTTAAGCTTGGCGTGGATCAGATCGAGCGGGCCGTGATTGACCATGCGACGCTTGGCATGCCGCGCTTTGCGCCAGGGATCGGGATGCAGCAGATAGAGCCGGTCGAGGCTCTGATCGGGCAAGCGCTCCAGCACTTCCAGCGCATCGCCCATGTGGAGGCGGACATTGTCGAGGTCGTCGTTGCGGATATGCATCAGCGCGCCGACGACACCGTTAAGGAAAGGCTCGCAGCCGATAAAGCCGTGATCGGGGCGCGCTGCGGCCTGACCCGCGAGATGCTCCCCCGCGCCAAAGCCGATCTCGAATTCGAGCGGGCGATCGTCGCCGAACAACGTCTGGGCGTCGAGCGGGCCTTCATCCGGCACGCTGACCTGCGGCAGCAGATCCTCGACCAGTCCGGCCTGACCAATGCGGAGTTTGCGCCCGGTGCTGCGGCCGTAGAGGCGGCGGATGGTGGTGGGATCGTTCATGGGCGCAAGCGCTTAGCGGGAAGCGGCGCGCGGCGCGAGATGGTTTAGATAGGTGGCTCCCGTGTGCGCCAGAAGTTCACTCGAAGTTCAGTCCAGCGCGCGGTTTTGCTACGGGACGGCCTGAAGGATTTGCGGGGCTTAGCTTCACACTTTTCACGTGTTTTGTGATGTTTTGTTTCGTGGGCGGGGTGGATTGTTACGTGGAAGGGCGGGGCATTTTACACGCAGGTGACAATGCGAGCGATGCGGGTGGGCTATGACGATGGGAAAGAGCGGGCAGCTAGTGCGGCGCGCTCAAGCTGAGCAGGCGAAATCCTACATTTCAACCGCGGGGGAGAGATCGGAATAGCCGGCGCCTTTTACGGGCCGGGCGTTGGGGCAGCGGTCGCGAGTGTCGGCGGAGGTGCGTCCATGGCTTCGCGCAAGGCCGGCTGGCGGGAGCGGCTGACCGGAAGGGGTGGGCCCTCGCGCATGTGCAGCCGCCAGCGATCGCCCTGGCGTTCCAGGCGCTGCACCAGAGACAAATTGGCGATCACCGACCGGTGCACCCTGAGGAAGCTTGGCGGCAGCTGCGTTGACAGGCCGTCGAGGCGCGCGGCGTGCAGCACGCTGCGACCGCCAATCAGCTGCAACTCGACATAATCGTCAGCCCCCAGCACCGCCAGAATCTCCGAGATCGGCACCAGCTCGACGCCGCGTGCCGAGGCTATAGTCAGGCGGTCGGGGCGGCTGGCGGCGCGGGTCAGAGCGGCCTCACGGCCCCGGTCGTCGCGGCTTAGCCGCACGACCTCGAACAACAGCAACGGCAGCACCAGACCGGCCGCGAGCAGGAAGTAAGAAAGGTCGGCCAGCCATTCCGGGAATCCAAGCGCCAGCGCGAGGAATAAAGCCAGCCAGGCGAGGGTCGGCCGCGCGCCGGGGATATGCAAATGTGCCCCCGTGCCGGCCGGCACCGCAGCGAGCGCTACGCCCAGGATGAGTGCCCAGTATGTCTTTATGTCGAATCCCGGAAGCAATGCCGTGGCGCCAACCGCTCCCAGTGCCAGGCCGATCATCAAGCCGCGCTGCCGGGGCAGGAACCGGGCGGAGACATAGGCGACCAGCAGAATCGCGAAAGCCGCCGCCAGCGCCCAGATCGCGCTCATGCGCCAGGCATGCAGGGGATAGGAATAGTCGAACAGCGACCTTAGGCTCTCGACGATGGCCTGCAGGGTCGCGACCCCCGCCATGGCGGCCAGGATCAGGCTGGACCCGGTGCGGCGCATGGCGTGGATGACGCCAAAGCCGAACGCTGCGGCCAACAGCAGGCCCGCCGCTGCGAAGGTGACCGCCAGCGGCGCGATGCGCTGTGTAATGGGGTAGGGCCCGATGCCTATCGCACTCATCGGACTCGCGAAACGCAGGCCACCGTGGAACGACGACAAATGCAGGATCAGCATGTTGCCGCCGGGGCGCCATGCACTCTCGCTGATCGGAAATATCGCCTGATAGCGTCCCGGGACTTCGGCCTTTGCGGAGGCGGCGGGCTGACCATTATTGCCCAGGTGCCGATCGTTGAGCCACGCCTGTGATGAGGCGATGCCCGCCACATAGAGGACGCGAGGCCGGTTATCGGCCGGCGCGCCGACGGTGGCGCGGATCCAAAGCTCCCGCCCTTGCGGATCGACGAAATCTCCGAGTGGATGGCAGTCGCTCAGCACAGGACCGGCTGGACCGACTGCGCCCTGACAGGATTCCCACGACATGGCCTGGGCGGAAGCCGAGGCGGGAAGGCCGATCAACAGGAGGGTAAAGAACAGGATTCGCCACATGTGCTTTCTCTAGGGCGCAGTTCACCGAGATGCACCGCCATTCACCGATACGCGACGCCATTGGCCGAAGCGGCATGGCCGACAGTGCTGCAAAGCGCTCTGTCGGCGGCATGACCTACACATCGCTCAATCGCCGCGCCGTGATCGCCGCCGGCCTCGCCCTTCCCGCTTTGGCAATCCTCCGGGTTTCCGCCCAGACGGCGCCTGCACCGCAAGCCGGCCCATTCCGTTTCAAGGATCGACGCGGCGACGAAACGGATGCCGAACGCGGGTTCTTCGAGGTGCCGGAGGACCGCCGCGATCCGCGCTCGCGCAAGATAAAGCTTGGCTATGTCCGCTTCCCTTCGACGGCGGCCCGGCCCGGCCCGCCCATCGTCTATCTGGCCGGCGGGCCAGGCGGCGAGGGATCGGGCGCGGCGACCGGGCCACGCTTCCCCATCTTCATGGCCCTACGCGCAGTGGCCGACGTCATCGCATTCGACCAGCGGGGCACGGGCCTGTCGAGCACCATCCCCGAGCGGCCGGCATCGAAACGCCCACCGCCGGTATTCACCGAGGCCGGCCTGACCGCGTATTTCCGTGCGGAACTGCAGAGCGCCTGGGCGGACTGGACCCGCGCGGGAATAGCCATGGCCGGCTACAATACCGAGCAGAGTGCCGACGATATCGATGACCTGCGCCGTCATCTGGGTGCGGAGAAGATCGACTTGTGGGGCACCAGTTACGGCTCCCATCTGGCGTTGTGCGCTCTCAAGCGGCACGGCGACCGCGTGAACCGGGTGGCCCTGTCCAGCCTGGAGGGCCTGAACCAGACAGTGAAGTTGCCGGCACGCAGCGATGCATATTTGCGCCAGGTCGATGCGCTGCTGGGCACCGACCCTGCGGCGCGCGCTTTGGTGCCCGACTTGCTGGCTCTGATGCGCCGCGTGCACGCAAAGCTCGAAGTGCAGCCTCTGGCGACGAAGGTGACGCTGCACGGCGCACCGGGCGAAATCCATATGGGCGGCTTCGGCGTACAGATGCTGGCGGGCGGGATGATCGCCAATCCCCCAGCGCTGGCGATGTTGCCAGGCCTGTATCTGGCACTGGACGCCGGCAGGACAGACGTGCTGGCCCCGTTCCTCGGCGATGTAGCGGACCTGCTCAGCCTGAGAGGCATGCCAGAGGCGATGGACCTGGCGTCCGGGATTTCGCCGGCACGGCTGGCGCAGGTACGGCGCGAGGGAAAAACCGCCGTGTTGGGCGAGGCGCTGAATTTCCCGATGCCGCAGCTATTGGGCGCGATTCCGGGCATGGATTTGGGCGAAGGTTTTCGCGCGCCGATCCGCAGCGATCATCCCGCATTGTTGATCGCCGGCTCGCTGGACGGGCGCACGGTGCTGGCCGAACAGAACGAAGTGGCGGCACAGTTTCGACGCAAAACGCGCGTTATCGTTGATAATGCGGGTCACAACGTATTCGAAGCGCATCCCGATGTGCAGCGCATGCTGGTGCGGTTCTTCCACGGCGAGGCAGTAGCGGACACACGGCTGACGTTGCCGCCACCCAAGTTCCAGATCGCGTAATCGGGCGCTCCGCAAGGACAAGAAAAAAGGGCCGGGAGAGCGATCTCCCGGCCCTTCTCTATTTCGCCAGCTCGCGAGGATCAGGCCAGAGCGGCCTTGAGGTCCTCGACCAGATCGGTCTTCTCCCACGGGAAGAAGTCGCCTTCAGCCTTGCGGCCGAAGTGGCCGTATGCGGCGGTCTTGGCGTAGATCGGCTTGTTGAGACCCAGGTGCGTGCGGATGCCGCGCGGGGTCAGGCCACCGAGCTTTTCAATCTTGCCAATCGCTGCTTCGAGCGCGTCGTCGCCGACGGTGCCCGTGCCGTGGGTGTCCACGTAGAGCGACAGCGGCTTGGACACGCCGATCGCATAAGCCAGCTGGATCGTGCAGCGCTGGGCGAGGCCCGCCGCGACGATGTTCTTCGCCAGATAGCGGGTGATATAGGCTGCCGAACGGTCGACCTTCGTCGGATCCTTGCCCGAGAATGCGCCGCCGCCGTGCGGGGCTGCGCCGCCGTACGTGTCGACGATGATCTTGCGGCCGGTGAGGCCGGCGTCGCCATCAGGGCCACCGATCTCGAAGCTGCCGGTCGGGTTGATGTGATAGACGGTTTCGTCGCTGAGCAGTTCGGCGGGGATCACGCCGGCGATCACTGCCTTCACATAAGCGTGAAGCTCGGCTTCCTTGGCTCCTTCGTCATAGCCCTTGCCGTGCTGGGTCGAGACGACGACCGCGGTGCAGGCAACCGGCTTGCTGCCTTCATAACGCAGCGTGACCTGACTCTTGGTGTCCGGCTCGAGGAAGGGCGCTGCGCCCGAATGACGGTCTGCGGCCATCTGCTCGAGAATCTTGTGGCTGTAATAGAGCGTGGCCGGCATGAGATCGGGCGTGTCGTTCGCAGCATAGCCGAACATGATGCCCTGGTCGCCGGCGCCTTCGTCCTTATTGCCGCCTGCGTCCACGCCCTGCGCGATGTGCGCGGACTGGGGGTGCAGGTTGTTCTCAAAGCGAAGCGTCTTCCAGTGGAAGCCTTCCTGCTCATAGCCGATCTTCTTGACGGTATCGCGGACAGCCTTTTCGACCTCGTCCTTGACGCCGGGCGCCCAATTGCCCGCTTCGTCCATGATGCCCTTGCCGCGGATTTCACCGGCGAGGACGACGAGCTGGGTTGTGGTCAGCGTCTCGCAAGCGATGCGCGCTTCGGGATCCTTGCTCAGGAACAGATCGACGATGGCGTCGGAAATCTGGTCGGAGACCTTGTCAGGATGGCCTTCGGAAACCGATTCGGACGTGAAGAGATAATTGGAACGCATGATTTTCCTCTAGGAATGGATAAGGGGAAAGCCGGCCGTTGCCATGCCATATAAAGCTTTCCTTATATGTTCCCCTAGCGTGTGCGGCGGCGCAACGCAATCGCGGACGCGACGAACAGCAACCCGACCGCGAGGGCGAGCAGATTGCCGAGGCGGGCGAAGAGCGTGGGGGGCAGCGGTGCGGGCAGGGGCACTTCGATTGCGCCCTCTTCGCCTGCCGGAACCGTGCCAAGCAGGCGGCCATGCGCGTCGATCACGGCGGATATACCCGTGGGGGTGGCGCGCAGGATGGGCAGGCCTTCCTCGATCGCGCGCATCCGGGCTTGCGCCAGATGCTGAGGCGGGCCCCATTTGCCGAACCATGCATCGTTCGAGGGATTGAAGATGAAGTCCGGGCGGTTGGCATTATCGACGATTTGCCCGGAGAAGATGATCTCGTAGCAGATTGCGACGCCGACATTGCCGAAGCCGGCAGCGGGGATTGCCGCGGGGCCTGGCCCGGCGATGAAATCTATGTCGCCCATGACCAGGCGGGCTAGCCCGAGGGGCGCAAGCAATGTGCGCATGGGGAGATATTCGCCGTATGGCACAAGATGCGCCTTGTCATAGCGGCGCCCGAGCATGCCGGCGGGGTCGATCGACCAGACCGAATTGCCCGCGCCGCTGAGCTTGGCGTCCTTATCGAAGAAGAGCGCGTTGCCGCCGATCAGCGCCATATCCTTGGGGCCGAGAATCGCTGCGATATTACTGCGCACCCAGCGCGGATCGCCTTTGTAATAGAAGCGGCGATCGGGATAGGAATCCTCAACGAAGTAATCGACCATCCCTTCGGGCCAGACGACCAGACGGGGAGTGGTGCCGGGCTGGCCGCTTCCGTCGATGAGCTTGCGGAGCACCTTTTGCGCGGCATCGGGATCGGCCCATTGCTCCTGCCCGACATTGGGCTGGACCACGCGGACATGCGGGCGCGTGGGATCGTCCTTCGGCGCGCCGGGGTTTAGCAGCAGTGCGAGTGCGGCGAGGATCGCGGTGGCGCCGACAGCCGAGCGGTAATCGCGCCGGGTGGCGAGATAGAGGGCGCCGCCGATGGCGAGAGTGACGCCCGAGAGCGCATAGGTGCCGATCCATGCGGCGAGTTGCGCGACGCCGGGCACTGCCACCCAGATCACCGCGAGGGGGTTCCACGAATAGCCGGTGAACATGGTTGCGCGGAGATATTCGGTGGCGATCCATGCGGCTGCGGCGGCGAGGATGAAGGGCAGATCGGGTTTGTCGCGCTTGAAGCGCCACGCGAGGCCGGCCGCCATCGCGGGATAGACTGCGAGATAGAGCGAGAGCAGGACTACGGCTAGATAGCCCAGCGCGGGGGGCATCTTGTCCTGATAATCGAAGGCGTGCTGGATCCAGTTATTGCCCAGCGCGAAATGCCCGACGCCGAACACCCAGCCGCGCAGCAATGCGGATTTCAGGCTGGGGGCCTCATGGGTGAGCCAGAGCAGAACCGCGAAGCAGATCAACGCGAGCGGCCAAAGCGAGAGCGGCGCGAAGCCGGTCGCTGACAACAGCCCGGCGGCGAGCGCGATGGCGAGGGGATGGCGAGTGAGGCGGGATAGCATGGCGGCGGCTTAGCGGATCGGTTAGGGCATCGCTATGCCTCGCCCGTTCCATCTCGCTTTCCCCGTCCATGACCTAGCCGCTGCGCGCGCTTTTTATGGCGGGGTGATGGGTTGCCCGGAGGGGCGCTCGTCCGAGCATTGGATCGATTTCGATTTCTTTGGCCACCAGATCGTGGCGCATCTCGACCCTGTCGCGAAGCCGGTTGCGGTGGCGAACGAGGTGGACGGGCATCACGTGCCGGTGCCGCATTTCGGTGTCGTGCTGACCATGGCGGATTGGGAGGCACTCGCGGCGCGCGTTGACGCTGCGGGCGTGAAGTTCGGCATTGCGCCGCATGTCCGGTTCAAAGGCCAGATCGGCGAGCAGGCGACGATGTTCTTTCTCGATCCAAGCGGCAACGCATTGGAGTTCAAGGCGTTTGCCGATGATGATATGTTGTTCGCAAGCTGATGGCTGATCCGGTCAAAGTCGATATCCCGCACAAGCTCGGCCGGGATGCGGCGCGGGCGCGGATCGCGGGTGGCGTGGGCAAGATCGCCGAGATCGTGCCGGGCGGCGGCACCGTGGAGCAACGCTGGGACGGCGATACGCTGTTCTTCGGCGTGACAGCGATGGGGCAGAGCGTGACGAGCCGGCTGACGGTGTTTGCCGATCACGTCCATGCCGAAGTCGATCTGCCGCCGATGCTGGCATTGTTTGCGGCGAAGGTGCGCGACAAGCTGGTCGAGAAGGGCACCAAGCTGCTGCGCTGACGGATCAGTCCTTTTTGAGATAGGAACAGGTAAGCATCGTGCCGCCGCCCTCGGCCGCTTCGGCGGTGATGCTGACCTCCCGGGCAACGCTCATCGAAATGTCGTTGCTCAGCATCATCGCGCAGAAGTCGAACGCGCTGCCGCCGGCATCGCACTTCGTCTTGCCATAGGCCTTGGGAAGCGCGGTGCGCACCTGGGCATAGTCGAGCGAGATGCGCGTCACGAAGGCCATGGATGCTTGATCGGCCGAACGGATGATGTTCAGGCCATCCGAGGGGTGGCCTAGCACAGTTAGTCCCGGCGCCTTGACGATGACGGTCATGTCGCCCGTATCGGGGTTCGTCTCGCGCTTGGTCACCGTGTATTTCATTACGGTCTGCATCGCATCGCGTAGTGCCAGCCGGCATTCGGCAAGCTTGGTAGCCGTCGTCGCGTCTTGCCCGATGGCCTGTGGCGCGATCAGCGATGCGGCAAAAGCGGATGCGATCAGCAAGCGGTTCATGTCTTTCCCCTTCACTCTGCGTCCGGCACTCTCAGAGCTTACGGCTGTAGCCGCAGATCAGATAGGTCTTCTCGGCATTCACTTTCCGCACCGAGACGCTGACCGCATATTTGCCGGCGGTGTCCTCCGGCAGCTTGTAATAGCATCCCTTGACCAATCCGGTGCTGTCCACGTCGCACGCTCGACCCATGCGGGCGATCAGGGCCGCGCGCGCGTCGGCATAGGGCATCGTCAGCGTTGAGCGGAAATCATGCCGTTCTTCGGTCTTCAGGGTAATATCGTGGAGCTCGAAATTGTCCGGGCGCATGCCAAGCGGCAACAGCGTGTCGGTCGCGTATTCGGTGACGAGTTCCTTGATCGCATAGGTTCCCTCGTCCGTTTTCGCATCCTGATGGAAGAGGTTCTCGGCTGCGGCGAGCGCCTTTTCGTATGTCGGCAGCTTGCATTCGGCCAGCGGGGTGCCGGGCCGGCTCTGGGGAGCGTTGGCGGGGAGCGTCACAATGGCGGCGAGCAGAAACAGGCTGCGGATCATCGTCTATCCTTGTCGAACCAATACGCGCGTGTCGGCAATTGCCGACGACGCGTCTATCACCCGTTCAAGGTAGCCGATGCGTTCAGCGCGCGCCGACTGCGCTCACCCGCCAGATCGTATTGCCGACATCGTCCGCCACCAGCAGCGCGCCGGTGGAGTCGGTGATCACGCCGACCGGGCGACCCATCGCGGTCTTGCCGTCTTTGCCGAGGAAGCCGGTCAGCAAGTCGATCGGCTTCGCACCAGCGATCGGATAGCCACGATCGCCAAAGGGAACATAGACGATCTTGTAGCCTGTCACCGGTTCGCGATTCCATGATCCATGCAGGCTGATGAACGCGCCGTTGCCGTAGTTTGCGCCGAGCTTGGCTTCGGAGGCGAAGACTAGCCCCAAAGGTGCCGTATGCGCGCCCAGGCCGAAATCCGGACGGCGGGTATATTGGCGCAGATCGGGGCGCTCGGGGATCACGCGCTTATCGACATAACCGCCCCAATAATTCCACGGCCAGCCATAGAAAGCACCGAGATCGACTTGCGTCAGATAGTCTGGCGGCATGTCCGAACCCAGCATGTCGCGCTCATTGACGACGGTCCAAAGCGCACCGGATTTGGGCTCGAACGCCATCGCGTTGGGATTGCGCAGGCCCCAGGCGAAGACGCGGCCACCCTTGGTATCGGGCCAGATTTCGAGAATCGCGGCGCGGGCACCCTTGGTAGCGCCGCCGAGCTTGCGCATCTGCGATGGCAAGCCATTGGTGGCGTAGAGCGCGGCGCCTTCGGCTTCGACGCCGTTCTCCGCAATGTTCGACGAGGAGCCGACCGCGACAAACAGGCTCTTGCCATCGGGCGATGCGAGCAGGTTGCGTGCCCAGTGATTGCCGCCGCCGGCCAGATCAAAGATCTTCTCCGGCTTTGCCGTGATCCTGGCCTCGCCCGCCTTGAACGGATAGCGGACCACCGCATCGGTGTTGGCGATATAGAGCCAGTCGCCGATCACGGCCATGCCGGTGGGCGAATTGAGGCCATTGCTGGCATCCAGCAAGGCGGACCGCTGGTCGGCCACGCCGTCTCCATTGGTGTCGCGCAGCAAGGTGATGCGATTGGCCGAGGGCACGCCCGCGCCGGCCTTTTTCATCATTCTGCCCATCACCCAGCCCGTGATTCCGCCCCCTTCGCGCGGTGGCGAATTGGCCTCAGCCACCAGCACATCGCCATTGGCCAGGCGATAGAGCGAGCGTGGGTGATCGAGTTTGTCGGCGAAAGGCACGACCTGAAGTCCCGCAGCTGCAATTGGCCTGGCGCCATTTTCCCAGCCGGTTGCCTTGGCAATGTTGAAGGTCGGGAAATTCTGGGTGCGCGTCTCGGTCATCTTCGGCGCGCGGCCGGTGGTGTCGAGTTCGGCGACGCGCGCCACATCGGGGCGCGTCATCCAGAAGAGGAATGCGCCGCCAATCACGACGAGAAGGGCGAGGACCGCGAGAGTAATCTTGAGCCAGCGCTTCATTCTTCGACCTCCGCGAGTCTTTCCGGTGGATGCAGCCGCAGGCGCGACACGCGCCGGGCATCCGCCTCCACGATCTCAAGCTTCCAGCCGCTTGCATGTTCCAGACATTCGCCTGCTTGCGGCACGTGCCCTGCGAGCACGAAGGCGAGGCCGCCGATGGTCTCGACATCTTCGTCGACTTCGGCGAGCCGCGGATCGACGGTTTCGCCGATATCTTCGAGCTCGGCACGGGCATCGGCTTCCCAGCCGCCGCCATCGATGGGGATCAGCAAAGCGGTGGGCGCATCGTCATGCTCATCCTCGATCTCGCCAACGATCTCCTCGATCAGATCCTCGATAGTGATCAGGCCATCGGTGCCCGAATATTCGTCGAGCACGATGGCGAGGTGTGTGCGGGTCGAGCGCATCTGGGCGAGCAGATCGAGCGCTCCCATCGATTGTGGAACATAAAGCGGCTGGCGGAGCAGCACGGACAATGTTTTGGGGTGCGGCGCACCGGTCGCCAGGACGGCGAACACGTCCTTGATATGGATCATGCCGATAACCGTATCGAGTGCGCCCTTGTACACCGGCAGGCGGCTGTGCCCGGCCTCGGCGAAAAGCGTCACGAGATCGACGAAGCTGGTCCCTTCATCGACGGCGATGATGTCCGCGCGTGGTACGCCGACATCGCCGGCATCGCGCTCGCCGAAATGAAGCAGATTGCGCAGCATCTGGCGCTCGATCGGGGCGAGATCGCCCGCGGGCACCTTGCCGCCGTCTTCCTCATGCTCGTCAATTGCTTCTTCGAGCTTGTCGCGGAGCGTCTCGCCTTGCTCTTCACCGAATAAGAGCGTGCGCAGAGATCGCCATATCCCGCCGCTGCTACTGGAGCCTTCGCTAGTGTCTGCGTCGGCGGTGCTACTAGGGCCCTCGGGCATTGGTCGTTTCAGTCCTCGCGTATCGAATAGGGATCGTGAAGGCCGAGCGAGGCGAGCGCGGCGCGCTCCATATCCTCCATCGCGTCGGCTTCCATGTCTCCCATATGGTCATAGCCTAGCAAATGCAGCACGCCATGGACAATCAGGTGCGTGGCATGATCCTGTACGCTGACCTGCCGCTCCAGAGCCTCTGCCACGCAGACGCCATGTGCGAGCACGATATCGCCCAGTATCACTTCGCCATCGTCGCTGTTCTGCGTGACGGTTTCGAGAAGATCGGGCTGGACCATCGGGAAGCTGAGGACGTTGGTTGGCTTGTCCCTGTCGCGATATTGCCTGTTAAGCGTGTGGACCTCTTCGTCGCTGGTCAGGCGGACGGCGATCTCGATGGTGGCCTCGTGATCGATCCATTCGAGGTACGGGGTCTGGCGCACCGCGGCCTCCGCGGCGCGGATGGCGAGGTCTTCCCAGTCATAGTCCGGCCAGGGCGCTTCCGGCAGCGCTGCGACATCAAGCATTCGGCCCCTCATAAGCCATGACGATGCGCCCGACGATCGGGTGACGGACGACGTCGGCAGTCGAGAAGCGGACCGTCGAGATGCCCTCGATCCCCTCCAGTTTGTTGACTGCGTCGTTGAGGCCCGAACCAGCGGGGCCGCCGGGCAGATCGGTCTGGTTGGGATCGCCGCAGATCACCATCCGGCTGTTCTGGCCGAAGCGGGTGAGGAACATCTTCATCTGCGCGGGCGTGGTATTTTGCGCTTCGTCGAGGATGACGAAGGCGTCCGCGAGCGTGCGGCCGCGCATGAAGGCTATCGGCGCGATCTCGATTTCGCCCGATGCGATGCGACGCTCGACCTGTTCGGCGGGCAGGCAATCGTGGAGCGCGTCGTAGATCGGGCGAAGGTACGGATCGACCTTTTCCTTCATGTCGCCGGGCAGGAAGCCGAGCTTCTCGCCCGCCTCGACTGCGGGGCGCGAAAGGATCAGCCGCTGCACGCTGCCGGTGATCAGCTGGGCCACGGCCTGCGCTACGGCGAGATAGGTCTTGCCAGTGCCTGCCGGCCCCAGCGCGAAGATCATGTCGTTCGACGCCAGCTCGCGCATATAATGCGTCTGGGTCACCGAGCGCGGCACGATGGTTTTCTTGCGGGTGCGGATCATGATGCCGGGGGGCGTATTGCCGTTGGCGACCTCCGCCTTGACGATGCCGGTGAACATCGGCTCGCTCGACATGGCGATGATCGCTTCGATCAGCCCGGTATCCACATCCTCGCCGCGTATCACCCGGCTGTGCAGTTCCTGCAGCACTTCGCGGGCATGCGCGACGGCCTCTGCAGACCCTTCGATCTGCACCTTCTGGCCGCGGGCGTGGATGTAGACGCCGAGGCGTTCTTCCAGTGCCAGAAGGTTGCTGTCGAACTCGCCGAACAATTGCGGCAGGAGCTGGGGCTTGTCGAAATTGACCTCGGTGCGCGAGCGATCACCGGACTGGGCTTGGACAGGCTTGCGGCTCATGCGGCTCCTATGGGCGCGAGGGGATGGGGCACGGTATCGCGTGCTTTGATGTCATTTCGAAGCGAAGCAAATGCGCGGCCCCGAAGGGCGAGAACGCGGGGGCGGAGGGTTCCGTTGCGCATGTGTGATGTGCAGATTGGCAGAGCGATTCCGGTTCGCACAGCGAATTCGGTGATTGCCGCGCAAAAGCTGGCGAGTGAGGTTTTTAGGCGACAGCTTGGCGACACAGTCGCGGCTGCATGGCCGGAATATCCAATGCCTGCATGGGTTTCCGTTATACTCCTCCTTACTCAAACGGAGCGAGGATAGGCCCGAAATGAAGATCATTTTTGCTTTTGGTGCTGCTTCCCTGGTGGCGGCAACGCCGGCCCATGCGCAGCGATCGCCCTATCAGGTCGGCGACCAGGTCGAGCTAAAGGCGAGCGGCAATCATTGGCAGAAATGCGTCGTGATGGATCCGGGCTCGGACGAGAGCGTGATGCGGATGCGCTGCGAGCCCTATCAGGGCGCCGGTTACAGCCGGGGAGGCGGGGTTTATGTCGAATCGCCCGATTCGACCAGCGTACGCAAGGCGGCGCCCGAACAGCCGGCCCAGCAACCGGCGGCGCCGGCCAGCGGCGGTGGCTATCACGTCGGGCAACAGGTCGAGATAGAAGCCAGCAAACATTGGGTGCCGTGCACTGTCAGCGACATCCAAATGTATGGGGATCAGCCGATGATCCGCGTCCGCTGTTCCGCCTATCCGGCGCTGGCGCGGGGCGCCGGCACCTATATCGTCCATGACAGCGTGAATGGCATTCGCCCGGCGACCGGCCAGACCGGCCCGGCGCCGGTGGCCTCGCCGAAACGGGCAGGGCCGGGGCCCGGCAACAGCCTGCGTAATGGCGAATACGCCTGTTACGGCTCGGGCCAGCGGATCATGGCCGGGCTCAAGTTTAACATCACCGGGCCGGGAAGCTATACCGACGCCTATGGAGCAGCAGGGCGCTATCGGATCAACGGCACGACGGTGAGCTTTATTGGCGGCGCGCTGGGCGGAATGACAGGCTACAATCTCAAGACCAACAACAGCTTCACGATGGGAAGCCAGGCAAGCTGCGAGTATTTCGGCTAGGCGGCCGCCCTCACTCGCTCCACGCCCGCCAGCGAATTGGGATCGGCCCGCACGATCTCGACCTCGACCAGATCGCCGATTTGCGCGTCGGTCATCAGGTGCACCGATTGCAGCCAGGGCGACTTGCCGAGCATCTGGCCCGGGAGCTTGCCCTTGCGCTCGATCAGTACCTGGCATGTCTTGCCGAGCGTTGCGGCGTTGAACGCGGCCTGGTCGCGGTTGAGGTGGGCTTGCAGGCGCTGGAGGCGGTCGTCCATCACTTCGGCGGACACAAAGCCGTCAGTCATTTCCGCTGCGGGGGTGCCCGGGCGGGGGGAGTATTTGAAGCTGAAGCATTGCGAATAGCCGACCGCATCGACCAGGCTTAGCGTTTCGGCGAATTCGGCTTCGGTCTCACCGGGGAAGCCGACGATGAAATCTCCCGACAGCGCGATATCCGGGCGGACGGCGCGGACGCGATCGAGCAGCTTTAGGTAGCTGTCGCGCGTGTGGCTGCGGTTCATCGCTTTCAGCACGCGGTCGCTGCCGGACTGCACGGGCAAGTGCAGGAAGGGCATCAGCTTCTCGACTTCGGCATGGGCGCGGATCAGGCCTTCGCGCATGTCGTTGGGGTGGCTGGTGGTGTAGCGGATACGGGCGAGATCGGGGATCTTGTCGAGCGCCGTGATCAGGCCGTGCAGGCCGCCTCCCGCATCGTCATCCCACGCATTGACGTTCTGGCCGAGCAACGTGATCTCGCGCGCACCGGCATCGACCAGCGCCTTGGCCTCATCGACGATTGCCGCAAATGGTCGGCTGACTTCAGCGCCGCGGGTGTAAGGCACGACGCAATAGGTGCAGAATTTGTCGCAGCCTTCCTGCACCGTCAGGAACGCAGAGGGGCCGACCTTGCGGCGCGCGGGCAGTGCGCCGAACTTGCTGGCGAAGGGCATATCGGTATCGAGCGCGGATTCGCCGGCGGCGGCCTTGGCGATCAGTTGCGGCAGATTGTGATAGGCCTGTGGGCCGACAACGACATCGACCTTGGCACGGCGGATGATTTCGTCACCCTCGGCCTGTGCGACGCAGCCTGCGATGGCGATCATCGGCTCGTTATCATGGTCCCGCTTGGCGTGCTTCCGGATGCGGCCAATGTCCGAGTAGACCTTCTCGGTCGCCTTTTCGCGGATGTGGCAGGTGTTGAGCACGACGAGATCGGCGGACTCCGCACTGTCGGTCGCGGTCATGCCCTGCGCGGCCATCAGTTCGGCCATGCGCTCGCCGTCATAGACGTTCATCTGGCAGCCGAACGACTTGACGTGGAAGGTCTTGGGATTTTTGGGCGCGTTCATGATGGGCGCGCCAATACACGACACGTCACCCCGGCGAAAGGCGGTGGCAGAACCACGAGCGACACCGTTCGTTACCCTGGGGCCCGGCGTTCGCCGCGGTGACGAAATTAGTTGGCGGGCACGTCGGTCGGCTTCGCTTCGTAGCGCACCGCTTCCACAGCGTAGGCAAACGGCCTTAGGGGCTTGCCCAGCGTCTCGATCAGCGCGGCTTCGATCACGCGGCGGCTCTCTGCGGCGATGGCTTTGCGGCCGGGGAAGTCGCGGGGGTGGAAGGGTTCGAGGAAGTGGATGTCGAGCGGGAAGCTGCCCTTGCGCGCGAGCATGCGGACCGCGTTGACCACGCCGCTTTCCTCGCCGACCCAGCCAATCTCTTCGGCGACCGCGCTATAATCGAGCAATACCGGCTGGACCATCACGCCCGGAGGCGGGGGCTCCAGCACGCGTAGCATCGGGGTTTTGAAAGGTAGCAGCGACTGGCCGTCGGTGGTGGTGCCTTCGGGGAAGATCGTGACCGCCCAGTTCTCATCGAGTGCGTCCCGCAGTTCGTTGATCTGTTCGGCGACGCCCAGCCGGTTCTCGCGCTTCACATAGACGGTGCGGTTGAGCCCTGCGAGCCAGCCGACCAAGGGCGCGGTCGCAAGCTCTGCCTTGGCGATGAAGGCGGTGCCGCTTGCGCCGCCGAGCGCAAGAATATCGATCCAGCTGAGATGGTTCGAAACATAGAATACGTTCTTGCGTAGCGGCACGCCGATTTTCTTCACGCGTGCGCCCGCGATCCAGCCGACCCGGCCGAGGAACCAGCGCGGCCAGGCGGAGGGCAGATGCAGCAGCTTCCACAGATAGTGCATCGGCACATGCGTGAGGATCAGCAGCAGCAGCAGAAAGACGCGCCAGCCGACGCGGACGCGTTCGATTGCGGTCAACGGATAAGGCAGCCCGGCAGCTGCCTGGTCCCTACGACTTGCGGTCGAGGGCAACCCCGTACAGCTCCATGCGGTGATCCACGAGGCGGAAGCCGAGACGCTCGGCGATCTGCTTCTGGAGCAATTCGAGCTCCGGGTCGACGAACTCGATGACCTTGCCGGTCTCGACATCGATCAGATGATCGTGATGCGCTTCGGGTGCGGGCTCATAGCGCGCGCGACCGTCGCCGAAATCGTGACGATCGAGAATGCCGGCTTCTTCGAACAGGCGAACCGTCCGGTAGACCGTGGCGATCGAAATGCCCGGATCGATGGCAGAGGCCCGCTCATAGACCTTCTCGACGTCCGGATGATCCTCCGCATCGGAGAGCACGCGCGCAATCACCTTGCGCTGCTCGGTGATCCGCAGACCCTTTTCGTGACAAAGGGCTTCGAGGTCGATTTTGCGTGCCATGCAGTGGATGTAGCGTCATCGACCGCAGGGGGGAAGGGGAGCCGGACAGCAAAACGCCGGCCCGGGCTGAACCCCGACCGGCGCTTGATCCGCAGAAGCGGGAAAATTCAGACGCGCTTGCGGCGCTTGGTGCCAAGACCGATCTTCTTCGCCAGTGTGCGGCGCTGTTCGGCATAGTTCGGCGCGACCATCGGATAGTCGGCAGCAAGGCCCCACTTGGCGCGATACTGGTCCGGGGTCATTTGATAGTGCGTCATCAAATGGCGCTTGAGCATCTTCAGCTTCTTGCCGTCTTCGAGGCAGACGATGAAATCGGGCTTGATCGACGAGCGGATCGAGACGGCCGGCTCCTGCTTCACTTCAGGCGCGGCAACAGGGGTGCCGAGACCGGCGAGCGCGCCGTGCACGTTCTGGATCAGCACCGGAAGATCGGAAACGGCAACGCTATTATTGCTGACATGCGCCGCAACAATGTCTGCGGTTAGCGTGACTAGTGTCTCCTGAATGTCCGACATCGTATCCATTTTATTCCTTTCGACCCGTTCCGAGCGACTTTCGCCGTCGCTTCGCAAGGCTGTATCGGTCCATTTCGGCCCGAAGGCAAGCGTTTAACCTTACAAATGCCCTAAACTCGTGAATAGATTCACGCTATTTAAATTCGCGGGCATAGGTATGCGCATCGAACAACTGCCCGGCTTTGCCGCGATAGTAGTTCGGTCGCTCGCCAACCTTGATGAAACCTTCGCGCCTATACAGCTCTACCGCATCGTTGCCCGAACGTACCTCTAAGTGAATCTGCGTAGCCATCCTGCTCCGGGACTCCTCGATAATCGCGCGGAGCAGCGCGCCACCGATGCCACGGCGCCTGGCGGAAGGGCGTGTCGCGAGGAGGAGAAGCTCGGCTTCGTCGGCGGCCATGCGGGCGAGCGCAAAGCCCATATCTTCTTCTCCCTGGCTGGCGATCACCATCCACACGCCGGGAAGCGACAGCATCCCCATGCATTGCGCGCTGGTCCATGCCTCGCCGAAACGCGCATCGAACGCGTCCTGCATGATCCCAGCAATATGCGGCAGATCGTGGACGCCGCCTTCGCGCAGTTCGCTCTGGTTTAGGAAGGAGTTCATGCGAGGCCGCGCTCGGCTAGCGTCTTGGCATCGGGCGCGCGGCCATAAATCGGGCTGGGCGGCAGCGTGGCGAAGTCAGGTCCGAGCAATATTGCGTCCATGGCGTTGGGCCATGCTTCGGCAAGGGGGTGATCGGGCGCGAGTGCTGCAAGGCGCCCGACGCCGCTGCCGATTGCCGGCAGCCCGGCCAGTGCTTCCAGCGCCGCTGCTGGCAACATGGATACGAGCGGCGCCTGCGCACCGAAGGGGGAAGCGTGAAACACCTGCATGAAGACTTCACCGTGCCCGCCTTCGAGCACGACAGCAAGGCTGGCGCGGGCCGGGTCTGCGGCGAAGGCGGCAGTGGCGATCAGAGCGAGCGAGGAATAGCCGCGCACTTCCACGCCCCAGCCGATGCTTAACCCGATCGCAGCGGCTAGCCCCACGCGCACGCCGGTGAAACTGCCGGGCCCGACATCGACAAGAATGGAGTCCGCGCGGCCCTCATCCGGCAGCGCACCGATCATCGGGATCAGTCGCTCGGCATGGCCGCGCCCAACCACTTCATGCGCGTTCGCAATCACGCGCCCGCCTTCGATCAACGCGACCGAGCAGGCAGCGGTAGCGGTTTCAATGACGAGGGTGCGCAACTCAGATGACGCGGTTGAAGCGCTCGAATTCGGGGCGGGGGAGCCGCTCGAAGATGGTGCTTGGGTCGGCATGCCCGATCGTCGAAATGAAGTTGGACCGGACATGGGGCTGGTCCGCAAAAAAGGCCGCGTCAACCTGTGCGTGATCGAACCCCGACATCGGGCCGGTATCCAGGCCCAATGCGCGCGCGGCGAGAATGAAATAAGCGCCCTGAAGCGACGAGTTGCGGAACGCGTGCTTATACCGCGCGTCATCGTCGGCGAACCAATCCTTGGCGGTCGGCGCGTGCGGGAAAAGCCAGGGAAGCTGCTCGTTGAATTGCAGATCCATGCCGATCACGACTGCGGCCGGGGCGGCAATGATCTTGGCGCCATTGGTGCCGCTTGCGGTCGCGGCGAGCTTTTCCTTCGATTCCTGGCTCATGCACCACACGAAGCGCGCGGGCTGCTGATTGGCCGAAGTGGGCCCCATCTTGAGCAGATCATAGATTGCGCGGATGTCGCTCTCGGTGACCGGGTCGCCATTATAGCCATTGGCGGTGCGCGAGGTGCGGAACAGGCGGTCGAGCGCCTCATCGTTAAGCGGCGTCGCCATTATATTGCTCTCACTTCGGTTACTTCGGGAACATAGTGCTTCAGCAATTGCTCGATGCCGTTCTTGAGCGTCGCGCTCGACGAGGGGCAGCCGGCGCAGGCGCCCTGCATTTGGAGGTAGACCTTGCCTTCGCTGAAGCCGCGATAGACGATATCGCCGCCGTCATTTGCGACTGCCGGGCGGATGCGGGTTTCGATCAATTCCTTGATCTGCTCTACGATCTCGGCATCGGCGGGGTCGTCGCCAAAATCTTGATCTTCGGCGGGGACGCTGAAGCCCGCTGACGCCGCGTGGAACAACGGCATGTTTGCGCTGAAATGATCGAGCAGGATGCCCAGCACATCAGGCTTGAGTCCATGCCACTCAACGCCGGGTGCAGCGGTGACCGAGATGAAGTCGCGCCCAAAGAAGACCCCGGTTACGTCGCCCAGGCCAAACAGCGCGTCGGCGAGCGGCGATGCTTCGGCTTCCTCGGGCGTTGCAAAGTCGCGCGTGCCGGATTCCATCACGGCGCGGCCGGGAAGGAATTTGAGCGTCGCCGGATTGGGCGTGGGTTCGGTCTCGATCAACATGAGCGCCATGTGGCGCCTGGGGGCCTGCGGATCAAGCAGGCGGCGCTGAAACCCTAGGTTTCCGAATCGCCCGAATGCACGGTCGCGCTGGTCACATTGTCGTCATGGCCGCTTTTGTCGCTGAAGAAAGCGGCGGCGAACAGCCCGCAACCCAGCATCATCGAAATGAACACGCCGCCAATCGTGGCGAGCACTGCCGAGGGATAAAGTGCGTCGTAGAGCGAGAGATACCAGAGCGAGGCCACAACCAGAAGCACGCCTGCGATCGCGATCCACACCAGCATGCGGCGGAATTCGCCCCACGCCTTTGCACGGTCGAACCTGGGCGGGGTGGAAGGCTGGTTTTCCATGCTGCACGATATGGGGATGGGCGCGCGTGCATCAATGCTCCAGCGCCTGATCCCGGCTCCAGCGATGGAGATTGTTGCGAGCATCCTGCACAAAAGCCGAGCGGCGCACGACGCCAAGAAACTGATCGGCGATCCAGCGGCCGGGATTGCGCAAGGGACGGCGGAACTGGATGGCGAGCACGATCCGCGTGCCAGACGTATTGTTCCACACCTCATGATCGCGGGTGTCGTCGAATATCAGGGTTTCGCCCTCGGCCCAGCGCAGCACCCGGTCTTCGAGCCGCATCCGGGCATCGCCATCGCGCGGGATACTAAGGCCGAGATGACAGGTGATCAGCCCCTTGGTGACGCCCCGGTGCGACGGGATATGCGTGCCCGGCGCGAGGATCGAGAAGAAGGCGCTGTTGAGCCCAGGAATATGCTCGACCAGGGCCGCGGTGATGGGGCAGCGATCCAGGTTTTCGGGGATCGAATAGCCATAGCCCCACAGGAAGCAGGAGCGCCATTTGCCGGGATGCGCGATGGCGCGGTGATCGGGGGAGATGGCGGCGAGCGGCGGCGTGGCTTCGGGAGCGAGGGTTGCGGCCAGCGCTTCGTCGCGGATCGCCTGCCAATTCTCGCGCAGATGCTGGGTCCATGCGAAATCGCGCACGTCGAGCACCGGTTCATCGGGCACCAGCGAGGACGCTGCGATCAGCCAATCGAAGCTGCCGCGCAGATATTTGCCATATTTGATCAGCAGCGGCCGATTGCGCTCAGCGGCGAGCGGCGCGTCTTCCACGCTTCCGCATGCTTCGCGCCAATATGCGCCGCCTGCTATTGGCTCGGCTTTCACTGGAACATCCCTGTACCGACAAACGGAATCGCCCCCCGCCTGACGATTCGGGACTAGGGGTGGCGTGGGTCCAAAACATGGCTGCATCGGGCCATTTGGGGGCAGCACCTGTACATCTGAATGAAAGGTGCGCGCTGGCATGGCGGCGTGAACGTCACTAGATGAGGCCGCATGCCCCCTATCAAGCGCTTGCCGCATTTCGCCTTTCTCGCCCTTTTCGCGCTAGCCGCACCGGCGGCCCTACCGGCGCAGACCGCGCCCCAAAGCGCACCACGCCCGGTTCAGACTGCAGAGGATCCCTGGCTCTATAAGGGCAGCGATCTGGTTCATGACGATGCGTGGAAGTTCGGGCGGCTTTCCAATGGCGTGCGTTATGCAGTGCGCAAAAATGGCGTTCCGCCGGGTCAGGTCTCGGTGCGTGTGCGGATCGATGCCGGCTCGCTGATGGAGCAGGATAGCGAGCGCGGCTTCGCCCATTTGCTCGAACATCTTTCGTTCCGCGGATCGCTCCACGTGCCGGATGGCGAATCGAAGCGGATCTGGCAGCGCCTGGGCGTGACCTTCGGTTCGGATTCGAACGCGACCACGACGTTCACCGCGACCACCTACAAGCTCGATCTGCCGATGGCGACAAGCGCCGGGCTGGACGAGAGCATGAAGATTCTCGCAGGGATGATGAGCGCCCCGGCGATAACGTCCGCAGCACTGAACGCTGAACGCCCGGTTGTGCTTGCCGAGCAGCGCGAGCAGCCGGGCCCGCAGGTGCGGTTACAGGATGCCGCGCTGGACCTGACGTTCGCGGGTCAGCCGCTTGCGCAGCGCGAGCCGATCGGCACTGTCGAGACGTTGACCGGCGCGACTGCCGACACCGTCAAGGCGTTCCACGAGCGCTGGTATCGGCCGGATCGCGCAGTCGTGATCGTCATCGGCGACATGGACCCGGCGGTCCTCGAGCAGATGGTCGTCAAGCATTTCACCGATTGGAAGGGCGTGGGCCCTGCGCCGGTGACTCCCGATTTCGGCAAGCCGAGTACCGGCCATCCGGTTGCAGCAAGCATCGTGGAGACAGCGATCCCGCCGATCGTGAGCGTGACCACGGTACGGCCGTGGACGGTCTTTGCCGACACGATCATTTTCAACCAGACACGCATGATCGACCTGGTTGCGATCCGCATCATCAACCGACGGCTCGAGACGCGTGCGCGCTCAGGCGGCACGTTCCTGGCGGCGGGCGCCGACATTTCGGACGTTGCGCGTTCGGCCAATCTCACCACGGTGCAGGTGATGCCCGCAGGTGACGATTGGGAAGCGGCGCTGCGCGATGTGCGCGGGGTAATCGCCGATGCGCAGGCGACACCGCCGACCCAGGCCGAGATCGATCGCGAACTTGCCGAGATCGAATCGTCGATGAAGCAGCGGATCAACACCGCGCCGGTCGAGGCCGGATCCAAGATCGCCGAGGATCTCGCCGAAGCAGTCGACATCAACGAGACCGTGACTACGCCCGAGGGCAGCTACGACATCTTCAAGACCGCCGTGGCCGCGAACTTCTTCACGCCGGAGAAGGTGCTGGCCGCCTCAAAAAAGGTGTTTGAGGGCACCGCGACCCGCGCTTTGGTCAACATCCACGCGCCCGACGCCAATGTGCTGACCAAGGTAACCGCGGCGCTTTCGGCCGATGTTGCAGCTTCGGGCAGTCGCAAATTCGTGGGCGATGTAAGCTTCGATGCGCTGCCCAAATTGGGGCCTCCCGGTGTCGTCGCGCTTCGCCAGACGGTGCTCGAATCTGCGCAGATCGAACAGGTGACTTTCTCCAACGGGATCAAGCTGCTGATGCGGCAGGACCAGTCGGAGACGGGCAAGGTCTATGTCCGCGTCCGCTTCGGCGGGGGGCTCAATGCGTTGCCCGCCAATCGCCAGACCCCGGCATGGGCCGGTGAGCCTGCGCTTATGGCGAGCGGCATTGGCACCTATGGCCAGGAAGAGCTGGATGCGCTCACGGGTCGCCGCCAGATCGGGCTCGATTTCGGGATCGGTGACGACGCCTTTTTGCTGGCTGCGCAGACGACCAAGGACGATCTGGCTGATCAGCTTAAGCTGTTCGCCACCAAGCTCGCTTCGCCCGGCTGGGATCCCAATCCGGTGCTGCGTGCGCGTGCGGGGATTCTTTCGGGCTATGCTGGTCTTTCGTCATCGCCCGACGCTGTGGTGTCACGAGATCTTGAGGCATTGCTCCATTCGAACGATCCGCGCTGGGGCATTCCGCCGCGTGCGACGATCGACGGGATCACGCCGGAATCGTTCCGCAAGCTTTGGGAGCCGTTGCTGGCCAGCGGGCCGATTGAGATTTCGGTGTTCGGCGATATGGACGCAAACGCCACTGTCGATGCGGTGACGGCCACGTTTGGCGCGCTCAAAGCGCGTCCGGCTGCTACCGCCGCCGTGCCGCCGGTCAAGTTCCCGGCCCATGTCGCCAAGCCCGTTATCCGCACGCACACCGGCAAGAAGGATCAGGCCGCAGCCGTGATCGCATGGCCAACGGGCGGCGGCAGCGCGGGCATTACCGAGAGCCGCAAGCTCGAAGTGCTCGCCGCCGTGTTCCGCGATCGGTTGCTCGATCAGCTGCGCAGTCAGGCGGGGATAAGCTATTCGCCGGTGGTCGTCAGCCAATGGCCGGTCGGTATGGCATCGGGCGGCAAGGTGCTCGCGCTCGGCATGGTGCCGCCGGACAAGACCGCTTATTTCTTCACGCTCGCGCGCGGGATCGCTGCCGATCTCGTTGCCAAGCCGATCGATGCCGACGAACTCGATCGCGCGCTGACGCCGCTGAAGCAGCAACTGATGCGCTCGTCGAGCGGCAACATGTTCTGGATGCGGCTGGTGGAAGGAGGCACGCGCGATCCGGCGCGGATCGAGGCGGTCAACACGCTGGCGCAGGACTATTCGCTGACCACCCCGGCAGAGCTTCAGGCGCTGGCCGCGAAGTATCTGGTGCCGAGCAAGGACTGGACGATGATGGTGGTGCCCGAAGCTGCGAAGCCGGTGAAGCCGAAGAAGTGAGCTTTGACTCCCCATATCGCGAGCGGTCATGACGTTCGCGATATGGGAGTGAGGGCATCGGGAATGGCTTTTAACCGGTTGGGCTGCGCTATCCTGGTCGTTGCCTTAATACCGCTAGGCTGGCTCGCTGTGATCCCGCAGCCTGCCTGGAATCAGGCGACGCTGAAGGCGATCAAGGCCGAATCCGATACGTTGATGGCGACGCATCCGGTCAATCCGCCGAAGAATTGGGTGACGGTCCCGCAAGATGAATGGCCGCCGGCTATCGCGAAGCTCCAGCCTGAAATGGTCACGGTCTACAATGGCAGCGTCAACATCCTGACGAAGCCATTCTTCGACGGCGGATGGGGTTATGGCGTGCCCCAAAGCGGCAAGGTAGAAGACCTGGGCATGCTGCCACAATGCTGGTCGGAGGTAAGCCGCGGCGTCTTCTGGCATGGGCCCTGTTGAGCGCGCGGCTCAGTACAAGGCATCCAGCCGCTCGCCATAGGCCTGCTTCAGCACGTGACGGCGGATTTTCAGGCTGGGCGTCAGCTGTTCATTCTCGATTGTGAACGGGCCGTCTGCGATGATGAACTTGCGGACGCGCTCGATTACCGAGACTTCCTTGTTCACGCGCTCGACCGCGGCGCCCAGCGCGGCCTTGTAATCGGGATCCTGTGCCAGCGACTTGAAGTCGCATTTGCTGCCCGATTTGGCACACCATTCCTGAGTCCATTCCGGATCGGGGACGATCACCGCCGTCATATAAGGCTTTTTGTCGCCTGAGATCATCGCCTGGACGATCTCGTTCTGCAGCGTCAGCATCCCCTCGATCTTTTGCGGCGCGACATTGTCGCCCTTGTCGTTGACGATGATGTCCTTCTTGCGATCGGTGATCTGGATGCGGCCCTTTTTGTCGATCAGGCCGATATCGCCGGTGTGGAGCCAGCCGTCTTTCAGGACGCGCGCGGTCTCCTCTTCGTTGCGCCAATAGCCGTGCATGACGAGCTCGCCGCGGACCAGAATTTCGCCGTCTGGCGCAATCTTGATCTCGACGTCGGGCAGCGGTGGGCCGACCGTGTCCATCTTGAGGCCAGCCTTGGGGCGGTTGCACGAGATCACCGGGCCAGACTCGGTCTGGCCATAGCCCTGGAGGAAGGTGATGCCGAGCGAGGCGAAGAAATTGCCCACCTCGGGATTGAGCGGCGCGCCGCCCGATACCATCGCCTTGATCCGCCCGCCGAATTTCTTCGCCAGCTTGGGGCGCAGCGTGGCGCCCAGGAACAGGTTCATCGGCATATCGGCGATCGGCACGCGGCCCTTGGCCGCCTTGTTACCGATCGATACCGCACGACCGAGCAGATAATTGGCGAACTTGCCCTGCTTCTCCACGGTCTTGGTGATCCGCGTGCGCAACACTTCGAACAAGCGGGGGACGACGACCATCAGCGTCGGGCGCACTTCCTCGATGTTCGAAGCAAGCTTCTCCAGCCCTTCCGAATAATAGATTTCTGCACCCAGCCCGATCGGGAAGAACTGACCCCCGGTATGCTCATAGGCATGGCTGAGCGGCAGGAAGCTGAGGAACACTTCGTCCTCCCAGCCGAAATCCTCAGAGATGACGGTGCAGCAGCCCTGAACATTGTGCAGGATCGCGCCGTGATGCTGCATCACGCCGCGCGGGGATCCGCCGGTGCCGCTGGTGTAGATGATGCAGGCGGTGTCTTCGCGGCTGAACGTGGCGCGCGCCGCGGCTTCGCTGGCGGGCGTATCATGCTTCGCGATCAGATCGCGCCAATCGTGGAAATCCAACGCACCCTGCTGGCCGATGCGGACTTCGTCGATCCCGATGATCATCCGTGCCGAGGAGGCGCGGATTGCGGCGGGAAGGAGCGTCTTGGCAAGCTTCGTGGTCGAGACGATGATCGCGCAGGCGCCCGAATTCTCGATGATGTGCTGGTGATCGCGCTCGGTGTTCGTCGTGTAGGTCGGCACGGTGATGCAGCCGGCCGCCATGATCGCGAGATCGGAGATACAGAATTCGGGGCGATTCTCGCTGACCAGCATCACCCGGTCACCGCGCTTGAGGCCCAATGCGGTGAGCGCGGTGGAGAGGCTCGCTACCTGCCGTGCGCCTTCGGCCCAGCTCGTCGGCTTCCAGGCACCGCCCGTCTTGTGC
Source organism: Pseudomonadota bacterium (assembly GCA_040384525.1). Taxonomy (GTDB): domain Bacteria; phylum Pseudomonadota; class Alphaproteobacteria; order Sphingomonadales; family Sphingomonadaceae; genus Sphingomonas. Next base: position 35,389 of record JAZKJE010000022.1, read on the forward strand.
CACAGAAACGGCTTGTCGCCCTTTTCGCGAGCGCGCGCGAAGAACATCGCGACCAGATTCTCAAAGCGTTCGAGCTTTCGGCTCATGCACATGCCCTCTCTGCGCTTCCTGCTTTTTGCATGCGGAAGCTTGTCTGTAGCGAATCGTCTTAATGCGCTGCTCCGGGTTTCGCCAGCACGAGGGCTGGTCTAACGGTGCGGCATGAGGTTCTTGTCAAAGCTGACGGCCATTGCAGCCGCCTTCGCACTCGCTGCTTGCTCCACAACGCCAAAGCCCGATGCCGCCCCGGCAGCGGCGAATGCGCATGCGCCGCAGATATTCGTGGCGGCGGCAAACCCGCTGGCGGTCGAGGCTGGCATGGCAGTGCTTCGGCGTGGCGGCAGCGCTGCCGATGCGGCCGTTGCGGTGCAGGCGATGCTGTCGCTGGTCGAGCCGCAAAGCTCTGGCGTGGGTGGCGGCGCCTTCGCGACCTATTACAACGGCAAGTCGCGCAAGATCACGATTTACGACGGACGCGAAGCAGCACCCATGGCCGCGACGGAGGGCCTGTTCCTCGGGCCCGATGGCAAGGCATTGCCGTTCCCCACCGCGGTATTGAGCGGTCGCGCGACCGGCGTGCCGGGCGCCGTGAAAATGCTCGGTATGATGCAAAGCGAGCATGGCAGGCTGGCATGGCGAACCTTGTTCGGCGATGCCGAGCGGACTGCGCGCGAGGGTTTCGTCATAACGCCGCGCCTTGGCCGGATGATCGCATCCGAAGCGTTCCCCCAGAGCCGCGCGCCCGATGTGCTGGCTTATTTTGCGCATCCCGATGGCGGCAAGAAGAAGCCCGGCGACCGGCTGTTCAACCCCGCCTACGCCGATTTCCTCCAGCGGTTGGCGGCTGAGGGTGTGAAGGCGCTGTATGCCGGTCCCACCGCAGAGCGGATCATCGCGCGCACCCATCAGGGCGAATTTGCCGGATCGATGACACTCGCGGATCTCGCCGCGTACAAGCCGATCAAGCGCGACGCGTTGTGCGGCACGTATCGCATTTATCTCGTCTGCGTGCCGCCACCGCCCTCCAGCGGCGTGGGGATGCTCCAGTTGCTCGCGATCCTGGAACATACAGACATCGCATCGCGCGGGCCCAATGATCCGCAAAGCTGGTTCCTCTTCGCCGAGGCGAGCCGGATCATGTATGCGGATCGCGATCGCTATGTTGGCGATCCGGCGTTCACGACCGTGCCGGTCGCGGGGCTGCTCGACCCGGCCTATGTCGCCGAGCGCGCCAAGTTGATCGGCGAGACTGCGGCGGCTTCGCCGCAGGCGGGCAACCCCAACGGCGCACCGATGGCGGGGCTCGACAAGACGCATGAGCCGATGGGCACCTCGCATTTCATCGTCGGCGATGGCGACGGCAATGTGATTTCGATGACCACCACGGTGGAGTCGATCTTTGGATCGGGCCGCATGGTCGACGGCTTTTTCCTCAACAATCAGATGACCGACTTCACCATGCAGCCGCGCGATGCTTCCGGGCGGCTGGCAGCCAACGCACCCGCTTCCGGCAAACGTCCGCGTTCTTCGATGACGCCGTTGGTGTTTCTGGATGCGGACCGCAATTTCGTGGGGGCGGCCGGGTCGGCGGGCGGAAACGCAATTTTGGCTTATGTTGGGAAGGTGATGGTGGCCGCGATCGATTGGGGACTGCCGATGCAGAACGCGCTGGCGTTGCCCAACCTTGTCGCGCGCGGACCGGCGTTCAATGGCGAAATCACCAAATTCTCGCCCGAGATATTGGCGGCGCTCAAGGCCAAGGGGATCGACCTCAAGCCGGGCCAGGGCGAGGATTCGGGGCTTCAGGGCGTGATGTTCCGGCAGGGGCGCTTCGATGGCGGCTATGATCCGCGGCGCGAGGGCCGGGCGGTTGCGGAGCCTGCGCCGCGCTAGCGGAGCGCTTTGGCGATCTCGCGGACCAGACGAGGGCCTTTGAACACCAGGGCCGAGTAAATCTGCACCATCGCGGCGCCCGCATCCACGCGGCGCTTTGCTTCGTCGCCACTGTCGATTCCGCCTGCCGAGATCAGTGGCAATTGCCCGCCCGATAGTTCGCGGGCTTCGATCAGTTTGGCGAGGGCCAGTTCACGCAAGGGTTTTCCAGACAGGCCGCCCGCTTCGCCGGCGTGCGCGCTGACAAGCGGCGGGCGGGAGATGGTGGTGTTCGAGACGATCAGCGCATCCACGCGATTATCGATCGCCGCGCGGATTGCGCCTTCCAGACCGGCACGGTCCAGATCGGGCGCGATCTTGAGGAACAGCGGCACATGCGCGCGCGCGGCATCGCAGGCGGCGAGCAACTCATCGAGCGCAGGCCGCGATTGCAGATCGCGGAGGCCCGGCGTGTTGGGCGAACTGACGTTGATCGTGATGTAATCGGCGTGGGGCGCGGCCTTTTTGACGCCCACGGCAAAGTCCGCGACCCGGTCTGCGCTGTCCTTATTGGCCCCGACATTGATGCCGAGCACGCCCTTATGCTCCCGCAGCCTGCCGATCCGGGCCAGCGCTGCGTCGATCCCGTCGTTATTGAAGCCCATGCGGTTGATCACCGCTTCGTCTTCGCTCAGCCGGAACAGGCGCGGTTTGGGATTGCCCGGCTGCGGGAGTGGCGTGAGCGTGCCGATTTCGACCGACCCGAAGCCCAAAGCGAACAATCCGGGGATCGCTTCGGCATTCTTGTCGAGCCCGGCGGCGAGCCCGACTCGATTCGCGAAGGTCACTCCCGCAATCGTCACAGGAGAAGAGTCCATTACGGACGCGAAAGGTGTGCGGACACTGCCCCACAAGGCCAGCGCATGGATCGCCGCGCGGTGGGCGCGTTCGGCATCCAGGGTGAAGAGCGCGGAGCGGAGCGGAAAAGTCATGCGCGCCAGCCTTTCGCACCCCAAAGCGCCTCCGTCAAAGATGCGGATGTCGGTTTCGTCCAATCGCCCATTGTAGAAATAGCTTAGCCCAACGATGCGACCCGAGGGTCCCGCTTTAACAGGGGGATCCTTCACTTTAAGGCCCGGCCGGCTTGCTGGCCGGGCCACTTTTCTATTCGGAACGTTCCTTGTACCTCTAGCTGCGGTAATTTCGGGAACGGGGCGCATAAGTCGATCATGCGGGGGGCAGGCAATCGACCGGTGGACGATTCGGACGCGCGCGCCGCGCCGGGGCCACAAATAGAGTTTCGCAAGGCGACCGGATCGCTGATGCCGCATGTCGAATCCTATTATCTGTTCCGCTTCGACGCCGAAGACATTCAAGGTGTCGAGCGCGTCGATCTGGGCCAGTTGCGCTTCATGATTCGCGGCGAAGGCGAAGTGATCTTCCCCGACGGGCATATCGAAAAGACCAAGCCGATCATGGTCAATGGCCCCGGCACCGCGGCGGCGCGTTACCGGATCAACGGTCCCTTCCATTGTTTCGGCGTGTCGCTGCGTGCGATTGGCTGGAAGGCGCTGATCGGCCTGCCGGCGGACAAGGTCGCCGATCATATCGTCGATGGCGAGAAGCTCTTTTGCGAACAGGCGCCGATGCTGCTCCAGCGGCTGCGCACGATGACCACGCTCGAAGAGATGATCGGCGGGATCGAACCGCTGCTCAAGATGCGACAGCATGAAGTGAAGCCGGTGCCGCCTGCGCACCTCGTTTTCCTGGGCGCGATCCGGGAATGGGCAGCGGGGGGCGATCCTTCGCTCGACCAGCTTTATGCGTTGATTCGTGCCAAATCGAATATCGGCGAGCGGCAGGTGCAGCGGCTGTGCAAGGAGTATTTCGCTGGAAGCCCCGCGCATCTTCGCCGCAAATTCCGCGCGATCGGGGCGGCGATGCGCATCTATCAGGGCGCGCGGGTGGAGGATGTCGTCGGGCCGTTTTCGGATCAGTCGCACATGATCAACGAAATCCGCCACTTCACCGGCCATACCCCCACGACGCTGCGCGCAGGGATCGATCCGGTGCTCGCGGTGACGCTCGACAATGAGACGTTCCATTTCCTTCCGGATGTTATCCCCGAGAGGTTGACCTGAGGCGACGCTAGGCCCACATGCCCAATCGGATTGAATTGATCTGATTTGAGAGTCGTTCGCAATAATGCGCCTGTCTAGCCTAGCCGATTATGCCGTCGTGATGATGTCTGCCGCCGCGCGGCATTGCGGAAGCATCCGCCTCAACGCGACATTGCTTGCCGATGAGACCGGCCTGCCGCTGCCGACGGTGCAGAAACTGGTGAGCAAGCTTTCCGGCGCCGGCCTGATCGAATCGACGCGCGGCACGGGCGGCGGTTTCCGCCTCTCGCGCCCGCCCGCTGCGATCAGCCTGGCCGATATTGTCGAGGCGATTGAGGGCCCGATTGCGATGACTGCGTGCGTGGATAGCGGCAAGCATGATTGCCATGTCGAAGATACTTGCCGGGTGAAGCCGCATATGGGCGCAGTTAACGGCGCGGTGCGCGGCGCACTTGCCGGGGTTTCGCTGGCGAGCCTCTCCGCCGAGGCGCCGGTTCAGCAAGTAGCGGAGCACGCATAATGGCTACCGACTTGAAGAACGCCGAAGCGCTCGCCGCTGCGAACAAGAAGTATGAATGGGGTTTCAGCTCGGACATCGAGCAGGAATTCGCGCCCAAGGGGCTCAGCGAAGATACGGTTCGCTTCATTTCGGCCAAGAAGAACGAGCCCGAATGGATGCTCGACTATCGCCTGAAGGCGTTCCGTATCTGGCAGACGATGGAGTTGCCCGAATGGGCCAAGCTGGCGATCCCCGAGATCGATTATCAGGACGCCTATTATTACGCCGAGCCCAAGGTGAAGCCCAAATTGGGCAGCCTGGACGAAGTCGACCCCGAAATCCTGCGCGTTTACGAAAAGCTCGGTATTCCGATCGAGGAGCAGAAAGTGCTCGCGGGGGTCGAGGGCAGCCGCAAGATCGCGGTGGATGCGGTGTTCGACAGCGTATCGGTCGCGACGACTTTCCGCGCCGAACTCGAATCCGCCGGAGTGATCTTCCGCTCGATCAGTGAGGCGATCCGCGAATACCCCGATCTGGTGAAGAAGTGGCTGGGCAAGGTCGTACCCGTGCGCGACAATTTCTTCTCCGCGCTCAACGCCGCGGTCTTCAGCGACGGCACCTTCGTCTATATCCCGGAGGGCGTGCGCTGCCCGATGGAGCTCAGCACCTATTTCCGCATCAATGCGGAGAATACCGGCCAGTTCGAGCGGACGTTGATCGTTGCCGACAAGGGGTCGTACGTCTCGTATCTTGAGGGCTGCACCGCCCCGATGCGCGACGAAAACCAGCTGCACGCGGCAGTGGTCGAGCTGGTCGCATTGGACGATGCCGAGATCAAATATTCGACCGTCCAGAACTGGTACCCCGGCGACGAGAACGGCAAGGGCGGTATCTTCAATTTCGTGACCAAGCGGGCACTCTGTGCGGGCAGGAATTCGAAGGTCAGCTGGACCCAGGTCGAGACCGGCAGCGCGATCACCTGGAAATACCCGTCGTGCATCCTGCAGGGCGATGGCTCGGTCGGCGAATTCTATTCGGTCGCGGTCACCAACGGGCATCAACAGGCCGATACCGGCACCAAGATGCTGCATATCGGCAAAAACACCAAGTCGACTATCGTCTCTAAGGGCATCTCGGCAGGCAAGTCGAACAACACCTATCGTGGTCGGGTGCTGGTCAATGCGAACGCCGAGAATGTGCGCAACTTCACCCAGTGCGACAGCCTGTTGCTCGGCGATCAATGCGGCGCGCATACGGTGCCCTATATCGAAGTGAAGAACCCCTCGGCGCAGATCGAGCATGAAGCAACCACCTCGAAGATCAGCGAGGATCAGATGTTTTACGCGATGCAGCGCGGACTGGATTCGGAGGCCGCGGTGGCGCTGATCGTCAACGGCTTCGCGCGCGAAGTGCTGAAGCAGTTGCCGATGGAATTTGCCGTCGAGGCGCAGAAGCTGCTGGGGATCAGCCTCGAGGGCTCGGTCGGATGATCGCTTTGCTCTTGCTGCTTGCGGCACAAGACGTGCCCGCGCCCGTCGCCGCTGTTCCGGCGGAGGACGAGCAATATGACGAGATCGTCGTCAAGGCGACCTATGGCACCACGACGATGCTGTTTGACAGGGGCGTGGACAACAAGCTGCGCAATTGCCGGGTCATGGTCTCCAGCGGCAGCCAGCGGCGCGACACCACCGCCTGTCAGGCGACCCCGGTATGCTATGAAAAGACCGCCGATCAGGTGACCGATTGTGTCGAACTGACTGCGCTCGAGCCCTCTACGATTGGCGCCTCGCGGAGCGGGTTCACCAGTTCGACGACGTCGATTTTCGACATGCCGAAGCTGGTGCAGCCCAAGGCTGCGCCGCTGCCGGGCGTGGTCGGCCCCGCAATCGTGCATGGCAATCCGGATGAAGACCGCCAGCGGGCGAAGAAACTGCCGCCTTTGCCGCGTGACGAGACCAACGGCCCGGTCATCCGCTTCGGCACCGCCGAAGACAAATGACCCTGCCACAACCGCATAATTTTGAACGGACTATGATGCTCGCAATCGAAAATCTCCGCGCCGAAATCCAGGGCAAGGAAATCCTCAAGGGGCTGACCCTCAGCGTGAATGCGGGCGAAGTGCACGCGATCATGGGGCCGAACGGCGCAGGCAAATCGACGCTCGGCTATGTGCTGGGCGGGCGTCCGGGCTATGAGGCGACGGGCGGCAGCGTGGATTTCCTTGGCGCGGATCTGCTGGAAATGGCGCCGCATGAGCGCGCCGCGGCGGGGCTGTTCCTTGGATTCCAATATCCGGTGGAGATTCCGGGCGTGTCGAACGTCCAGTTTCTCCGCGAAGCACTCAATGCGCAGCGCCGCGTGCGTGGCGAGGCGCCGCTTTCGGGAGGCGAGTTCCTGAAGCTGGCGCGGGCGCAGGCAGATAGCCTGGGCATGGATCACGAGATGCTCAAGCGCCCGGTCAATGTCGGGTTCTCCGGCGGCGAGAAGAAGCGCAACGAGATGGTGCAGATGGGCATTATCGGCCCGAAGCTGGCGATCCTCGACGAGACCGATAGCGGCCTCGACATCGATGCTCTCAGGGCTGTCGGTGACGGCATCAACCGCATCATGCGCGCGCCGGACAAGGCCGTGATCCTGATAACGCATTACCAGCGCCTGCTCGATTATGTGAAGCCGGACTTTGTGCATGTGCTGGAGATGGGCCGCATCACGCGCACCGGCGGACCAGAGCTGGCGCAACAGCTTGAGCGCGAAGGCTATGGAGCAGTGGCGGCGTGACCACGCTCGAACTTCCTTCCCCCAAGCAGGAGGAGTGGCGCTGGTCCGACATGGCGGCGCTGCGTGCTGCGGTGGATGCCACGCCGCGCGCGGACGCGATCGATCCAAAGGCGTTGTTCCTCGATCTGGATGGGCCGCGCTTGCTGTTCGTCGATGGCGTGTTCGAGCCTGCGCATAGCCGGCCGGGTCCGGTGCAGGTTGGGCGTATCGTGCCCGATACCGCGCACCCGCTGGGGAGCAAGGCCGAAGGCGAGGGCTGGATGCTGTCGCTCGACAAGCAGGCCGCAGTTACGGGCGTGCAGATTGTCCACCTCGGCTCGGGCGGCGAGAATCATGTGCCCGCGAAGATCGTACTGGGCGAGGATGCGGTGGTGTCCGTGGTCGAAACCTATGCCGGCGCTGGCTGGGCGAACCGGGTGACGCGGTTTGAGTTGGCCAAGGGTGCGCGATTGATGCGTTCGGTGCGGTTGCTGCAGCAGGAAGGCTTTGTCTCGATCCGCGATGAGGCTGATGTTGGCGAGGCGGCAAGTCTCGTCTCGATCTTCCTCGGTGCCGGCGGGATGGGCACGCGGATCGATGGCGCGCTGACGCTGACCGGCAAGGGTGCGTTCGCCGAAATGGGCGGTGCGCTGTTGACGCGGGGGAGCCAGCGGCAGGAATGCGCGGTGACAGTCCGCCACGAAGAGACCGATGGCAGCTCGCGGCAAATCTGGCGCGCGGTAGCGGCGGACAAATCCATGGCGAGCCTTGCTGCCCGCGTTGAAGTCGCGCGCGGCGCCCAGAAGACCGATGGCGAACAATCCTTGCGCGGGTTGTTGCTCGATCGCACTGCGACGGTGAATTTGAAGCCCGAACTCGAAATCTTCGCCGATGATGTGAAGTGCGCGCATGGCGCTACGGTGGGTGAGCTCGACAAGCAGGCGCTGTTCTATCTCCAGTCGCGCGGAATTGACGAAGCGCGCGCGACGGCGATGCTGACGCGCGCCTTCGTGGCGGATGCGCTGGCCCGGATTGGCGAAGACGATGTGCGCGAAGCGTTCGAGGCCGATGCCGAGAAGTGGCTGGAGGGCGCGCTGTGAGCGTGACCATCGACACGCGCCCGCTCGACGTGCTCGCCGATTTCCCTGCGATCCCGGCGGGCTGGGCGTATCTCGATACTGCCGCGACGTCGCAAAAGCCCAAGCCGGTGCTCGACGCGATCAACCGCGGGTATGGCGAGACCTACGCCACCGTGCACCGCGGCGTGTATCAGCGATCGGCGGATATGACTTTGGCGTTCGAGGCCGCGCGGCGCCGGACCGCCAAGTTCATCGGCGCCCAGGAAAATGAGATCGTCTTCGTTCGCGGCGCGACCGAAGCGATCAATCTCGTCGCGACCTGCTGGGCCGGTGAGCAGCTAAAGGCTGGCGACCGCATCCTTCTTTCCACGCTCGAGCATCATTCGAATATCGTGCCGTGGCAGATGATCGCCGAGAAAACCGGCGCAATCATCGACGTGGTGCCGCTCGACCGCGAGCAGCGGATCGATCTGGACGCGATGGCGACGATGCTCACGCCGAAGCATAAGCTTGTCGCGCTGGCGCATGTTTCGAATGTGCTGGGATCGGTGCTCGATGCAAAGCGCGCGGTGGCGCTGGCGCATTCGGTGGGCGCGAAGATCCTGATCGACGGCTGCCAGGCCGTGCCGCGCATGCCCGTCGACGTCGCCGAACTCGGCTGCGACTTCTATGTCTTCTCGGGTCACAAGCTCTACGGCCCCACCGGCATCGGCGTATTGTGGGGCCGCTACGAATTGCTCGACGCGATGCCGCCCTATCAGGGCGGCGGATCGATGATCGACAAGGTCAGCTTTTCCGGCACGACCTATGCGCCGCCGCCCGGACGGTTCGAGGCGGGAACGCCGCATATTGTCGGTGTGGTGGGGCTGCATGCTGCGATCGACTATGTCGAGAGAATCGGGCTGGATCGCATCCATGCGCACGAGACGGCTCTTGTGCGACAGGCGCGAGAGGCGTTGTCCAAGCTCAACAGCGTCCGCCTGTTCGGGCCGGACGATGCGGCGGGGATCGTCAGTTTCGCAGTCGAGGGGGTGCACCCGCACGACGTCGCCACCATATTGGATGAGGGCAATGTCGCAATCCGCGCCGGGCACCACTGCGCCCAGCCGCTTATGGAGATGCTGGGTGTGCCGGCGACGGCGCGGGCCAGTTTCGGGGTATATAACAACGCGGCGGATATCGACGCGCTGGTAAAAGGTATCGAGCGAGTGACGAGGATTTTCGGGTGAGCGACAAGTTCGAAGTCGAGCAGGTGGATGCGGTGACGCCGCCGCCGAAAGCGCGCGTGGAAGCGGTTCAGGAGACCTTCGAGCGCAAGAAGGATTACCTTGCGGGCTTCCTGTCCCAAAAGCCGCAGGCGGAGCCTGTCGCCGGCAATGGCGGCGCGCTGCAGGCCGCGATCGTCGAAGCGCTCAAGGAAATCTACGATCCGGAAATCCCGGTGAACATCTATGATCTGGGCCTCATCTACGGCGTCGAAGTCACCGATGACGGCCATGCGGTCGTCAACATGACGCTGACCACGCCGCATTGCCCGGTGGCGGAATCGATGCCCGCTGAAGTCGAATTGCGCGTCGGCTCGGTGCCGGGCGTCGGGCATGCCGAAGTCAATCTGGTCTGGGATCCGCCATGGGACCCGCAAAAGATGACCGACGACGCCAAGCTCGAATTGGGGATGCTCTAGACGTTTCGATCAAAATGGTACTTTGATCGAGGAAGGAAGAAGAAGTGGCCACGACTTTACGGCAACGCCCCGCAGCACTTATCCTCACGCCCAATGCCGAGGCGCGGGTGACTGAACTCATGTCCAAAGCGCCTGAAGGCACAATTGGCGTGAAGCTTTCCACGCCCAAGCGCGGCTGTTCGGGGCTGGCATATTCGGTCGATTACGTGACCGAAGCCAAGCCGTTCGACGAGAAGATCGAGACGCCGGGCGGCGTGCTCTATGTCGATGGAGCGTCGGTGCTCTATCTCGTCGGGTCGACGATGGACTGGGTCGAGGACGATTTCGCCGCAGGCTTTGTGTTCAACAATCCCAATGCCAAAGGCGCGTGCGGGTGCGGCGAGAGCTTTACGGTTTAGCTGTCCTACAGCGGCGGTTTTGCGGCACCGTCACGGCATGTATTCAAGTCCAGCCCTACACATTCGGTGCGTCGCGCAATCATATGTCCGCACCACGCAGTTTAATTGCTCAATTCGCGGGAAAAGTGCGAAGCTAAGGCACGGCCCGTTCAGTTCAGAGAGGGACGACCATGGCGTTTCCGATGCCCTACACCGCTGACTCGAATCGCTATGACGGCCGCATGCCGTACCGCCGCTGCGGTATCTCAGGCCTCGACCTACCTGCAATCTCGCTGGGCCTCTGGCAGAATTTCGGCGGCACCGATGTGTTCGAAACCGGCCGCGATATCCTGCGCCGCGCTTTCGATCGTGGCGTCACCCATTTCGATCTCGCCAATAATTATGGTCCGCCTTACGGCTCGGCCGAGGAGAATTTCGGGCGCGTGCTGGCGACCGACTTCGCCAGCCACCGCGACGAACTGGTGATCTCCACCAAAGCCGGCTGGGACATGTGGCCGGGCCCCTATGGCGATGTCGGCGGCTCGAAAAAATATCTGATCGCGAGCTGTGATCAAAGCCTCAAGCGGATGGGGCTTGAGTATGTCGATATCTTCTATTCGCACCGTGTCGATCCCAAGACTCCGCTCGAAGAGACGATGGGCGCGCTCGCGCAGCTCCACCGCCAGGGCAAAGCGCTCTATGTCGGCATCTCCTCTTACTCGCCCGAGCTCACCCGCAAGGCCGCCGCGATCCTGGCGGAAGAGCGTGTGCCGCTGCTGATCCACCAGCCGAGCTATTCGATGCTCAATCGCTGGGTGGAGGGCGAGCTGCTCGATACGCTGGCGGATCTGGGCACCGGTTGCATCGCCTTCTCGCCGCTGGCGCAGGGGATGCTGACGTCCAAATATCTCGGCGGCGTGCCGCAGGATGCGCGCGCCGCCAAGGGCGGATCGCTCGGCCAGCATCTGCTTTCCGATGACAATATCGCCCGCATCCGCGCGCTCAATGCGATTGCGGAAAAGCGCGGCCAGACGCTGGCGCAGATGGCGATCGCCTGGGTGCTGCGCGACGACCGAGTGACCTCGGCGCTGATCGGCGCGCGCACGGTGCGGCAACTCGATGATTCATTGGATGCAGTGAAGAACCTCGCATTCTCGACTGAGGAACTCGCCGAAATCGACCGTCATGCAACCGACGGCGCGCTCGATCTTTGGAAGGTTTCGTCCAGCCTAGAGGAAGTACCCCAGCGATGAGCGTCGCCTTTCGCCGCGAGAGCGACGAGGAACATATGGAGCCGAAGTTCGAGCTGCCTTTGCCGGCGGGCCCGAACATGGTGACTGCGCGCGGCCTGGCGCTGATCGAGGCCAAGGAAGCTGAACTGGAAGCCGCGGTCGCGGCGGAGACGGAGGAGGAGCCGCGCAAAATGCTCAAGCGTGAGCTGCGCTATTGGCAGACTCGCCGCGCCACCGCACGGATTGCGCCGCAGCCCGAAGAAGGAGTGGCGGCCATCGGCGCGCGGGTGACGATAAAGCTGGCCGGCAAGACCCGCACGATCGACATTGTCGGCCATGACGAAGCCGATCCTTCGGCGGACCGCGTGGCCTTTTCCGCGCCGCTCGCCAAGGCGATGATCGGTGCCGAGGAAGGCGAGCGGGTGGACTTTAACGGCAAGGCCGAGGCTATCGAAATCGTCTCGGTAACGGCGATCCCCGGCTAGCCTTCGATGATCGTCCGGATGCGCGTCGCCAGCGCTTCCATCGCGAAGGGCTTGGTGATCATCGTCATGCCGGGCTCAAGGAAGCCGGAGGCGAGCGCCGCATTCTCGGCATAGCCGGTCATGAACAGCACCTTCAGCCCCGGCCGCACTGCGCGGCCCGCGTCTGCAACCTGACGGCCGTTCAGCCCCGGCAGCCCGATATCGGTGATCAGCAAATCGATGCGCTTCTTGGAGCGCAGTATCTCGACACCCTTCGGGCCATCTGCGGCTTCGATTGCGTGATAGCCGAGTTCGCTGAGCGTCTCGATAATCAGCCCGCGCACCACCGGCTCGTCCTCGACCACCAGCACGACTTCCCCGGCATGGGTGGCATGCGCTTCGGTCAGTTGCGGTAGCTCCTCGTCGCCATCGGCCTGGCCGCGATGACGGGGCAGATACAGCTTGAAGGTCGTGCCTTCGCCAATTTCGGAATAAATCTTGGCGTAGCCGTCCGATTGGCGCGCGAAGCCATAGATCATCGAGAGCCCGAGCCCGGTGCCCTGGCCGATCGGCTTGGTGGTGAAGAAGGGCTCGAATGCCTTGGCGATGGTGTCCGCGCTCATGCCGGTGCCGGTATCGGTCACGCAGATGCAGATATATTGGCCGGGCTTCACGTCGCGCTGGCGGGCGGCGTAGCTGTCGTCGAGGTGCGCGTTGCAGGTTTCTATGGTGAGCTTGCCGCCATCGGGCATCGCATCGCGCGCATTGATGACGAGATTGAGCAAAGCGTTCTCGAGTTGGTTCGGATCGCAGAGCGTCAGCCACAGCCCGCCGGCCAGCACCAGTTCCAGCTCTACCCGCTCGCCGATGGTGCGGCGGAGCAGGTCCTCCATCGAGGCGACAAGCGGGTTGGCGCGTACGGGGCGCGGATCGAGCGGCTGGCGGCGCGAGAATGCAAGCAGCCGGTGGGTGAGGGCCGCCGCGCGGTTCGCGGCAGTGGTCGCGCCCGCGAGGAAGCGGCCGATCTCGCTAAGTCGCCCCTGCGAGACGCGGCGTTCGATAATCTCAAGACTGCCGGTGATGCCTTGCAACAGATTGTTGAAGTCGTGCGCAATCCCGCCGGTAAGCTGGCCTACCGCCTCCATCTTTTGCGACTGACGTAGCGCCTCCTCGGTCAGTTGCAGCGTCTCGCCTGCCTCGCGTTCGGCAGTGACGTCACGACCGAAGCCATAGACCATGTCTGCTTCGGGAACGCTGGTGAAGGCGATACGGCGAAGTTCGCCACTCTTGGTCTTGAAGACGGTATCGTGCTCGTCGAGCGAAAGTCCTTCACTCAATTCCCCGAGCCGGCGGGTGGCGTTCCCGACATCATCGTGCTCGATGAAGTCACGAATGTCGCGGCCGACGGTCTCGCGCTCGCTCCAGCCGAGCAGCCGGGTCCAGGACGGATTCACCGCGAAGATCTCGCCTTCGAAATTGACCACCAGCTTCACCACCGGCGACAGGTTCCAGATGCGCTCGCGCTCGCGGGCCAGAACGCGCTCGCGGGTGATGTCGCGACCAACGCCGTGGATGCGTCCATCTTCCGGCACAGCGGTCCACGCCATTAGACGGTAGGTTTTGTTCACCGAGCGCCAGCGATTCTCGAACGCAAGTGTGGTCACGCCATCGGCAAGCTTCGCCACTTCGGCTGTGGTCGCTTCGATATCGTCGGGATGGATGAAATCGGCGAGGTTTCGCCCGATCATCTCATCCTCCCGCCAGCCGAGCATTCGCGTAGCGCTGGGGTTCACCGCAGTGATTGTGGCCTCATAATCGCAGACCAGCAGCAGATCCTGCGACAAGGTCCACATCCGGTCGCGGTCGCGCGCAGTTACCTGTTCTGCCTGTTTCTGATCGTGAATGTCGGTGTTCGATCCGATCCAGCGTAGAATGCGGCGGTCATCGGCGCGGATCGGCACCGCACGGACCAAGTGCCAGCGATATTGGCCATCGGCGCGCTCGATGCGGAATTCGGTCTCGTAATCAGTGCCGGTTTCGAGTGATTGCGCCCAGCGTGCGGCGGCTTCGTCGCTATCATCGGGATGGACGATGCTGCCCCAGCCGATTCCGGTCAGTTCGGCTTCGGCGCGCCCGCAATATTCCATGACGCGTTTATTGAACCAGTCGAGCATGCCGCTCGGGGGGGCTGTCCACACGTGGTTGGGCATGGCCTCCGCGAAGGTGCGAAACTGGTTTTCGCTGGCGTTGATTGCTTCCTGCGCCAACACGCGATCGGTGACGTCGACGCCGTTGACGAAAATGCCGCTGACCTTGCCATCCGTGCCAAGGATCGGCTGATAGACGAAATCGACGTAGCGCTCGGACATCGACTCGCCCGCGATAGACCCAACTTCGAACTTGGCGCCGTTCGACAAAAAGGCCTTTCCGCTTGCAAATACCTTGTCGAGCACAGCCACATAGCCTTGCTCGACAGCTTCGGGCAGCGCTTCGGCGACGGTCTTGCCGACCACATCGCGCCCGCCCACCACCCGGGCATAGGCAGGGTTGGCCATTACGAAGAGGTGCTCGGGCCCCTCAAGCAGCGCCATGAAATTGGGGGCTTGCGCGTACATTTGCTCAAGTCGCGTGCGTTCGTCGCGCAGTTTGCGGTCCGCAAGCGCCTTGTCGGTGGTCTCGACGACAATCGCGATCACGCCGAGCGGCGTACCGTTTTCATCGATGATCGGCGAGTAATCGAGATCGAGCCAAGCCGGTTCAAGCTGTCCGTGACGTTGAAGCTCCAGAACCTGGTTCTTATACGACAGCGTCTCGCCTGCCCGGAACACGGTCTTGACGATGTGGTCGTTGAAATCGGCGACTTCGGGCCAGGCCTCACGCACATCCATGCCGAGCAATTCAGGGTGGCGATTGCCCGCAAACTCCGAATAGCCGTCATTATAGATCATCACGCCCGGCTCGCCGAACAGCATGACGATCGGAACCGGCGCACGCAGCGCCATCCCGACCACGGCCTTGATCGGCTGCGGCCAGTTTTGGATCGGGCCCATGCTGGTCGTCGACCAGTCAAACGCCGCGATCAATTCGCTAAGCTGACCTCCCCCCTTGAGAAAGCCGGCGCCATCACCGTTCATTCGGGCCGATCTCGTAATACGGGGACAAATCCGCCGTGAAGGCGTCCAACGCGGCAAATCCTATTGCGTTCCCGCAATGATTGTCCCGATTTAGGATTGGAAGCGCCCGCTTCAATCGAAGGCAATCAATTTGGGCGGACCGCGCCAATATGCCGTCTCCGGACCATGCATCGGGAAACCGGCGAGTGCTAGGCTACGCAACGCCCGGTCGAGTTGGGCCGCCACCGCGACGCCCATAGCGGCCATGTCGGGGCGCTGCATCCAGGCCATGTCGATCAGATATCCTCGGCCCGAGCGGGAAAGCATGCCCTCTTCGACCATCGTCGCGAGATTGTTGCGCACGGTCGAATAGGGAAGCCCGATCGCACGAGCGAGTACAGTGGCGCCGACCGGCGTCCGCAATTCCTCGGGCGGCGGCGAAAGCACATCGGCATAACGCTGCGCGAGTTCGGGATCAAAAGTATATTTTCGGGCATTCGCCGCCATCAGCGAGATATAGATGAAAGGCCGCTGCCAATTGGGACGGGGATCCGGTGGCTGGCCGACTTCGAAGCCGTGCAGCAGGATATCCATTGCGGCGTGCTCGATCGTCGCACGCCCGATCTTCGCGTCACGCGCTAGGGGCAGCGGGTAGCCAACCTTCGCCAGGTCGCAGATCATCCTGACGAGATTGTCGTGAGCGATCTCGCGCAGTTCCATCACTATCGGCTGGGTGAGGACGGGCGTGGGAATGAACGGCCCGTCGTCGCAGCGCTCGACAAGGCCCATCGCGCAGAGCCGATTGCATAGCCGTCGCACGGTCTCGAACGGGCGATTGGTCGAGCGGCTGAGCGCGCTGATGCTGATCGGCGCCATCGCGCCCACGCCGCTGCCGTCTAGATCGGCGCGGCGCAACAGATTGACAAAGACCATTCCGATATCGACGTCACCATCGAAACGCTCAGCGACGGCGGCGCAGAAATGCGTGCTGTATTCGCCGATGCCCCTCACGGCGATCCGCGCAAACGGCCGGAACGGTGGCGCCTCGCTATCGGGCGCATCGCCCTCTGTTTCCCACACGTTCGCGGACTCCCAGTCATCCTCCATCAAGCGCTGCATAGGCGTGCCAGCCTAGACCGGCTATCAGTGACATCCCGTACAATCTGGGCCGAAAGGTGCGCCAGAACGTTCGCCCGGGCGTTGTCTGCCTGGCTCCTGCGTGCAAGAAACGACCATGAAAAACCGGTTCGGCAAGCCACAGCAGCAGGTCTCGCGCGATAGCATGCGACTGATCCAGGGCGGCAGCTTCACGATGGGATCGGAGCTTTTCTACGCGGAAGAGCGCCCGCTTCGCCGGGTGCAGGTCGATAACTTCTGGATCGACGAGACGCCGGTGACAAATGCTGCGTTCGCCGCCTTTGTCGATGCGACCGGCTATCGTACATTGGCCGAGATCCCGCCCGATCCGCGCGACTATCCCGTGCTGGATCCGGATCTGGCGGCTCCGGGATCGCTAGTGTTCCAGTTGACCGAAAAGCCGGTGGCGCTGGATGATTTTCTGCAATGGTGGGCATTCGTGCCGGGTGCGTATTGGCGGCATCCTTTTGGGCCCGGCAGCGACGTATCGGGGCGCGAGGATCATCCGGTAGTGCATATCGCTTACCATGACGCCGATGCGTATGCGAAATGGGCGGGCAAATCGCTGCCAACCGAAGCCGAATGGGAGCTCGCCGCGCGCGGCGGGCTGGAGGGTGCGGAGTACGCCTGGGGGGATGAACTGGCGCCGGAGGGCGCGGTGCTCGCCAATATCTGGCAGGGCGACTTTCCGTTCGCGACCCGCAAGCCTGGCGGCGATTTCCGAACCTCGCCCGTCGGCAGCTTTCCGCCCAACGGGCATGGCCTGTTCGATATGATCGGCAATGTCTGGGAATGGACGCGCGACTGGTATGGCTTGTCGAAGGTGCCCGCGGGCAAACCCAGCTGCTGTGCGGCCAATCCGCGCGGGGCGCTGATCGGCGAGAGCTACGATCCCGCCGCGCCCGACCTACGGATCGGGCGCAAGGTGCTGAAGGGCGGCTCGCATCTGTGTGCCCCCAGCTATTGCCAGCGCTACCGGCCGGCGGCGCGGCATCCGCAGCATATCGATAGCGCGACCAGCCATATCGGTTTCCGCTGCGTTTCGCGCCGAACGCAGTGACCCCATAATTGGCCTGACCAATTTTGTTGAAATTGGCTAAGCGGGTACTAAACCGGACCCGGAGAGCGAAGGATAGCAAGAATGAAGATTACCGCCGCACGGGTTGTCGTAACTTGTCCGGGGCGCAATTTCGTGACGCTCAAGATCGAGACCGATCAGGGGGTGTACGGGATCGGCGATGCCACGCTGAACGGGCGCGAGCTTTCGGTGGTTTCCTATCTTCAGGATCATGTGGCGCCGTGCCTGATCGGCATGGATCCGCAGCGGATCGAGGATATCTGGCAGTATCTCTATCGGGGTGCTTACTGGCGGCGCGGACCCGTTACGATGCGGGCGATCGCTGCGGTCGATGTCGCGCTTTGGGATATCAAGGCGAAGATGGCGGGCATGCCACTATATCAATTGCTGGGAGGCCGCAGCCGGGATGGCGTGATGGTCTATGGTCATGCCAATGGATCGGACATCGACGAGACGGTCGACGCGGTCGGCCAGTATATCGACATGGGTTACAAGGCGATCCGCGCGCAGACCGGCGTGCCGGGCGTCAAAGATGCGTACGGCGTCGGGCGCGGTAAATTATTCTACGAGCCCGCCGATGCCGCGCTGCCGAGCGTAACCGGATGGGATACGCGCAAGGCGCTGAATTACGTGCCAAAGCTGTTCGAGAAACTGCGTTCCACCTATGGTTTCGACCATCATCTGCTACATGACGGGCACCATCGTTATACGCCGCAGGAGGCCGCAAATCTCGGCAAGATGCTCGAGCCCTTTCAGCTCTTCTGGCTGGAGGACGTGACCCCGGCGGAGAATCAGGAAGCGTTCAAGCTGATCCGCCAGCATACGGTGACCCCGCTGGCGGTGGGCGAAATCTTCAACACGATCTGGGACGCAAAGGATCTGATCCAGAACCAGCTGATCGATTATATTCGCTGCACCATCGTGGGCGCCGGCGGCGTCACGCATCTGCGCCGGATCGCCGATCTGGCAGCGATGTATCAGATCCGCACCGGCTGCCATGGCGCCACCGACCTTTCGCCGGTGACGATGGGCACAGCCCTGCATTTCGACACCTGGGTGCCCAATTTCGGTATCCAGGAATATATGCGCCACAGCGAGGAGACCGACGCAGTGTTCCCGCACGATTATCGCTTCGCGGAAGGCATGCTCTATTGCGGCGAGACCCCGGGCCACGGCGTGGACATCGACGAGGATCTGGCTGCCAAATATCCGTACAAGCCAGCCTATCTCCCCGTCGCACGGCTTGAAGACGGGACGATGTGGAACTGGTGAGGCCGATACAGGCGGGGCCGTTCCGGAACGTCAGTTCGCGATGGCGGCGTTTAGTTTGGGAAAGTGGTGCGCGGCGCAGTCGCGAGCGGGTCGGTCTCACCTGTTTTTGCCTGTTTATTTCACCAAAACAGGCCTGAGGAGCTCGCATTTGCTCGGGCTTCGCGCGCAGCGATCTGATTTTCCTGCATTTTCAGAATAAGTCGGTGGCGGCTGCCCCGTCACAAAAACAGGCAATTATCAAGTTCTGATCAGGCGGATTTCTCACCTTAGCACCTGCTAGGTGCTGCGCACCTCACTCCTTGACAGTGGCTAGTATCGCTGCGAGATTTCCCATGCCGAGCGCTGCCGGAGACGGTTAGAGAAGGCGAAGCGTGTAGTGATCCGGAGACGGTGAAATAGGCACGTAGCAAGCGCGGGTCCGGAGACGGGTAGCCTATCGCGGCTGATATTTTGGAAAGCGCTGAGCCAGACCGGGGACGGGAACGGCAGCGAATTCCGCTCAACACCACATCGCCGCCTGATCTGCTCAGGCATCATATGTGCGTCTGCCGACGCGCGTTCATCGCGCGCAGGCGGCGCGTGTCGCCGAAGGATTTCCCATGCACACGTCGAGCTCACCAAATTCTGCACTCGAAATAATCTACCTTTCGCCTGACCAGCTTAAACTTGACCCGCGCAATCCGAGGACGCACGGCAAGCGTCATATCAAGCAGCTCGTCAAAAGCATCGAAGCGTTCGGCTTTAACGCACCGGTTCTGATCGATGAAGATGACTCGGTCATCGCCGGGCACGGTCGGGTCGCTGCTGCCCTCCTGATGAAGCTGTCGAGCGTACCCGCCGTTCGCCTTTCGCATCTCAGCGAACACCAGCGGCGCGCATATATGGTCGCAGACAATAGGCTCAGCGATCTCAGCAGCTGGAACGAGCAGGGCCTCGCCCAAATCATGCTCGAGCTAGCGGAAGCCGACCTCGACTTTGATATCGCGTCGGTGGGCTTCTCCATCGCAGAGATCGACCTGATGATCGACGGAGTCGACGACGAGCGCCCGGACACGGCGGACGTGTTGCCGGATTCCGGACCCGCCGTTTGCCGGTCAGGTGAGCGGTGGCAGCTAGGTCCTCACATTGTAGTTTGCGCTAGCGCGCTTGATCCCAGTTCCTATCAACTGCTGATGGGGAAGGAGAGGGCCGACCTCGTTGCCAGCGATCCGCCGTTTAATGTGCCGATTCTCGGTCATGTGTCGGGGCTGGGCAAGGTTAAGCATCGCGAGTTCGCGCAGGCCGTTGGCGAGCTTTCAGAAAGCGAATTCATTGCCTTTCTTGAGCGCAGCTTTCGCAATGCCAGCGATTGGTCGCGGGATGGCTCGCTCCATTATTGGGCCATGGACTGGCGGCATCTGCACGAGCTGAACATGGCGGCTCGAGCCGTGTACGACGAGCAGGTGAACCTGTGCGTTTGGGCGAAGCGAGCGGCCGGAATGGGCTCGTTTTACCGGAGCCAGCACGAGCTGTTCGGCGTATGGCGCAAGGGTTCGGTCCGCCATCTGAACAACGTTGAACTTGGTCGGTTCGGGCGATCGCGCAGCAATCTGTGGTCCTACGCCGGCGCGACCAGTTTTGGGCGCTCCGCGGACGAGGCAAATCTTCTCGCGCTTCATCCGACCGTCAAGCCCGTAGCACTTATGACGGACCTCATCCTGGATTCTACCAAGCGTGGCGATATAGTTCTCGACCCGTTTCTCGGCAGCGGGTCCACGCTAATCGCCGCCGACAAGGTGGGACGACGGTGCCGAGGAGTCGAGCTCGATCCGCTGTACGTAGATACGATCATACGGCGATGGCAGCGTTGGTCAGGAGACCAGGCTTGCCGCGCTGACGGCACGCTGTTCAACGAGCTGGAAGCCCTCATTCAGACGGAGGCTGCGGAATGACCGAAACTCCCGAGCGCAACCCGGGGGGACGATTTGCTCCGGGCACCTGCGGCAATCCCAAGGGGCGGCCGCGAAAGGATCGTACGGTCAGCTCCGCAATCCTTAAAGCCGCCACGGCCACGGTCATCGCGACGGAGAATGGGCGCCGGCGCAAGATCCGTAAGATCGATGCGACCGCGGCGCAGCTCGCAAACAAGGGAGCATCTGGCGACCTTCGCGCGGGAAAGATGCTGCTCGACATGGCTGCCAAAGCCGAAGCGCAGCAGGCCGGTGTCCAGCCTACTAATATGCCGCTCGCGCAAAGCGACCAGGAGATCGTCGAAAGGTTTTTCGCCGAATTTCGCCGACATATCGCGGAAGGAGAGGGTGCATGACGTCCATGACCTATTCCACCTTCGATCCGCTGACGCGGCAGTTCCCCGCCGTATTTCTTCAGCGGGTGTTTGCCGAACTAAATCCCGGCACGACATATCACGACAACTTCCACGTCCACGTAATTCTGGAAGCGCTGGAGGATCTTCGAACGGGCGATGAGCGCCGCCTCGCGGTTGCCATGCCGCCCCGTAGCTTGAAGTCGATCATGATCTCGGTTGCATATGTGGCGTGGCTGCTTGGCCATGATTCCACCTTGCGAATTATTTGCGTGAGCTATGGCCAGGAACTGGCGGACAAGATGGCCAGTGACTGTCGCCAGGTGATGCTATCGGACTGGTACCAGCGGCTGTTCCCCAACACTCGGCTCGCGCCAAAGCGACAGGCCGTCGGCAATTTCGAGACCACCGCCGGCGGCGGGCGCCTCTCCACCTCGGTCGGTGGTGTGATCACTGGATTTGGCGCGGATTACATCATCGTGGACGACCCGACCAAGCCGTCGGAAGCGTTGTCGGACGTTGAGCGGAATAGCGCGAACGAATGGGTCCAGCACACCTTGTTCACGCGCCTTAACGACAAGCGTAACGGGCGCATTCTGATCGTCATGCAGCGCTTGCATGAGGATGACGTTATCGGGAACGTTGTCGAAAAGATGGTCGGCGGATTTCGGTCGCTGTCCTTTTCGGCAATCGCTCCCAATGATGAAGTGCATGTGTTCCGGACGCCCTTCGGGGTCACGCGCCACATGCGCAAGGAAGGCGAGGCGCTGCACGCGGCGCGCGAACCGCTTGAGGTGCTGCACGAACAGCGTCGCCTTTTAGGAAGCCGGTTCTTCTCCGCGCAATATCTTCAGGCGCCGGTGCCGCTTGAGGGAAATCTGGTGAAGCGGGCCTGGTTTCGCAGCTATCAGCCCGCCGAGATCATGCACCCCGAACGGGTCATTCAGTCATGGGACACGGCCGCTAAAATCAGTGAGCTTAATGATTATTCGGTCGGCATCACGTTGGCGCTGAAAGGCAATCGTATCTACGTGCTGGATGTCGTTCGCGAGAAAATGGAACTGCCCGTCCTGAAGCGACGTGTTGTAGAGGAAGCCGAGCGCTTCGCGGCCGAACTTGTCCTCATAGAGGATAAGGGCTCCGGGACCGGATTGCTACAAGAGCTGCAGGCGTCTGGCTTCTGGCGGGGCAGACCCGTAATACCAAAGGGCGACAAGGTCATGCGCCTCGGCAATGTCACGCCAATTATCGAACAGGGCCGGGTGCATTTGCCGGCGTCTGCGCCGTGGTTGGATGACTTGGTCCATGAGCTATGCGGCTTCCCGGGACTGCGTCACGACGATCAGGTAGATGCGATGTCGCAGGCGCTTGCCTGGATCAGAGATGAAGGCAATCCCGGAGGCGTATTTCATTATTATCGAGAGCAGGATGAGAAGAGGAGGGCCTTCGCCGAAAATCGAACAGTGCGATTTCGCGCTCCACCTGGAGTTAGTCATTTTTCAGGAACGGATGGTGTGATGCGGTGCATGAGCGATGACGGCACCATCTGGTTGACGGAGCAGGACGCCCGTCCCGCTCGTGCGGCAAATTTTGTTCAGCTAAGTTAGTGCGGCCCGGGCGACCGACCGCTTATTTGAGTAGGTCTGACGCACTCACGCCAAGCGGCAACGCTAGCTTTTCGACAACGGTGATCGTCGGATTTCTGGCGCCACGCTCGATATCTGACACGTACGTCCGATGGATGTTTGCTTCGAACGCAAACTTCTCCTGACTCCAGCCCTTGGCGTCGCGCAGGCGACGAAGATTTCCGGCAAGGCGCTGACGAATGTCCACGCTCGCTATGAACTCGGCTGCAGACGATCAATCTACAGACGATGAGAGACATTCTGCTTGACTTATTACCGTCCTCCGAGCGTCAGTGATGTCTCTTATAGTCTACAGGAGGCATCATGCTTGTTTGGCCGCCATCGGGATCGACACTGAAGCGCGCAGTCTTGGGATCGGCGTTTCTAATCATTGCGGCTGCGGAGCCCGACCAGTCGCATATGATCTTCGGCATGGAACTCGGCAAGCCTGTTTCCATCGCGCCGTGCCCGCGAAAGGTGCTGGCGAACGGAATGGCGTCCGATTTCCTTTTTGATACCACTGATCCTGCGGAGATCTGTTTCGAGCCCGATATCCAGCTCCGGGATGCGCCTTGGCGGCGGGGCGCCTTTTCGTTTCCTCTCAAGCGAGTGCCGCTCATCATGAGCGGAAACACCGGTCTCACACTGATCCTCGACGGTAAGTTGGAGGGCATCCAGATCGACACGTTAGGATACAGCCATGCCGAGGGTATCGTGCGGGAGCTTTCGGCAAAATATGGCAAGCCACTGCATGTTGATCCCACGCAATCAACCGTGAGCGGAATCCCGGTGCCAAGTATCGAAGCGGTTTGGCAAGTCCGCGGCGTTTTCGTCCGCTACCTCAGTGTGGACGGTAGCGTCGAGACTGGGAGCTTGTGGGTCGAAAGTACCAAGATGCATTCGGTTCGAGCAGAATGGACGCGAAAGCAGGCGCGTGCCCGCGAGCCGCTATAATCGGCAGCGGGTAACCGGGTTTCTTTCGGACCGAGCTTCTGGTTGAAGGTGCGTCCACAATCTGGCCTGAACTGAGTATTGAGGATTATGCCGAGCGCACCGCGCAGACGATCGAAGCATGGTCAGGCATGGACGGCTTGCAGGGGCGGCGATCCCGCCCACTCGCGGCCACAATGGTAAGCCTCTCCGATTCTGACCATCCGCCGCCCCGCTTTGTCGCCGACGCAGATGCACGGAGCGGCGGTGACTCAGAGTTATTGAGCTCTTAGAAGTTGAACCCAAACTTCGCGTACCACTCGGCAGGTCGGTTATAGGTGCCATAGATGAGTCCGCCGCCGAGCTGGGCTAGACCATTAGTAACGTAGCGCTCATTGAGCAGGTTAGTCCCACCCACTGTGATGCGGTACTGCCCGTTAGGCGCGGCATAGCTGAGACTAGCCCCAAGCGTGTTGGTCGACGGTTGGGACAACAGATAAGTCCGTTCCGTATCGTTCCACGTGCGGCTCTGGAAGGTATAATCCACCGTTTGGATCAGCTTTCCCCCATTCCCGAGATGGAGTTCATACCGCGGGCTGAAGTTCACCTTCCACTCTGGCGTCTTCGGCAACGCGGACCCGACGAACACACCCGCCTGGTAACCGTTCGGAGCGACGGTTGCGCCTGGAAGAACGCTCGTAAAGCGCGCGTCGGTGTAGCTTACCGAAGAGCTGAAGCTCAGCCCACCGCCGAGCGAGGCATTGGCTTCGACTTCCACGCCCTTGATGCGCGCCGTACCGGCATTCTGAATCGTTGGAGTGACCCCCACCTGATAATTCAGCTGTATAGCTTCATAATTGGTAGTGAATGCAGACAGGTTCAGTTGGAGCCTGCGATCAAAAATGCGCGACTTGAGACCGATTTCGTAGGTTGTTGCCTTCTCTGGTCCAAAGCTCGGCGCTGTGGACGACGGCGCGCTGAGGCGCTGGACGAAGCCTCCAGTCTTATACCCTTGCGAATAAGAGCCGTAGATCATGACGTCGTCGGCGGGATGCAGGTCAATACCGACCTTTGGCGAGAAGTTGTTGAATTTCTTCCTGAACACACCTGGCGGATAATAGCCCAGCGGATTGGAAGCATCGGGGTACCCGTGCGTAATGAAGCAGGGGTTTGACGCATTAATCGGCCCAGTGCAGCTGGGATCAACCTTGTAGTCGAACCCATTGAGCTCGGATCCGCCCGATGAGAACGCCTTTCGTTCGTTGGTGTAGCGGCCACCAACCGTAATGCCGATCAGGTCGGTGATACGCCAATCTATCTGACCGAAGACCGCGGCGTTCTTCGTCTCTTGTCGATACGGAGACACGTTCGTGATGAAGCCGGAGACAACCAACGCGATATCGGTCTGCTTGGAGGATTCGGTGAAATAATAGCCGCCGACAACATAGTTGAGGCGATCCTCGAGAGCGCTCCCGGAGATCTGCAACTCCTGGCTGAATTGATGCTGCTCGATTGGATAGGAGAGCTCTAGGATCGGAAGCGGTGAGCCGTCGGCATCGAGGCCGGCAGCGAAATTCAGATCGCGGTAGCTCGTTATCGACTTCAGCTTCAGCGACTGACTCAGATCGTATTCCAGCGTGCCGGTAAAGCTGTAGGATCGGATCTTCGAATAGTTCGCGCCAGTCGCGTAGTTCTTGTCGATGTCTGCGGACAAGAAGCGATTATCGAAGGGCAGATACGGCGTTCCGCCGCCGAGGTTCAATCCGCCGAGGCCTGGCAGCTGGCTGGCAGGGTTGAGCGGCGTGCCACGCGGACCGCAGAAACCCCCAAGCCCCGCGCCCGTGATCATCGCCGGGGTCGCGCCGAGGCAGAAATTATAGATCCCGACCAAGCCGGTCGGTACGATCGCGATCAGGCTGTTGTTCAGCGCAGTTTGGTCGACACGGAGATAATCTCCGGCGATCGTCGCCCTAAACGGGCCGCCGTCGTCAAATCGCAGCTTGCCCCTAACGGTCCTGCTATTCTCACCGCCCTGGGTATCAGGGCCTCCAGAGGCCTGTCCCGCGTAGATCGCGCTCGGCGACTCCGTAACATACGCCGTTGCGGACGGGAAAGGCACGCGCTTCTGGAAACCATCACGGTTCTTGACCGCAAAGGTGATCAAGGAGGACATGGACTCCGTTATCGGAATATCGATCGATGCTTGGGCATCCAAGCGGTTAAAGCGCCCGGTCGTCGCTTCGCCGCGAATGGCAAATTTGTCGCCGGGATCGCGCGTGACGACGCTGACAGCGCCGCCGATCGTGTTCCGGCCGAACAATGTCCCTTGCGGACCCTTTAGAATCTCGACGCGCTCCACGTCGGGAAGATCGACGTTCGCGCCGATTGTCCGAGCAAGGTACACGCCATCAAGATAGATACCGACGCCAGGGTCGAGATTGATGGCGAATTCGTTGCTGCCGATGCCACGAATATAGGCGGCCAGAACTGCGGTCGATCCGGAAAATGGCGAACCCGCAGTGAAGGTCGTGCTGGGGGAGATATTAGCCAGACCGGCGACATCGACGATCTGCCTTTCGAGCAGGGCCTCCGAACCAATTGCGGTAATTGCGATCGGGACGCTCTGAACCGATTGTTCTCGTTTTTGCGCCGTAACAACGATGTCGCTGGTTGGGTCGTAGTCCTGGCTCGCCGCCGGCGCGGGCTCCGCCGATTGCTCCGCAGGCGGGTTGGCCTGATTAGGAGACTGAGACTGTGCGGTCTGAGCCACCGCTACCTGGGCGAAAACTAGCGGTGCAAGCGCGACCGTTGCCTTCAGAACAATTCGATTAAGCATCCGTCTCCCCCTTCTCGTTTCTATGACTTGCCTGCCGCGTTTGACGCTTTTTGGCTGGCAAGCTGCGCATGGGCGCAGACACCATCAACTCATGTCCCGACGACCTTTAGCAGATCAAAAACACTGAGCACAATAGGAAAGTATGATTTTTTGTAGAACAGGGGACTTTTACGAGCGGGTGACCGGCGGGGTGGGTGGAGCGCTTCTCTGCCCGGGCGAAGGAGGCAAAACATATTGTATTATCGAAAAAGTCATATATTCATAAGTGCGTCGTGCGCAGGATGCTTGCGCAAAGAGGCCGCCGAGCGACGAGGCATAGGTTAGATTTGAGGGCGGCAGTCACACATGCCCGCTGAATATCACGCTCATCTCCGACCGATGCAATTTAGGATGGCCATGCATAGAGGCTCGAACGCACAGTTGCGGTCGGGCCAGTCGACCGATGTGAGGCTTTAAAGATGTCTACGACTTCCGGTCAGATCGCTTCGGCGGAGCGTTTCGCCATCTGGGCGCCGTACAGCCTCGGTGCGCTTCGGATCGTCACAGGGCTGCTGTACATGCAGCATGGCATGCAGAAATTTTTTCATTTCCCGCCCGGCGGCCATGCCACCGGCCCGTTCTCGCTCTTTTCGCTATTCGGCATTGGCGGCACTTTGGAGTTGTTCGGCGGCGCACTGCTCGCACTCGGCCTCTTCACGCGTTCGACTGCGTTGCTGCTCTCGGGCCAGATGGCCGTGGGCTACTTCATGTTTCACTTCGTTCAAGGGCTGAGCATGCCGGCCGGCATTTTTCCGGTCGTGAACGGCGGCGACCTGGCGATATTATTCTGCTTCGTATTCCTCAACTTTGTCTTCTGCGGACCGGGCGCGTGGAGCCTGGACTCGCTCGTCCGTAGTCGCACCGGATCGTCCGGATAGGCAAGACGTGGCTCCGGCCGCACAACCATCATCGGCGGCGGCTGACCTCATTGATCGGGCCGGTCGCACTCGAGGCCGAACTTTACTGGAGCGACAAGATGATCGAAGCCATGGAGATGCACGAAACCGAAGGGCACGGTCTGCCTGTCAGGTTACATCACAACGCCTATGTCTGCCGAGATCAGGCCCGGACGCGGCACTTTTATGAGGATGTCCTTGAGCTACCGCTCGTAGCGACCTGGATCGAGAAGAAAGAGTTTCCCGAGTTTCCGGGCCGTGAGCTGTCATACGTCCACACATTCTACGGCATTGAGGACGGCGGGGCGCTGGCGTTCTTCCAGTTTGCAGATGCGGACGCCGCCGAGGAATATCGCGCTCGCCAGCAGGCTCGCTTCGTCCATATTGCACTGGCGGTTAGCCCGGAGGTGCAAACGCGACTTCTCTCCAATTTGGTCAAGGGCGGGTTTCCACATCGGATCGTGGATCACGGCTATTGCCAGTCGATCTATGTGAACGATCCTGATGGATTGCTTGTCGAATTTACGGTCGATCCGGAAAATGCCGAAGAGATCGATGCATGGCAGCGCGCGACCGCGCACGAGACGCTCGATCGCTGGCTGTCCGGCGACTATACGATAAACAATGACATTCGGGGGCACGGCTGAGCGCCCGGGGATTGATCAATGACTCGTTCGAATTTGGCTTCGCACTGATGCCCCGCGCGTCGCGTGAACCGGCGGCTCGCCGATGATTGGCGAAACTGGGCCCGTCCGGTCTTCGCCGTTCGTGCTCGTGCATGGTTCCTTCCACGGGGGGTGGTGCTGGAAGCCGTTGGCGGCATCGTTGCGGCTTGCTGGACATGATGTGTTCTCCCCGACCCAAACCGGTCTGGGCGAGCGACGTCATCTGATGTCGGCAGAAATAACGATCGAGACGTTCATTCTTGATGTGCTCAACCTGCTCGTCACCGAGGACCTCTGGGACGTCGTGCTGGTCGGTCACAGCTTTGGCGGCCGGGCGGTATGTGGCGTTGCGGATCGTATTCCCGAACGCATCAAGCGCGTGGTCTTCATCGATGCGGGCTTGCCGGAAAATGGGCGGAGCCGTCTCGAGACGATGCCGGCCGAGGCCAGCGCGGCCCGGATAGCAGCTTCAATGGCGTTCGATGGCGGAATCAGCGTCCCGCCGCCGCCAGCGACGCGCTTCGATATCACCGACCCTGAACAAATAGCGTGGGTCGAGCGCGGACTGACACCCCAGCCCCTCGGCGCCGAAAAGACCGCGATAACATTACAGAACCCACTCGGAAATTCGCTTCCGGTGACCTACATTCATTGCATCCAACCAGCCTTCGCCGTGACCGAAAGCAGCGCTGCGCACGCGCGCGCGCAAGCAGGATGGCGCTTCATCGAGTTCCCCGGCGGACACAGCGCAATCATTACCCACCCGGATGTAATGGCGCAGGTCCTGCTCGAAGAAAGCAGATTGATAGACTGAAATCGGACGCGGCTTAACCGGTCGCTACGTTCGAGAACCTAGTTTCGGCGAAGGCACGCCAGTGCGCGTCGCAGAACGCGAAAAGCGCAGCGGTGGGCCAACACCAGGAATATCTTTGTCACCTTCGCGTGACAGCTCAAGTTTGAGCTGGCGATGCACGATCTGTGGATCGGCAAAAGCCTGCTCGACGCTGTTAATCGGCCCCGCCGGCACGCCCCGCGCTTCCAACAGGGTCAATAGCGCATCCCGATCGTGGCTGGCCACGACAGGCGCTATCGCCGCCCGCAATACGTCCCTGTTCGCGATTCGCGACGCATTGGTAGCAAAGCGTGGATCTTCGGCCAGCCCAAGTATGTCACACAGCTTTACGAATTGACCGTCGTTCCCAACCGCAATGATGATCCAGCCGTTTGAGCTGCTAAAGGCTTCATATGGCGCGATGTTCGGATGCGCGTTTCCGAGCCGTGTGGGGGTGACCCCGGACACAAGATAGTTGAGCGCTTGATTCGCAAGTACACCTACCATCACATCGAACAACGCCAGGTCGATCTGTTGCCCGCAGCCGGAGCGCTCGCGCTCGATCAGCGCCGCCTGGATTCCGACAACCGCATAAAGGCCGGTCATGATATCGGCTAGCGCGACCCCGATCTTTTGCGGCGGTCTGTCCGGCTCTCCCGTTAGGTCCATCATCCCGCTCATGCCCTGAGCGATGAAGTCGTAGCCAGGGCGTTCGGCATAGGGCCCATCCTGACCAAAACCGGTAATGGAACAATAAATTAGTCGTGGGTTGCGCGCGGAAAGCGTTGCATAATCGAGGCCATAACGACTGAGGCCGCCAACCTTAAAGTTCTCGATTACGATATCCGCTTCGTCGATCAATGCAATTACTTCAGCACGATCGGAATCGTTACTGAAATTCGCCACAACCGATCGCTTGCCTCGGTTCGCAGCGTGGAAATAGGCTGCATCGCGGGATCCATCCGCATTATCGACAAACGGAGGTCCCCATTTGCGGGTATCATCGCCATCAGGACTCTCGACCTTAATTACCTCGGCGCCCAGATCTCCAAGGAGTTGGCCGGCCCAGGGGCCTGCGAGGATTCGCGCGAGCTCCACGACTTTCAGGCCATCGAGTGGTGCCGCAGACTTCAAAACGCGGCCAACCCCGTGATCGCGCGACCTATGATGAGCGCATGAATGTCGTGCGTCCCTTCGTACGTATTTACGGTCTCAAGGTTTATCAGGTGGCGCATAACGGGAAACTCGCCGGATATGCCATTGCCGCCATGCATGTCGCGGGCTGCCCGCGCAATCTCGAGCGCCTTCCCGACGTTGTTGCGCTTAACCATCGAAATCATCTCCGGCGCAAAGCTATCTTCGTCTATTAGCCTGCCCACCCTCAGGGATGCTTGCAGGCCGAACGCTATGTCCGTCGCCATATCGGCGAGCTTCTTCTGATAAAGTTGCGTTGCTGCGAGCGGTCGACCGAATTGCTTGCGATCCAGGCCGTATTGGCGCGCGGCGGCATAGCAAGCTTCGGCCGCTCCCATGCTGCCCCAACTGATACCGTAACGCGCGCGATTGAGACATCCGAACGGCCCCCTGAGACCTTGAACTTCGGGGAGCAGCGCATCCTCGCCGACATGGACATCGTCCATCATGATCATGCCGGTGATCGAGGCTCGAAGAGACAATTTGCTGCCGATCTTCGGCGCCGACAAGCCGGACATCCCCTTTTCGAGCACGAAACCGCGGATCGCGCCGCCATGCTTGTCACTCTTGGCCCAGACGATGAACACGTCGGCAATCGGTGAGTTGGAAATCCATGTCTTACTACCGGACAGAACATATCCGCCGTTGGTAGGGGTCGCCCGCGTTTTCATGCCCGATGGATCCGAGCCGGCGTCTGGCTCGGTCAGGCCAAAGCAGCCGATCCACTCTCCAGTCGCAAGCTTCGGCAAAAATTTCAGTTTCTGCAGTTCCGATCCATATGCGTAGATCGGATACATCACCAGGCTCGACTGGACGCTCATCATTGAACGGTAGCCCGAGTCGATCTTCTCGACCTCCCGGGCCACGAGACCATAAGCAACATACGACGCACCGACGCCGCCATATTGCTCGGGGATGGTCGGCCCGAGCAGGCCAAGCGCACCCATCTCGCGGAAGATTTCCACATCCGTCTCATCGTTGTGGAAGGCTTCAGCAATACGCGGCGCCAGATTCTCCGAAGCATATGCTTGGGCGGTGTCGCGGACCATCCGCTCGTCGTCGCTCAGTTGCTCATCGAGGAAAAAGGGATCGCTCCAGTCGAACATCGTCATCAATTTCTCCGGAGAACGCTTGATTTGTTACGCATGGCTTGGCGGCCGGCCGGGCTCAGCTAGACTGCCCACACTCGTCCGACACTCGGTTGCGCAGCGTTCCGACTCCAGACACTTCGACTTCGACAACGTCGCCGGCCTTCATCCAGAGTGGTGGTGTGCGACCCGATCCTACGCCGCCCGGCGTGCCTGTCACGATGACATCGCCAGCACGCAGTTCAGTGAAAGTTGAGCAGTAAGCGATCAATTCGGGAATGGTAAAGATCAACTGATCGAGACCGGCTGCTTGAACAATCTCACCGTTCAATCGGGTCTGAATTGAGAGGCTTCGGTAGTCCGGAACTTCGTCGGTGGTGACCATCCAAGGCCCAAATGCGCCGGTCGCTGGAAAGTTCTTGCCCGGATGGAACTGACTGGTGTGACGCTGGAAATCTCGGATGCTGGCATCGTTGTAGCATGCATAGCCCGCCACAAAGTTCATAGCACTAGCTTCGTCGCAACGGCGCACGGTGCCGCCGATAATGATTGCCAGTTCGCCTTCAAAGTCGAGCATTGCCGACTCTGGCGGACGCAGGATGTCACCACCGTCACCCACCTGACTGCGACCGAACCGCGCAAAAACGGTTGGGTAGCCGCTGCGCTCCCGCCTCGTCTCGATCCTGTGCTCTTCGTAGTTGAGACCGATACACAGGATCTGACCGGGTTCGGGAATCACGGGATCGAGCCGGACGTCTTCGAGCGCAAAATCCCGTTCGCGGGTGGCGTCTACGAGGTCGTCTAAATCACCAAGCACCCCTGCCTCGAGGGCGCTTCTTAGAGAAGCACATCCTTCGATGCGCCTTCCCAGATCGATAATCCCCCCAGTGACGAGTGCGCCCCATGACGGCCCGCCTGCATGCGTGAAACTTACTAATCTCAACTCACCACCTCAAGTTTGAGCGGGCGCGCAGCCTGAGTCCGCAGCGCGATCCTCTCCCGCAAGATCGCAGCGAGCGTAACAGCCCGTCGCGAAACCCGCAACAGAAAGTCGGAGTTTTTTGATTTTATCCGCTTTTATAGCCCCGGTGTGCCTGCAAAGGCTGCCGCTGCCAGCGCGCGGTCAGCCGTCCGTTTTAGATGGTCTTCCATCAATTGCAGGGCTGTCACTTCGTCCCTGTTGATGACGGCTTGTGCAATGTCCGAATGCTCATTCGAGATAGCGCGTCGGCGGCCGGTGGCGCGATTGCCGTTTCGAGCCGCGATGAAGCGATACCGTTCCGTTTGATCGTAGAGCATGTTGTGCATGCGGATCAGCCAAGGAGATGTGCATGCGGCGATCAGCGCGCGATGAAACTCGCGGTGACGTAGCGAGAACTCGTCAGTTTCGGCGAAGTTTTCAGGCGTGCCTCGTTCCGTGCTCTGCAACCTATGCTGTGCTGCGATAATATCTGCCTCCCACTCGTCCGTCCCGTGTCGCATGGCGTCGATCATCGCCTCGCGTTCGATCAGCAGACGGGCACGGGTGATGTCCCGGACCCCAGCCGCTGTAAGCGGCGGCGTGCGAAAGCCTCTCTGGTCCGTGAAGTCGATTAGCCCCTCCGGCACTAGCCGGGAAAGGGCCTCGCGCGCTACCCCTGGGCTCACGCCATACCGGGCACAGATGTCCGGGATCTTGAGCTTGATGTTCGGTGCGATGATCCCGCGAAGCAGGTCAGCACGTAACTGCTCGATCAGCGCGGCGTTCAGGCTTTTCGTCGTACCAGAGCGCAATTCGTCGAGGACATGAGGGTGCCGCGGCGCTCCGGGGTCCCTACGTGCGCCTTCGAGATCGTCAGGATCGCCGAGATCAGTCTTTCCCATAGCCTCTTCCCGTTGTCGCATTTGAATCAACATTCTCCATAAACAATGACTTCTGCAAGAAAAACGACTCGCGCGCTAGTTTCACGAAGTCAGTTTCGTCGAACTCGGACAAGCGCACCTTTGGACCTTGTGCGGAGGAGTGCTGCCTTCCGTGCTTCGGGTACGGTCTTTCGGGCTCGTTAACACGCGGGCCGGCGCCGTCCCCGCAGTACTCGCTGTTCCCGCCTACCAAGGTTTCGGACGACGGGTCTGACCGTCGCTGCGGAGACTCGTCGGTCGAAGGCTCCGCTGTTTCTGGAAACGTGGCCAAGTACTCGCAGTTCCTGCCGTTCAAACATATCATAGTTCCTAAAGAATCATAGATTTTCTCGCGAATCTGTGGTCGAGTGTAGCCGACAGCAATCAGCCCTCTGAGCTGGCCCGTCCGGCTCCATGAGGGGTTTGGAGACTTGAATGTCCGACAGCATGACTGACCCAAGGCCGATCGTGACAAACGACAAGACGTCACTGCCAACCCGACTACATCACTTCGCAATCGTCGTGCGGGACCAAGAGAAGGTACGACACTTGATGGAAGACGTGCTCGGCTTCCCGCTGGTCGCGACCTGGGCGGAGCGGACATTATTCCACGATTCGGGCGAGACTCACGAGTATTGCCATACATTCTATGAACTCGATGACGGCAGCGCGCTTGCCTTCTTCCAATTCGCAGATCCGACCATGTATGAGCGCTGCCAGCCCAAGGTGCCCGCCCAAGTCACTCGGTTCAATCACATCGCATTGCGCGTCGACCGCGAGCGCCAGCGCGAACTCCAGCAGCGTCTGGAGGCCGCCGGCCTGCCTAACCGCGAGCGCGACCATGGCTATTGCTATTCGCTTTACACGCAAACCGAAGATGGGCTTGAGCTCGAGTTTACCGTCGATGCGCCCGACATCGAAACGCTACAGCATGAGCAGCGCCAAAGCGCGCACGACCAACTTCGCCGGTGGCTCGCCGGAGATCACACCCCGAACAACGACATTCGCCATTGATTGCCTCCGGCCGTGCCATTTGGAACGCTGGCATGACCGGAAGCGCGGGATTTAGCGCACCCCATGGAAAGGTAAATAATTTGACGTTGATGACAACGGTTGTTGGCAGCATGCCACAGCCCGACTGGCTGCTCGACAAGGGAGTATTACGCAGCCAACGGGTTCCCCGGGTACGGCAACCGGGCCTGTGGCGGATCGGCGACGATCATCTCAACGAAGCCATCCTCGATGCAACCCGCCTCGCCATACTCGATATGGAAGAAGCCGGGATCGACATCATCACCGATGGCGAGATCGGCCGCGAGAGCTATTCGAACCATTTCCTGGCATCGCTCGATGGCGTCGACGTGCTCCAGCCGGCAATCATCCAGGATCGCAAGGGGCGCGATGTGCAGGTGCCGCGCGTGACCGGCCCGATCAGTCGCAGGACATTTTGCGAGCAAGCCTCGGCCAAGTCGCTGCTCGCTCTGGCGAAGCACCAGACCAAGGTTACGCTTCCGGGTCCGTTCACGCTGGCCCAGCAATGTCACGACGAATTCTATGGCGATGCCGAGGCGCTGGCCTTTGCCTTTGCCGATGCAGTCAATGAAGAGGCACGCGACCTGGCCGCTCTGGGCATCGACGTCGTGCAGCTGGACGAACCCTGGCTTCGCAACGATCCCGAACTGGCGCGGCGCTGTGGCGTTGCCCTGGTCGATCGGGCGCTGCGCGACGTATCGGCGAAGACCGCGATCCACATGTGCTTTGGCTATGGCTTCCTCGTCCCCGGCAGCAAGCCGCGCACCTATGATTATCTCGCCGAACTTGCCGACAGTGCTGTCGATCAGATTTCGATCGAAGCGGCGCAGCCCGACCTCGATCTTGGCGTCTTGCGTGCGCTCCAGGGCAAGACGATCATATTGGGGGTTCTGAACCTCGCCAGCGACGCGGTCGAAACGGTCGAGGAAGTCGTCGCGCGGATCCGCGCAGGCCTCGACTATGTCGAACCCGCCAATCTGATGCCGGCCCCCGATTGCGGGATGAAGTATCTTTCGCGTTCGACCGCGCGCGCCAAGCTCAAGGTGCTGGCGGATGCCGCGAGCGAAGTGAAGCGGTCGCTCGGCATCACGAGCTAGGGTCCGTACTCGCTACCGGAGGGGGCCGGCCGCAGGCTAGGCCGTGACATATTGCGAAAGATTGGAGCGGGGGCGACCCCGCTCCAATGGCACGCACGTCTCCGGAAAATCCTGCCGGAACTCGACTCGCGGCATCGCCCAAGTCAGGAAGTCGCCCAAATACGCCATCGGTCCCGGCGCGGGAAATCCGGATGGGCGATCGTGCAGGCACATCAGGGTCCAGTCGGATTCCTCGACGGCGCGCTTCGCATCCTCGACCCACAGATCGGGGCGGTCGACCACGGCGGCGCGGTCCCGCGGCACGCTGGTCCACAGCACGACACTCGCCCCGATCGATTCCAGTGTCTCCACTGCCTCGACGCTGAGCAGATGCCGCCCCTTCTTGCCGCGGCCGTTGGGCCGGTAAAGAGGATGATCGCCGACCAGGCCGCCAAGCGCTTCATGCGCGGCGAGAATCTCGCGCGCGGCGGCGCCGGGTTCCTCTTGCAGGCCGAGCGGCACGCCATGGCTGAAGCTGTGATTGCCGATGCGGTGCCCGGCCTGGAATGCCCGCTCGGCCAAAGCGCGCGCTTCGGGCGATCCGAGTTGTTCGCCCACCAGGAAGAAACTGGCTTTGACGCCGAAGCGATCCAGCGTGTCGAGCACGAGATCAGTGATGCCGGGTGTCGGCCCGTTATCGAACGTCAAAGACAGTTTCTTGCGGCCCTGCAATGCAGGCTTCATTACTTCGCTCCGAGGAGAACCACGGCCAGGGTCGCTGCTTGTTCGCTGCGATTCTGCCAAGCGTGACGGGCACCGCCTTGAACGACGGTGTCACCCACGCGCAGACAGACCTCTTCGTCGTCGACCACCAACCAGACTTCGCCGGCGAGAACCACGACATAATCCACGGTATCGGTGCGATGGAATCCGGGCGCATCGGGTTCCATGCGTTCGGCAATGCCTGGCACGACGCGAAGCTGTTCGGCACCCGCTGCGACCGGATCGAAATCCGCCGCTCCATAGACGCTGTCAGGCGGCAATGTCAGAACCAGGAACGTGCTTCCGCCGGCCGAAGGGTGCACCGACCGCAGTCCGACGACCGGATCGGCAGGCTCGCCGCCGATGGCGGGCACGCCCGCCGTCGACCACAGGATCGAGGTGCGCATCCCCGGGGTCTCGACATAGTCGACGGCCCGCGTCGCCTCCTGGCCGGGCAGCATGCGCGCCCGGCCGGCATCGTCGACATAGGTGACGATGCGCCGTGCGCCGAAGACCACCGGCTCCCTCATGGCATGACCACGATGTTCTGGAGGCCGCCTTCGCTGCGATGGCGCGCGACATCGAGCGCTTCGTTGACCCGGTCGAGGGGGAAACACAGATTCTCAAGCGGCGACAGATCGAGCGCGCCCGAACCCGCCATGTTCGCCATGTCGTGCCCTTCGTGCGTCGTGAACCATGCCGATCCGAGATAGGAGATGTTCTTGCACATCAGCCAAATCGGATCGAAAGGAAGCTTTTCGTCCATTCCGCCGACGGTGACGATCGTGCCGCAGGCAGCGGTGGTCATGAACGCATCCATCGTCGCCTGGGCGGGCGCACCCGGGCCGAGCGCCTCGACGACAACGTCGACGCCGTAGCCACCGGTCATCTTCATGGCCCAATCGGTGCACGCACCGTTGTGATTGGAATGGGTAAAGATGCGGTCGGCCGCCAGTGCCTGCAACCGGGCGAGAATTTCCTCGTTGCGCGCAACCGCGAGGATCTTGGGGACGCCCATGGCAAGGCAGAGGAGGATTGCGCCGACGCCGATGGTGCCGGTCGCGCCGTTGACCAGAACGCAGGTATCCGGTCCGACCTTGGCGCGGCGGAGCGCTCCATAAGCAGTCCCGAGATAGCCGAAGCGCGCGGCCTGTTCAAACGACACGCCATCGGGCAGCGACACGAGGCTGCGCGCCGGAGCGATCATATATTCGGCGAGACCACCCCAAGGGTAGCGGTCGAACATCTCTTGCGCGCCTTCGACGAAGCCGAAATAGCCCGCAAATGCCAGATGCTCACAGGCCATCGGCTTGCCGTCGCGGCATTTGAGACAGGTGCCGCAATAGCGGAGCGGGTTCACATAGACCCGCTGGCCGATCGCTACGCCCTTTACGTCGGGGCCGACTGCGGCAACTTCGCCTGCAGGATCAAGGCCATAGATTGCTGGAAGCTTTGGCAAAGGCAGGAATGGGAACCACTCAGGATAGTGCGTTACGACATTTTTGAGGTTCGGCACCACGCCACACGCGCGAACCCGGACGAGAACGTCGGATCCGGTTGGCTGGGGCTGCTCGACCTCATCAAGCTGAAAGGGCTGGCCCACCTCATGCAGGCGGGCGGCTCGCATCATTTTCAACAAACCTCTCCTTTGTCCCGTGCTTTGCACACGCACAGCTCAGGACGTCCTGAGCCACGATTTCAAACCGTGAAAAACCCTATGCCTCAAGCAGCGCGAGTCGAAAAGCTAAAATCAGATGATTTCGAGAAAAGCTGATTTTGATTGTGAATAATGCGGCTGCAGTGCTAATCCCCATCGCCATCAAGGGATCAAAAAAACCGCGTTTCTAGCACCCTGCGTCCGCAACCTTCGGCGCAGAACGCGGCGGTTCGGTGCGCTTAAGATGGAAGGCAGTTCTGATGGATTTGGGAATCAGCGGGCGTACCGCACTCGTCTGCGCTTCGACGCAGGGTTTGGGATTGGCCTGTGCGAAAGCGCTCCTCGCGGAAGGGGTTAAGGTCGTCATCAACGGCCGACAAAGCGCAAAGCTTGAAGCAACGCTCGAAGCTTTGCGTGCCGAATATGAAGGGGCGATAAGCGGGGTCGTGGCGGATGTAACCACCGGGGAGGGTCGCGAGGCGCTGCTCCATGCTTGTCCGACCCCCGACATCCTCATCAACAATAATGCAGGACCCGAACCTGCACCGTTCGCCGATCTCGACGATGCGGCTTGGCTGTCAGCGGTCAATGCAAACATGATCGCGCCGATCCAGCTCGTCCGTGCCGTGCTGCCGACGATGCGCGCCAATCGATTCGGGCGGATCGTAAACATCACGTCGGCAATGGTGACGACGCCGCGGCCGCACATGACCCTATCGGCGGGCGCGCGCGCCGGCCTCACTGCCGCGATGAAGGGACTTTCCTTCGAAGTGGCGAAGGACAATGTCACGATCAATAACCTGCTTCCCGAACGGATCGATACCGATCGCCAGCATCGTATGGCGCAAGCCGCGATGAAGCGCGAGGGCATCGATTACGACGAGGCCAGGAAGCGCCAGATCGACAGCATCGCGGCGCAGCGTCTTGGCCAGCCATCGGAGTTCGGGGCGATCTGCGCCTTTATGTGCAGCGCGATGGCCGGGTTTGTCTCGGGTATGAACGTTCATGTCGATGGCGGATCCTATCCGGCCCTCATCTGACGATCTGCTGACTGCCAAGGACGAGTAAAATGAGCATTCCCGATACAACCCGGTCCTTCTACATCGATGGCCGGTGGGTCGCGCCGATTGGCACCAAAACGATCGCGGTGGAGAACCCTGCGACCGAGCAGAATGTCGCAGAGATCGCGCTGGCATCGGTCGAGGATGTCGATCTTGCGGTGGCTGCGGCGAAGCGGGCCTTTCCCGCTTTTTCCGCGACGCCGCCGTCGGAGCGCGTAGCATTGCTGCGCCGCATCGCCGATGAGTTGACGGCACGGCGCGAGCAGATTGCGCAAATGGTGACCCTGGAGATGGGCAGTCCACAGGATTTTGCCCGGTCGTTCCATGCGGGCAGCTCAGCATCCTCGTTTCGCAACATGGCCGATATTTTGGCGGGCTATTCATTCGAGGAGGCCATGCCTGGCGCGCTGATCGTTCGGGAAGCGATCGGCGTGTGCGGGATGATCGTTCCCTGGAACGCGCCGGCATCGTTGCTTGCAAACAAGGTCGCGACCGCGCTCGCCGCAGGATGTACGGTGGTCGCCAAGCCGTCCGAGGTCTCGCCGCTCAGCGCGCTTGTGATCGCCAGCGCCCTAGAGGCCGCAGGCGTTCCGGCCGGCGTGTTCAACCTGATCAACGGCGATGGACCGGTCGCGGGTCAGCGTCTCGCCGAACATCCGGATATCGACTTGATAACGATCACCGGCTCCACGCGCGCGGGACGCCTGGTTGCGATAGCCGCGGCGGAAAGCGTCAAGCGCGTTCACCAGGAACTCGGCGGCAAATCGGCCAACATCATTTTGCCCGACGCGGATTTGGCCGCGGCGGTGCCGGCCGGGGTTTCGCGCTGCTATGTCGGTGGCGGTCAATCGTGCCAGGCACCGACGCGGATGCTGGTGCCCCGCGATCGTCATGACGAGGCGCTCGCCTTGGCCGCGGCACGCGCAAATTCGTTCATTGTTGGTGACCCCGAGAATCCGGCAACGGCTATGGGTCCGGTGGTGAACCAGCTCCAGTTCAATAAAATTCAGGGAATGATCGCGGCCGGAATAGCGGAAGGCGCCACTCTTGCCGCCGGCGGCCTCGGCAGACCCGATGGCCTGACCACAGGCTACTACGTCAAGCCCACCGTTTTCGGCAATGTTGCGCCAGATAGCCGGGTCGCGCGCGAAGAGATTTTCGGGCCGGTGCTGGTGATAATTCCCTACGAGGACGAGGAAGACGCGATCAGAATTGCCAATGACACCGATTATGGACTGGCGGGATGGGTCTGGTCGGCCGATCTTGATCGGGCCCGTCGCGTCGCGCGGGCGCTGCGATGCGGTCGAGTGTATATAAACGGCGTGCCGCCCGCAGTCGGCGTGCCTTTCGGCGGATACCGGATGTCCGGAAACGGTCGTGAGCAAGGCGTGTATGGTCTCGAGGAGTACCTTGAGATCAAAGCGTTGCTTGGTTACAATCCAGCGGCTGACTCACGAGACTCGGAACAGGACATACTTGGACGCATGCGTACTGGGCCTGTGTTGAAACCGTCGGCTTGACTAATTCTGTATGATCGCCAACCCTCGTTCCAAAGCAGCTACCATTGATACCGCAGCGCCTCCAAAAGCAACGTGAACGCGGGCGATGGCTGGCGGCGGCTGGGATAGTATAAATAGTGCCCGTCAAATGGCTCGCACCAGTCCTCCAGGACCCGAATAAGCGAGCTGTCCGCAATCTTCGACGCAACATGATCCTCCGCCGGGGTTCAAGCGGGCGCATATTCCGAGCGGAGGTCGTCACCATGCTCGTCGAGCTTGGGTGCGGGACGATATTTGGGACTTGGCATCGCACCGAAGTCGATCGGGCCGGCGGGTAGGAGCCGCACGCCATCCGCGTCAGAAACCTCGACGAAGCAGCCCGCCGCGAACGCCTGCGGGTCCTTGCTGACCTGGCCGACGGTCTGCACCGGTCCCCAGATTATCCCCGCCGTATCGAGCAGTTCCGCCATCGCGTCCCAGCTCAGGCTGGTGAATGCCGCGTCGAGCAGCGTGACCAGCGCGACGCCATTGGTCCGCCGCGCGCGGACGCCCTGAAAGCGTTCGTCCTCCAGCCATTCGGGATGGCCGAGCGCATTGGCGAGCTTGACCCAATCGGCGCTGCCGGTGCGCGGCACCATCACGAACCAGCGTTCGTCGCTGGTGCGAAAGAAATTGTTGATCGGATTGGGGGCCTCGACGCGTGGGCGCGTGGAGGCGAGTCTGCCGACCTGGAGCTGGATCGCATGCTCGCTCGCGCCGGCATATACGCCCATGCGCAGCAACGACGTCTCGACCTTCTGGCCCTCGCCCGTGCGCTCGCGGTGCAGCAGCGCCGCGCACACCGCGCCGGCTAGGCCAAGTGCGGCCATATGGTCGC
This sequence comes from Pseudomonadota bacterium, assembly GCA_040384525.1. Classification (GTDB taxonomy): domain Bacteria; phylum Pseudomonadota; class Alphaproteobacteria; order Sphingomonadales; family Sphingomonadaceae; genus Sphingomonas. Next base: position 76,364 of record JAZKJE010000022.1, read on the forward strand.
CGATGCCGGTGCGCAGCTGGGCCGGCTCGCTGCCCTTGACGGTCATCAGCGAGCACAGGCCCGAACGCGCCCAGAAGGCGGTGATGTCAAAGCCCGGCTTGTCCGCTTCCGGTCCTGACGTGCCAAAGCCGGTGAAATTGGCGAAAATCAGATTGGGCTTGAGCGCGCGCAGGGTTTCCCACCCCAGCCCCGCGCGCGCCAGCGATGCGGGCCGCGTGTTGCTGACGAAGACGTCGGCCGACAGGATCAGCGCGCGCAACGTCGCCGCGTCGGTGGGGTCGCTGATATCGAGCGCGATCGAGCGCTTGCCGCGATTGTCGGTCTCGAAGACGCGGTTCTCGGTGTCCTCTCGGCCCACCGAGGCGAAGAAGTGGCGCCAGGGATCGCCCTGCTTGGCCTCGACCTTGATGACCTCCGCGCCCCAATCGGCAAGGAGGGCGCAGGCTCCTGGCCCGGCGACATAGCTGGCGAGCTCGACGATGCGGATTCCGTTTAGCATCTCGTTTCCTCTCAAAGTCGCTCGACGATGGTGACGTTTGCCAGCCCCCCGCCTTCGCACATGGTCTGCAGACCGTAGCGTCCGCCGCCGCGTTGCAGCGCGGAGACGAGGGTCGCCATCAACTTGGTGCCGCTGGCGCCCAAGGGATGACCCAGTGCGATCGCCCCGCCATTGACGTTTAGCCGGCCCGGATCGGCACCCAGCGCCTTGAGCCAGGCGAGCGGCACCGAAGCGAAAGCCTCATTGACTTCGTACAGGTCGATATCGCCGATTTTCATGCCGGCGCGTGCCAATGCCCGTTCGGTGGCGGCGAGCGGAGTCTCGAGCATGATCACCGGATCGCCGCCGATCACCGAGAGGTGATGGATGCGCGCGAGCGGGTCGGCGGTGACCTTTTTCAGCCCCGCCTCGTTGACGACCAGCACCGCGGAGGCGCCGTCGCAAATCTGGCTGGAGGTGGCGGCGGTGAGTAGGCCATCCTCGCTCAGCAGCTTGACCGAACCGATCGCTTCGGCGGTGGCGCCAAAGCGGATGCCTTCATCGACGGTGTGCGGCGTGCCGACGGCGGGCTCCAGCGACGGATCGGCATCGGCGCCGCGGCGCACGGCGATCGGCACGATCTCGGAGTCGAACGCGCCCGATCTGGTCGCAGCGGCGGCGCGATGATGACTTTCAAGCGCGAAGGCGTCGAGCTGGTCGCGCGTGAAGCCATGCTTGCGCGCGATCGCCTCGGCGCCGGCGAACTGGTTGAACTTCACCCCGGGATAGCGCGCCGGAATGCCGTCTCCGCTATACGGGCCGGCGAGGCCGGCCTTGATCGCCAGCAAGGCGGCACTGCCCATCGGTACTTGGGTCATGCTCTCGACTCCGCCGGCGATCACCACGTCCATCGTTCCCGACATCACTGCCTGCGCGGCGAATTGCAGCGCCTGTTGCGAGGAGCCGCACTGGCGGTCGACCGTCGTGCCCGGCACGTGCTCGGGAAGGCGGGAGCTCAGCACCACGTTGCGCGCGATGTTCATCGTCTGCGCGCCCGCCTGCATCACGCAGCCGAAGATGACATCGTCGATCACCGCCGGATCGACGCCCGATCGCGCGACGAGCGCGTCGATCACCTGCGCGCCGAGATCGGCGGGGTGCCAGCCGGAAAGCGCGCCGCCGCGCCTGCCGCCAGCGGTCCGTCCAACGGCTACGATATAAGCTTCAGCCACCGATCAGTTCCTTTTGGTTTCCAGATATTCGTCACGCAGCGCCCGCTTGCGTAGCTTGCCCGTGTCGGTGCGCTCCAGCGACGCGCGAAAGATGTAGCGGCGCGGCACCTTGACCGGGCTCAGCGCGCCGCGCGCGAACCGATCGAGTTCCGCCGACAGCGCCGCCTCGTCCGGCACCGGCCAGCGTTGCGGCTCGACAAAGGCGGTGACCTGCTCGCCCATCTCGGCATCGGGCAGCCCCATCACGGCGACGTCGGCAACCGCGTCATGCCCGGCGAGATGGTGTTCTATCTCCTGCGGGTAGATGTTCACTCCGCCCGAGATGATCATGAAATTGGCGCGATCGGTGAGGTAGAGATAGCCTTCCGCATCGACTCGGCCGATATCGCCGAGCGTCACCCAGCCGTGCGAATTATGCGCGGCGGCGGTCTGTGCGGGGTCGTTGTGATAGGTCAGCTCTATGCCGTTGGCGAAGTAGATCGCGCCTTCACGCTCCGCCTGCAGCACGGCGTCATCCGGTCCGCAGATGCGCAGGTCGCCTTCGACGGCGCGGCCGACCGATCCCGGGCGTTCGATCCATTCGTCGCACGAGATCACGGTGATCCCCACGCCTTCGGTGCCGCTGTAGAATTCGTGGACGATCGGTCCCCACCAGTCGATCATCGCGCGCTTTACCGGCATCGCGCAGGGCGCGCCGGCGTGGAACACGCTCTTCAGCGACGACAGGTCGTAGCGCGCCTTCGTCGCTGGCGGCAGTGCGAGCAGCCGCGCGAAATGAGTCGGTACGAATTGCGCCACCGTAACCCGGTACCGTTCGATCAGCGCCAGTGCGATCTCGGCATCGAAACGGTCCATCACCACCACCGTGCCGCCGAGCCGGTGGATCGCAAGCGACCAGCGCAACGGCGCGGCATGATACAGCGGTGCGGGCGACAGATAGACGCTGTCCTGGCCGAAGCCGAACCAGCGCGCGCCGATTCGCTCGGCGCGCGGCGGAGTGTCGAGCGCCGGCGGGAATGCCTGCTTGATGCCCTTGGGCCGCCCGGTTGTGCCCGACGAATAGAGCATGTCGTTGCCCGGTGCCTCATCGGCTATCGGCGTGTCGGGCAGTTGCGCCCAGCCAGCCTCCAATGCTTCGTCGAGGCGAATGGCGGGGCAGGGCAGGGCGTTCAGCGCAGGGCCCAGGCGTTCGGCCACCTTGGCGGAAACGACCAGCACCTGCGAGCCGCCGTCGCGCAGAAGATAGTCGAGCTCGCCGGCGACGAGCGTGGCAGGCACGAGGACGTAATGGACGCCCGCGCGCTGTGCGCCCCAGACCAGTTCGTAGAGCCGGGGATGGTTCTCGGACATGAAGGCGATCACGGCGCCCTTGCCGATGCCGCGCTGGCGTAACCAGTGCGCGATGCGGTTCGCGCGCTGCTCCAGCTCGGCATAGCTCACAGCCTCTCCGGTCCCGGCCATGATCCAGGCGGGCTTGTCGGGAGTGATCGAGGCCCAATGGCGCGGGTGCATCAGCCGGTCCTCTGCGCCTTGTCCTGCGCATTGGTGGCGCGGATCGAATCGCGCGATGCCGCCCATTGCGCATCGTCCCAGCTGCGCAGCGATGCGAAGTTTCCACCGGTCGCAAGATAGCGCGCGCCATCAATCGCGATCGTTTGGCCGGTCATATATTCGGCCTGGGGTGACATCAGATATGCCGCGAGATTGGCGAGTTCGGGCATGCGCCCGACCCTGCCCATCGGATATTCCGCCGTATCGACAAAGGCCTTCTCGCCATCGGTCGGACGCAGGCGCGCAGTCATGCCCTCGGTCGGAAAGGTGCCGGGCGCGATGGCGTTGAACCGAATTCCGCGATCGGCCCATTCCACCGCCAGGCTCTGATTCATGGCGTTGATGCCGGCCTTGGACATCGCGCTCGGCACAGTGAAGGCCGAGCCATTCCACACCCAGGTCGCGAGGATCGACAGCACCGATGCCGGCACCCCCTCGGCCAGCCAGCGCTTGCCGCAGGATAGGGTCACCGCGAACGATCCGCGGAACACGATCGACGAGATCGCGTCGAAGCCGCGCATTGACAGGTCTTCGGTGCGGCTAACGAAATTGCCCGCGGCATTGTTGACCAGGCCGGTCAGCGCCCCGCCATCGGCCCAGATCGTATCGAGCATCGCCTCTATAGAATCGGGTTCGCGGATGTCGCAGGCGATTCCGGTCACCTTGCCGCCATGCGCGGCCATCATCGCCGCGGCGGATTCGTCGAGCACCGCGCCGCGGCGCCCGCAAATATAGATCTCCGCGCCGAGGATCAGGAACCCCTCGGCCATGACTCGGCCGAGGCCGGTGCCGCCGCCGGTCACGAGGATCCGCTGGCCGGCGAGCAGGCCGTCGCGGAACATGATGTCGTCGCGGATCATGCGAGCTCACCGGTCTCGAAGCGGCGCGCCACTTCCTTGCCGATGATCATCTGCTGGATCTGGGTCGTACCTTCGTAGATGCGGAAGACTCGAACGTCGCGGTAGAAGCGCTCGACCGCGCTGTCGCGCATATAGCCGGCGCCGCCATGGATCTGCACGGCGCGATCCGCGACCCGGCCGACCATCTCGGATGCGAACATCTTGGCGCACGACGCCTCGAGCGATACGCGCTCGCCCGCCGCCAGACGCCGGCTGGCTTCACGGACCATGCATTCTGCAGCGAAAATGTCCGCCTGGCTGTCTGCTAGCATCGCCTGGATCAGCTGGTAGCTGGCAATCGGCTGGCCGAATTGCTTGCGCTCGGTCGCGTAGCGCGCCGCCTCATACTGAATGCGCTTCGCCTGCCCGACACAGACCGAGGCAACATTGATGCGGCCGCGATCGAGCACGCTCATCGCGGTCTTGAAGCCACGGCCCTCGACGCCGCCGAGCAGCGTGCTCGCGGGCACGCGGACGTCTTCGAGAATGACATCGGCGGACAAGGCGCCTGCCTGGCCCATCTTGCGGTCATGCGCCCCGATCGTGACGCCAGGCGTATCGGCGGGCACCAGAAACGCGCTGACATGGCGGTTGCCCGGCAGCCGTTCGACCTCGGTCCGCGCAATGACGGTGATCAGCGCGGCATAAGGCGCGTTGGTGATATAGCGCTTGGTGCCATTGAGGATGTAGTCGTTGCCGTCGCGCCGCGCCATCGCCAGCAATGCGCCTGCGTCCGATCCGGAATGGGGCTCGGTCAGCGCAAAGCTGGTGATGACTTCGCCCGTCGCGATCCGGGGCAGCCATTCGGCCTTCTGCGCTTCGGTGCCTTCGTTGACGATTCCCTGGCTGCCGACGCCCAAGTTGATCCCGATCAGCGATCGGAACGCGGCCGAGGCCCAGCACAGCTCCATGACCACTTCGACTTCCTCGGGCGAAGTGAGGCCGAGGCCGCCATATTCCTGTGGCACGGTGAGGCCGAACAGGCCAAGCTCGCGCATCTCCTGGATGATCTCTTCGGGAATATGGCCCGTCTCGGCCACTTCCTCCTCGGCGGGAACCAGCCGCTCGCGCGTGAACCGGCGAACGGCATCGCGTAGCTGATCGAGCATTTCGGGCTCCATCGCGGTTGCGGTAGGGCTTGTCGTCGCGTTCATGCCGGATCCCATGAAAATACGTCCGAGGAGCGCTGCAGCGGCGGCATTGAGGGGCGGAAGGCCGGCATCAGATCGGTTGCGATCGAATCGACAGTCCAGCCATTCTCGCGCTGCATCGCCCGGATCGGGCGCATGTTGTTGAACAGGAAAATCTCGTTCTTGCGGACGCAGAAGACCTGAGAAGAAACGTCCTTGGCGTCGTCGGTGATTAGATAGGCGATGAGCGGGGCGATCTTCTGGGGCGTCATGCTCTTGATCCGCTCGATCCGCTCCTTCTGGACCTCAGTCTCGGCGGCAATGCCTGCGATCATGCGGCTCCACGCGAAAGGTGCGACGCAATTCGAACGGACGCCGAAGCGCTGCATGTCCAATGCGATCGAAGTCGAAAGGCCAATGATGCCCATCTTCGCGGCCGCATAGTTCGCCTGGCCGATATTGCCGATCAGCCCCGATGTGGAGGTGAAGTGCACGTATGCGCCGCCGCCCTGATCCTTGAAGTAATTGGCGGCCGCCTTTGTGACGTTGAAGGTGCCGTGCAGATGGACGTCGATCACTTCTTTCCACTCGGCATGGCTCATCTTGTGGAAGATGCGGTCGCGTAGGATGCCGGCGTTGTTCACGACTCCGTGGACGCCACCCAGCTTGGTGATACCGTCGTTGATGATGCTTTCGGCTCCTGCCGGATCCGCGACGCTGGCGAAGTTGGCGACGGCGCGGCCGCCCATTGCCTTGATCTCGGCGGCAACCTGCTCTGCCGGGCCCGCGTCGCGGCCCTCGCCGTCGGCAGAGCCGCCAACATCGTTTACGACTACCGCCGCACCCTGACGCGCGCACTCCAAGGCAATTTCGCGCCCGATGCCGCGGCCTGCTCCCGTTACAGCAACAACCTTGCCTTCAAGCTTGCCCACATCAATTCCCGCTATAGCTTATTTTTACGACCATTAAATTCAATCGCGCGCCTCCGCAAGGGATCGCCAGCAATATTTTTTACGATTGGAAAGTTCGCTCCGTTTCGTATAACGATCGTAAAGGGTCGTAGAGTGAGATGACTCGGTTCAATGGGAGAGTGGCAGTGGAGCGCGCCAACGCGATACCTGTGGGTTGCACGTCCAGCACAAGGCGGGCGCTGCCATACCATGTGCCATGCGTCGAAATGGAGCGACGCGCGGACGGCAGCATCTTGCTGCGTTCGGGCTATCCACTAGGCGACATGCCGCGCACTATTGCCGACTTGTTTGCCGAGCGCGCCGTGTCCCATGCCGGTCAGCCCTTCATACGGCAGCGCGGGGCCGACGGTGCCTGGCGTGGCATCAGCTATGGAGAGGCGTGGGCACAGGCTTCTACTATCGCTCGCTGGTTGCTCACGCACGGCGCCAGCCCGGATCATGGCGTCGTCATTCTTTCGGGAAATTCCGCCGAACACGCCTCGATCATGCTCGGCTGTTTCCTCGCGGGTGTACCCAGTGCGGCGCTTAGCCAGGCATATAGCCTGTCATCGGGAGATCTTGCGAAGCTGCGGCATTGCTTTGCCAAACTCGAGCCGCGCGTCGTCTTTGCGCAAGGTGCCACCTATGCGCGCGCAATCGATATGTTGCGGCAACTCGATCCTGCGATCGAAGTCGTGACGGTCGACGGCAGCGAAGGGCATGCGTTTGCGTCGCTCATCGCCGTCAACGCCGATTTTCCGGCGGAACTTCCGCGGGTCGAGCCCGAGACAGTGGCGAAATATCTGTTCACTTCAGGGTCCACCGGCATCCCCAAGGCGGTGCCGCAGACGCATCGGATGATGGCGGCGATGATCGGCGCGCGCACCGGCATCTTGGATGGCGATCGAGAAGTGTGGCCGCCGAGCGTGGTCGACTGGATGCCATGGAGCCATTTGAGCGCGGGCAACATCAACTTCAATCAGAACCTGTGGGCTGGCGGCACGCTATATATCGACGATGGCCGACCAATTCCCGGCCAGTTCGACGAGACCGTGCGCAACTTCGTCGAGCTTTCTCCAGAGCAGTTCAGCTCAGCCCCGATCGCGTTCGAGATGATAGCGAGCGCGCTGGAGGCCGATTCGGGCAAGGCTAAGGCGTTTTTCCGTAACCTGCGCTGGATGGCCTATGGCGGCGCGACCCTGTCTCAGGAAGTGGCCGAGCGGCTGCAGCGGCTTGCAGTCGCGGCCGTTGGCCGCCGTGTACCGATCGTCACGACCTATGGCGCGACCGAGGTTCAAGGCATCACCAGCGTCTATTGGGTGACAGATCAGGTGGGGCTGGTGGGACTGCCCTTGCCAGGAGTCGAATTGAAGCTGGCGCCGGTGGGCGACAAGCTCGAGGTCCGCGCGCGCGGCGCTGGTGTGCTCACCCATTATCATCGTGAGCCCGCCCTGTCCGCGGCGGCTTTTGACGATGAGGGATTCTATTGCCTCGGCGACGCCGCGCGTCTCGTCGATCCGGACAATCCGCTGCAGGGGCTGATGTTCGACGGACGCATCACCGAGGACTTCAAGTTATCGACGGGCACTTGGGTCTCGGTCGGAACACTGCGGCCCGACCTGCTCACTGCCTTGAGCCCGCTTGTGCGAGACGCGGTCATCGCGGGACAGGACCGTTCTTCTATCGGCGCGCTGATCTGGCTGTCGGAAGAGGGCCGGCAAACCACCGGCGTCTCGGGTGTGATCGCGGAGCGCCTGCGCCGGTTCAACCAGGGCTCGGGCTCGGCCCGCCGGGTTCGGCGTGCCGTACTTTTGGATATGCCACCTTCGGTTCCCGACGGAGAGATTACCGAGAAGGGTTATGTCAATCAGCGCGCGGTCTTGGCGCGCCGGGGCGAAGCTGTGCGAAGCCTCTATGCCGAACCTTTGGCCGATGGCGTCATCGAAGCATCGGGAGGATAGCTTGACCGGACCCCTTCATGGCCTTCGCATCATCGAAATCGCAGGTATCGGCCCTGGTCCTTTCTGCGGGATGATGCTCGCCGATCATGGCGCCGAGGTCATTCGTGTCGAGCGGCCTGGCGGCGTCCGCGCCGGGAGCGGCAGCGCTCCTGCGCGGGACCCGCTCCAGAGGTCCCGCCGCTCGATCACGGTCGATCTGAAGCACGCGGACGGAATTGCGATCGTGCGTGCGCTTGCCCGCGCGAGTGACGGGTTGATCGAGGGCTTTCGTCCCGGAGTGATGGAGCGGCTGGGCCTGGGGCCCAAGGTATTGCTTGCCGACAATCCGAAGCTTGTGTTCGGGCGCATCACCGGCTGGGGGCAAGACGGGCCCTGGTCCGGCAAGGCTGGGCACGACATCGATTATATCGCCTTGTCCGGATCCCTCAACGCTTTTGGCGAGGCCGGGCGAAAGCCGGTTGCGCCAATCAACATGGTCGCCGATTTTGGCGGCGGCGGGATGCTGCTTGCGTTCGGAATGCTGGCTGCGTTGCTCAACGTACAACGCGGTGGCCAAGGCCAGGTCGTCGATGCATCGATGCTCGAAGGCTCGGCGTTGTTGATGAGCATGATATGGGGTTTTCGGGCGCAGGGTTCGTGGAACGATGCGCGCGGAACCAATCGGCTGGATGGCGGCGCGCATTTCTACGACACGTATGAAACAGCCGACGGAAAATATGTCGCGATCGGCGCTGTCGAGCCGCAATTCTATGCCGCCCTCTGCCGCGGGCTGGAACTGGATCCGGACCTTGCCGATCCCAGATTGCAGTCGGATCCGGCGCAGTGGCTGCGGCTCAAGCACGCGATCGCGGAACGGTTTCGCACCAAGTCCCGCGCACAATGGGATTCAATCTTCGCGGACCTCGACGCCTGCTACGCACCGATCCTTTCCTTCGACGAAGCGCTGACGCATCCGCACAATAGTGCGCGCGCGACGTTCGGCGCGTTCGGGGGCGTGACCCAGCCGATGCCGGCGCCGCGCTATTCCAGCAGCGCCACCACCACTCCGCGCATGTCCGGCACAATGCCCGACGAGGGCGATGCGATTCTTGCCGAAATCGGGACCGAATCCGCTCAGATCGCCAAATGGCGGGCTGGAGGGGCGTTGGCGGCAAGGCAGGATTGACGCGTTGGGAGTAGATTCGATGGGTAAACAGGGGGGGCGCTTGCGGGTCGGGCTGCTGGGCTATGGCTTTGCTGGGAAGACGTTTCACGCGCCACTCATCAACGCCGAGGCTGGTCTGGAACTGGTCGCAGTGGCGTCAAGCAACGCAAAGCGCGTTCAGGACGATTTGCCCGATGTCCGGGTCTGCACGCCCGACGAGCTGATATCGACGCCCGAGATTGATCTGGTTGTCGTCGCCACACCGAATGATTCGCATGCGCCGTTGGCGCGCGCGGCCCTGCAAGCCGGCAAGCACATAGTCGTCGACAAGCCGTTCACGCTCGATCTCGCCGAGGCAAGGGTGTTGGTTGCGCTCGCGGAGGCCTGCAACCGCAAGCTCACGGTCTTCCACAACCGGCGCTGGGATAGCGATTTTCTGACCGTTCGCGGCGCGATCGAGCGCGGGGTGATCGGCAAAGTCAGCCATTTCGAGTCGCACTTCGATCGCTTCCGGCCCGAAGTCGTCGATCGCTGGCGTGAGCGCGATACGCCGGGCAGCGGCGTGTGGTTTGACCTTGGGCCGCACTTGATCGACCAGGCGCTCCAGCTCTTCGGTCTTCCAGACCGGATCTGTGCGAGCATGGCGTGCCAGCGTGTAGGGGCCGCCACCGACGACTGGGCGCATGTCGTTCTGGAGTTCGGGGCCTGTCGGGCGGTACTCCACGCATCGATGCTGGCCGCGGGCGGCCATAACCGCTTCGTCGTCCATGGTGACAAGGGCACCATCGTCAAGCGCCACCTCGATCAGCAAGAGGCGCAGATGAAGGCCGGAATGGTCCCGGGAAGTCCGGGCTGGGGGAGGGACGAGGACCCGCTCCAGATATATCGGACGGATGGCGCCGAAGCGAGCGAACCTGCCTTGGCGGGCGATCAGCGCAGCTTCTACGCCGGTGTCGCCGGCGCCGTTCGCGACGGAGCGGATCTGCCGGTATCGCCTTATCAGGCGATTGCGGTGATGGCGGTGCTCGAGGCTGCCAAGATCGCGGCGCATACCGGCGAGGCTCAGACCCTGCAGCTCAGCGACGGGGAACGCCGCGCATGGAAGTGAAGGAACTCCTTGCCAAGGTGGAGCGGCACGAGCGCGAACTGGTCTTCGAAGCCTTCGATGAGGACGCAGGGTGGCAGCTCGGCTCCCTGATCCGCGAGACCGCGCGAACCAATTCCTGGCCGCTGGCGATCGAGATCGCGTTCTTTCACCGCCGGCTATTCGCAGCGGCGTTGGCCGGATCGACAAGCGACAATTTCGAATGGCTTCGGCGCAAGTGCAACGTCGTCCGGCATTTCGAGCGTTCCAGCTATCGCGTCGGGCTCGAAATGCAGCTCAAGCAGAGCAGTCTGGCGGATCGATACGGGCTTTCGCGGGCCGACTATGCCGAACATGGCGGAGCGTTCCCGATTTCGGTCCGTGGGATCGGCGTAGTCGGCTGCGTCGCCGTATCGGGATTGCCGCAACAGGACGATCATATGCTCGTCGTGCGTTCGATCTGTCAGATGTTAGCACGCGACGTCACTGGCTATGCTCTCTGACGGAATAGCGTGCCCACGTTGACCGCCAGCCCGGTTGCCTTGACTTTCCTTTTCAACCATTAAGCCCCGTGAAGGTGAATATGGCGAACGCGACTGCAAAAAAGAAAACGCCAACAGGCGAAACCACGGGCCGCGAGACCTTGCTGGCCGCTGCCAGTGCGCTGATGATCGAATTGGGAACATTCGACGTTTCGCTGCATCAGATCGCACGTCGGGCCGAACTCACTGCACCCTTGGTCAAATATTATTTCGGGTCGAAGGACGGCCTGCTGATCGCGCTCGCTACGCGCGATACCGAGCGTTCGCTGGTCCAGCTCGAGGAGCTGCTGGCAATGGATATCGATCCGGCGAGCAAGCTGCGGATTCACATCACCGGCATCATTCGAACCTATGCGCGCCATCCCTATCTCAACGGCCTGCTGGACAGCCTGTTGAAGGACGATCATTCCGAAAGCGCGAGGACGATGCAGGCGAGTTTCGTGCGGCCACTGATCGAGGCCCAGCGCAAGATCATCGAGGATGGCATCGCGATCGGGCAGTTTCGGCCGGTCGATCCAAACTATGCCTATTTTCTGATCATCGGCGCATGCCAGTACATCTTCTCGACCCGAGTCGCGTACCGCGAGCTGGTTGGTAACCGCGAGGTCGACGATGCACTCGCGCGTGAATATGCCGCTTTTGTGATCGATACGATTTTGAACGGCATAATGCGCGCTTGAGCGCTTTGCACGTTATCGGCCGTTTAAGTTTCAATCACGCACCCATCAATCGAATCGAGACCGCTGGTCGCCCGCACTAGCCGGTTTGAACGTGTGTTCAGGAAAAATCGCGCTACTTTACGGGCGTAAAAAACTTCTTGCACCGGGGTAGATATCTGGTATCTCGGTCATCGCGGCGGCGCGCAGTCCCGCCTGCAGCGACTAAAAAAATAACATGCCTGAATATGCGGGTGGATTGGGTGAGGGTCGATGGCGCGCCGCTGGTGCGCCCGCCCGTCATTGCGACCATTCGTTCCCAGGTGGTCCAATTCGGGAGGATGCGCGATGAAAGTTTTTGCTCTTTTGAGCTGCTGCTCGATGCTGTCGCTGGCCGCTGTCGATGCGTCGGCACAGGACGCGCCGGTAATCGCGCAGAGCGATCCCTCGCAGCCCGCGCCTGACCAGGTTGACGAGCCTGCCGAGGACACGGCAATCGTGGTAACCGGCTCGCGAGTGGTAACTAACGGCTATCAGGCGCCGACGCCGATCACGGTCATCAGCGCCGAGGAATTGAAAGACGGTTCGCCGAACATCACTGAGGCGCTTCGCCAGTTGCCGCAACTTACCGGATCGTCCTCGCCCGCTTCGATCGGAAACACGCCGAACGGCTCTGTCGCCAGCACGTCGGACACTGCAAATCTTCGCAACCTTGGGATCACGCGCACGCTGGTTCTTTTAGACGGGAGGCGTGCCCCTGCTTCGGGCATTACCGGGACCAGCGACATAGGCCTGTTTCCGCTCGCGCTGGTCAAAAGCGTAGATATCGTGACTGGTGGCGCATCGGCGGCATATGGCTCGGATGCAGTCGCCGGCGTCGTCAACTTCACCCTGGACACAAAGTTTCGCGGTATCAGCGCGGAGGTTCGCAACGGTATCTCCGCTCGCGGTGACGGGCGTTCTTACGGACTGCAGCTCTCGGGCGGAACCGGCTTCGCTGGGGGCCGTGGTAGCTTCATCTTCAGCGCCAATATCAGCGGTCAGGAAGGTGTTAGCGGCTATGCGCGCGATTGGTCGACGCGCTATTGGGCGACTATCCCGAACGTGCTCGCCAATCAGCCCGGCCAGCCCCAGACGCTCCTTCGCGAAAACGTGAATATGTCGTCCCTAAGCTTCGGCGGCCTGATCACCAGCCCTGGTCCGTTACAGGACATCCAGTTCGACTATAACGGCAACCCCATTCCATACCGCCATGGCACAAACAACACCGGCAATGTTGAAGTGGGGGGTGATGGCGCTAAGTATCCGAATGTCTTGACTGCCGATTACAGCAATCGTTCGGTGTTCGGTCACGTGGATTTTGAAGTCGCCGACGGCTTTAAAGTCTTCGCAGAGGGTGCATATGGGTACACCCGCGCGGAATATCCGAACCTCTACAAATTCTATGCAAATGCTACGGCTCTTACCATCCAGCGCGACAACGCCTACCTGCCCGCCTCCATCCGCCAAACGATGATCAACAGTGGGATTACATCGTTTAGGCTCGGCAAGATGCTGAGAAACTTCGGCGCGAACGAAATTACCAACGCCAACAAGACCGTGAATGCGATCATCGGCTTCAATGCGGAGGTCGGCGGCGTCTCGATCGACGGCTACTACGAGCATGGCGAATCGCGCTTTAATATGATCTCCGATAATCAGCAGATTCTGGCGAACTTCAATCGCGCCGTGGACGCCGTGGTTGGCCCGTCTGGTCAAATCGTCTGCCGCTCGACGCTGACTAATCCCACCAATGGCTGCGTGCCTTGGAGCCCCTTCGGCGAACTGCCCTACACCGATGCCCAGCGTGCCTATCAGGGGGCTTCGGGTTACACGAAGACCGTCGCCAAGCAGGACGTCATTGCGCTGAACTTCCGCGCTACGCCCTTTACCAACTGGGCCGGCGACGTAGCCGTCGCGGTCGGCGCTGAGTACCGCTCGCAGTCAGCCGTGACGACGGTCGATCCGATTGCGGCGGTGGCCGGCTTTGCGCAGCTCAATCCGCAGCCGTCGGGCGGGCGCTACAATGTGAAGGAAGCGTTCGGCGAATTGCTGTTCCCGCTGTTCCGCGGAAGCACATTCCTCAAGTCGCTCGATTTCAATGGTGCCTTCCGGTACACTGATTACAGCACGAGCGGAGGGGTGCAAACTTGGAAGCTGGGCCTCACCGGTGAGGTCGTCTCGGGGCTCCGCCTGCGCGGCACCTACTCGCAGGATGTCCGCGCGCCTAACATCGGTGACCTTTATGGCCCGCGGACCAACTCGGTAACTGCGATCACTGACCCGTTCAGAGGCCGGGTGACAACGTCGAATGTGGCGGTTCGAAACGGCAGCAATCCGGCCCTGGTGCCGGAAAGTGCCCGGACCCTGACCATGGGGGCGATCTTCCAACCCAAGTTCCTGCCGGGCTTCGGCGCATCAATCGATTATTACCGGATTGAGATTGAGGACGCGATCTCGACGCTAAGTTTCCAGCGCATCGTCGATCAGTGCTTTGCCGGCGATGCCTATCTCTGCAGTCAGATCACCCGCGACGCGGGGAATGTGATTACGGAAATCAACGGGTCATCGCTCAACATCCAAGTCGTCAAGATTTCTGGGACCGATTTCGAAGCAAGCTATCGGTTCAATCTGGGCTCTGGAACGCTCCAGCTGCGCGGCGTTGCGACGCACCTCGATGATCTGAGTGCGTTCGCACCGGGCGCCGCTCCGATCCAGCAGGCAGGCACAGACTCATCCCCTAAGTTTCGCGGGAATTTGAATCTGACCTATTCCATAGGTGGCACCACGATCGCGGTTCAAGAGCGCATTGTCGGCTCGCATCGTCGCGCGGTTCCGCCCTCGACGATCGATAATGATCATGTCGGTGCCGTGGCCTACACTTCGCTCACCGTCCGTCACAAGTTTGAAGGAAAGGGGTTCACGCCGGAATTGTTCCTGACTGTGAACAATCTTTTCGATCGGGATCCGCCGGTCAGCGGAACCCAGTCCGGCGCCGTCGGTATTGCCCGTGCCGCCGATCCGACGCTCTACGATGTGCTTGGCCGATACGTGACCGTCGGCGCTCGAGCTCGCTTCTAAGGCGGTGCGACGATTATCAACAAGGCCAGCTCACACATTGTCATGCGCGCGTGGTCTTGCAAAATCAACTTTGTCGCCGTGCGTGAATCAACCATGATTGAAGGTGTAAACCCGATGAAATCCATTCGTTTACGGTCGCTGGCCAGCGGTGCCTTCCTGCTCACTTTGACCGCGCTGAGCGCGACCTCACATGCGCAAACCGGCCAGGGCCGCACGGTCTACAGCGAAGAGGAGATGATGCTGGATTGGCCGACTGCGCCTGAGAATAAAAAGTATCGCGCGGTACAAATCCCGCAGCTTAAGCGCACCGTCGAGCAGCTCGCGACATTCTCCCGCGAATATCGCGACAAGGTGAATCCGCAAGTCTGGGGGCGGATCATCGGCACCTCCGCCCATAGCAATGCGATGGCATGGATCGGGTCGGAATTCAAAGCGATGGGCATCACCGATGTTCGGACCCAGCCGCTCGATCTGCCTCCGCAGGTCTGGGTAAAGAGCTGGACTGCGGTGCTGACCTCAAGCGGGAAGCAGTTCGAGCTGAAGTCCGCAGTCGTACCCTCACACGGCGATCGTCGCCGTATACGCGACGTCAACCTGTCGCAGACGCCGGTCGAGTATATCGGTCTTGGTACCGCAGCCGACGTTCGCGGCCGCAATCTTCGGGGCAAAGCGGTGATGATCTTCAGCGCCCCGCAGCCAGGGCTGTACAGCCACGGCGCACGGTTCAGCGGCGCAATCGAACGCGCGGAGGCCGCGGGTGCCGTTGCCATCATCTTGGCCGTGGGCCTGCCGGGCAATGTCTCGGGCCAGGCGCTAATCCCGGGCGGCAAGATCCCGGTGTTCGTTGTCGGGCAGGATGAGTTCATCACCGCGCGCGCGATGCTGGAGCAGGGCGCGACGAGCTTCGACGCGAGTGTGACCGCGGAGACCGTTAACAACGCCAAGACCTCCCTGGTCATCGGAGTTCTGCCCGGGACAAGCGATGAGTCGATCTTCGTTTCGGCGCATGTCGATGGCTATTACGAGGCGGCATATGACAATGGCGGCGGCGTCGCGGCGATGATGGAACTGGCCCGTTATTACGCCCGCATCCCTCAGGCTCAGCGCCGGCGAACTATGTATTTCGTGGCCAACCCCGGTCATCACGAACCTCATCGCGTCGGCTCGCAATGGATCCTGAAGAACATGGTGCCGGAACTAAAGCGGGCCGCGTTGATCACGAATATCGAGCATGTCGCCTACGTCCAGTCGATCAACTATCCAAGGGGCCTGCAACGTTTCAACAGCGGCAGCGCGGCGATGTCATGGTACGCGGGCGGCAGCGATACCTTCCGGAAGATGGCGATCGACAGCCTGCGCGCTTTCGGTGTCGGTGCGTACATGCGCCCTGGCCAAGAAATACAAGCCGATGCAAAAATGGAAGTTAATCCGCAGGGCATTGTAACTTATGGTGGCCCAGCAAGCGACATCATGGATCTCGCCCACCTTGCACCGTTCTTCCAGATAATCTCGGCCGACTGGCCCTACCATTCGACCGAGGACAAGGTCAGCATCGTCCACTGGCCGGCACTCGCCAACGTTACCCGGGCCTATGCGCGATTTATCGATCAGGTGAATACGCTCGACCTCAAGGATCTCCAGTCCATGGGCCATCCGCTGAAAACCAAATAATTCCCGGACTCGCCGGGGAATGGTTCCTGGGTGAGCCGTGCTTGACACAATCAATGATTGAAGGGGTCGACCATGAAGCCCAATAGTTTGCGGCCGCTCGCTGCCGGTGCCTGCCTGTTGGCCCTGGTTGCCCAAGGCGCTCCCGCTCTTTCCCAGACCGCTCCGGACCGCACCGTCTATTCCGAAGAAGAGATGATGCTGGACTGGCCGACCGCTGCCGGGAACGAGAAATATCGCTCGGTGGAAATCGCCCCGCTCAAGCGCACTGTCGAACAGCTTGCGGCGTTCTCGCGCGAGTACCGCGACACAGTCAATCCACAGCATTGGGGCCGGATCATCGGTAATTCGGCACACGCCAAAACGATGCGCTGGATCGCTTCCGAATTCAAGGCGATGGGCATCGCTGACGTCCGGACAGTGCCTCTGAACGTCCCGGCACAGCTATGGCCCAAGCGCTGGACTGCGTCGGTCTCGGATGGCAGCACTCGGTTCGAGATCACATCGGCGGTCGTGCCCAAGACCAATGATCCCCGCCGCCTTCGTCCCTTCAACCTTTCGGAGGTCCCGGTTGAATACATAGGTTTGGGGACCACTGCTGATGTCCGCGGGCGGGATCTGCGCGGCAAGGCGGTGATGATTTTCAGCGAGCCGCAACCGGGCCTCTTCAGCCATGGCGCGCGTGCGCTCGGCGCGATCGAGCGCGCCGAGGCGGCGGGTGCCGTCGCGGTGATCATGACCGTGGGCCTACCCGGCAATATCACCGGACAGGCCGGACCCCCGGCCGGCGCGATCCCCTTCTTCGTTGTCGGACAGGAAGATTTCATCGCCGCCCGGACCATGCTGGAGAAGGGCCCCCTCACGTTCGACGCCAGCCTGACCGTCGAGACTATCGAAAACCCCAAGACATCGGTGGTGATGGCGGTGCTCCCCGGCACATCGAACGAGTCGATCTTCGTTTCGGCGCACGTCGATGGCTATTACGAAGCCGCGTACGACAATGGCGGCGGCGTTGCCGGGATGATGGAGCTTGCGCGCTTTTACTCTCGCATCCCCCAAGCCCAGCGCCGGCGGACGATGTATTTTGTGGCAAACCCCGGGCATCACGAGCCTCATCGGGTCGGCTCGCAATGGATCCTGAAGAACATGCGGCCTGAGTTGGACCGAGCCGCGGTTATCATGAACATGGAGCACATCGCCTATGTTCAGTCGATTAACTATCCAAGGGGGCTGCAGCGCTCCAGCAGCGCGAGCGCTGGCATGGCGTGGTATGCCGGCGGCAGCGACGTCTTCCGCAAGATGGCGATCGACAGCATGAGTGCCTTCGGGGTCGGCGGCTATATGCGCCCCGGCATCGAGATCAAGGATAACCCGAAAAAGGTCGAGAGTGCGCAAGGCATAGTGCATTATGGTGCGCCGGCGAGCGACATCATGGACCTCGCCCACTTTGCCCCGTTCTTCCAGGTGATTTCGGCCGACTGGCCCTATCATACTTCGGAGGACAAGGTCAGCATTGTCCACTGGCCGGCGCTCGCCAACGTCACCCGGTCGTACGCATATCTGATCGATCGGGTGAACACGCTGGATCTCAAGGACATCCAGTCCGATGGACATCCGCTCACGATAAAATAGCCGTGGTGTCCGCCCAAGCGTCCCGATGGGCCCCCGGGGCGGAGGTCGCCTTACCGACTGTTCAATCGTCGATAATGAAGAAGTGGAACGAACATGGCCCCGGCGTCAGCCCATCAATCCGAAGAGGCGGCGTATCCGCTGCCCAAGGCGAAGCGGGCCTATTTTCTTGTTCTCCTCACCATCATCTATGCATTGGCGTTCGTCGATCGCCAGATCATCAACATCCTTGCCGAACCGATCAAGCGCGATCTGCATCTGGCCGATTGGCAGATGGGGGCGATGACTGGCTTCGCCTTCGCCTTGCTCTATACGGTGTTGGGCTTGCCGCTGGCGCGACTGTCCGAACGCGGCAACCGGTCTTGGATCATCTCAGCGGCGCTGGTGACGTGGAGCGGATTTACCGCGCTGTCCGCCTATGCCAATAACTTCACGCACCTGCTGATGGCGCGTATCGGCGTGGGAATTGGCGAAGCGGGCTGCGTGCCGCCGGCGCATGCGTTAATCACCGATATAACGCCGCGCAGCAAACGGGCCGGGGCGCTTGCCGTTTTTTCGTCCGGGCTTCCTATCGGTACCCTGTTGGGCATGGTGCTCGGTGGCGTGGTCGCTGAGTTCTATGGCTGGCGATCGGCCTTTCTGCTGGTCGGTCTGCCTGGCGTACTCCTGGCGCTGGTGTTCGTCCTGACCGCCAAGGATCCGAGGGCAGCCGAGCTACGGGACAAGATGCGCCCAGCGGCTGAGATACTCCCGATGCGCGAGACGCTTGCGCTTCTATGGGCGACGAAAAGCTTTCGCTGGATGGCGCTTGGCGGTGCGCTCATCGCATTCGCCGGTTATGGCCATCAGAGCTTCTTCGGTTCTTTCTATCTGCGCAATCATGCTCCCGGACTCGATGCAGTTGCGGCGTACTTCGGCTTCCAAGGGCGGCTTGCCGTATTGGGAATACTTCTTGGGCTCATTCTAGGCGTATCGGCGACCTTCGGCACCGGATCTGGCGGCAGCCTGGCGGATCGCTTCGGAAAGAAGGGACCGCAGGGGTATCTGTTCGTACCAATTTGGGCGACGGCGATCTCAGTGCCATTCCTAGTCGGCACCTTCTTGGTTTCGAGCACGACACTCTCGCTGGGCCTGCTGATCATCCCATCATTCCTCAAGGCAATGTGGTACGGTCCGATCTTCGCCTGTGTGCAGAGCATCGTGCCCAGTCGATCGCGGGCCACGGCGGTCGCGACCTTCCTGTTCGTCGTCAATGCGATAGGGATCGGGCTGGGGCCGATGTCCGCAGGCCTGATCAGCGACGTGATGTCCAAGACTCTGGGAGAGGCGGAAGGTCTGCGTGTCTCCATGATCATATTGTCGCTGGAAGTGCTTCTGGCCGCAGGCTGTTTCTGGATGGCGCGCCGAACCATTGCCCAAGACTTCCGGAGCTAGAGATACAAATTTAACGACCGTAAAAATGTGGTTGTTTTAGGGTTAGGTCCATCGTAGGCAGAGCACGCCAGACGGCAATCGCATTGCGGTGCGGGATCCGCAGCAGGCTCTCCTGCCTCCGCGGCTTGCGATCGGCCACAGATTTAACGAGCAGGAAGACAGCAGATGATAATCGATTCCAGCGTGGCCGCGATCGTGACCGGCGGTGCTTCCGGTCTGGGGCGCGCGACGGCGGAAGCGCTTGCCGCCGCCGGGGCCAAGGTTGCGATCTTCGATCTTAACGAGCAGGCCGGAGCCGAAATCGCGGCCGCGACGGGCGGCATATTTTGCAAGGTCGATATCACCAGCGAGGAATCGGCCGTCGCGGGCTTCGACCAGGCGCGAGCCGCGCACGGGCAGGAACGTGTCCTGGTGCATTGCGCGATGGTCAACCGCAAGGGCAAGACCGTTGGCCGCAACAAGGAAGTGGGAGGCTTCACGCGCTTTTCGACCGAGGATTTCGAGTTCGCGACGCAAGGCATTCTCGTCGCGAGCTATCGCCTCGCTTCGCTGGCGGCGCTGGGCATGGCCAGTCTCGATCCGATGGAAGATGGCGAGCGCGGCGCGATCGTGCTGACCTCGTCCGTTGCTGCGCAAGATGGCCAGATCGGCCAGCTCGCTTATGCCGCAGGCAAGGCGGGGATCAACGGGATGGTGCTGCCGATGGCGCGGGACCTGATGGACATCGGCGTTCGCGTCAACGCGATCATGCCTGGCATCTTCGGTACGCCACTTCTGGCGCGGCTGCCCCAGCAAGTGTTCGACAACCTCAGCGCTTCGGTGCCCTTTCCCAAGCGTCTCGGCAAACCGGAAGAATTCGCGTCACTGGCGCTTGAGTTGGTCCGCAACGGCTATTTCAATGGTCAATCCATCCGGCTCGACGGCGCCATCCGCATGGCGCCGCGCTGAGCTTCATCTGAGGACTATTCCATGACGGACGCTTATATCGTTGATGCGGTTCGCACGCCGCGCGGGATCGGCAAGATCGGCAAGGGCGCCCTAGCGCATCTCCATCCCCAGCATCTCGGCGCGACGGTCCTGAAAGCGCTTCGCGAGCGCAACCATCTCGACACTTCGAAGGTGGACGACATCATCTGGTCGACTAGCCAGCAGCGCGGCAAGCAGGCTGGCGATCTCGGGCGCTGGTCGGCGCTCTACGCGGGCTATGATGTAAAGGCGTCGGGCGTGACGCTCGATCGCTATTGCGGCGGCGGCATCTCCAGCGTGGCATTCGCCGCGGGGCAGCTCAAAGCGGGGTTCGAGGATGTCGTCATCGCCGGTGGCACGGAGATGATGAGCTTTCACGCCGAAGCCGATGCCTGGGAACAGGGCACGCCCTATGCGCCGCTCGGTCGGGCCAAGGGCAATTACGCACTCTATGACGAGCACCCGATCGGGCATCAGGGCGTCGCAGCCGACGCGATTGCAGCGATGGAGGGGATCGGCCGCGCTGAACTCGACGCTCTCGGCGCGGAGAGCCAGCGCCGCGCGGCGGTTGCGATCTCCGAGGGTCGGTTCGACCGCAGCGTGGTGCTCGTTTACAACGACGATGGCAGTGTCGCCCTTGATCATGAGGAATACCCCCGTCCGCAAACAACTGCGGATGGGCTTGCACAACTCAAGCCGGCCTTCACGGCGGTAGAGAATGCGGCGGCCGAACCCAGCGGCACGACGATGCGCGAGATGATCGAGCGCAAATATCCCGATCTCGAATGGGAAGCGGTTCATCACGCCGGCACTTCCTCGGGAGTCGTCGATGGCGCGGCAGCGTTACTTCTCGCTTCCGCAGCCGGGCTCAAAGCTAATGGCTGGAAAGCGCGCGCGCGGATCGTGACTGCCGTTAACCAAGGGGATTGCCCGACGCTGATGCTTAATGCGCCGGTGCCCGCTGTGAGGAAAGCGCTCGAGCGCGCCGGGCTTACCGTCGAGGACATCGACGTGTGGGAAATCAATGAAGCATTCGCCGTGGTCACCGAAAAGGCGATCCGCGATCTCCGACTCGATCGGACGAAGGTGAACATCAACGGCGGTGGCATCGCGCTCGGCCATCCGATTGGTGCGACCGGTTCGATGCTGATCGGGACGGCGCTGGACGAACTCGAGCGCTCGGGCGGGCGCTACGCGCTGATTACGCAGTGTGCCTTTGGTGGCATGGCCCCGGCGCTCATCATTGAACGCGTAGAGGATAAGTGATGGCGGATGTGGAAGCCGTACCGGTTCTGACCGAAGTGCGCGGGCCGGTCCTGATCGTCACGCTAAACCGGCCCCACGCCAAAAACGCGGTCACACAGGCCGTCGCCATCGAAGTCGCGGCCGCGATGGACCTGCTCGACGCCGAGGACGCGCTGGCGGTCGGCATCTTAACCGGTGCCGGCAGCAGCTTCTGCGCCGGGATGGACCTCAAGGGGTTTCTTCGCGGCGAACGCCCTTCGATCCCGGGCCGGGGCTTCGCCGGCGTGACGATGAAACCGCCCGCAAAGCCGCTCATCGCGGCGGTCGACGGCTATGCGCTGGCCGGGGGCATGGAACTGGCGCTTGCATGCGATCTTATCGTCGCTAATCGTGACGCTAAATTCGGCATACCCGAAGTGAAGCGCGGATTGGCGGCACGGGCAGGGGGCTTGATGCGCCTGCCGCGACAGATGCCGCCGCGCGTGGCGATGGAACTGGCGCTGACTGGTGCATTCCTGTGTGCTGAGCGGGCATTTGAGCTTGGTCTGATCAATCGGCTTTGCGACGGGCCGGCGCTGGAGGCGGCGCTCGCTTTGGCGACCGAGATCGGCGGCAACGGGCCGATGGCGGTGAAAGCATCAAAGCGGGTGATCGTCGAATCTCGTCTTTGGAGCGAGACCGAGATGTGGGGATTGCAGGACTTGGTCATGGACCCGGTCTTCGCTTCTGAGGATGCGAAAGAAGGGGCTGCAGCTTTCGCTGAAAAGCGCGCGCCGGTTTGGCAAGGACGCTGATACGACGGTTCTGCGATACGAGATGCCATAACACGAAGCGTCGAGTGCATGGCGAGAAGGTGAGCAGGAATCGAAGTCCGCTCACTCACGGTACCGCAAGGCGGTAACTAGCAAAGCGAACGCTGGCGGCAATTGCCGCCGGTCGGGATAGTAGAGATGGTATCCAGCAAAGGGCGGGCACCAATCCTCAAGAACCCGGACGAGTTTGCCGGCCTTGATCAGCGCCTCGGCATGATCCTCCATCACCAAGGCTATGCCAACACCATTGCAAGCTGCCGTCATTACAAGGCCGATTTCATTGAGGATCAGTGGCCCATCGACACGCACGTTGAGATCGCGGCCGTCCTTCCCGAATTCCCAAGTGTATAGCCCGCCACGTGTTGCCATACGCAGGTTGATACACGCATGATTGGTCAGATCATGTGGCGTGGCAGGAATGCCGTGCGCCGCGAAATAGCTTGGTGCGCCAACTGCGGCCATCCGAAGTTCCGGTCCGATCCGTACTGCGATCATGTCCTTGGCGACTTCCTCGCCTAGGCGCACACCCGCATCGAACCGGTCAGCAATGATATCCACAAGGTGGCCGTCGATCGACAGTTCCACGGTGACGTCAGGATATGCGGCGATCAACTTGCGCACGGCAGGCCACAGGATTCGCTCGGCAGCATGCTTATTGGTTGTGATCCGGACGGTACCCGAGGGACGCTCGCCGAGCGCACTGAGGGCGACTAGCCTGGCGTCGATGTCGTCGAACGCCGGGCGCAGCGTCTCAACCAATTGATCGCCGGCGTCGGTTGGAGCGACGCTTCGGGTGGTGCGGGTCAGCAGCTTCAGGCCCATGCGCCCTTCGAGGCGCCGCACGATCTGACTGATCGCCGATTGCGAGGTGCCCAACCGGGCGGCGGCGCGTGTGAAACTCCGCTCCTCGGCAACGGCCAAAAACACGGCCAGATCGCTAAGTTCGTCGCGGCGCATTGATAAGCTCCAGATATAACGACAAGCAAAACTTAGCGGCTAATAGCTGAACGCTCTGCAGATTATACAGCTGAAAAATGGCGGAGCTTCTCGCTTCGCGCTGAGGAGCAGTTAGCCGTGAAAACTCGTATGCTTGGAGCGCTGTCCGTGTCCGAAATGGGCTTCGGCACTATGAGCTTCGCCTCGACCTATGGCGAAGCGCCGGAGCACGCCGAGGCGATCCGAGTGATCCGCGGCGCGCATGAGCGCGGCGTGACCTTCTTCGACACCGCCGAGGCCTATGGTCCGTGGACGAACGAGGAACTGGTTGGTGAGGCGCTGGGACCGGTGCGGGACGCCGTCGTTATTGCCACCAAGTTCGGGTTCGATATCGACGAGCATACAGGCTTGCGTGGCGGCGGCTTAAACAGCCGGCCCGACCATATCCATCGCACGGTCAATGCGATGCTACGCAGGCTAAACACCGACCGTATCGACTTGCTCTACCAGCATCGCGTCGATCCCGCCGTGCCGATCGAGGATGTTGCGGGCGCTGTGAAACAGCTGATTAATGCCGGCAAGGTGCTGCATTTCGGACTTTCCGAGGCCGCTGCGGACACGATACGCCGTGCGCATGCAGTCCAGCCGGTTACCGCAGTTCAGAGCGAATATTCGCTGTGGACGCGCGAGCCAGAGCCGGAAGTGCTGCCGCTTTGCGAGGAGCTAGGCATAGGCTTCGTACCGTGGAGCCCGCTCGGTGCGGGGTTCCTGACCGGCACGGTGGATGCAAACACGCCGATCACTGCCGGCGATTTCCGCGCGCATTCGCCCCGGTTCACGACAGAGGCGCGCGATGCCAACCAGAGCATTGTCGACCTGCTACGGCAAATGGCCGAGGCGAGGCAGGCGACGCCGGCCCAGATCGCGCTGGCCTGGCTGCTCGCCCGCAAGCCTTTCATCGTGCCGATCCCGGGCACGCGTCGGCTCGACCGCGTCGAGGAGAATATTGGCGCGAGCGATGTCGTGCTGAGCGCCGACGACGTGCAAGAGCTCGAAACCGCAATTGGCAAGATTGAAGTGCATGGCGCCCGGTTGCCGGAAGCGGTGCTTAAGATGTCTTATCGCTGAGGAGCCAAGTCATGAAACTGATCCGCAACGGCACGCGCGCGACCGCACAGGAAAATGCGGGCATCGGCCTTGGTCGACGCAGGCTCCTCGCCCTCGGACTGGCACTGCCGGCGATTGCGACAGCGTCTGCCGAGGCTATGCCGCGCGAGACTTGGGCGAAGCCGGGTCGCCGGCGGCTTGGCTCTCTGGAAGTGTCGAGCATAGGGCTCGGTGTCCAGAACATGACCCGCACCTATCAAACGACGGTTCCGACACGAGCGGAGATGCTCAACATCATCCGCGCCGCGCACGACAAGGGCGTCACTTTTTACGATGCCGCCGAAGCTTACGGCGCGCACGAGGTCGAGAAATTGCTCGGCGAGGGCGTCGCGCCGTTCCGCAACAAGGCCGTGATCACTTCCAAGTTTGGCTGGAATATCGACCAGGCCACGGGCAAACGTCTGCCGGGTCTCAACAGCCGGCCCGAGCATGTGCGGGTGGTGGTCGAGGGGATGCTCAAGCGGCTTCGCACCGATCGCATCGACTTGCTCTACCAGCACCGCGTCGATCCCGCCGTGCCGATCGAGGACGTCGCCGGCCTGATGAAGGAACTCATTGCCGAGGGCAAAGTGCTGCACTGGGGCATGTGCGAAATGGGGCCGCACACGCTGCGCCGGGCACATGCCGAGCAGCCACTGACCGCGATCCAGAACGAATATTCGCTGCTGTGGCGCGGGCCAGAAATGTGGGTGCTGCAGGCTTGCGAGGAGCTCGGCATCGGCTTCGTTCCTTGGAGCCCGCTGGGTGTCGGCTTCCTGACCGGAGCGCTCGATGCCGCGACGCGCTTTGCGCCGGGTGACATTCGCTCCGGCGAGACGCGCTTCTCACCTGAGAATCTGCCTAACAATCTGGCGCTGGTCGACCTGGTCAAACGCTGGGGTGAGCGTAAGGGCGCGACGCCGGGGCAGATCGCGCTGGCCTGGTTGTTGGCGCGCAAGCCGTGGATCGTGCCGATCCCCGGCACTACGCAGATGGCGCATATGACCGAGAATAGCGGTG
This sequence comes from Pseudomonadota bacterium, assembly GCA_040384525.1. Taxonomy (GTDB): domain Bacteria; phylum Pseudomonadota; class Alphaproteobacteria; order Sphingomonadales; family Sphingomonadaceae; genus Sphingomonas. The sequence continues at coordinate 101,967 of JAZKJE010000022.1, forward strand.
CATCGGCGGTTCGCTTCACGCCTTCCGAATTTGTCGAGTTCACTGCGGCGGCTGATGCAATCGAAGTGCGCGGCGCACGGTTACCGGCGGCCGTGCAGGTCTTCTCGGAAGTTGAGGCGCCGCTGCGGTCGCGGCCATGATCGACAGCAAAACCTTGTCGCGGCGCGGCTTACTGGCCAGTCCGGCGATCCTTGCGCTGGCTGGTACTGCGGCGTGTGCCGCGCCGGGCGGGACTGCGCCGGTGAACGCCGCGAAAGTCCTGGTCGCCTATTTCACGCGCTCGGGGAACACCAAGGTCATCGCCGGCACGACCCAGCGCGCGCTCGGCGCAGACTTGTTTGAGATCCATCCCGCCACTGGCTATCCCGAGGATTACGAAGCGACGGTCGCGCAGGCCACGCGGGAGCGCGACCGCGGCGTCGAGCCGGCCCTGGCCCGGTTGGTTGCTAACCTCGCGCAGTACGAGGCGATCTTCCTTGGCTTTCCGATCTGGGGCGAAACCGCGCCGCCGGTGATCCGTTCGTTTCTGAAGTTGCACGATCTGCGCGGCAAGACGCTCCGCCCGTTCATTACCCATGGCGGCTATGGAGTAGGCGGCAGCCTCGCAGTGTTGGCGAGCCACGCCCCGGGTGCGCGCATCGAGCCGCCGTTCGTGATGGAGGCCGATCAGGAACGCCGGACGCTCAACCAGGTCAAAGGGTGGCTCGCCCGCATCGAAGGAAGCGATTCATGAAGTTGCTCAAGACCGCCGCCGCCGCTGCGGCGCTCGCCGGACCTGCCGCAGCGCAGGAAGCGCCTTCGCCGCGCGCGCCGCAGACTATGCGCGACATTACGCCGGGGCTTGCTGGCTACACCGACAATATTCTCTTCGGCGAGGTATGGCGTCGGCCTGGTCTGACGCCTCGCGACCGTAGCTTGGTCACGCTGTCTTCGCTCGTCGCCGGCGGTCGGTCGGCGCAAATGACCAGCCACGTACGGGTCGGCCTCGGCAATGGGTTGAAGCCTGGGGAGATTTCGGAAATCCTTACGCACTTAGCTTTCTATTCGGGCTGGCCGAATGCGGTGTCCGCGCTGAACGTCACCCATGAGGTGTTCAAGGCGGAAGGAGTCGACTTGGCGACGCTCGCCGCGGCGCCGGGCCCGCCGCTGCCGATCTCGGACAGTGACGCTTCGCGTGCAGCAACGGTACGCGAGACCGTTGCGCCGACCGTGCCAGCGCTGGCGGACTATACCAATCGCATCCTGTTCGACGATCTCTGGAGTCGACCGCACCTATCGCCGCGCGACCGCAGCCTGGTAACAATCGCCGCGCTGGTCACAACCGGCGATCTGCCTCAGCTTGAATTTCATCTGCGCCTAGGACTGCAGAATGGCCTGACTCGCGGGGAACTAAGCGAGGCGGTAAACCACCTCGCATTCTATGCCGGTTGGCCAAAGGCGATGGCGGCGGTGCCGATGCTGAAAGCGGCATTCGCGGAACCGGCAACCGTGCCTGCCCTGACTTATATCTCGGCGGGCGCCTCGCCCTCGACCGGCTCGGCTAGCAACTTCACCGGATCAGTGCACGTCGATACCGGCTTCCAAGGTGTTGGGCCGATGCGTGTTGGTGGTGCGCGTGTGACGTTCCAGGCCGGGGCCCGCACGAACTGGCACAAGCATGCGCTCGGCCAGACGCTGATCGTTACCGCCGGTCGCGGGTTCGTCCAGGAAGAAAACGCCTCGATCCGCCCTATTGCCACCGGCGATGTCGTCATAATCGCACCGGATGTAAAGCATTGGCACGGCGCCGCACCAGACAGCGCGATGACGCACTTCGCGGTGTCGGAACGTGGAGACCAGCCGGTAGTGACCTGGCTCGAGCCCGTGACCGACGCGCAATATCGGGGACATTGAAGCAGCCGATCACGCACGCATTGAACCGACTGGACCGGCGGACGTTCGCTCTAGCGACGGGAGTGTAGTTACATGAAGGAAATCGACTTTGCCGTTTCCAGGCGTGGAGTTCTGGTTGCGGGAAGCGCGGCAATTGCTGCTGCTAAGATTCCTGCCGCGGCCGCCCAAGCCTCGTCCTCCGTATCGCAACCCGCCGCGATGAAGGTCGCGATGACCGTCAACGGCACAAGGCGCGAGCTTGAGCTCGACACTCGCACGACCTTGCTCGACGCCCTGCGCGAGCATCTTCAGCTCACCGGCACCAAGAAGGGCTGCGATCATGGCCAGTGCGGCGCCTGCACGGTGATGGTTGATGGCGTGCGCATCAATTCCTGCCTCAGCCTCGCAGTGATGCACGAAGGCGATAAGATCACCACGATCGAGGGGCTCGGCACGCCGGACAAGCTCCATCCGATGCAGGCGGCGTTCGTCAAACATGACGGCTACCAATGCGGCTATTGCACGCCCGGCCAGATCTGCTCTGCGGTGGCTGTGCTGGGTGAGATCAAGGCGGGTATCCCCAGCCACGTCACCGGCAACCTCACTGCCAAGCCCAAGGTCACCAACGACGAAATGCGGGAGCGGATGAGCGGCAACATCTGCCGATGCGGCGCCTACTCCAACATTCTCGACGCGATGACCGAAGTCGCGGGAGGCCGCTCGTGAAGCCCTTCACCTATGAGCGCGCGACTTCGCCCGCCGAAGCTGCTGCCGGGATCGCCCGCGTGCAGGGCGCCAAGTTCATCGCCGGCGGCACCAACCTGCTCGATCTGATGAAGTTGCAGATCGAGACCCCGACGCACCTTGTCGATGTCAATGGCCTCGGTCTCGACAGCATCGAGGCTACCTCGGAAGGCGGGCTGCGCATCGGCGCGCTGGTGCGCAACACCGCGCTCGCCGCCGACAAGCGCGTCCGCACGGATTATGCCGTGCTTAGCCGGGCCTTGCTCGCCGGCGCCAGTGGCCAACTGCGCAACAAGGCGACCACCGCCGGCAACCTGCTCCAGCGCACACGTTGTCCCTATTTCTACGACACCAACCAGGCCTGCAACAAGCGCCAGCCCGGCTCTGGCTGCGCCGCGATTGGCGGTTACAGCCGCCAGCTTGGCGTGATCGGCACCAGCGAGGCCTGCATCGCCACCCATCCCAGCGACATGGCGGTGGCGATGCGGCTGCTCGACGCCAGCGTCGAGATCGTCAAAGCCGACGGCGCGGTGCGCACAATCCCGATAGCCGATTTCCATCGCCTGCCCGGCGATACGCCGCACCTCGATACGGTGCTCGCACCCGGCGACCTGATCACTGCAGTGACCTTGCCCAAGCCGCTGGGCGGCACGCATCTCTACCAGAAGGTTCGAGACCGCGCGTCCTACGCGTTCGCATTGGTCTCGGTTGCCGCCGTTATCCAGAAGGACGGTTCGGGCCGCGTCGCCCTCGGCGGCGTCGCGCATAAGCCGTGGCGCGTCGAGGCTGCTGAAGCGGAAATACCGCGCGGATCGAAGGCGGTGGCAAGCGCGCTGCTCGCCGGTGCCAAGCCGACGCACGACAACACATTCAAGATCCCGCTGGTGGAGCGCACGCTCGCCTCGGTCATCGCCGAAGCGAAGGGCTGAACCATGAAGTTCGACACTCCAGCCGGCCAGAATCCGATCGACCAGCTCAAGGTGGTCGGCAAGTCGCACGACCGCATCGACGGCAAGTTCAAGACCACCGGCACCGCGCATTACGCCTATGAGCGGCACGACGTCGTCGCCAACCAGGCTTATGGTTATGTCGTCGGTTCGGCGATCGCCAAGGGACGGATCAATGCCATCAACTTGGCCGACGCCAAGGCAGCACCCGGAGTGATCGCCATCGTCACTGCGGAAGACATCAAGATCGCCAAGTCGCAGATGAATACCGCGCCTTTGCTCGCTGGCCCCGGCGTCCAGCACTACCACCAGGCCGTCGCCATCGTCGTCGCCGAGACCTTCGAACAGGCGCGCTCTGCCGCGTCGCTGGTCCGCGTCGATTACACGCGCGAGAAGGGCGCGTTCGATCTTGCCGCGGCGAAGGACGGCGCCACCAAGCCGAGCCGCGGCAAGGCCGACACCGCGGTCGGCAATTTCGCCGCCGGTTTCGCCGCTGCCGAAGTGACGATCGACGCCACTTACACCACGCCCGACCACAGCCACGCGATGATGGAGCCGCACGCCTCGATCGCGGCATGGGAGGGCGACAAATTGATGTTGTGGACCTCGCACCAGATGATCGCCTGGGCCAAGCGCGACATTGCGATCACCCTCGGCCTCAAGCCCGAAAATGTCCGCGTCGATTCGCCTTACATCGGCGGTGGATTTGGCGGAAAGTTGTTCGTCCGCGCCGAGGCAGTGCTCGCGGCGCTTGCTGCGAAGAAGGCTGGACGGCCGGTCAAGGTAGCGCTGCCGCGGCCGATGATCGCCAACAATACCACGCATCGCCCGGCGACGATCCAGCGCATCCGCATCGGCACCACCCGCGCCGGCAAGATCACTGCGATCGGGCATGAAAGCTGGTCGGGCGACTTGCCCAACGGCAAGCCGGATATGGCCGTCCAGCAGACGCGGCTGCTCTACGCCGGCGCCGACCGCATGACCCAGACGCGGCTTGCCGTGCTCGACTTGCCCGAGGGCAATGCGATGCGAGCGCCCGGCGAGGCTTCGGGGCTTATGGCGCTAGAGATCGCGATCGACGAAATGGCCGAAAAGCTGGGCATGGACCCGGTGGCGTTCCGCATTTTCAATGATACCCAGGTCGATCCCGAAAAGCCCGAGCGGCCTTTCTCGCACCGCCAATTGATCCAATGCCTCGAGCAGGGCGCGGAGCGCTTCGGCTGGAACAAGCGCAACCCGAAGCCCGCTTCGTCGCGCGACGGGAGCTGGCTGGTCGGCTTGGGTGTTGCAGCAGGCTTCCGGAACAACCAGGTCACCAAGTCCGGCGCGCGTGTTCGCCTCAACGGCAAGGGCGTGGTCACCGTCGAGACCGACATGACCGATATCGGCACCGGCTCGTACACGATCATCGCCCAGACCGCCGCAGAGATGATGGGCGTCGATATCGGCCAGGTCGTGGTCAGGCTCGGCGATTCGGACAGTCCTGCATCGGCGGGATCGGGCGGCCAATGGGGCGCCAACAGTTCGACGGCGGGTGTCTATGCCGCGTGCGTCAAGCTGCGCGAAGCTGTCGCCGCCAAGCTCGGCTATGATCCGGCGACTGCGATTTTCGCCGACGGCAAGGTTCGCTCGGGCAGGCGCAGCGCCAAGCTCTCGGCCGCAGCGCACGAGGGCGAGATCGTCGCCGAAGACACGATCGAGTTCGGCGACCTCGACAAGAAATACCAGCAATCGACCTTCGCCGGTCATTTCGTCGAAGCCGCGGTGCACGTCTACACCGGCGAGATCCGCATACGCCGTATGCTGGCAGTGTGCGGCGCCGGGCGCATCCTTAATCCCAAGTCGGCGCGCAGCCAGGTGATCGGTGCGATGACGATGGGCGCCGGCGCGGCACTGATGGAGGAGCTCGCTGTCGACAAGCGCTTCGGCTTCTTCGTCAATCACGACCTCGCCGGATATGAAGTGCCGGTACATGCCGACATTCCGCATCAGGAAGTGATCTTCCTCGACGAGGTCGATCCGATCTCTTCACCGATGAAGGCCAAGGGTGTTGGTGAGCTCGGCCTGTGCGGTGTCGCCGCGGCGATCGCCAATGCTGTTTACAACGCCACCGGCGTGCGGGTGCGCGAGTATCCGATCACGCTAGACAAGCATCTTGAGCACTTGCCGGAGTTGGCGTGATTGCTCACAGAGTCCGGTAGGACCGTTCCATCGGACGTTTGCAACCAATGCTGCTTTTTGACGGAATTGTCCGAAGGCAGCCTGCGAGCTAGCCCCTAGCAGCAGTCGTAAATCGCACTATCGCGCCTTATCGCGCGAACCTCCGGTAGTGCCTGCAAATCGATGCCACCCGAGTTGGCACGCAACTCAACATTGCGACATTCCATTCGACTTCGTCGCACAACCGAGCATGGTGTTCGTGTGAATCGCGACCGAATTGATCGGTCGATGCCCTGACCAGCGCGACTGGTGGGGCTCTGGGTGGTGGGAGCGGCACGGTGCCGCTCACTGACGAAGGACCACCCGATGATAAATCTTAACGACACCCAGCTCGTTCTGCTGAGCGCAGCCTCTCGGCGTGAAAGCGGCAACCTGATCCCATTGCCCGACACGCTCGCGGACAAAGGCGACGATGCCCGCAAAGCTATCTCCTCATTGATAAAGGCGAAGTTCGTCGAAGAGGGCGCGGTGGCCACCGCCAACCTGTCTTGGCGCACGGACGATGACATTATGTACGGAGTGCGGATCACCGCTACCGGCCTCACTGCGATCGGCGCAAGCGAGGATTCGGGTGACGCTCAAGTTGAGCAGCCGGTCGAACCGGCCGGAACCCCGCCGAAAGTTACCAAGGCCGGGCTGGTGCTCGACCTGCTCCGCCGAGAAGTGGGCGCGACGCTCGACGAGATCATCGAAGTCACCGGCTGGCTTCCGCATACGACCCGCGCCGCGCTGACCGGCATCCGCAAAAAGGGTCATGCGATCGACAAGAGCAAGCGCGGCGAAACTACTTGCTACCGCATCGCGGCGTGATGAGCATTCTGCAGAATGTACTGGCTGCGCTGACGACAATGTCGTCGGCGCAGCTGCGCGACGAATGGCAGCGCGTTCACCGTGCGCCCGCGCCGCCCCTGACCGCGGACCTGCTGCGCCGCGGCATTGCCTGGCGCTTGCAGGAACGTGTCCATGGCGGGCTGCCGTCTCCGGTGGCGCGTGAGCTGCAACGGTTGAAACGTCAGTTCGAGGCCAGCGGTAAGGTAAGCGTCAATGTCCACGAAGGTCGCATCAAGCCCGGCACGCGGCTGGTCCGCGACTGGGGCGGTACTAGTCACCATGTGCTCGTGCTGGAGAGCGGCTACCATTATCGGGACCGCCGCTATTCCTCGCTGTCGCAGATCGCGCGTGACATAACCGGTACCCATTGGTCAGGGCCGCGGTTTTTCGGCCTGAGGCGCGGAGCCAGCAGCGATGCTTGACCGGCGCGACGGTCCCGCGAAGTCGATCCGCTGCGCCATCTACACGCGCAAATCGACCGAGGAAGGGCTGGAGCAGGACTTCAACAGCCTCGACGCGCAGCGTGAAGCGTGTTCCGCCTACATCCTGAGCCAACGTCATGAGGGTTGGACCGAACTGCCGTGCGACTATGAAGACGGCGGCTTCTCGGGCGGCAACATGTCCCGGCCCGGCCTCAAGCGTCTGCTTGCCGATATCGATGCCGGCAAGGTCGATGTCATCGTCGTCTACAAGGTCGATCGGTTGACCCGCAGCCTCGCGGACTTCGCCAAGATCGTGGAGGTGCTCGACGCCAAGCAAGCAAGCTTCGTCTCAGTGACCCAAGCCTTCAATACCACTAGCAGCATGGGCCGCCTGACGCTCAACGTGCTGCTGTCCTTCGCGCAGTTCGAGCGTGAAGTGACCAGCGAACGCATCCGCGACAAGATCGCGGCGTCCAAGGCCAAGGGCATGTGGATGGGCGGTTGCCCACCGCTCGGCTATGACGTCGTTGACCGCAAACTGATCGTGAACCCCGCCGAGGCCGACAGCGTCCGGCACATATTCCGGCGCTATGCCGAACTCGGGTCGGTATCCGCGCTCCTCGTCGAACTCGATGCCGACGGCATCCACAGCAAACATTGGACTAGCCGGACAGGGAGGGTGCTGGGTGGCAAGCCAATCAGCCGCGGTGGTCTCTACGAGATGTTGCGCAACCGTATCTACATCGGTGAAGTGGTCCACCGAGGTGTGGCGTATCCCGGCCAACATACCGCAATCATCGATGCCGAGACGTATGCCGCGGCCGTCCGGACGCTTGACGAGGGTAGGACCGAGCAGAAGCTCGGGCGTGGCGCTCCCGACCCAAGCTTATTGGCAGGCATGTTGTGGGACGCGCACGGCCGGCGGATGTCCCCCAGCCATACGGTCAAGCCAGGGCGACGGTACCGCTATTATGTATCGCAGACCGACGGCCGCGACGCCCAGCAGGATCGCCGATGGCGAGTGAGCGCGCCGGATATCGAAACGCGAATTATCGATACGCTTGTCAGCGAGCTGGCTCGTGCAGAAGGGGAGGTCGCGTCCGCAGGTATCGCCAAGGCCTGCGATCTAGAGCGAATGCGGGAGAACGTTCTCGGGGTCGTCGATCGGCTCCGCACCGGGTCGCCGCGCGAGCAGCGGCAACTATTGCTCGACTGCGTCGAGCGTATCGAGCTTGGCGCCGAGGCGATGATCGTCCGGTGCCGTCTAGCCTCGGTCGATCCTTTGCTGGGCGATCAATGCCGTCAACCATCGGTATCGATTGGATTCGTGCGATCTGGCAAACAGCTTCGGCTCGTCATCCCGCTGGCAGAGCAAAGCGAGGCGTCTCGCAAAAACCCAGCGCTAATCAAGCTGGTGGCACAGGCTATGGCGGCGCGCGATGTGCTGGCGACATCCGAAGCGGACGAGTTTGAAGAGTTGGCGTCGCAGATCGGCTATGGTCGTGAGCATGCTGCCGACCTGCTGCGGATCGGGTATCTGGCGCCCGATGTCGTTTCGGCAATTCTTGATGGTCGGCAGCCGCAGGACCTGACCCGGACCAAGCTGATGCGCTGGGCGAGCGTGCCACTGGATTGGAGCGAACAGCGGCTGGTGTTGGGGTTTTAACATGGCTCCCGCGACATTCTGCGGAGCGTCGAAAGCTGCGTCTCGACTTCACAGGCGGCATCGGCATGTGTGTAGCCATGCAGAACATAGAAGAGCTCGTAGAGGCATTGCTGACGCTGGCGGGCGCGATTATGGAGGCTGCTTCGCCTGTTGCACTCCGTGCAAAAACACAGCGTCAACTAGCCGATCGAATTTCGGATGTACGGTCCGCCGGAGAAGCAGTCACAAGTTTGGCGCACGCCGCGCAAATTGCGCTCTCGGCGAGCGACGGGCCGGGCTAACTGCTTTGCGCCCCAATTCAAATCGTTCGGTGTTCCGGATGCCTTGCCCAGAACCTGCCGTTCAGGATGGGCTAGCGCCGGTCGAACTGAATGCGATTGCGAACCCGCTTGCGGATCATTCGCTCCACGCTATCGAGGAACAGGCCGGCGAGAGGCCCGCTCCCGAACGTGACGACGGCACCGCGACGGAACTGTTGATTCGACTTGGCCTGGCCATCGCTGTTGCCGTTCGCGGCGAACAGTCCCCTCAGCGCGTAACAGATCGCGTTGATATCCGCCTCGCCATCAATACGGACATGCAGACGCATGAGATCATTGTTCTCGCGCCGCTTCGGACCCACTGCCATTGCCACACCTCATTCTCGTATGCCGGCGCACATCACCGGCGGTCATTCGCTTCTGAAGAAGCAGCTGCCCAGAAAGGCGAGCAACCCAATTGTAAGCCTTTCAGCCCCCACATTCTGCCCTACGGCGTTCGAACTCGGCGTCGTCGAGCGCAATCTGCTAGCCAGATACCTCTTGGATAATCTCGTTCGGCACTTGGCCGCCGCCACTGACCCCTAAGGGTGACGAGAACGGGCGTTGGCTCACTTGCCAGAGCGCCGATCGCCTGGCGCAGTTGCGCGTAAAGGGCGGGATCCATGTAGCGCTCAATGGTCTGGACCACATTGGGGAATCTGTCTCTAAGGTTCATGAGCACCCATATGGCGTGGACCGTGTCGACCAAGCTCGTTTCCACTGCTCGAAGCAGATACCCTGCGCAGTCGGATTCGCTGATTGGCGTCGCGACCAAGCCATTTAGGCTCAGAGCCTTTCGGAAGTCGTTCCCAGCGAGTTTCTGAAGAATATTGGTGTGCCGTCGTGTAACGGTGAACAGTGAGATATTGTCCTTCAAAATCTCAAGCGCGTAGAATTGGATGTTAGGCGTATTCTTATGGTCGAGCACGGCATCGATCTCGCCGAGGGTGGCTTTTGCTTCCGCATTCTGCTCGAAGAACTCCTTAACATAGGCCACCTTGCGTGAGATGTAGCTTGAGGCCCCCCAGCTGCGAACTGTTGCGAGCAGTGCGGAGCGCCCGTCTTTCTCTGGTACGAATTTGATCTGCGAGAGCAACGCGATTGTATTGATCGCTCGCTTAGTATCCGCGGCCCATGCATTCAGGAATCCACAGGCGTAAGCCGCTTCAAGCGTTGCCCCTTTACGCGTCGATCGGTGAATGATCGGCAGGTCGGCATCTACCAGATTGACAATTTTGCGGTTCCGCAAGCCGCCAGGCGACTCCAAGATGGTTGCCACGGCAACCATATCGGCCTCGTTGTGATTGTCGCGCAACGCGTCAATCTTGTCGCTACCTAGGACGGGAAGTGCATCTTTGCCTGTGGCAGCTTTGCTGATCCGAGTTACCAGTAACCGGTCGGTCCGCAAGCGGCCCAAATGCGAAAGTCCGCACGCGTTATCTCGGGGCCACTTTTTTGGCGCCCAGAGATAGTTCGCTTAAGGCGCGCAGGAACGCAGGGTAGTTTGGTCTCTCTGTCCGCTACGTGAAACTGGGCGTGGCCTAAGCGGCGGTGATTGCGTGCTTATTCGCGGCGCATGTCAACCACTCTGGGGCTTCTCGGTTTGTAATGTAAAAGTGGTGCCCGAGGACGGAGTCGAACCGCCGACACTGCGATTTTCAGTCGCATGCTCTACCAACTGAGCTACTCGGGCATCTGGCCAGCGAATGCCGGAAGCGCGCTCTTAGTCAGGGTCGCGGCCGCTGTCCACCCCGGTAAATGCTTCGGGGTCAACAGGCTCACCGGGGACGCGATAGCCATCGCCGAGCCATTGCAGCAAGTCGCGGTCCTTGCAGCCGCTGCTGCAGAACGGATTGAATTCCTGTTGAGTGGGCTCCCCGCAGATCGGGCAGCCATTGCGCTTGGCCATTATTGCTCCTTGGCGGGCATGAATTGCATCGCGCCACCCATGCGCCGCGCCAGCTCGGCGGTCCATGCCGGTTGCTGGGCGAGGCGGCGGGCGATGCGCTGACTGACAAGATAGGTAGCCGGGAACGGCGGGGGAAGGCGCTCGGCGCGGCGAAGCTCTGCGCGAGTCTCGGCACCGATCGGATCCATGCGCAACAGCTCCGGCAACGAAGGGCGGGTGCGACGGCGGACGATCTGGAGGAAGCCGAAGCCATTGACCGTCGTGCGCTCGAAAGGCTGGGGGAGGGCGGCATCGACGGCCTCGGCCACCGCCTGACGTGCGGCCTTGCTGGTCAGGGTTGGGAAGTCGATGCCGATCGAGCCGGCAATGCCATGGCGCTCGCAGGCGCGGGCGACGGCGATTGCTGCGGCGACCGCGAGGGC
>JAZKJE010000023.1:0-4142 GCA_040384525.1 Pseudomonadota bacterium
GTGCAACAGGGTGGCAAGATCACTTTCAAGGCAGTCCAGCCCGGCACCGCGATCTTCGAAAGCGAAACCTGCGAAGACAAAGCTGCCTTCGTCCTGCGCGGGCGCGGCTCGGTGGTCGATGGCATCGTCTTCCGCGGCTATGCGGTGAACGACGGCAACGGAGCGGGCATCCGCATCGAGATGGGCGATCTGGTGGTCGTCAATTCGATGTTCCTCGATAGCCAGGAAGGCATACTTGGCGGCGGCCACGAAACCGTGCGCAACATCACGATCGATCGCACCACATTCTCCGGCCTCGGCCAGTGCGAGACCGAGAATTGCAGCCATTCCATCTATCTGGGGTTGCAGGGCAAGGTCACCGTCCGCAACTCGCGCTTCGATCGCGGCACGGGCGGCCATTACGTCAAGATCCGCGCACCGCAGGTCGAGATCGTCGACAACAGCTTCGACGACAGCCAGGGCAAGGGCACCAACTACATGATCGACCTGTCAGAGGGAGGCGCGGGTATCATCAGCCGCAACACCTTCGTCCAGGGCCCGAACAAGGAAAATAGCTCGGGGCTGATCGTGGTCGCGGCGGAGGCCAAGACCTATGGTTCGAACGGCCTGACCATCACCGATAACACGGCCAGCATGGCCCCCGGCGCGCCCGGCAACCCGGCCTTCGTCGCCGATCTCAGCCGCTCGCAGATCCAGCTTTCGGGCAATCGCCTGACCGGCATGCGCGAGTTCGAGCGACGCTAAGCGCACGCCTGCATTTGCCACTGGCAACGTAGGATTCCACCCGCCACGGTTGCTCAACGCTCTTTGAACCGTCGAGCCGACAGCATCCCCCCGCGAAGGATAATTTCCGACCCGCGCAACGAAATTGCCGAAAACACGGGAAAAGTGAGAAGCTAAGGCGCTTTACAGGTGTCGCCCGTCCCCGAATCCAGATCGAGGCAGCGCCCGTCAATCTCCACCGGCACCGGAATACGGAGCAGCGACGCCAGCGTCGGCGCGATATCCACCGTCTCTACGCCCAAAGGCTGCTCGAACCCGGCCATGCCCTTGCGCCAGAACAGTATCGGCACACGGCGGTCATAGTCCCAGAAGCTGCCATGGGTCGAGACATAGCCGTTGCCGGCATTGGCGATCGGCGTGATGCGCGGCTTCAGTGCCACCACGAAATCGCCCGACCGGCCGACGCTATACGATGCGCGTGCGCGCTGGAGCAGCGACCAGGTCTCGGGTGGAGATTTGGGTGAGGGCGTCGCGGCGATCTCGGCTGCGGTGAACACTGCTTCCACCTGCGGATGCGCACGGTAGCGCTTGATTGCTTCGGCCTGCACCTTGGCACGCGCCGCGCCGGTAATCTCGGGAATGACATAGACATCGCCGAAACTGCCGCCGACCAGCGCCGGCTTGGGCAAGCCCAGCGCGGCGGACACCTCCCCGCCGATGACGCTGGCGCGCAGCTTCGGATCGATCCGCGCGGCACCGGGCTGGCCGTGCTCCTGGTTGCGCTCAGGCAAATCGTGGCCGCCATGATCGGCGGTCAGCGCCACGACATAATCCACCCCGCTTTTGTCGAGCACCGCGAAGAGCTGGCCTAGCGAATGATCGAGCGCGAACATCTGAATGCACATCTCGCTGCCCTCGGTGCCCTTGCCATGCCCGACATAATCGGTGGCGGATGCGCCAAGGATCAGCAGATCGGTATCCTGCCCCTGACCCAGCTTCATCTCGCTGAACAGGCCAGCTCCCAGCGCCAGGATCGATTCGTCGAATTCGGGTGACGCACGATATCCGCTCTTATCGCCGGCTGCGCGCGCGAAGCGGCCATCGCCCACGGTCTTGCCCTCGGTGCCCACCGGGATGGCGCGGCTGCGCGATTGGCAGAAGCCGGGCAGGTCCAGCGGCTCGCGCGCTTCGGCGATCCGCGCGGTGATCCCGGCATTCATCCGCGTAACCATCGTGGGCTCTGCACGGCCCGCATAAGAGACGAAACTCTTGCCGCCCCACCACCAGAGTTCGTCGACTTTATGGCCGCCCATCATCACCGCCGCGCGATCCTTGCCCGCGACCGAGACGACACGGCTGCCCGGATTGGCGAGCTTCATCCACTCGCCCAGCGTCGGCACCTTCAAGTTCTTGTCGGAGACAGTGTATTTGTTCGATGTGCTTCCGGGGACGCTGGTATCTTCGGCGCAATAGACTGTCTTGTCCTCGCGCGGCGTGCTGAAATCGGTCCAGTCATTGGCGACGATGCCAGTGCGGGCGGGGCGCGCGCCGGTCAGGATCGTGGAGTGGCCGGGGCAGGTTTCGGTCGCGGCATGGCTCTGATAGCCCGAGGGGAAGACGGCGCCGGACATCAATCGGGCAAAGCCTTCGCGGAACTGGCCGCGATATTCGGCGAACAGATCGGCGGACAATTGGTCGACCGAAACCACCACCACCAGCTTCGGCACGGGGGCCTGTTGCGCGAGGGCGGCGGGAGCGGTGAGCAGCGCCAGCGCCCCTGCAATCGGTCGAATCATTTTCATCGTGCCAGCTCCTGCTGATCAAAAAGCGTCGCACAGCTATTGTTCAAGCGCTCTTCGTGGGCAAGGACGCTGCATGGTCTGGCTTCGTTTCCTGCTTGTGTCGATCGCGGCGGCTTTATTCGCGCCCGCTGCCGTTGCGCAGTCGGTAGGGCCGGGGCCGCACGTTCAGATCGAGCTTGTCGCCGAGACGGATCGCCCCGCACCGGGCAGCGAAGTCACGCTCGCTTTCGCCTCCCGGCCCGATAAGGGCTGGCATGCTTATTGGGAGAATCCGGGCGATGCCGGCTTCCCGGCAACCGCGAAGTGGAGCCTGCCCAATGGCGTAACTGCCGGTTCGATCCGCTTTCCGGTGCCCCAGCGCCTGACCATCGCGGGGCTGATGAATTATGTTTATGAGGCCCCCTACGCGCAGCTGGTTACGCTCAAGCTGCCGGCGGATGCGAAGGGCGAAATCCCCGTAAATGTCGATCTCGATTACCTCGTCTGCACAGACGCGATCTGCGTGCCCGAAAGAGCCAAACTCTCGACACTGCTGACCGTTGGCGATGGCGCGATTTCCGCGGATCGCCGCACGCGCTTCGATGGCTGGCGCAAGGCATTGCCCAAGCCGCTCGGGTCGACCGGTACCTATCAGATCGACGGCGGCCGTATCCGCCTCGCAATCCCGTATCCGGCAAGCGCACCCGGCGGTGACGCCTATTTCTACCCGCTGGCGCAGAACATGATCGATCACGCCGCACCGCAGATCGTGGCGCGCGACGGTGACCGGCTGGTGATCGAGACAGCAGCGAAGGGAAACCCGACTGCGCTCGAAGGGGTGCTATCAGTGGGCGGGCAGGGGTTCATCGTATCCGCCAAGTCCGGCAGCGTACCTCCGGCGGACACCAGCTTCCCCTGGGCCGCCGCGCTTGCGGCGTTCTTTGGCGCGGTGCTCGGCGGGCTGCTGCTCAACGTCATGCCCTGCGTCTTCCCAATCCTCAGCCTTAAGGCGCTAAGCCTAGCCAAGGCCAATGACGGCGACGGCAATCCACGCGCGGAGGCGCTGGCGTACACCGCGGGCGTGGTTCTGGTCTGCCTCGTTCTCGGCGGCAGCCTGCTGGCCCTTCGCGCAGGGGGCGCGACACTGGGCTGGGCCTTCCAGCTGCAAGACCCGCGCGTGATCCTGATCCTGTTGCTGCTCGTCACCGCCATCGCGCTCAACCTCACCGGCCTGTTCGAGCTATCCGCGCCCGGCTTCGTCAATCGCGCGGCGGCCAAGGGCACTGGCGGCGCGTTTGCCACCGGCGCGCTGGCGGCGTTCGTCGCGACGCCGTGCACCGGCCCGTTCATGGGCGCCGCATTGGGGGCGGCGTTGATCCTGCCCTGGCCTGCAGCGCTCGCTGTATTCGGCGGCCTGGGGCTCGGCATCGCGCTGCCATTCCTGGCGCTCGGCTTCATCCCCGCGCTCCGCCGTCGCTTGCCCAAGCCGGGCGCGTGGATGGTGCGGCTGCGGCATATCCTGTCGGTGCCGATGTTCCTGACCGCGCTGGCGCTCGGCTGGGTGCTGTGGCGCCAATCGGGCGAGACGGGCCTCGCGATTGGCGTGGGCGCAACGATCATCGCTGCGATCGGCCTCTG
>JAZKJE010000023.1:4152-19056 GCA_040384525.1 Pseudomonadota bacterium
GATCGGTCGTCGTCAGCGGCAGGGTCTGAGCGGCTGGCTGGTCGGCGCGCCTTTGCTGATCGCAGCACTCGCCGCCACCGCCTTCATCCGCCCCGCCGCGCAGGCCCAGTCGCTGGCCTATGGCGAACCCTTCAGCGAGAAACGCCTCGCACAGCTTCAGGCGGAAGGTCGCCCGGTCTTCGCCTATTTCACCGCAGATTGGTGCCTCACCTGCAAGGTCAACGAAAAGGCGGTGATCGAAACCACGGCAGTCGAGCAGGCGCTGAAAGACGGCAAGGTCGCGGTGCTGGTCGGTGACTGGACCGATGGCAATCCCGAGCTGGGCCGCTTCATCGAGCGCCATAACCGCGCCGGGGTGCCGCTATATCTCTGGTATAAGCCCGGCCAGGCCGAACCAGAAGTGCTGCCGCAGTTGCTCACGCAAAGCATGTTTATCGAGCGCGCTGGCAAATAGGCCCCCTTGTGCGCCGCAGCAAACCGTTGCAGCATGGAACCAGTCGGCATTTCCGGCACTTGGGGTCGCATGGCAGCAAACGGGGCGTTTGACGAAATCTGGGGGCATGGCGGGCCGGAAAGCCCGCGCGCCGAGTTTGCCGCGCTATCGCAATGGGTGGCGGACACGCCCCCATCCGAATTGCAGCGCCGCCAACAGGCAGCCGAAACCGCGTTCCGCCAGCTGGGCATCACCTTCGCCGTCTATGGCGATAGCGACGCTGCCGAGCGCATCATCCCGTTCGACATCGTCCCGCGCATCTTCCTGCAAAGCGAATGGCAGCGGCTGTCCGAGGGCCTCGAACAGCGCGTTCAGGCGATCAATGCGTTCCTGGAAGACGTCTATGGCGACGGGCGCATCATCAAGGAGGGCATCATCCCGCCCGAACTGGTGCTGCTCAACGATCAGTTTCGCCCGGAGGTAAACCGTGTTCGCCCCCCGCATGGCGTGTGGGCGCATATCTGCGGGATCGATCTGGTCCGCACCGGGCCCGATGAATTCTTCGTGCTGGAGGATAATGCGCGGACGCCGTCAGGCGTCTCGTACATGCTGGAAAACCGCGAGGCGATGCTGCGGCTCTGTCCCGAACTGTTTCGCGATTTCCGTGTGGCGGCGGTGGACAGCTATCCGGACATGCTGCTGGAGACGATGCGCTCGGTTTCGCCCGGCAGCAAATCCGATCCGGTCTGCGTCGTCCTCACGCCCGGCCATTTCAACTCGGCTTATTACGAACACAGCTTCCTTGCGGACGCGATGGGCGTCGAACTGGTCGAGCCCGCCGATCTGGTGGTGGACGATGATATTGTGTGGATGCGCACGATCGGCGGTCGTGTCCGTGTCGATGTGATCTATCGCCGGATCGACGATGATTATCTGGATCCGCTTGCCTTCCGCCCGGAAAGCCTGCTCGGCGTGCCCGGGCTGATCGCCGCATATCGCGCAGGCAATGTCGCGATCCTCAATGCGCCGGGCAACGGCATTGCCGACGACAAGGCAATCTATTCGTACATGCCCGAGATTGTCCGCTTTTATTCGGGTGGCGAGGTCAAACTGCCCAACGTCGAGACCTTCCGCTGCCGCGAGCCGCAGGCGCTGAAATATGTGCTCGATAATCTTGCCGATCTGGTGGTGAAACTGGTCGATGGCTCCGGCGGCTACGGCATGCTCGTCGGCCCCACCGCGAGCCGCAACGAAATCGAAGCGTTCCGTGCCGCGCTGATTGCCGAGCCGCATCGCTATATCGCCCAGCCTACACTGGCGCTCTCGACCGTGCCGACGCTTGTTGAGGCCGGGCTAGCCCCGCGCCATGTCGATTTTCGCCCCTTCGTATTGACCGGCGCAAACGGCGTGAAGGTCGTCCCCGGCGGCCTCACCCGCGTTGCCCTCCGCGAAGGTTCGCTGGTGGTGAACTCCAGCCAGGGCGGCGGCACCAAGGACAGCTTCGTGCTGATGGATGACGGAGCCGCATCATGCTGATGCTCTCGCGCACCGCATCGGCGCTCTATTGGCTTGGCCGCTATGTCGAGCGCGCCGATTTCATCGCGCGGCTGGTCGAGGCGACCGTTCGCCTCGATGCGCTTTCCGCGCGCCCTGCAGGCGAAGCGGCGTGGAAGAGCGCGCTTGCGGTCAGCTATACCGACGAAGCCTTTGCGCTCACCGGCAATCCACTGACGCAGGCACATGTCGCGCGCTTCCTGACGCTTGATCCCAACAATGCCGGCTCGATCGTCCGCTGCCTCGATATGGCGCGCAACAATGCCCGCGCCGTCCGCACCGCACTAACCCGCGAGGCATGGACTGCGATCAACCGCGCCTGGCTGCTCTTCCAGAACCGCGCCTCGACCGGGGGCTCCACTGCGACGCTGAATCTGGTCGAGCAGGTCAAGGGCGAGACCCGCGGTTTCGAAGGCGCAATCCACCGGATGATGCGCAATGAGCCGACCTTGTTGATCCAGCTCGGCGCCGCTGTGGAGCGCGCGGACAACACGGCGCGGCTGGTCGATGTGAAATACCATTTGTTGCTGCCCAAGGGCGAGCCGGTGGGTGGCGTGGTCGACCGGGATCAATGGACGACGATCCTCCAGACCGTGTCGGCGGTAAACGCCTATCGCTGGGTGTATAATGACGGGCTCCAGCCGCGGAATGTGATCGATCTGCTGGTCAGCCGCGCCGAACTGCCGCGCAGCCTTGCCGCGTGTGTCGAGGAGACTGTCGGGCTTCTAAGTGCGCTCGCCAAGCGGACCGGACTGCAGGGCGAGGCGGACCGCATGGCCCGCGCCCGCATGTCGCGACTGCAGAAGACCAAGACCACCCAGATCATCGTCAGCGGGCTCCACCAATATCTCGAAGCGTTCATCGCCGAAAATGCGATGCTCGACGCCGCTATCGCCCGCCAGTTCCGGTTCACCTGATGCGCATCGCAATCGAACATAACACGCATTACCGCTTCAGCGAGCCACAGGCGCGGCTTGTCCAGATGCTGCGCCTCACCCCCTGCGACACGCAGGACCAGACTGTGGTGAACTGGCACATTGGGGTGGATTGCGACGCGCGCCTGCGGGAAGCCACCGACGGCTTCGGCAATGCCATCACGATGCTCTATGCCGAGGGGCCTCTGGCCGCGATCGACATCACCGTGATCGGCGAAGTGCTGACCAACGAAGCCACCGGCGTAATCCGCGACGCTGTCGATCCGCTGCCGCCGCTTTTCTATCTTCGCACAACGCCGCGTACGCTCGCCGATACCGATCTGATCGACTTTACTGCGGACCATATCGGCAGCGGCGATCCTCTGGAGAAGATGCACCGGCTCAACACCGCGCTACATGTCCGTTTCCCTGGTGCCCCCGATGCGCCGGATACGGGCGCGACGGCAGCCGAGGCGTTCGCGGCCAAATCCACCAGCTCGCGTGATGTCGCCCAGATGTTCATAGCCGGCGCGCGCAGCCTGCATATCCCGGCGCGCTACGTCTCGGGTTACCGCAGCGACGGTGAGGAAAGCCACAGCGCGCCGCATGCCTGGGCAGAGGCACATATCGAACGGATTGGCTGGATCGGTTTCGATCCGGTGACCGGCCTGTCGCCGGACGCCAGCTATGTCCGCGTCGCAGTCGGGCTCGATGCGCTGGGGGCAGCGTCGATTGCGGGAATGCGGATCGGGAAAGGCAAGGAAGAGCTCGACGTGGATTTGCACGTCGATCAGCTAGGCGTGGAAGAATAGCCTAAGCCGCTTCGGTTACCCGCGAAGGGATCGGCATCGAGAACACCTGGTCCTCGTCCTCAAGCAGCGACCAGCCATTGGGGCCAAGCACTTCGATCGGCCGATAGCGCGTTTTATAGGCCATCCGCTCGCTGCCCTTCACCCAATAGCCGAGATACACATAGGGCAGGCCCGCAGCGCGGCTGCGCATGATGTGTTCCATGATGATATAGTTGCCGAGGCCCGACCGCGTATCTTCATCGGCATCGAAGAAGCTGTAGATCATCGAGAGGCCATCGGCCTGCTGATCGGTGATGCATGCGCCGACAAGCTTGCCTCGCTCGCCGTTCACCGAAGGCTCGCGATATTCGATCACATAGCTGCTGACCGGAGATTGCTCGACCATGTCGGCATAATCATTCTCATCCATCGCGGCCATGCCGCCGCCCGGGTGGCGCTTGGCAAGGTAGCGCTGGAGCAAAGCGAATTGCTCTTCGGTCGCCCAGGGCTTGCAGGCGGTGATTTCGAGATCGGCGTGGCGGCGGATCAGCTTGCGCTGGGTCGAGTTGGGCTCGAACTGCTCGGCGACGACACGGACCGAGACGCAGGCGGTGCAGCCCGCGCAGCTGGGGCGATACGCGACCGATTGGCTGCGGCGAAAGCCGATGCGGCCCAGCGCATCGTTGAGTTCGCCGGCATGCTGGCCCGCGAGCTCGGTGAAGATCTTCCGTTCCTGCTTGCCCGGCAGATAAGGGCATGGCGAAGGGCTGGTAACGAAGAATCTCGGAAAACGGGAAAGTGCAGTCACCGCTTGTAAGCCCCCTCATTAACGGCCGCTCTGTTTCGGTCGTTGGAGAGACTATGAAGCGGGTTTGGGGTGATGAAAAGCCGCTTTACCATGAAAGAAGGTTAACAATTAAGCAGCGGGCGCATCTACGGAAAACAAGCTTTTCCACCGTTTCACGACGATACGCGAACGGGTGCTGTTAACCTTTTGGCCGCAGCAAAGGCGGCTCGTTGCGCGATCGTATCGCCTTTCCAAGCGCATGTGAATCGCCCCGGACTCGTCCTGTCGCACGCCCGATTCACTTGGTCGGATTGCGAAAGTCAAAGCGCTGTGGCGCGCGGGCCACAGCTTCGGCGCTAGGCGAGTTCGACCTGGCTCACTTCATATTGCGCGCGCCGCAGCGCCGTCATCAGCCGATCGAGATGGGCGCGGTCGCGGGTCTCGCATTCCACGTCGAGGCTCAGGCCCTTGGCCGGCAGATTGGTGAAAATGCGCTGGTGCGACAGTTCGAGGATGTTGACCGACAGCTGCTCGAAGATCTGGGCCACCTTATAGAGCGCTCCCGGCCGATCCTGCAGGCGGATGCGCAGCCGCGCCATGCGGCCCGAGCGGGCAAGATCGCGCAGCAGCACGTAAGCGAGCAGGCGGGTGTCGATATTGCCGCCGCACAGGATGATGCCAACGGTCTTGCCGCGAAAGCGCTCAGGCTCGCCGAGCAACGCCGCGAGCCCAGCGGCGCCAGCGCCTTCCACCACGGTCTTCTCGATCTGGAGCAACAGGCTGAGTGCTTCCTCCAGCCGCCGCTCGCTCACCAAAACGATATCGTCAACCAGCGCCTCGACGATCTTGCTGGTGATCCCGCCCGGTTCCTTGACCGCAATACCCTCGGCCAGCGTATCGCCGGCGCAGGGCATGTCGGTGTGATTGATGCGATTGTACATCGAAGGGTAGAGTTCGGCCTGCACACCGATCACTTCGATCGCGCGGCCTTCGGATTTGCCGACCAGCGAAGCGCCGGAGATCAGTCCGCCGCCACCGATCGGCACGATCAGCGTATCCAGATCGGGCACGTCCTCGACCATTTCGAGCGTCACGGTGCCTTGCCCGGCGATGATGCGGGCATCGTCGAACGGGTGGATGAAGGTGAGACCGTGTTCGGCCTCCAATTCGCGCGAGCGGGCGTACGCGGCGTCAAACGTCTCGCCTTCGAGGATCACGTTGGCGCCATGCCCTTCGGTCTGCATGACCTTCACGATCGGCGTGTTCTTCGGCATCACGATGGTGCTTGGGATGCCCAGGCGGGTGGCGTGATAGGCGAGGCCCTGTGCGTGATTGCCGGCCGATGCCGCGATCACGCCCTTTGAGCGGGCTGCCTCGTCCAGCTGCAGCAGCGTGTTGAGCGCGCCACGCTCTTTATAGGCGGCGGTGAACTGCAGGTTCTCGAACTTCAGGTAGACCGTGGCGCCGGTCAGGTCTGACAGCGTCTTGCTCACCAGCGTCGGGGTACGGACGACCGAGCCCATAATCCGCGCCGCTGCCGCACGGACGTCATCGATGGTTACGGGGAGCTGCGCGCTCGCGCTGATTGTCTTGGTCGCCATATGCGCCGCCTAGACCATCTGGCGCACGGGGGGAACACCGCCTATCGCTTGGCGATGACCAAGCTAATCTTGCGCCTGATCGCGGCCGCCGCCCTGTTCCTTTCGCCGGCTGCGTATGCCGACGGACTGATCGACAACGTCAACGGCATGACGCTCGACGAAAAGGGCGCCGTCGTCCGCTTCACGGGCATCGTGTTCAATCGCGATGGCAAGATCAGCGTGATCCTCAAGCACGGGGACCGGCGCCCGCGGCCGAAAGAGCTGGAGTGGAAGATCGACCTGGGCGGCAAGACGCTCGTGCCGGGGATGATCGACGGGCACGGGCATGTGATGGGGCTGGGCGATCAGCTGCTCCGGCTCGATCTTTCGGCGACGACGTCGCTTCAGGAAGCGCTCGGCAAGATCCGGGATTATGCCACGGCCAATCCGAACAAATGGGTGCTGGGCGGCGGCTGGAACCAGGAAAAATGGGGTCTGGGTCGCTTCCCGACCGCTGCCGAACTCGATGCCGTGGTGGGCGATCGTCCGGTTTGGCTCGATCGTGTCGATGGCCATGCCGGCTGGGCGAACAGCCGCGCGCTGGAGTTGGCGGGCGTAAAGGCCGAGACCAAGGATCCCAATGGCGGGCGCATCGAGCGCGATGCGCAGGGTGCGCCCTCTGGCGTGCTGGTCGATGGCGCGATGGATTTGGTGACGAAGGCAATCCCGCAGCTTACCCCGCGTGAGCGCAACGCCGCTTTCCTGGCCGCACAGGATCGGTTGCTTTCGCTGGGCATCACGTCGGCGGCAGACATGGGCACGACGGCGCAGGATTGGCTGACCTATCGCCGGATGGGCGATCTCGGCCTGCTCAAGGTGCGGATCATGTCCTATGCGAGCGGCGTCGAGACGGTGCTGGCGGTTGCCGGGCAGGCGCCTACGCCCTGGCTGTATAATGATCGGCTGCGGATGGGCGGGATCAAGCTGTATGCCGATGGCGCGCTGGGCAGCCGGGGTGCGTGGCTCAAGGCCGATTATGCCGACGCGCCCGGACAGAAGGGGCTGGGCTTCCTCTCCGACGATCAATTGCTCAACATGATGATCCGCGGGGCAATGGACGGGTTCCAGATCGCGGTCCATGCAATCGGCGATCGCGCCAATCAGCAGGCGCTGGATGCCATCGAAGTGCTCTCCGACACCTATAAGGGGGACCGCCGCTGGCGGATCGAGCATGCCCAAATTGTAGACCCGAAAGACCTGCCGCGCTTCGGCAAGTTCGGGACGATCGCTTCGATGCAGCCCGTCCACCAGACCAGCGACCGGACGATGGCCGAAGCGCGGCTGGGTCCGGACCGGCTGAAGGGTGCCTACGCCTGGCGCTCGATGCTGCAGAACGGATCGAAGCTGGCGTTCGGATCGGACTTCCCGGTCGAGAGCCCCGATCCCTGGGCGGGCTGGGCGGCCAGTTTCACGCGGATGGACGCGCAATCGCAGCCTTATGGCGGGTGGCGGCCGGAGGAATCGGTCACCCGTGAGCAGGGCTGGGCGGGCTTCACCACCGGCGCGGCGTATGCCGGGTTTGCCGAAGACAAGGTCGGCCGGCTGAGCGTTGGCATGAAGGCCGACTTCCTGATCCTGGACCGCGATCCCATGCTCGCATCGCCCACCGATCTGCGCGCGACGCAGGTGCTGGAAACCTGGGTGAATGGCGAGCGCGTCTGGCAGAAGAAGCCATAGGCCGCATGCCGGGCAAGCTGTTCGCACTACCGCTGCTTGCGGGCGCCAACTGGCATGAGCGCTGGATTGCCGCGCTTGGCGCGCTGATCGGCATCGGGCTGACGGCGCTGGTCAGCACGCTGATCGCGGGCGACACAGGCGCCGGGCTGCTGCTCGCCGCGCCGATCGGGGCATCGGCGGTATTGGTGTTCGGCGTACCGTCTAGCCCGCTTGGCCAGCCCTGGCCCGTTATCGGGGGCAACATCGTCTCGACCTTGTGCGGTGTCGCGGCGGCGCATTGGCTGGGCCATGGCGCGCTGGCGGCGGGGGTTGCGGTGTCGAGCGCGATCCTGGGCATGTCGGCCTTGCGGTGCCTGCACCCGCCGGGCGGGGGCACCGCATTGCTGGGTGCGATCGGCGGCCCCGCTATCCTGGCGCATGGCTATGCCTTTGCCCTGGTGCCGATGGGGCTCAACGCGATCCTGCTGGTGGCGACAGGCATCGCGTTCCACCGATTTTCGGGCCACAGCTACCCGCATCGTCCCGCGCCGATGCCCGCGCAGCCGCGCTTGCTGGGTGAGGATATCGACGCGGCGCTGGCCGATCTGGGCGAGACGTTCGACGTATCACGCGAGGATCTGCAGGCGCTGCTGGAGCGCGCCGAGCGGCATGCCGAGGCGCGGAAGATTAGTAAAAGGTGAGGCCAAGGAAGCCGGTTTGGCCGTAATAAAGCGGCCAAAGGTTACACCAGGTTTACACTATCGTGCGTCAGAGAATCACCAAGTCAAAGAGCGGCACTCATAACGACCTCCGCGCCAGCACAGCAGGCCGTATCCTACATTGCAAGACGCATGATCGGCATCGGTTCGCCGCGCGATGCGCTCTCATTGTCCGCTCCAAGCCGGGTCTGGCCCGGTCCGTTCATCTGCCAGACAGGTAAATCCGAACACGCGGGGCCAGCCGGGGCGGCGTAATTCGGAGTTGCTTCATGCGTGTGATTTCCAAAAAGCCAGCAATTGGCTTCCTTTTTGCTACACTGGCGCTGTCCGTCGCGACCGGCGCCTCTGCGCAGGATCAGACCCCGCCGGACAATAATATCGTCGTAACCGGCATGCCCGAGGCCGAAGCGCCCATGACCAAGGGCCCCGAGGTGAAGGGCGTGATCGGCGCCCGCAATGGTGACCGGATCAAGGTCAACCTTGCCGATGGCAGCAGCACGATCCTCACCATCAACGATGCCACCCAGATCAAGGCCGGTGGCGGCCTGTTCAGCAGCCGCAGCAAGCTGGCTTCGGACTCGCTGCTCAACGGCCTGCCGATCACAGCCAAGACCATGCAGGGCGGTGACGGGCTGGTCGCCAGCCAGATCAGCTTCAAGAAGAACGACCTGAAATTTGCGTCGATGATCCGCAACGGCACCGACCAGCGCTTTGAGGAGCAGACAGCCGCAACCGAAGCGCTGCGCGGCCGCATGGGCGATATCGACAAGTATAACGTCAAGAACACCACCAACGTGCATTTCGAGACCGGCAAGGCGGATCTTTCCGCTAACGACAAGGCCGAGCTTTGCACGACGGCCGCTTCCGCCGCGAGCATGGAAAACGCCCTGATCCTGGTGGTCGGTTATACCGATTCGACGGGTGACGAGGACTTCAACCAGGAGCTTAGCGACAAGCGCGCTGGCAAGGTGATGAACTTCCTGCAGCAGAAGTGCGGCTGGAAGCCGTATCGCATGCTGAGCCCGACCGGCATGGCGACGTCTGATCCGCTGGCGAGCAACGAGACCGAAGAAGGCAAGGCGCAGAACCGCCGTGTCGCGGTGAATGTGGTCGTCTCCAAGAGCGTCGACGGGCTGTAAAGAAAAAGGGCCGCGGCTTCTGGTGAAACCGCGGCCCATCAGCCCCCGCTGTATTTCTTGATCAGGCGACTTCTGTAAGTGCCTCTTCGCCACCCTCGGGCTCGCGCAGCACATAGCCGCGGCCCCAGACGGTCTCGATATAATTTTCGCCTTCGGTTGCCATGCTGAGCTTCTTGCGCAGCTTGCAGATGAAGACGTCGATGATCTTGAGTTCCGGCTCGTCCATCCCGCCATAGAGGTGGTTGAGGAACATTTCCTTGGTGAGCGTGGTACCCTTGCGGAGCGAAAGCAGCTCCAGCATCGCATATTCCTTGCCGGTGAGGTGCACGCGGGCACCATCGACTTCGACGGTTTTCGCGTCGAGGTTCACGGCGAGCTTGCCGGTGCGGATGACCGACTGCGAATGACCCTTTGAGCGGCGGACCACGGCATGAATGCGCGCGACCAGCTCTTCGCGGTGGAAAGGCTTGGTGACGTAATCGTCAGCGCCGAAGCCGAAGCTGCGCACTTTCGAATCCATCTCGTTGATGCCCGAGAGGATCAGCACCGGCGTTTGCACGCGGGCGACACGAACCTTCTTGAGAACGTCATACCCGTGCATGTCGGGCAGGTTCAGATCGAGCAGAATGATATCGTAATCATAGAGCTTTGCGAGGTCCAAGCCCTCTTCGCCCAGATCCGTCTTGTAGACGTTGAAGCCTTCGGTAGTGAGCATCAGTTCGATCGCCTTGGCGGTCGTTGGCTCGTCCTCGATCAGCAGCACGCGCATGCCAGTTCCCCTAGCCCACCGGACCCATTCCACCCTCATGGCGGAAGCATCCTGAGCGATTCATTAACCTAACTCGGTCTGAAGGCAAAAGGTTAATTTCTTCCTAACCCGCAGGAATCCACGAGTCGCGGGAATCTACGTAGTGGAGGGACTCAGTTTCGTTACGGAGTCGAGTCACTTAGCTAAAAGGTGGTGCACATTCGCTTAAGGCGATCGGAGAGGAACTCCATCAGCGTTTCCACGCGTGCGGGGCGCAACGTGCCGGGCGGGGTGACCAGATGCAGCCCGGTGGCGCCGGACAGCCATTCGGGCAGCACCGTTTCCAGCCTGCCGGCCGCAATATCCTCATCGACAATGAAGCCCGGCAAGATCGCGATACCGAGCCCTGCGCGCAGAGCAGGCAGCATCGCTTCGCCATTATCGGTGCGCAGCGGGCCGTCCACGCGCACCGAAGCCTCTTCGCCGCCGGCCTTGCGGAAACGCCAGACGTCGGGATTGGCGAGGTTGGCATAGGTAAAGCAGGCGTGCGCGGCGAGATCGGCGGGATGGCGGGGGCGGCCATTCTTGTCGAAATACGCAGGCGCGGCGACGATATGCGCGGTGACCGGCCCCAGGCGGCGGGCGCGCAGCGACGAATCCGGCAGTTCGGCAATGCGGATTGCGATGTCCACGCCCTCTGCGACGATATCGACGCGGGCATCGGACAGTCGCAGGTCGATCTTGATGCCGGGATGCTCGGTGAGGAACTCGGCTATGACCGGCCCGAGATGCTTGATCCCGAAGGTGAGCGGGGCTGCGACGCGGACGAGACCGGCGGGGGCGCTGGCGGATTCGAACGCGGCTTCCTCGGCAGCTTCGCCTTCGGCGCGGATGCGCTGCGCATGCTCGGCGAGCGCGCGGCCGCTGTCGGTGAGGGTGAGGCGGCGCGAGGTGCGGTGAAAGAGCGTGGTGCCAAGGCGAACCTCAAGGCGGCTGATCGCTTTCGAGACCGTAGCCTTGGACACGCTGAGCGCCTCTGCCGCAGCGCTGAACGAGCGATGCTCGACTACCGCTGCGAAAACGGCCCAGGCTTCGAAGTCAGGTAGCTTCATGCGAAACAATCCGTTTCCAACGTTTCTATTTATGTGTCGATACAGCCTCCTATCTCTGGGTTCAAGAACAGGAGATCATCATGATCGACACCAAAACCATCGATAGGCGCCCCTTTGAGACTCTTGGCCATGCCAATCATGGCTGGCTCAATGCGCGGCATCATTTCAGCTTTGCGAGCTATCACGATCCCGACCGCATGGGCTGGGGCGCGATCCGCGTATGGAATGACGATGAGATCGGCGCGAATTCCGGTTTCCCCGCACATCCGCATCAGGACATGGAGATCATCACCTATGTCCGCACCGGCGCGATCACCCATCAGGATTCGATGGGCAATAAGGGCCGCACCGGCGCTGGCGACGTTCAGGTGATGAGCGCCGGCACGGGCATCCGCCACGCCGAATTCAACCTTGAGCCCGAGACGACGACGCTGTTCCAGATCTGGATCATTCCGCGTGAGCGGGGCGGCCAGCCGAGCTGGGGCGCCAAGCCGTTTCCCAAGGACGACCGCGGCGGCAAATTCGTGACGCTGGCTTCTGGTTTTGCCGAGGATGACGATGCGCTGCCGATCCGGGCCGATGCCCGGGTGCTGGGTGCTACGCTGAAGGCTGGCGAGAGCGTGACGCAGATCGTGGGCGAGGGGCGGCATGCCTATCTAGTCCCCGCAATCGGCACCATCGAAGTGGATGGCGAGCGCGTGGATGCGCGCGACGGCGTAGCCCTGCGCGGCGGCACCTACACGATCACTGCGATCGAAGATGCCGAGATCGTTCTGGTCGACGCCGAATAAGCCCCCGTCCGCCACGCCTTCTCCCTGGGGCGTGGCGGACACCCCCCGTTTTTTTCCGAGGAATTCGAAATGACCAAGGTTCTGGTTCTCTATTATTCGTCTTACGGCCACCTCTCGACGATGGCCGATGCCGTTGCCGAAGGCGCGCGAGCCGCGGGTGCGGAAGTCGATGTGCTGCGCGTTCCCGAGACTGCACCGGCAGAAGTCGCCAAGGCCGCAGGCTTTGCCGATCATCGCCATCCGGTGATCTCCGGCGTCGACGCGCTGAAGGGCTATGATGCGATCATCGTGGGCGCACCCACCCGCTTTGGGCGGATGGCAAGCCAGATGGCGGCATTCTGGGATACTGCAGGCGGCCTGTGGATGAGCGGCGCGCTGCACGGCAAGGTGGGCGGTGCCTTCACCGCGACGGCGACCCAGCATGGCGGGCAGGAGACGACGCTATTCTCGATCATCACTAATTTGCTGCACTTCGGCCTGACCATCGTGGGGCTCGATTACGGGCATGCCGGGCAGATGGATAACAGCGAGATCGTTGGCGGCGCACCCTATGGCGCGACCACCGTGGCGGGCGGCGACGGCAGCCGCCAGCCGAGCGCGATCGATCTGGACGGCGCACGCTATCAGGGCCGCCGCATTGCCGAGACGGCGATCAAGCTGACTGCGTAACTCTCCCTGCGGGCCGCGTCCCTCCCCCCTGTGACGCGGTCTCGCGAACGGCGGTCGGAACCTTCGGGGCCCGGCCGCCGTTTTGCCTTTCGTTGCGCTTACGCAACCAAGGCGTCACTATGGGCGCGCAGACTCTTGAGAGGATCGAGCCATGATCGCCCGTATCGCCGCACTTGCCGTTGTTCTTGCCGTTCCGGCTGCCCCTGCGCTGGCGAACAGCCATGACGCCCCCGCCGTTCAGCGCGGCGTGGATGGGCGCAACGTTACCCGCGTGTTTCACACCGGCGGCGGATCGTTCGAGCAGATCGATAGCGGGCGCTGGATCGAGTTCGGGGCAGAGGGCACGCTGATCCACGAATTCGACGAGCAGGGCCGTGACGCCAATCGCGTCAATCTGTTTGACCGCGCACGCGGCGCTCGGGTGTGGATCGATCTGCGCTCGCGTGAGATCAGCGGCGCGCCCGCTTTCGGCCAGCCGCGGTTCCTCTACCGGATCACCGATGTGGATGCCGGCGCGCGTGGCCGTGGCTGGCGCGGCCGTCGTGGCGGTGGCGATAACAACAATGGTGGCGGCTGGGATCGCGGCAATGATCGCGGCAATGATCGCGGCAATGATCGCGGCGTGCGCGATGTGGAAGTCGGCCCGATCTGGAACCAGCGCGACGCCGAGACGAAGTGCCGCAACAAGGCGCGCGAGCTGCGTGGAGAGTGGAACGGCCAGTGGCGCACCACGATCCAGGGCCGCATGTCGGTTTGTGAGATCGATACCGGTCGCGGTGGCGGCGGCAATAATGGCGGTGGCTGGGGCGGCGGCGCGACCCGCGAGATCGAGGTTGGCCCGATCTGGAACCAGTCGGACGCCGAGACGAAGTGCCGCAACAAGGCGCGCGAGATGCGTGGCGAGTGGAGCGGGCAGTGGCGCACCACGGTTCAGGGCCGCATGTCGGTCTGCGAGATCCGCTTCCGCTAGCCTCGCGCATTCCGCCTGAAAGTGTATAGGGCGGCGATGTTCAAGGATCGTGTACTCTTCATCGACGGCGAAGCGCTGATCATCGACAAGCCCGCCGGGCTGCCAGTCGATCGGCCGCGCGACCGTGCGCAAAGCCTGGAGGATATGCTCGGTGAGCTGACTTTCGGCTTCCAGCGCCTGCCGCTGCCCGTCCACCGGCTCGACCGCGATACCAGCGGCTGCCTGCTCCTCGCGCGCAATCCAAAGGCGCATAAGCGCTTCGGGCAGGCGTTTGAGCAGGGGCTGGTCACCAAGCGATATGTCGCGGTGCTCGATGGTGAGCCCGAGGCGGATAGCGGCGAGATCGATATGCCGCTGATCAAGATTTCGTCCGAGGAAGAAGGCTGGCGGATGACCGGCGATCCCAAGGGCAAGCCGGCCTTCACGCGCTGGGAAGTGATCGAGCGGGTGAAGGGCAGGGCGATGGTCGCGTTCTTCCCCAAGACGGGGCGCACGCATCAGTTGCGTGTCCACGCCGCCGAGGGGCTGGGGCTCCCGATTCTGGGCGATCCGGTCTACGGCGCGGGTGGGCCCGCCGTGATGCTGCACGCTGCCGAGCTGATCGTGCCGCGTGAGGGCAAGCCGGAGATCAAGGCCGAGGCGCCTTTGCCGCTGCGCTTCCACAACATTGGTTTCGGCCGTGACGCACCTGCCTGAAGAGGCGATCGTCGAGGAGAAGTTCCTCGCCGCCTCCGGGCCCGGTGGGCAGAATGTCAACAAGGTCGCAACCGCAGTGCAGCTGCGGGTGAACGTGTTCGCGCTCGGGCTGCCGCCTTATGCGTATCAGCAGCTGAAGACGCTCGCGGGCACCAAGATGACCACCGCCGGCGAGCTGGTGATCACGGCGCGCAAGTTTCGCACGCAGGACGCAAACCGCAGCGATGCCCGCGAGCGCGTGGTGGAGCTGGCTTTTCCGGACTTCAGTCAGCACCCCAACGCCAC